>CAKUFG010000001.1 GCA_934647235.1 uncultured Clostridia bacterium
GTGAGGTACTCATCCGGAATCGGGTTGGGCAGGTTGCAGTTGTAGAGGTAGGTCTTAACGGTTTCCACAGCGCTCTCAGCGGGCACCAGGAACGTCTGACCGGAAGCGATGGAGTTGCCGCCCGCGAGGGTTTCCGGCATCTTCTCGAGAACGAGAATCTTCGCATTCGGGTCGATGTCATGCGCTTCGACGGCAGCAGCCGCGCCGGCAAGACCATAACCGACGATGAGGAAGTCAACCTCTTCGTCCCAATTTTCGATGTTCTGAACCGGCGTTACCCAGTCCTCCGCAGCCATTGCGCCGACCGTCATAGCCAGCACAAGCGCGAGACTCATCAGCAGAGCCAATGCCTTTTTCATGTCGTCTTCCTTCCTTTCTTCAGTTCACACGCCTGACAAAATATGCAGCGTTGTTGACACATTCACGCCACATTTTTTCATCATCGCTTTTATTTTAATCTTAAACGATTCAAAAGTCAATAATGTTCGAAAATTATCTAACGAATATTTGCCAATTGTTCGGGATTCATGCTCTCCTGATCACCCGCTGTCTCCTTCTCCTCGGCCTTCTTGTTTTCGGATGAGCCTTCAGGCTCGGATCCTTTGCCGGCATAGAAAGCCTTTTCAATCAGTTGCGCATTGGTGCGGCGATTCTCGTCCAGAATATGTGAATACTGATCAGTTACCATGGCTGCCTGCGCATGGCCAGAGTCGCCCTGAACGGCCTTGATATCGCCGCCGGTCAGCTTCAGCTTATAGGTAATGCTGGAATGGCGGAGACTGTGGAACACGACCGGAGGCAGGTTGTTTTCCTCAATCAGATCCTTCATTGCCTTGCGAATGACAGAGGACTCCGTAGGCATTCCCATCGGCGTAGCGATCACAAGATTGAAATTAATTCATGTACTCGTTGCCAAGGGCCTGAATCGTTGCATCCTGATCAAGCTTCCAGGCCACCAGCATTTCCGCGACCGTCTTGGGCAAAAACACCTTGCGGGTACTTGTCACCGTTTTCGGCTTTTTCAAAACCAGCGTAGTGGAGTTCTTAATGCCCTGCTCAGGGAAGGTGAAAATGATATCCTTGGATTCCAGCGTGCTCATCGTAGCCTTCTTGACCCGCTGAAGCTCCTTGTTAATGAATATGGAAGCCTTCCCGGTGGCAATACTTTCATCAGTGACATCCACGCAGTCCCAGGTCAGGGCAAGCAATTCGCCAATACGCAGGGAGCAGGAAAACGCCAGATTCAGGCAGAGCTTCAACCGGGGATCACTGCAGCACTCATTAGTAGGCGCATTATTATTAGAACGGACAGGAATTTGCAAAACAGGAGTTGCGCGCGGTTCGCCAAGACTGCCCTCACGCTTTCGGAAAGGCGACATAGCACCTGTATGCCTCATCCAGATCGACTTTGCTGATAACCTCCCAGGGTGCATGCATGGAAAGTACGGGCATGCTGCAATCGATTACGTTTATACTTTTTTTGACACACGTGTATGCGGTGGTGCCGTCACCGCCAAAACCAGCCTTGCCTAGGGGAATTCTGCTTTAAATCGATGCGCGAGAAATTGATGTGTGCTACCTTTATACACACGATGCGTTTCTGGAATTCAATCCATCCCGGCTTTTTACCATGCGTAAATTGCGTCCTGATTTTACGTATCTCACTTGCAGAATTGCCAAAGCAGAGTATAATAATGGTTGAGTTTAGACTGGAGGTGGATAGAATGTTTCTCGAAAAAATGAATTATCTGGACGTTGAAAAATATCTGAAAACCCGCGATACGGTTGTAATCCCGGTTGGCAGCATTGAAAACCATGGAAAGCACATGCCCCTCGGCACGGATACGATGATACCGCATCGCATTGCAGAGCTGTATTCAGCCATGTCTGACACAGTGATCGCGCCAACTGTGAACTATGGTGCGACAGCGGATATCGTCGGCTTCCCCGGAACGATTTCGCTGGGCGTGGAGGGACTTCGCGCCCTGCTGGAGCGCATTTGCGATCAGCTCTATGATTATGGTTTCCGTCATTTTATTATTCTGAACGGTCACGGTGGAAACAGCAAATCCATCACGGAGGTTGGCCATCATCTGTATGCAAAGGGCGCGATTCTTGCTAACCTGAACTGGTGGTTGATTGCCGGAGAGCTTCGTCCGGAATGGAAGGGCGGCCATGGCGGCGGCGAAGAGACCGCTGCAGTGATGGGTATTGACCCGGCATTGATCCATACGGAATACCTTGAAGAGGGCGAAGGCATCCGCAACGACGTTTCCAACGAACTCCCCAGCGCCAGCTGGATGGACGTCAACTTCAAGGGGGGTAGCGTTACGATTCCCAGGCCGATTCGCTCCATTACGGACAATGGCTGGCTGACGCATGGCATGTCTATCGATCCGCCAACGAAGGCAACGCAGGCATGGGGCGTGGAAATGCTCAATACGATGGCAGAATACATGCGCGATTTTACCGTTGCGTTTGATAAGGTTGCGCTTCCAAAGATCAAATGAGGAGATTCGCAATGCTTCAGGATAAAATGATGAACTGTATGACTGTGATTGTGGGTAAAGCTGTGTCCGCAAGCGGGCGCGTGCTCGTCGCACACAACGAGGATGATCCGGGTCATGTGATTGTCCGGCACGCAATCGTGCCCGCAGCGGATCATGCGTCGGGCGAACTGATACCGGCAGAGAAAGGGCTGGCACGCATTCCGCAGGTTCCGCATACGCTCGGCTATTACTGGGTGGAATATGTCGAGGATGAGGGCGGCGTTACCGCTGCGGATGCTTATCTGAACGAGTGTGGCGTTGTTATCACATCAAATTCGATGGGCTGGTCCAAGGAAGCCGATGACGACCCGAACGTCGTTAAGGACAGCGGGATTGGCTATGTGCTGCGCCGTGCGCTGGCGGAACGCGCACATACAGCGCGTGAGGGTGCGCATGTGCTGATGGCGCTGATTGACGAATGGGGCTACGCTCCTTCCGGCCGCGCCTATACCATTGCCGATAAGAATGAGGCGTTCATGTTCCAGCTCGTCCGCGGGCGGCATTATGTCGGTGCGCGCGTACCGGATGACGCGGTGGTCGTCATGCCCAATCATTATACCTTCCATCCGCTCAGCGATTGCCCGGAAATGTTCTATTCGAAGGATATTGTGCGCTATGCCGTCGAAAAGGGCTGGTATGTGCCCAAAACGACGGATTATTCCGACTTTGATTTTGCCGAGGCGTATCAGGGTGAAAAGACCTGGAGGCATGCGGGTAATTTGCTGCGCCAGAAGCATGGGCAGCGCATTGTGCTCGGTCGAGATTGGGATATTGAAAGGGAAGGCACGCCGTTCTGCGTGTATCCGCATAAGCCGATAGATATCGAAACGCTTGCCCGGGTGATGAGTTGTCACTACGAGGGCACACAGGATGACGTTGACCGCTTTGGTCCCGGACGTTCACCGCACAATTCTCCGACCGCGCGCCGCATCTGCACTGGAACGACGCTGGAAAGCGATCTTTGGGAATTTGCGGATGAACCGTGGCAGACCTGCGTATACACGGCGTTTGGCCGCCCGTGCCAGGTACCGTATCTGCCGATACATCCGTTGATGGGGCTGCCCGAGAGCATAAAGGCCGATGGGAGCAGCGCGGAGCTGATGGCGCATCATCTTGAGCGTCAGCCCGGCGCGACCTGTGCAAACGACAGCGCCTTTGATCGCTTCCGCAGGCTGTGCGGCGCGGAAGAAATGCTGCACAGCGATGTGTTTGACGGCGTGCAGCCGCTGCTGCGCGAAATTTTCGCCGAGGCGCGCAGGGAGAGCGTCGAGGCGCTGAAGCTGAAGGATGCGGCGGTGCGGGACGAAGCCTTCTTGCAGGCGGCGCTTGCGAAGCTGGAAGCGTATGCGAAACGGAAATTCAATATGGTTGAAGTCGTAAGCGCTTCAGAAATGCGTCTGAGCACTGAAGCGGCGGCGATTTCGGTGGAATTTGCGATGGAGGGAATTCCACAGGAAGATACGCTGCGCTTTGGTGTGGAGTTTACGCATGTTATCGATGCGTTTGCACCGGCATGCGGCGGCTCGTTGCGCCGCGAGGGCAAAAACCACTGGGTTGCGGAATTTGAATTCGAGCCGATGAAGAAGGTTTTGCCCTGTCCAGGTCGCCACACATTCTTCCTTGGCGGCAGGCTTGAAGGCGGCCCCGCTTTTGCAGGACGCATCGTTGCCGAGGTGAAGGCATAACGCGAATTTGGACGCAACCTTTGTTGCAATGCCTGGTACACCGGTAGGGCACTTTCAGGGAGAGAAGTACTGAAAGTTCAGCAGTTCATATCCCTGTATGCGTGGAATGCCGAAAATTTTTATAAAGGTAATAATTTAAAGCGCGCATTGCAGGCTTATTTACCTGCGGCTCGCGCTTTAGACTTATGCGCCCGACATAAGCAACAACTAATTGGCGCAAGTCCACAACGCGCACGACTGTAAGAAGCGTTAGTCGAAGGCAAGAATGTCCATCGAGAGATAGAAGCTGAGGGGAGCCGGATGGCAGCAAGGAAAAAAGCTGGCGGGCAAACTCCCGAACCGACGAACAGAAATCATATAGGCTGTTCGTGTGGAATAACAGGCTTCTCCTTACTCCCAGTCAAGTTCAAAATCAAGAAATATATTAATTCGGTGGTATAACCATGAAAAGTATGTTGCGAGGAGCAGTTCTATCCTCAACGCACATAGTCATGTTTTCATATCTGTTATAATGAAAATTGTGATTTAATAACAAAATGAACAGTGTTATCTGCTAATTTTGGATTCGGCTGGTTTTTTGTCCCCCCAGAAAAATTAGCTCTGCTAACACTCTGCTAATTTCACCCGGGGAAAACCGGGGTATTTTGGAGGGAAATGCGAACACTCAAAAACGTTAGAAATCCAGTAAAATAAGGCGCTCCATGGGTGTTGATGGGTTCCAAAGGCGAACGCTTTTTGGCACTCCTAAGCGGAGCGCCGCGCGTTCGAATCGCGCCAGGCGCGCCACCAGCCCGTGCAGTATGCGCGGGCTTTTTTATGCTTTCACACAATGATTACGCCCAGCCTGCGTGCGATATCCATCGCCTGCTCCGCGCTGACGCGCGCGCCGCGCAGCTCCGCCGCATTTTCGGATAGCTGCATGCCCGCGATATCGCAGGCAGACAGATCCACGCCCTTGAGCGGCGTGCGGAAGAAATCCGCCTGCCGCAGGCTGACTCGCTGCCAGATCACACGCCGCAGCTTGACCTCGGCAAAGCCTGCGTCCGCGCAATCGCAGTCGGTCAGCTTTACATCCTCCATCAGCGCATGTGCAAAATTGGCGTAGCGCAGCCGGGTATCGCGCGCCTGTACATCATGCAGGGACGCGCCCGCAAAATCCGCGCCGTTCATCCGACAGCCGCTCCACCGGCAGCGCTTCCAATAGCTGTCCGGAAAGGCGCAGCTGACAAAATCGCAGTCAATCAGGCGCACATCATAAAAGCTGCCCTTGGAAAAACTGCAGCCTTCAAAGCGGCAGCGCTCCATGCTTACCTGCAGGGCCTCCAGGCCGGCCAGGGCCGCCCCATCCAGCGTCAGGCCGCAGCAAAGCACGCCCTGCAGCGGTTCGTCCATTTCCAGCGCCCGCCGCAAGGCGTTTTCAAATGCCGGCTGGCTATCGATGACAGGCAGCCGTTCGCCGTTATTTGCGCCTGGAGCCGTCATCCCACTTCTCCAGCGCCGCCTGCTGATTGGATAAATACGTGCGCAGCACGCCGATATCCTTGCGGGACAATCCGCCCGACGGATCCAATCGGATCGGCACCTTGAGGCTGTCGCGCAGCAGCGCATCCAGGCCCACGTTCAGCGCGTTTGCGATAATCACCAGCGTATCGATGCTGGGCGTTCTCGAGCCGCGTTCGATATGGCCGTAAAAGGAGGTGGACACGCCGATTTTCTTTGCAAATTGTGCTTGGGTAAGCCCCTGCTCCTGCCGCTTGCGCCGTATTCTTCTGCCCATCGCTTCGCCATCAAACATTACCCTCGCCCTTTCCAACATATTTGCAGAAAATAATACATACAAAAAGCCTCACCGTAACCGGTAAGGCTTTCTCTGGTGGCTCCGATTGGATTCGAACCAATGACACTCCGGGTATGAACCGAATGCTCTAGCCAACTGAGCTACGGAGCCAAATGGTTGCGGGGGAAGGACTTGAACCTTCGACCTCCGGGTTATGAGCCCGACGAGCTACCGAACTGCTCTACCCCGCGATATCACGTCCGTGTCATATTCCCGTGACGCGAGATATATATTATCCTATTTTCGCGCAGATGTCAATAGGATTTTTAACAAATTCTGAAAAAAGTTTCGGAAACCCGCCTATGCCCCCGGCCGTCCTGCCGGAAGCATGCCGCGCAATTGACAAATCGCCCTGCTGCGGCTACAATATACCCATACCTACACAAGTATGGAGGGCCGGATTATTATGAAGCAATGCATGGACGCGGACAATCTGCACCGCAGACTGAAAAAGGTGATCGGCCAGGTTCAGGCCATCGACCGCATGATCGACGAGGACGTTCCCTGCGAGGATATCCTGTCCCAGCTGAACGCCGCCAAGGCCGCGCTGCACAAGTGCGGGCAGGTGATCCTGGAGGGCCATATCCGCCACTGCGTGCGCGACGGCATCGAGCACGGCGACGCGGACAAGACCATTCAGGATTTCACCAAGGCCGTGGAGCGTTTCGCCAATATGGGATAATTCTTCTGGAAGCAGCTACTTGGCTGCTTTTTTATTTCCCCCTTGACATACTCATACCCCCATATGTATAATAAGCATATACCCCCATGGGTATAGAGAAGGAGGTCCGTCATGCACTCCCTGATTCGCAAGCTGGAAGCGCTGCTGGAAAAGGGCGGCACAAAGAAGGACGTCGCGCTGCTGATTATCTCCGGCGCCGCGCTGCTGCTGAGCATCTTCAAGCCCTTTCCCCTGCCGTTTGATCCCGCGTGGGTCGCCATCATCCTGTGCGGCGTACCCATCATTCTGGAGGCTGTAATCGGCCTGATCACTGCCTTTGATATCAAGGCCGACGTGCTGGTCTCGCTGGCGCTGATTGCCTCCGTCTGCATCGGCGAGGATTTCGCCGCCGGCGAGGTGGCCTTCATCATGCAGCTGGGCGCGCTGCTGGAGGATCTGACCGTCGTCCGCGCACGGGCAGGCATTGAAAAGCTGGTCAAGCTCACCCCGCAGACCGCGCGCGTGCTGACCGCACAGGATGAAAGCATCATCGCCGCGCAGGATGTGCAGGCGGGCGCGATGCTGCGCGTGCTGCCCGGCGAAACCATCCCGGTGGACGGCGTGATCACCGCCGGGCAAACGGCCGTCAATCAAGCCGTCATGACCGGCGAACCGCTGCCGGTGGATAAGGGGCCGGGCGACAGCGTATCCAGCGGTACGGTCAACCAGTACGGCGCGTTTGAAATGCGCGCGGAAAAGGCGGGCGAGGACAGCTCCATCCAGCGAATGATCCGCCTGGTGCAGTCCGCCGACGCGGGCAAGGCCAAGATCGTAGGGCTGGCCGATCGCTGGGCCACCTGGATTGTGGTAACGGCCTTGACCGCCGCCGCGCTCACCTGGATTTTTTCCGGCCAGATCATCCGCGCTGTGACCATCCTGGTGGTCTTTTGCCCCTGCGCGCTGGTGCTGGCCACGCCCACAGCCATCATGGCGGCCATCGGCAACGCCACGCGCCACGGCTTTCTGGTGCGCGAGGGCGACGCGCTGGAGCGCCTGGCCCGCGTGAACGGAATCGCCTTTGACAAGACGGGCACGCTGACCAAGGGCGAGCCGGTTGTGACGGTGATCGGGACGCTGCCCGGCTTTGAACGCGACGCGCTGTTCCGCCTGGCTGCCGCCGCCGAGAGCCTGTCCGAGCATCCGCTGGGCAAGGCTGTGGTGCGCAGCTATCGCGCGCAGTCCGGCGATACGCTGCCCGCAGCCAGCGATTTCACGCTGTATCCCGGCCAGGGCATCGTGGCGCAAACGGATGGGCACCGCATCTGGGCGGGCAACGCCGCGCTGATGGAGCGCGCGCAAACGCCGCTCTCCCCCGCGCTTTCGCAATCCGCCGAGGCTTGCCTGAAATCGCGGTGCTACGCTGATTTACCTGTCGGTGGACGGCGAGCCCGCGGGCTTTATGGCCCTGGAGGATACGCTGCGTCCCGCCAGCGCCGGCATGATCGCAGGCATCAAGCAGCTTGCCGTCAAGCCCCTGCTGCTCACCGGTGATTCCGCCAAGGCGGCCAGGGCCATTGCGGGCAAGCTGGATATTCAGGAGGTATGCCCCGGCTGCCTGCCCGAGGATAAGCTGCGCCGCATCCGCCAGGATCAGCAAAGCGGATGCTCGGTGTGCATGATCGGCGACGGCATCAACGATGCGCCCGCCCTCAAATGCGCGGACGTTGGCATCGCCATGGGCGGCGTAGGCAGCGATATTGCCGTGGACGCTGCTGATATCGTGCTGGTCAAGGACGAGGTGGAGGAGCTGCCGCATCTGCTGGCGCTGTCCCAGCACATGATGACGGTCATCAAGCTGAACCTGACCTTTTCCATGACGCTCAACTTTCTGGCCATCGCGCTGGCCATTACGGGCAAGCTCAGCCCCGTCGTCGGAGCGCTGGTACATAACGCCGGCTCCGTGCTGGTCATTCTCAACTCTGCTCTGCTGCTGAAATGGAGGAAAAAACAATGACGCTCGCTCCGTACACGCCGCCGCTGCGGATTACATATGAAGGGGCTGCGGCCCCTTCATGCATCCCAGGAGCTTTAACGAGGCTATTTTGACAAACTGTGACGCTTGCTATCATCGGTCTGGTTATCGGTATTCTGGTTCTCTGCGCTAGCATATACTACCTGATCAAGGAAAAGAACGACCCCGAATCGTGCAGAATCTACGGCGTGATCAGCCTGCTTGGCGGCGCGCTGACGATCGGCATGATCGTAAAGCTGATTCTTTCCCTTTGATCCACAATGCAAACCGGCGGCCGGAATTCACTCCGACCGCCGGTTTTTAAGCAACAGATTATTACACACGTCCATCCACATGCGCATAGCCCGCCTTGCGCTCGCAGCGCTCGAGCCAGCCGCCTTTGAAATAATAGATGATAAACAGGATGGATGTAAACGACCAGGTGATGGGATAGCTCAGCAGCATAAAGCTGACCTCGGGCTTCATGGGTGCAATCAGCGTGACCCACACCACGCGCAGCACGCACACGCCAAACAGCGTCATCAGCATGGGAATCAGCGAGTCGCCCGCGCCGCGCACGGTACCCGCAAACACCTCCACGCCGATATAAGTACAATAGAACGGCGCCAGCAAGCGCAGCACCTGCATACCCTTTTGAATGACCACTTCTTCGTCCGTAAACAGGCGGTACAGCGTTTCGCCAAAGGTCAGCAGCAGGCCCGTCACCAGCAAGGTGGCAATGGTAGCCATCACCAGGCAGGTGCGAATGCTTTTGCGCATGCGGTCATACTTATGCGCGCCGAAGTTTTGCCCAACGAAGGTGGTAATGGTGACGCCAAAGGCGCTGATAGTCATCCAGAAGAAGCTGTCCAGCTTGCCATAGGCCGTCCAGGTAGCCATCATATCCGTGCCGAAGCGATTGATGCTGCTCTGGATCACCAGGTTTGACAGCGAATACATCACCGACTGCAGGCCCGCCGGCAGGCCGATGCGGATGATGCGCGGCAGCAGATCGCCATGCAGGCGAATCTTGCGCCAATGCAGGCGCAGCGCCGGGGTGGCGTGCAACAGCGCTAGGATGACCAGCAGCGCGCTGACCGCCTGGCTGAAGATGGTAGCCAGCGCCGCGCCGGCCACGCCCATATTGGCATACAACACCAGCACGATATCCAGCACAATATTGACCAGGCAGGCGCAGATCAGGAAATACAGCGGACGCTTGGAATCGCCCACCGCGCGCAGAATACCCGAGCCAATGTTGTAGATGAGCGAAGGAATCATACCCGCAAAATAAATGCGGATATAGGTGGTGGCGTAGGCCATCACTTCCTCCGGCGTATCCATCAGCCGCAGAATGGCAGGCGATACGATAATGCCCGCGATGGACAAGATCAAGCCGCCGCCCAGGCCCATGGCAATGGCCGTGTGCACCGTGCGGCTGACGCCATCTTCCTCCCGCGCGCCGAAATACTGGGAGATGATCACCGTAGCGCCCGAGGACAGGCCCACAAAGAAGCCCACGATCAGGTTGACCAGCGTGCCGGTAGCGCCGCCGACGGCCGCCAGCGCCTGCTTGCCCACAAACTTGCCCACCACCATTGCGTCCACGGTGTTATACAGCTGCTGAAAGAAGGTGCCCAGCAGAATAGGGAAAAAGAACAGCAGCATCTGCTTCCAGATCACGCCCTCGGTGATGCCATGCATATCCGCGGCGACGTCGTGCTTCTTGAAAACTGCCATCGTGAATGTACTCCTTTTGCGGCGCTCAAGGGCCGGCAGGGACTATCATATAGCACCAAGGATGGTTTGTCCATAGGGCGGCAATAAAATATTATTTTATTGATTGCCGTGCAGAAATAAACCGCCCGCTTCCCCTGGTATTCTCAGGGATAAGCGGGCAGCGTTTCCATATAAGAGCCTGCGTTTTACTGCGCCTTGGCGTTGGTCACTTCGTTCCACAGGGTCACGTACACGTTCAGCCAGGCAGGATCAAGATCGTTGAAGTACTCGCAGCGGGCGAGCACCTCGTCGGAGGGGTTCATCACATAGCTTTCCTTGTACTCCTCGTCCATCAGCTCCAGCGCGCCGGTGTTGGGGGTTACATAGCCGATTTCCTCGCAGTTCCTGGCCGCGATGTCGGGGCGGCACAGGAAATCGATGAATTTTTCAGCGTTGCTGATGTTGCGCGCAGCCTTGGGGATCACGGCGCAGTCCATCCACACGTTGCTGCCCTCATTGGGCACGGAATAGGCCAGATCGGGGTTGAGGTTGATGGCATACTGCGCGTCGCCGGAATAAACAATCGCCAGCGCGGCCTCGCCGGCCACCATCTTGTCCTTGAATTCATCCAGGCCGTAGGCCTTGACCATGCCGGTCTGCTTCTGCTTGATCAGCAGATCCGCCGCAGCGCGCAGAGCGGTATAATCCGTGCTGTTCATGCCGTAGCCCTGATAGCGCAGGGCGATGCCCATCGCGTCGCGGATGCTGGACATCATCAGCACCTGACCGGCATACTTCTGGTTCCACAGCACGCCCCAGGTGGAAACGTCGGCTTCATCCACCAGCTTGGTGTTGTACAGGATGCCCAGCGTACCGCCCATGTAGGGCACAGAGTGCTTGCTTTCGGGATCGTAGCTGGGGTTCATCAGCTCCTCGCGCAGGTACTTGCTGTTGGGGATGTTGTCATAATTGATTTCAGCCAGCAAGCCCTTGCCGTTCAGGCGCTCCACGCAGTATTCAGAGGGAAAAATCACGTCGAACGCGCCGGGATTGGCCTCCACCTGCACCAGCATATCCTCATTGGTGGTAAAACACATATAGTTTACAGTGATGCCCGTTTCCTGTTCAAACTGTTCGATCACGGAGCGGTCGATATAATCCTCCCAGTTGAAGACGTTGACCACTTCCTTGGCGGCCATGCCGGCAGCAGGAATCATCAGGCACAGGGAGAGGATGGCGCAGAGCAGTTTTTTCATTGTTGGTTTTACCTCCATGTTTTTTAATTATTGTCAGCGGTGCGGCGGTTGACGATCATCAGCAATACCAGCAGCACCACAAACATCAGGGAAGACAGGGCGTAGTAAACCGGGCTGATGCCCAGCTTGGTGGCCGAGTAAATCAGGGTGGAAAGGTTCTGCACCAGCGGGCTGGTGGTGAAATAGCTGATCGTGAAATCATCCAGCGACAGCGTAAAGGCCAGCAGCGCGCCGGTGACGATGCCCTGCTTGCACTCCGGAATCAGCACATGCCACAGGGCGTATCCGGGCGTTGCGCCCAGATCCAGCGCGGCCTCATAGGTAAAGCGGTTCATCTGCTTCAGCTTTGGCAGCACGGACAGCACCACATACGGCACGTCAAAGGTGATGTGCGCCAGCGCCATGGTCACATAGCCGCGATCCACCTTGGCAAAGATGAAAAGCAGCATCAGCGAGATACCCGTTACGATATCAGGCATGGTGTTGGGCAGGTTGGTGATGGTCATCATCACGGCCTGCGGGCGCTTCTTCATGCTGTAAATGCCAATGGCCGCCAGCGTGCCCAGGATCGTCGCCGCGATGGTGGCAATGACGGCGATGGACACCGTAACCCACAGCGCGCTCATAATCGAGGAATTGCTGAACAGCTGCTCATACCAGTGGAAGGAGAAGCCCTCCCACTTGGCGCGGCTCTTGCCCGCGTTGAAGGACTGGCAGATCAGCACCACGATGGGGATGTACAGGAAGATCAGGATAATGGCCAGGTAGCACTTTTTGAAAAACTGCTTCATACGATGCCGCCTCCCTCGCCATTGGGATCCGCCTTACGCAGGATGGACAGAGAAATCAGAATCAGGATCATCATGATCAGCGACAGCGCGCTGCCCAGGTTCCAGTTGCCCGCCACCAGGAAGGTGGATTCAATCAGGTCGCCGAACATCTGCGTATTGCCGCCGCCCAGCACACGGGGAATAAAGAAGGTCGTTACCGAGGGCATGAACACCATCGTGATGCCACTGATAACGCCGGGAATGCTCAACGGCATGGTTACGCGCAGCAGGGTGCGAAGCTCGTTGCAGCCCAGATCCTGCGCCGCCTCGCCCAGCTTTGGATCGAGCTTGCTCAGCGACGTGTAAATCGGGAACACCATAAAGGGCAGGAAGTTGTACACCATGCCCAGCAGCACGGCGCTCTGGTTATACATCAGGTGCTTGCGCCCAATGCCGATCCATTCCAGAAAAGCGTTGATCAGGCCGTTATCCTCCAGCAGGCTCATCCAGGCGATGGTGCGCAGCAGGAAGTTCATCCACATGGGAATGATGAACAGCACCACAATGGTGGAGCCCATCTTCATCCTGCGGTCCGCCATGAACAGCGCGGCAGGATAGCCCAGCAGCAGCGATATGGCCGTGCACAGGAAGGCCATCCACAGCGAGTATACCAGCGTATCCACATTGACCGAGCCTCGGGCCACCGTGGCGGCCACCTCGTCCCCCGCCAGCGCGCGCAGGTTTTCGCGCATGCTGTTGTTGCTGTCCCAGAAGGAGCGGAAGTTATCCAGCGTGAACGCACCGTTGGTGTCGGTAAAAGCGTAATAGGCGATCAGGATACAGGGCAGCAGGGTAAACACCAGCATCCACAGCGTATAGGGCGCGGCGAACAGCGAGCGCTTGACCCCGTGATGGCGGCGCACAGACAGCGCCACCAGCGCAATAAAGCACGCCAGCCCCGCGCCCATTGCCCAATAGGCCCAGGAGGGCAGCTGCATGTTCATCATGGCGCAACGTCCTCCTTCATGGGGCGCATGATATGAATGTTGAAGGGCACAATGGCCAATCCCACGCGGGAGCCCGCAGGCTGCATGGTGGTGGAATGCACCTTCCAGGTAAAGTCGCCCGCGTCGATCATCATTTCATAATGCACGCCCTTGAACAGCACGCTGGTGACCGTGCCGGTCAGCTGGCCGATATCCTCGCCTACGATCACAATATCCTCGGGGCGGATGACCACGTCCACCGGCGCGTTCTCGCCAAAGCCAGAGTCCACGCACGGGAAATCCACGCCGCTGAAGGACACTAGCTCGTCGTGCACCATCGTGCCGCGAATGATGTTGCTTTCGCCGATGAAGCGCGCCACAAAGGCGTTCTTGGGCTCGTCGTAGATGGTCTTGGGCGGGCCGATCTGCAGAATGCGGCCGCTGTTCATCACCACGATGGTATCGCTCATGGTCAGGGCTTCCTCCTGATCGTGGGTAACATAAATGAAGGTAATGCCCAGCTGCTGCTGCATGGATTTGAGCTCCAGCTGCATTTCCTTGCGCAGCTTCAGATCCAGCGCGCCCAGCGGCTCGTCCAGCAGCAGCACGTCCGGCTCGTTGACCAGCGCGCGGGCAATGGCGATGCGCTGCTGCTGACCGCCCGAAAGCGAATCCACGCTGCGCTTGCCATAGCCGGCCAGGTTGACCAGGCTCAGCATCTTATCCACGCGGCGGTCGATTTCGCCGCGGCTCATCTTTTTGATCTTGAGGCCGAAGGCGATGTTGTCCCGCACGTTCAGGTGCGGAAACAGCGCGTACTTCTGGAACACCGTATTGACGCGGCGCTTATAGGGCGGCACATCGGTGATGTCCTTGCCCTCGTAAATCACCCGGCCGGTGGTGGGATACTCAAAGCCGCCGATCAGGCGCAGCGTGGTGGTTTTGCCGCAGCCAGAGGGGCCCAGCAGCGTTAAAAACTCATTTTTCAGAATATACAGGTTGATATCTGACAGAACGGTAGCGCCATCGTATTCCTTGGAGATGTTCTCCAGATGTATCATGCGCGGTGCTTCATCCATGGCGGCAGCTCTCCTTCACTGATGTATAGATTAGAAGCTGGGCGGGGTGGATACCCACAGTACCCTTGCGGGGCGTTTGCCGGTATTGATCAGGCAGTGGGCGGCGGTGGGATGGATGCAGAAGCTGCCCCCCGTCTTGACCCGGAATCTGCGCTCGCCCAGGCGCAGCGTAACGCTGCCCGAGAGCACATAGCCAAACTCCTCGCCCTCATGCGGCGGCATCTCCTGGGAGCTTCCGCCCGGGCCGATCTGCATCAGGATCGGCTCCATATCGTTTTTCTGCGCGCTTGGCACCAGCCATACGATGCTGCCGCGCAGCGTTTCCTCGTTGGTTTTTTCAAACATGTCGGCGGGCTCAAAGACGATCTTTTCCTCCTGCTCCGCCTCGGAAAAGAAGGTTTTCAGATCGCTTCCCAGGCACTCCAGCATGTCCGTAAGCGTGGCGATGGAGGGCGAGGCCAGGTTGCGCTCCACCTGCGAAATAAAGCCCTTGCTCAATTCGCACCGGTCGGCCATTTCCTCCTGGGTCAGATTGCGCTGTATTCGCAGGCGGCGAAGCTTTTCGCCGATGTCCATGATATCGCTCCTTTTCAAGGTCGGGCAGGTTTAGATTTGCTAAACTTTTTGTCGCAGCGTTTGGTTTAGGTTTGCTAAACGCCGGATGACACTTTGCGGTTTAGAATTACTAAACCATAAAGCGCGAAGAAATTAAACCATAACTTTGCCCGCATGTCAATATATGATCTGAAAAAAAGTGTTGCTTTTTGATGAAATCTATGATACCATCTTAATGGTCAAAGTTAGTCAGTAATTTTCTGACAGGCCAGGGAGTGATTCTCGTATGAGATTAAGCGATACCATCGAACAATTTATCAAGGACATGATCAGCGAGGAGCCGCAGGCCGAGGTAGACCTGAAGCGCAACGAGCTGGCCGCCTATTTCCATTGCGCGCCCTCGCAGATCAATTACGTCCTTTCCACCCGCTTTACGCCCGATCACGGCTACGTCACCAGCAGCCAGCGCGGCGGCGGCGGATATATCCGCATCGTGCGCATTGTGCGCGGCGATCACGAGCAGCTGGCCTATCTGCTCAGCGACCGCATCGGCGACGCCATCACGGCGGGCGAAGCGCAGATTCTGTGCAGCCAGCTGGCCGAGCGCGGGGTGATTTCTCCCTCCGACGCGCAGCTGATGATCTCCGCCACCAGCCCCGCCGCGCTGGCCGTGCCCGTGACCGAAAGCGTGAAGGACGCGATGCGCGCGCGCATCCTGCGCAGCATGCTGCTCAGCATCGCGCAGCGCAGAAAGGAGGCTTCCGCCCCATGATGTGTGAAGAATGCGGCAAGCGTCCCGCCCGCATGGCAGTGACCATGATTACCTCCGGCAAGGCGACTACCCGCCGCCTTTGTCCCCAGTGTGCCGCCCGTCTGCAGCGCGGCGACGCGCAAAGCGTGCAGACGGCGCTGCTGAGCGCGCTGGCGGGCGATAACCCACCAGCCCTTACCTGTCCCTGCTGCGGGCGCACAACGGAGCAGCTTCTGCATACGGGGCGTCTGGGCTGTCCCGCCTGCTATGACGCCTTTACCCCGATTCTTGGCAAGCTTCTGATGCAGCTGGACGGCGTTTCCCAGCAGGAGCCGCCGCAGGCTGCGCCGCTGGCCGAAAACGCCCCGGCCAAGCTGGCGGCCGATCCCCGTGCGCAGCAGATCGAGCAGCTTCGCGGCGAGCTCTATCAGGCCGTCAGCGAGGAAAACTATGAGCGCGCCGCCGTGCTGCGCGATGAAATCCGCACCCTGGAAAGCGAGGCGGAGCAGCCGTGAAGGACTTTCTGATGGGCGGTGCGGTATGCCTGCGCCGCGACTATGCCGATTTGCCCTTCTCTCCCGACAGCCGGGCGGATGTGGCTCAGGCCGTAAACGAGCGCGTGCTGCCTGTGCTTGAAAAAGAAGAAGATACCTTTACCTATCTAATGGTACAGCAGATGGAGCCGGAGCAGCGCCGGGTGCTGATTGCGCACGGTCTGCTGGATCCGGACAGCGCGGACAACGCCCTCTCCTCCGCCTACCTGCGGCAGGACGACCGCCTGTGCGTGCAGACCGCTGCGGCCGATCATCTGCGCATCGCCGCCTATGACGAGGACGGCAGCCTGTCCGATTGTCTGGCGCTGTGCCTGCCGCTGGAGCAGGCGCTGGAAGCCGGTCATCCCTACGCGCGCTCCGCGCAGTATGGCTGTCTTACCGCCCGTCCCTGCGATGCAGGCAGCGGGCTGCGCGCGTCGCTTCTGCTGCACCTGCCCATGCTGACGCTGCTTAAGCAGATTCCCAACATGACGCGCCTGTGCGGCATGGCGGGTCTGCTGCTGCGCGGCGCCGCCCCCGCCCAGGAGGAGCGCGGCGACGCGCTGTATCTGCTTGAAAACCGCATGACGCTGGGCATGGAAGCGGCCGATATCGTGCGCCGCCTGCAATCCCACGCCGAACGGCTGATTGCGCTGGAGCGTCAGCTGCGCGCCAAGGCTGCCGAGCGCGCGGACGATTTTGTGCTGGACGCGATTTACCGTGCCTATGGCGTGGCGCGCTACGCGCGCAGAATCAGCCGCGCCGAGGGCATGCACCTGTGGTCGGCGCTGACGCTGGGGCAGGCGCTGGGCACGCTGAATATGCAGCAAGCCCAATTGGAAAAGCTATATCTGATGTGCGCCGGCACGCAAAGCGCGCTGGACGCCGCCGCAAAGCAGCAAAGCGCGGCCCCCGATGTGCTGCGCGCCCGGCGCATCCGCGATCTCATTCATGGAGGAAACTGATTCATGGCCATTTACGCAAAGTTCAACGAGCGTGCACAGCGCGTTTTATCCGTTGCGCAAAAAGAGGCGCAGGCCATGCGCCATCCCTATGTAGGCACCGAGCATTTGCTGCTGGCCCTGGTGGCCGAGGCGCGCGACGATGTGCCCGACCTGCCCGAAAGCATGACGGAGGAAGCCGTGCGCTCGGCCATCCGCATCTTCATCGGCCAGGGCACGGGTCTGCAGGCGCCGCTGGAGCTGACCCCGCGCGCCAAGAAGCTGCTGGAAAGCAGCGTGCGCGAGGCGCAGCGGCTGGGGCACCCTTACGTCACCAGCGCACACATCTGGCTGGCGCTGCTGGGCGAAAGCGAGGGCGTGGCCGCGCGCATCCTCACCTCTCCCGGCTGCGACCGGGAGCAGCTGCGCAAGAGTGTGCTGCGCCAGATGGCGGGCGAGCCCGTGCGCGGCGCGTCCCCATCCCCCGCTGATGAAAGCGCCGACGGCGGCTCACGCAGCGCGCTGGCCGAATACGGCGCCGATCTGACCCGCCGCGCCCAGCAGGGCGAGCTTGATCCTGTGGTCGGGCGCGAAAAGGAAATCGAACGCATCGTGCAGATTCTCTCTCGCCGCACCAAGAACAACCCCGTGCTGATCGGCGAGCCCGGCGTTGGCAAAACCGCCGTGGCCGAGGGGCTGGCGCAGCGCATGATCGCCGGGGCCATCCCGGAAACGCTGATCGGCAAACGCCTGATCTCGCTGGATGTCGGCGCGCTGGTAGCGGGCACCAAGTTCCGCGGCGAGTTTGAAGAGCGGCTCAAAAACCTGATGCGCGAAATCAGCGCCGCAGGCGACGTGATTCTCTTTATCGACGAATTGCAGAACATCATCGGCGCAGGCAAGGGCGAGGGCGCGATGGACGCAGCCAATATCCTCAAGCCCGCCCTCTCCCGGGGCGAATTGCAGTGCATCGGCGCGACCACGCGCGACGAATACCGCAAGAACATCGAAAAGGACGCGGCGCTGTCCCGCCGCTTCCAGCCCGTCACGGTGGATGAGCCCACGCAGGACGAAAGCTTTGAAATTCTGCGCGGCCTGCGCGATAAATACGAGGCGCACCACCGCGTGCGCATCACGGACGAGGCGCTTCGCGCCGCCGTTACGCTCTCCGCGCGCTACATCACCGAGCGCTACCTGCCCGATAAGGCGGTGGATCTGATGGACGAGGCCGCCTCGCGCGTGCGCATCGCCGCCTTTACCGCCCCGCCCGATCTCAAGGCCCAGGAAGAGCAGCTGGCCTGCATCTCCCGCGAAAAGCAGGAGGCCATCGATCATCAGGATTATGAGCGCGCTGCGCGCCTGCGCGACAGCGAGCATGCCGTGCGCGATGAAATTGCCGATAAGCGCGCCGAATGGGAAAAATCCAAGCTGTCCGGCCAAAGCGTGGTGACGGAGGAGGACATCGCCCAGGTGGTTTCCGCCTGGACGGGCGTACCCGTACAGCGCATGACCGAGGGCGAAAGCGAGCGCCTGCTGCACCTGGAGGACATCCTGCATCAGCGCGTCATCGGCCAGGACGAGGCCATTTCGGCCGTGTCGCGCGCCATCCGCCGCGCCCGTGCCGGGCTGCAGGATCCCCGCCGTCCCATCGGCTCGTTCATCTTCCTGGGCCCCACAGGCGTTGGCAAAACCGAGCTTTGCCGCGCATTGGGCGAGGCGATGTTCGGCGATGAAAACGCGCTGATCCGCCTGGACATGAGCGAGTATATGGAAAAGCACACCGTGTCGCGCATGGTAGGCGCGCCTCCCGGCTATGTGGGCTTTGAGGAAGGCGGCCAGCTGACCGAGGCTGTACGGCGCAAGCCCTACAGCGTGGTACTCTTTGACGAAATCGAAAAGGCGCACCCGGATGTATTCAATATGCTGCTGCAGATTCTGGACGACGGCCGCCTGACCGACAGCAACGGCCGCGTGGTCAATTTCAGCAACTGCGTCATCGTGATGACCAGCAACGCCGGCGCGCACGCCATCAACGACGGCCGCGTGATGGGCTTTGGCGGCGACGGCAGCCCGGCGGATTACGCAAGCATGAAAAACCGCGTGATGGAAGCCGTCAAGCAGGTATTCCGTCCCGAGTTTATCAACCGTGTGGATGAACTGGTGGTCTTCCACGCCCTCACGCAGGAAGAAATCCTACAAATTGCCGATCTGATGCTTCGTCAGATGCAGAAGCGCCTGTCGGGCATGGGCATCACCCTCAGCTACGATGCAGAAGTCACGCGCCTGCTGGCCGAGGCTGGCTACGATGAGAAATTCGGCGCGCGCCCCCTGCGCCGCGCCATCCAGCGCCAGGTGGAGGACGCGCTGAGCGAGGAGATCATCTCCGGCCGCCTGAAGCTGGGCGACAGCGTGCAGGCCGCCGTGGAGGATGGCAAGCTGAAGCTTCATCGCCTGCCGCCCGAGCCTGCCCTCACCGGCGCGCGCCTGCCCGAGGAACCCGTGGCGGAAGAATAAACGCAACCATCTCCCTAACTTAACCACCTGCGTCCCCCTATGCCAGGCATCTGGCACAGGGGGACGTATTGTTTGGGGCATAAAAAACCAGGCACGGCGCTGCTGCGTCCATGCCTGGCAATATGCTGATTGTTCTGTTTTGTTTTAATCCTCGATGGCCACCGGCACGGCGTCCGGCGGGATGGGGCAGGTATAGCCTGCGGCGGCGGCTTCCTTGAACTCCGCTTTGGCGTCGGCAAGCACATCGGGCTTGGTCAGCAGGTCGATCACCGTGCCCGCCATGACCTTGCCTGCCTGCAGCATGCTCTTTTCGGCAATGCTGGTTGCGCCGCAGGATACGTTCTGCCAGCTATGCCCCGGCGCGCCCGAGGGCCAGCAGGCGGTGTGCACCTGCACGGTGGGCGTTTGCCAGCTCACATCCCCCACGTCCGTGGAGCCCGCGCCGCTCTTCATGCTGTGATGCAGCGGCATCAGGAAATCGTTGATGGGCAGCTTGCCGTTGTCCGTCATCTTCTTGACATAGGCGGCAATCTCGGGGCTTTCAGAGGCTGCAAAGCCCGGCACCCGGTCGGATTTCGCCTCGTAGCTGTCGATATACGCCTGCGCCAGCTGCATTTCTTCATCGGAATGCCTGACCACGCCCAGCGCTTCAAAGTTATCGTAGGCCACCTTTTCCAGCACGGCGTTGGGCACTGTGTTGGCGGTGCCGTCGATAAACTGCTCAGTCACGGTGGTTTCGGTCATCATGGCCGCAGCCTTGGCAATCTGATCCACGCGCTTCTGCAGCGCGATGGCCTGGGCTACCTGCACGTCGCGCACCATGTAAAGCACCTTGGCTTCAGGCTGCACCACGTTGGGGCTTTTGCCGCCCGCGTCGGTGATAGCATAGTGGATGCGCGCAGTGGTGGGCATATGCTCGCGCAGGAACTGCACGCCGATGTTCATCAGCTCCACCGCATCCAGGGCAGAACGGCCCAGATGCGGCGTGCCCGAGGCGTGCGAGGCCACGCCGTGGAAGTGAAACTCCTTCTGGATGCAGGACACGCAGGTGCCGCTGGCGACCTCGTTTACATCGGAAGGATGCCAGGTGACGGCCGCGTCCAGGTGCTCCCACACATGATCGCGCGCCAGGAACGCCTTGCCCGCGCCGCCCTCCTCGCCGGGACAGCCAAAAAAGATGACCGTGCCCTCCTGCTCAGGGTGCTGCTCAAGATACGCCTTGACCGCGAAAGCCGCCGCCAGCGAGCCCGCTCCCAGCAGGTTATGCCCGCAGCCATGGCCGCTGCCGCCCGGAATCAGCGGGGCGTGATGCGTGCAGCCCGCCTGCTGAGACAGGCCGGACAGCGCGTCAAACTCGCCCAGAATGCCAATTACCGGATGGCCATGGCCCCAGCTGCCGCAAAAGGCCGTTTTGATGCCGCCCATGTTGGAGGTGACGGCAAAGCCGTTTTCAGCAAGCACCTTTTCATACAGGGCGGCGGACTGGAATTCCTTCAGCGACAGCTCGGCATATTCCCATATCTTGCGGCTTACATCGCAAAACAGCGCGGCATGATCGTCAATTGTCTGGATGGCGGCTTTCTTCGCATCGTTCATGGCGGTTCTCCTTAATACAGTACCTTGCTTAAAAACGCTTGGGTGCGCTCGTTCTGGGGATTTCCGAATATCTGCGCGGGCGTGCCCTCCTCGGCGATCACGCCCTCGTCCATAAACAGCACGCGGTCGCTGACCTCGCGGGCAAAGCCCATCTCATGCGTGACGATCACGCTGGTCATGCCGCTCTTGACCAGATCCTTGATCACCTGCAGCACCTCGCCCACCATTTCAGGATCCAGCGCCGAGGTCGGCTCGTCAAAGAGCATCACATCCGGCTCCATCGCCAACGCCCGGACGATGGCCAGGCGCTGCTTCTGTCCGCCGGACAGGCGGGCGGGATGCTCGCCGATCTTATCCAGCAGGCCCACGCGAATGAGCAGCTCCTTGGCCATATCGGCCGCCTCAGCCTTGGTTTTCTTTTTCAGAAGCACGGGCGCCATGGTGATGTTCTGCTCCACCGTCAGATTGGGGAAAATATTGAAGTGCTGAAACACCATGCCCATCTTCTGCCGGTGCTGATCGATATTGACGCGCTTGCCGGTGATCTCCTCGCCCTCAAAAAGGATCTTGCCGGAGGTGGGCTTTTCAAGCAGGTTCAGGCAGCGCAGAAACGTGGATTTGCCCGAGCCCGACGGGCCGATGATGGATACCACCTCGCCCCTGGCGACGTGCTGGTTGATGCCCTTTAGCACATGGAGCTTGCCGAAATCCTTGGTAATCTCCACGGTTTCGATCATATTGTCAGTCACTTGCCTTCATCCTCCTCTCAAGCACGGCGATTCCCTTGCTGAGCACAAACGTGATGATAAAGTAGATGATACCGGCGATCAGCAGCGGCTCGATGATCAGAAAGGTAAAGCCGTTGATGATCTTATACTGGCTCATGATATCGCCGATAAAGAAGGTAGAAGCCAGCGAGGTTTCCTTGATGACGGATACAAACTCGTTGCACAGGGCGGGCAGGATGTTCTTGACCGCCTGAGGCAGGATCACCCGCACCATGGCCTGACGGCTGTTCAGGCCCAGCGACCGCGCGGCCTCCATCTGGCCGCGATCCACCGCGTCGATACCGGCGCGGACGATCTCAGCCACATAGGCGATGGAATTGAACACCAGGGCGATCACCACGCAGGCAAACTCGCTCAGGTTCAGGAAGGGCAGAAACTGCGGCAGCATAAAATAGAAGAAGTACAGCTGAAGCAGCAGCGGCGTGCCGCGCACGATTTCCACGTAGGCAGAGGTGATAAAGCGCACCACGCCCAGGCGGCTGCGGCGGAGAATCGCCATCAGCGAGCCCAGAATGCTGGAACACGCCACGGTAATGAGCGACAGCTCGATGGTGATCCACACACCGTCCGCAAACAGGTAGCCGTACTTCGTCAGCACCTTGATTACATTTTGCAGCATAGCGGCACTCCTTCCATTCTATGCGCCGGAAAGGCAGGTTTTAGTTCACATCGATACCCAGGGACTTGGCAAGCTCGGTGGCGTCATCCTTCCACTGCTTGTACAGGCCCTTTTCGTTTACTTCGTCCAGGATCTTGTTGATGGCCTCGATCAGCTCGGTTTCGCCCTTGGTGACGGCCAGCACGTTGCCCTCGGAGGAGTAATCGAAGTGGAAATCAGCCATAGCGATGGAATCGTAGTTACCGGCAAACAACGCGCCGTTGTCCGCGTCCACCGCCACCGCATCCACCTTGCCGGTGACCAGCATCATGATGGCGTCATTCAGGTTGGTGATCAGCTTTACCTTCACGTCGGCGGGGAGCTGAGAGGTGACCAGGTTGTACTGCAGGGAAGCGTTCTGGGCGGCAATGGTCTTACCCGAGAAGGCTTCGGCCGTGGTGTAATCGCCAGTCTTTTCCTTCAGCACCAGCAGGCCCTGGCCGTTGTCGTCCTCGCTGAAATTGAAGAATGTGGACAGCTGCATGTTTTCAGCGCGCTCTGCTGTGTAGGCAAAGCCCGAGATGGCCATATCCACCTTGCCCTGCGTGATGGCCGCCTGCAGCGCGCCAAACTCCATGGGCATGATGACCAGCTTTACGCCCAGGCCCTGGGCGATGTACTTGGCCAGCTCAACGTCCGCACCGACGTACTGATCGTCGCCCGTGGCGTTGGGATTGATGAATTCGCAGGGAGCAAAGTCGGGAGAGGTGGCGAAGGTGATTTCGCCGATGGAGAGAATCTTTTCCAGCTTGTTTTCGGCCAGCGCCGCGCAGGACAGGCTGAGGATAAAAGCGAGGGTCAACAGCAGAGCAATCAGCTTTTTCATTTTGTGTTCCTCCTGAATAATTATTTTTGAAACATGCATTATTATACACGTGCGGCCGTATTTGTCAACATATTTATGCAAATTTATTCTGTATTTTGCATGTATATTTATAGTGGAGCAAATTCTGCCAGATCTTGCATCCCCTGCGGCTTCGCCGTATAATAGCTTTATCTTGCCGTCCATGGAGGAACGAAGGATGAAGCGCGTCGTGCCTGATTATTACGCGGATTTTGCCTGTATCGCCGGCGCTTGCCGCCATACCTGCTGCGTCGGCTGGGAGATCGATATCGACCCGGACTCGCTGCGCCGCTATCAGGCCATGCCAGGCGAGATGGGCGAGCGTCTGCGCAGCCACATTGATATAGAAGAAACGCCGCATTTCCGCCTGACCGCCGATGAGCGCTGCCCGCTGCTGAACGCAAACGGGCTGTGCGATTTGATTACCGCCGCCGGGCAGGATGCGCTGTGTCAGATCTGCGCCGACCACCCGCGCTTCCGGAACACCCTATCTGACCGCGAGGAAACCGGATTAGGGCTGTGCTGCGAAGCCGCCGCAAGCCTGATATTAAAGAAAAAACAGCCTGTCAGGCTGCTGATATCTGAGGGAAACGGCCCCAAGCGCCATCTGTCACGCAAGGACGCTGCCATGCTGCAAAAACGCGATTTCTGGATCACCGCCGCGCAGGATCGCACGTTGTCAATTGATGCGCGCATCGCCCGGCTATGCGAAATGGAAGCATTGCAGCTTCCCGCCTGCGGCTGGTCAGATTGGGCGCAGCTTTATCTGAATCTGGAGCGTCTTGACCCTGCCTGGGAGCAGGAGCTCACGCTGCTCGGCAGCGAAAAAGCAGCCGTTCCGCCTGCGGACGAAGCGCTGCAGATCGCCCTGGAACAGCTGCTTGTTTATCTG
Organism: uncultured Clostridia bacterium; assembly: GCA_934647235.1. Lineage (GTDB taxonomy): Bacteria > Bacillota > Clostridia > Christensenellales > Aristaeellaceae > SFMI01. The sequence goes on from CAKUFG010000001.1 coordinate 24,626, forward strand.
CTTTATCGCCATATCGCCGCCGCAGAGGATGCTGATGAGCTGCGCCCCCGGCTGGCCTTCTGCCTGGTGAGCACGCGGCTGCTTATGCGCCTTGCCGCTCTGCACAAGGCGGAAGCTGCTTTTACCATCGATGATTTCTGCGAGCTTGCGCGCATGTATTCCTCTGAAATTGAATACTCTCAGGAGAATATGGATGCATTGCTGGACGCGCTATGGTATGTATAATCATACAGTCTATCAGCTATACAGCGCAATGCGCACAACGTCCTTGCCCTTCTTGCTTTGGCCGTCCACGCCCAGGTACTGCGCCCGGCCGTACCCGCGCACGGAGATCACCTGCCCGTCGCGCAGCTGATAATCCGGCCGTTCGCAGGGCGCGTCGTCCACCATCACCCGGCCCTGACGGAACAGCTGCTGTGCGTCGCCCCGGCTAAGGTGAAACAAATGCGCCGCGATGGCGTCCAGCCTGGGCGAGGATACCTGCAGCCGCACCTCGCGCGTTTCGCGCAGCGCGCCCTGGGGCGGCTCGGCGCGCTCACAGCGCACATCCGTGCGGCCAATCTGCACAAGGCTCTGGCAAATAAAATCCGCCATCCGCTCCACGCAGAAGATATACGCGCCCGCCTCGCGCAGCACGATATCGCCGATCAGCTCCCGTTCGATGCCCAGGCCCATCAGCGCGCCCAGCACATCCCGGTGCGCGATGGGCGCGGCAAAGCGCGCGCTGCGCGGCGCAGCCAGCAGGCAGACTATGGGAAACAGGCTTTCGTCGGGCGCATCCTCGCCGCTTACGGCCAGCATGCGCCGTTCGCAATCCTGCGCGCCGCCGTACAGGCAGTATTCCGCCCCGGCGCGGCGCGCGGCAATTTCACCCTCCCGCTGCTGCGCCAGGTTCAAAAAACGGCTGTACAGCGTGATATGCCTTCTGGCTGCGCGCTGGCAAAGCTCGTTCAGCATCGCGGCGTTTTCTTCCAATCCGATCCCCTCCGCACCTGATTATAGCCGCTTTGCGTCCGAAATTCAACCATCCCGCCCGCAAGGGGTTGCGGAAAAGGAATACTTTGGTGTACAATAGCATTGCATATCGCAGCATATGGCATTTTTGCTTATCAAAATAGAAAGGAATTATGAAAAATGGGACTGATTCGTGCAGGATTGAACGCCGTTGGAGGAACCCTGGCCAGCCAGTGGAAGGAGTATTTCTATCTGGATTCCATGCCCGAGGGCGTGCTGGCCGCCAAGGCCAATAAGAAAACCAAGGGCCGCTTCGGCGGCAGCCGCAATGAAGATGACAACATCATCTCCGCCGGTTCCGTCATCGCCGTCAACGAAGGCCAGTGCGCCATGATCGTCGATCAGGGCAAGATTGTGGAGTTCACCGCCGAGCCCGGCGAGTTTGTATTCGATCAGAACGCCGAGCCCTCCATCTTCTATGGGCCGTTCGGCACGGATAAGCTCAAGCAGATCCTCAAGCTCACCTTTGAGCGCTTCTCCTTCGGCGGCCAGGCCGGCAAGGATCAGCGCGTGTACTTCTTCAACACCAAGGAGATCACCGGCAACAAGTACGGCACGCCCAGCCCCGTACCCTTCCGCGTGGTGGATCAGAACATCGGCCTGGATGTGGATATCGCCATCAAGTGCTTTGGCGAATACAGCTACCGCATCACCAACCCCATGCTGTTCTATAAGAACGTGTGCGGCAACGTGGAGGGCGAATATACCCGCGAGCGTATCGACAGCCAGCTCAAATCCGAGCTGCTCACCGCCCTGCAGCCCGCCTTCGCCGCCATCTCCGATATGGGTATCCGTTACAGCGCCCTGCCCGCCCACACCATGGAAATCGCCGATGCGCTTAACGAAGTACTCAGCGAAAAGTGGGCCGATCTTCGCGGCGTTGAAATCGTATCCTTCGGCGTCAGCTCGGTCAAGGCTTCCGAGGAAGACGAAGCCATGATCAAGGAGCTGCAGCGCAACGCGGTGTTCCGCAATACCAACATGGCCGCCGCGCAGCTGGTCGGCGCGCAGGCGCAGGCCATGCAGGACGCGGCCAAGAACTCTGCCGGCGCCTTCACCGGCTTTATGGGCATGGGCATGGCGCAGCAGAGCGGCGGCGTAAACGCGCAGACTCTGTTCCAGATGGGCGCGCAGCAGCCCCAGGCGCAGCAGGCTGCCCCGGCCGACGGCTGGAAGTGCAGCTGCGGCGCGATGAATACCGGCAAGTTCTGCACCCAGTGCGGGGCCAGGAAGCCCGAGGCCGGCTGGACCTGCGCCTGCAGCGCGGTCAACCAGGGCAAGTTCTGTTCCCAGTGCGGGGCCAAGCGTCCTGCGGGCGCGCCGCTGTACCGCTGCGATAAGTGCGGCTGGCAGCCCGAGGATCCCGCCCATCCCCCGAAGTTCTGCCCCGAATGCGGCGATCCCTTCGACGATAACGACCTGCAGTAAGCCTATGGACGAAAAGCTTCTTTCTTCCTATCATGCCTGGTGCGCCCATGCTTCGGCCGATCCTGATTTAACGCGCGAGCTTGCCGCCATGGCGCAGGATGAGGCGGCCCTGTCGGACGCCTTTTACCGCGACCTTGCCTTTGGCACAGGCGGCCTGCGCGGCGTAATCGGCGCGGGCACCAACCGCATGAACGTGTACACCGTGGCCAAGGCCTCCCAGGGGCTGGCCAATTATGTGGTGCGCCGTTTTTCACCCGATGCGCGCCGCATCGCCGTCAGCTATGATTCGCGCATCAAGTCCGATCTGTTTGCGCGCGTGGCTGCGGGCGTATTTGCCGCAAACGGCATTTCGGTGTTCATCTATCCCCAGCTGATGCCCACGCCCTGCCTGTCCTATGCCGTGCGGGCGCTGGGCTGCGCCGCGGGCGTGATGGTGACGGCCTCGCATAACCCGGCCAAGTACAACGGCTATAAGGTGTACGGTTCCGACGGCTGCCAGATCACCACCGAAGCGGCGGATGAAGTTCTGCGCGAAATCGAGCGGCTGGATATTTTTTCCGACGTGAAGGAAGCCGATTTCGACGCCAGCCTGGCGGACGGCAGCATTCAGTGGATTCCGGACAGCGTATACGACGACTTCACCCGTGCCGTGCTCGGACAGTCCGTGCTGACGGCGGACGACCCCATCGACCGGGACGTATCCATCGTCTATACCCCGCTTAACGGCACGGGGCTTCAGCCTGTCACCCGCGCGCTGCGCGAAAGCGGCTTTACTCGTATCACCGTTGTGCCCGAGCAGGAGCAGCCGGACGGGCATTTCCCCACCTGCCCTTACCCCAACCCCGAAATCCGCGAGGCCATGGCGCTGGGCATTGCCTGCGCGCAAAAGCATCAGGCCGACCTGCTGCTGGCTACCGATCCCGACTGCGACCGGGCAGGCATCGCCGTGCGCAATGCCGCGGGCGAATACGTGCTGCTGACCGGCAATGAAACAGGCATGCTGCTGCTGGATTTCATCTGCGCGCGCCGCGCCGCCCATCATGCCATGCCGTCTGAGCCGGTGATGATCAAAACCATCGTTACCACCGATATGGCCGAGCGCATCGCCGCCCATTACGGCGTGCGCACCATCAACGTGCTGACGGGCTTCAAGTTCATCGGCGAGCAGATCGGCCTGCTTGAAAAGCAGGGCCGCGCGGACAGCTATATTTTCGGCTTTGAGGAAAGCTACGGCTACCTGAGCGGCAGCTATGTGCGCGATAAGGACGCGGTGGATGCGTCGCTGCTGATCTGCGAAATGTTCGCCTGTTACAAGGCGCAGGGCGTCAGTCTCCTGGAGCGCTTGAACGCCCTGTACGCGCAATACGGCTATTGCCTGAACACCCTGCATTCCTACACCTTTGAGGGCGCGGCGGGCTTTGACCGCATGCAGGCCATCATGCAGGCCTTCCGCGGCGATATCGCGGCGTTCGGCGGCAAGGCCGTGCAGGCGTGCCAGGATTATCTGCACGGTCTGGATGGACTTCCGCCCTCCGATGTGATCAAATTCCGCCTGGCTGGTCACTGCTCCGTGGTTGTGCGCCCCTCGGGCACCGAGCCCAAGCTGAAGGCCTATATCTCCGTCAGCGCGGAAAACCGCGCGCAGGCCGAGGCGGCGGAGCGGCAGATTACCGCCGATCTGGAAAAGCTGATCAACGGCTAAGGCCATTGTCTCTCATCCAGGCAGCATAAAAACCCCGACAGGAGCTTCTCCTGCCGGGGTTGCTTTTTATGGATGTTTATTCCGCCAGCGGGTCGATTGTTGCCTGCCATTGGATATGCTCGGGGATTTCATAGCATTCCAGCAGCCTGGGGCCGCAGCTGTTGCTGCCGACGCCGCGCTGGGCCATATCCAGGCACAGCACGCAGCGATCCTCGCACGACAGCTCGTCGTCGTGGGCAGCGTCCGCCAGCTGCTCCTGCGAGTAGCTGAGCGCCGAGAATCCAAAGCCCTCGCCCTCGATGCGCAGCGCGCCCTGCGCGCCATGCAGCGTCAGCGAACGCGCGCCATAATGGCTGCCGCTCTCCTGCGGGCGCAGGGGATGCGCGTACTGCTTTTCCACCGTATCCGCATGCCAGCCAAGCAGCGAAGCCTGGCGCTTATCGATATAGCTTTCCAGCGGGCCGTAGGCAAAATAGCGCAGCTTATTATAATCCGCAGGCAGCATCATGCGCAGGCCCAGGCGCGGGAATACGGGCACGCCGGCCTCGCGGCGCATATCCGCCTGGCAGGCAACACGGCCGTCGGCATACACCGTCCAGCGCACCGTGCCCTGCGCCAGCAGGCAAATGGACATGCTGCTGATATGCACCGCCGTTTCGATTTCCACCCGGTCGGCATGCTTTTGCACCTGCGTGCCCATACCGCGCGAAACGGCATAGCGGTACAGATACCGGTTCCATTCGTTCTTGATGTTGCGGTCGTTATCCGTCGGCGCGCGCCAGATGTTATAGGCCATGGGCGCAAGCAGCATTTCCTTGCCGCGCACCGTCATCGCGGCAAACGCGCCGGTCATGCTGTCATAGCGATAGGCAAAGTCATCGCCGCAGATGGTAACATAGCGTTCCTTTTCGCCGCTCACACGCAGCGTCTGCGCGGGGCGCTGCTGAAGCTGCGGCACAAATTCAGGCTCTCCCACCTGCTCCATGCCCAGCACATCGCCGCGCTTGCCCCAGGGAGTATCGACAGCGCTGAGCGCATATAGCGTGCAGCAGCCGCCCGCGCGGGCAGGCACATGCAGCGTAGCTGTGCCGCGCGGCGCGATATCCAGCTTCTCCGCAGGAACAAGCACCGTTTCATCGGGCTGGCCGCCGCCGGACAGGACAAGCTTGATATCAATTCTGCCCTTAGGCGATACGAAATCCAGATGATTCTTCAGCGTAATCCAGCCGTTGGCCAGATCAGCCGCAGCCACGCGCAGCGGGCGCAGCACGTTCTTGTATTCCAGCAGGCCGGGATGCGGCGTGCGGTCGGAGGACACCAGGCCGTCAGCGCAGAAATTGCCGTCATGCAGCACCTCGCCAAAGTCGCCGCCATAGCGATAACGCTGCCTGCCCTGGTTATCCTTGCCGATGGCGGGCGCATGATCGCACCACTCCCACACGAACGCGCCGCAGATGCGCGCCTCGCGCTCCATCAGGCGGAAATAATCCTCCAGGTCTCCCGGCCCGTTGCCCATGGCATGGCAATACTCGCACATGATATAGGGCTTGCACACCGTATGCTCGCGGAAATAGCGATTGATTTCCTCCAGAGATGGATACATGCGGCTGTACAGATCCAGATCGCTGCGGTTGATATCGCACCCTTCCGGCGGGAAGGACGCGCGCTCATAGTGCGTCAGGCGGGTAGGATCAAACCGCTTTGTCCAGGCCAGCGCGTGTTCAAAGTTCACGCCCATGCCGGCCTCGTTACCCATGGAATAAATCACCACGCAGGCGCTGTTTTGATCGCGGATCGCCATGCGCTGCACGCGATCCAGCATCATCGGGCCAAAGGCCGGATCATCCGCCATGCGGTTGTATTTCTCATCATCGGAGTTCCCGCCGGTGGACACCACGCCATGGCACTCCAGGTCAGCCTCGTCCAGCACATAAATGCCCAATTCGTCGCACAGCTGATAGAACAGCGGCGGCTGGGGATAGTGGCTGGTACGGACGGCGTTGATATTGTGCGCCTTCATCATCAATAGGTCGCGGCGAATATGCTCCGGCGGGGTGTACGCGCCGGTATCGCAGCTGCTTTCATGCAAGTTCACACCGCGGAAACGCACGGGTCTGCCGTTGAGCAGCACCACCTCGTTGCGGATTTCAATTTTACGCACACCTACGCGCTGGGCAATCTCCTCGCCGCCGCAGCGCAGCAGCAGGGTATACAATACGGGCGTTTCAGCCGTCCAAAGCAGGGGTTGATTCAGGTCAAACGCGCATGCGCCGTCCTGCATTGCGCGCGTTGTAATCAGCGTGCCATCGGGCGCATACAGCTCGCATTGGCATGCGCAATCGGGCTGGCTGAAGGCTGCGCGCACCTGAACAGCGGCCTGCTGCAGATTCTCCGTCAGCGCGGTGCGCACGCTGAAATCAACCACATGACCCGCGTCGCGGCACAGCAGATAGACGTCGCGGAAGACGCCGCTGTAACGGAACTTATCCTGATCCTCGCAGTAGCTGCCCGCGCTCCACTTGGTCACCAGCGCGCAGACGGTGTTTTCGCCGTCCGCCAGCGCGGCGGTCACATCATATTCCGCCGGGGAATGCGCCACCTGGCTTGCGCCGATAAACTGCCCGTTTACCCACAGAAGCAGGCAGCTGTCCACACCCTCAAACACCAGCTGATACACCGCATCCGGCTGCTTATGCATTTCAAAGGTGCGGCGATACAGGCCGCAGGGATTATCCGCCGGCACATAGGGCGGATCATAGGGAAACGGGAAGCGCACATTGGTATACTGAATATGATCGTACCCATTCATCTGCCACGTGCCAGGCACAGGCATGGAAGCCTCCAGCGGCTCGGTCATGGGATCAAAATCCGCCGTAAAATCCCGCACGCTGGGATAATACTTAAACTCCCACTGCCCATTCAGCAGCGTAAAGCGGCGGCTGGTTTCCCGCTCGCCGCGCGCATCCTGATCCGCGTCAAAGGGAATAAAATAGGCGTGCGGCGCATTCTCGCCCGCATGCATCAGGGCAGGATCCAACGTTTCAATGTATTGCTCAAACGGCATAAAAGCTCCTCCTCTTTTGCGGGGGTGATTGTATTATACTGGAATTCGCCCAATATTTCAATCCGATTTTATGAAAGCAGCCTGGTTTTATTGATTATTTTCAAAAATCGGCAATTCTTTCTTGATTTTTCCAAATTGTTCTTATATAATGGATTTGTCATAAAATAATAAGGAGGCTCCCTGAATGAACAAAAAGCTGCTGTTTGGCCTGCTGCTCGTTCTCCTGCTGCTTCCCTGCATCGCGCTGGCGGATACATGCGATATCTGCGGGGACAAGCCCACTGTATGGCAAGACGGTTTTTCAGATGTGGACCAGTACAAGCATTACAAGTACTGCGAGCATGGCGTTTCGTATGCCTTCTCCCATGATTTTTCCTATGCGTATAGCGACTATTCCCATTGGAAAATGTGCTCTGAATGCAGTTATTCTTTGCCTGAAAGCGAAGCACATTACGCCTACTGTACAAACAAAACGGTGTGCTCCTGCTGCGGTGCGCCCTATTCGGGCGATACATTCAGTCATTCTTATAACGATATTTATAAGGATGAAAAAGAACACTGGTGCACCTGCGCCGATTGCAATGAAGAGGCAGACAGGGGCGCGCACTGGCGTTTATGCGACAAAAATGAGTGCGATTTCTGTTATGCTCCCTACACGGGCGACAGCATTATCCACGATTACGATCTGGACGTCTGGGCAAGCGACGGGGAATATCACTGGCATCCCTGCAAAAACGCCAACTGCACAGCACAGGCTGACAAAGCGCCCCATTCGCAGCCTTGCTCCAGTCCGGACAGCGGCAGCTGCGCAGAATGCGGCGCGGACTATACCGGCGACAACCTGCAGCACGATATCGACTGGGACACCTGGTGCATCGGCAGCGACTCTCATTGGCATGGATGCAATGCTTGTCCTTACATGCCGGATGAAGAAGCACATGCCGCATCCTGCATCGCTCCTGGCGTGTGCGAAGTGTGCGGATCTGCATATAGCGGCGAAAATATTGCCCATCAAGCAGCTTCCATCAAACACGATGATCAATTCCACTGGATTCATTGCGGAAGATGTGGTCAGGACGCTGACAAATCCGAGCATTTCTTCTCATGCACTGCTCCTGGCGTATGCGGCCTGTGCGGCATAGACTGCCCCGATCTGGAGCCGATTCACGAGATTCCCGACAATCCTGGCGGCTATTCCGAAACCCAGCACTGGTGGATCTGCTATGCTTGCCACGAGCAGCTGTTCATTGAGGATCACATCATCGTATGCACTGATCGTGAGGTTTGCTATACCTGCGGCGCGCCGGTTGACGCTTCCGCCGGCTTTGGCGTCATTCACGAATACTCTGAGGATGTTTACGAGCATGATTCCGCATTTCACTGGAACGCCTGCGCAAACTGCGATGAAAAAATCCTGTATATCACCCACTTCCGCCGCTGCATCGATCCGGAGGGTGAATGCGAAATCTGTCATTATCAGGGCAATGTCAAAACCGTCCATTCCAGCGATCCCTCCACGATCTATCCGTACCCCTGCCTGGTAACGGTCAGCGAAACCCCGGCCTCGTGCCTGACGGACGGCGCAATCGTCTCCTACTGCTCCGCCTGCGATAAAAACATCACCGAAATGCTTCCCGCCACGGGGCGGCATACCGAGAGCGTTGAAAGCCAGACCCCCGCGACCTGCCTGGCTGACGGTTCCATCACCTATCGCTGCTCCGCCTGCGGTCAGGCCCGCACGGAAACCATCCCCGCCACGGGCGAGCACACCGAAGAACCCCTCCCCGGCCGCGCTGCCACCTGCACACGCATTGGCTATACGGAGGGCACGGGCTGCAGCGTATGCGGCGAGGTGCTGACCGCCCGCCAGAGCATCCCCATGCTGGAGCATGACTGGCAGCAGAGCGAAACGATCGCAGCCGCCTGCACGACGGAAGGCCGAATCGTTTATGCCTGCTCTGTCTGCGGTGCATCCAGGGAAGAAGTCCTCCCCGCCAACGGGCATCAGTTCGGCGCTTATCATTCGCTGAACAATGGCACCCATGCCGCCGAATGCAAAAACGGCTGCGGCGAAACCAAGGTGCGCGACTGCGACTATGAGGACGTGTCCTCCGGTCTGTTCACCTACTCCACCTGCAAGGTTTGCGCCTATACCAAGTATAGCGTGCCGGCCACGCAGGCCCCCGAGGCCAGCGTCGAGCCCGCCGCTGCGCCCGCTCCCGATGGCGAAGCGCCCACTCAGCCTGAAGGCAGCGCGTCTCCCGCGCAGCCCAAGGCCACCGAAGCTCCCGCTTCCACGCTGGAGCCCGAAGTGGAAACCGTGCTGGTAAAGCTGGTGGAGGAAATCGCCGCCGCGCCCGAGGCCGTTGAAATCAAGCAGGTGGAAAGCGCAGCCATCGCGCCCGTCCCTGCTGCCAACGATGAGACGGAAGAAGCGCCCGCCGCGGTCATCCCTGAAAATGCACAGCTGATCGTGCACGAGCAAACGCTGCCCCAGGAAAGCACCTCGCTGCCCGGCGCGCGTCTGTTCCACATTGCGCTGAGCGTGGACGGCTATGCCGTGGAGCATACCGGCACAGTGCAGATCGAACTGCCTGCCCCCGAGGCCATCGATCACGCCGTCATGCGTCTGGTACTGCTTCAGCCCGACGGCAGCATGATCGAAATTCCTTATGAAATCATGGACGGCAAGCTGGTGTTCAGCACGGAGCTGCTGGGCGTATTCGCCCTGGTTCCGGTTGCCGCCATCTGAAATCCCCCAAGTCAGGGACGCTGCGGTTTAGCCGCAGCGTCCTTTTTGCGCGCCTTCCGCCGTCTTTTTACTGTTTGTCCGCCGTCTTTTTACTGTTTGTCTCGTTGACTTATTTCCTTTTTAATTGTACAATGGGAGCGATTTATCCCCATGCATTCAGGAGGATTTTTGATGATGGAACGCAAGGATGGCCGCGCGTGCAACGCGCCCCGCGCGCACCGTTTTATCCCCAATTTTGTATCCACCGCCGCAGGCAGCTGCCTGATTGAAACCGGCGGCACTCGGGTGATCTGCACCGCGTCGGTAGAGGAGGGCGTGCCGCCCTTCCTGCGCGGCAAGGGCTGCGGCTGGCTGACGGCGGAATACGCCATGCTGCCTGCCTCCACCGGCCGCCGTAAGCAGCGGGACGGCCTCAAGAAGGATGGCCGCGGCGTGGAAATCAGCCGTCTGATCGGCCGTGCGCTGCGCCAGGCGGTTGATCGTGAACGGCTGGGCGAGCGCACAATCACCATTGATTGCGATGTACTGGAGGCCGACGGCGGCACGCGCACGGCGGCCATCACGGGCGGCTTTGTGGCCCTTGTCGGCGCAATTGACCGGCTGATCCGCGAGGGCAAGCTGCGCGAATCGCCCATTATCCACCAGATCGCCGCCATCAGCGCAGGCGTGGTGGAGGGTACGCCCTGCCTGGATCTGTGCTATACGGAGGACAGCAGCGCAGATACCGATATGAACTTTGTGATGAACGAGCAGGGCGAGTTTATCGAGCTGCAGGGCACGGGCGAGGGCTGCGCCTTCTCCCGCGACAAGCTCAACACCCTGCTGGATCTGGGTGAAAGCGGCTGCCGCGCCCTGATGCAGGCGCAGCGCGAGGCGCTGGGCGAGGCGGCGGCGCTGATCGCCCCCAGGCAGAAGCTGATTCTGGCCAGCAACAACGCGCATAAAATCCAGGAGCTTTCCGCCATGCTGGGCGGCAAGTACGATGTTTTGTCCATGCGCGACGCAGGCTTTACGGATGAAATTATCGAAGATGGCGAAACCTTTGAGGAGAACGCGCGCATCAAAGCCGAAACCGTCATGCGCGCCACTGGTTATCTCACGCTGGCGGACGACAGCGGCCTGTCCGTGGATGCGCTGGGCGGCGCGCCTGGCGTGCATTCCGCGCGCTACGCGGGCAATCAGCACAGCGATGCGGACAACAACGCCCTGCTGATGAAAAACATGGAAAATGTGCCGGATGAAGCGCGCACGGCGCGGTTTGTCAGCTGCATTGCCATCGCCTCGCCCTTCAGGCCCACGCAGATCGTGCGCGGCGAGTGCCCCGGCCGCATCACCCGCGCGCCGCGCGGCAGCGGCACGTTTGGCTATGACCCCTACTTTGAATACGAAACCGGCCTGACCTTCGCCGAAATGGAGGGCGAAGCCAAGAACGCCGTCAGCCACCGCGCCCGCGCCATGCAGGAGGCCCTGAAGCTGCTATGAAGCGCATCGGCATTGTATCCGACAGCCACGGCATGCGCGGCATGCTGGAGCAGGCGCTGATCAAACTGGAGGCCGGCGGCCCCCTCGACGCGCTGATTCACTGCGGCGACGGCGGCAGCGACGCCAGATACCTGGCCGGGAACATCCTGCAGACCGTGATTGTGCGCGGCAACTGCGACGGCTGGGGATGCGACTATGAGGATGATATGCTGGTCAGCATCGGCGGAGTCAGCATCTTTGTCACCCATGGCCATCGCTACGGCGTAAAATCCGGGCTGGATACCCTGGCCAGCGCCGCAGCCGCCAAAGGCGCGCAGGTGGCATGCTTCGGGCATACACACAAGCCCTTCTGCGAGTACCGTGACGGCGTGCTGCTGATCAACCCCGGCACCTGCACCTTGCGCGGCGCGTGCGCGCTGCTGACCATCGACCCAAGCGGCAGCTTCCAGGCGGAGCTGCTGTAAATACGGAGGCTGCCTATGGGCTTCTTTTCCAGGCAATACCAGCCGCCAAGGACAGACGGCATGGATGCGGCCGCGCTGCTGATGCGCGCGCGTGCTGCGGGCGATCCACGCGATGCGCACGCCTATCTGACCCGTGCGGAGACGCTGGCGCCCGATGATCTGCGCGTGCAGCGTGAGCTGCTCATGCGCGGCAATCTGCATCTGCGCGACCCGCGCCATGTGTCCTTTCATGTGATCAAAAGCTATCTGCTGCACGCCTTTGAGCATCCGGAGCAGCATGACGAGGCCGAGCAGCGCCGCATGGCGCGGGAGATTTTTGACGAGCCCCGCCTGCAGCGCTGCCTGCAGCTGTCCGATCAGCCCGACGCCTTTCTGCAAAGCTATCTGCAGGAGCTGTGCGCCGATTATGTGCGCATTTTCATCCTGCCGGACGCCTCGCACTGCCGCAGCTTTCTGGGCTTTACCATGCCGGGCACGCAGGCCGCGTCCATGGCCATGCCTGCCTACGATGTGCTGCACAACATCTTCCTCTCCCCCGATTTAACCCAAACCGAGCAGCGCCAGCTTGCCGGCGCGTTCTACCGCGCCTACCGCACCCAGATGAACGGGCGCACGCAGCCGCTGGATGAGCGCCTGGGCGATACGCTGGGCCGCCTGCTTGAATAAAAAGGAAACGGAATGCTGAAAAAAATCTTTTCCGCCCTGGGCGTTGGCTTTCTGCTGGCGGTGTTTTATCTGCTGCTGTCCCTGGGCGGCAGGCAGGAAAAGGCCCCGGCGCAGCAGATTCCCGCCTCTCCCCTGCCACGCATCGGCAGCGTATCCTCCGCCAGCCTGCCCGATCTGGCCGCAGTGTTCGGCGCGCAGGTGCCCTTCGTGTCCCTCTCCGGCTCCGGCGCCGTGCAGGATGCGCAGGGCGGCGCGCGCCTGCTGACCTGGCAGGAGGACAGCGGCCTGACCATCACCGCCGTGCAGCCCGCCAGCCAGGCGCAGCTGCTGCGATATGATACGCTTACGCCGGATTCCGCCTGTCGCTGGAGCATTCAGGAGCAAACGGTGCTTGTCGCCCATGACGGCAGCAGCGCTTGCGCCTATTACGCCACGCAGGACGCGGCCTACGCTCTGTATCTGCCCAGTGGCGGCGTGCAGGCGCTTGAAGGCCTGATGACCCATTTATCCTTTACCGACCCTTAATCTGGACAGGAGAACAAAAGCCATGCAGCAGCAACAGCGTCAGATGCCTACCTCCCAACTGTTAAAGCGCTTTATCCCTTATTTTTACAAGTACAGAAAGCTGCTCGTCATCGACCTGATGGCCGCGGGCCTGACCACCGTGTGCGAGCTGGTGCTGCCGCTGATTGTGCGCCGCATCACCAACGGCGCGCTGGGCATGGCGGGCGAGCTGTCCACAGGGCTGATTCTGCGCCTGGGCGCGCTGTATATGCTGCTGCGCGTCATCGACGCATCGGCCAACTATTACATGCAGTCCGAAGGCCACGTGATGGGCGCGCGCATTGAAACCGATATGCGCACCGATCTTTTCGCCCATTTGCAGCAGCTGTCCTTCAGCTATTACAACAACACCAAAATCGGACAGATCATGGGCCGCATCACAAGCGACCTGTTTGATATTACCGAGTTTGCGCACCACGGCCCCGAGAACTTTTTCATTTCGGGCATCAAGGTGCTGATTTCCTTTATCATCCTGTCGGGCATGAACGTGACGCTGACGCTGATGATCTTCGCCGTACTGCCCTTCATGATCTTCTTTACCCGCTTTTTCAACCGCCGCATGCGCGCCGCCTCCAAGGACTGCCGCCATCAGGTGGGCGAAATCAACGCGCAGGTGGAGGATACGCTGCTGGGCATCCGCGTGGTCAAATCCTTTGCCAATGAAAAGCTGGAGGAGGAAAAATTCGCCAAGGGCAATCTGCGCTTTCTGGAATGCAAAAAGCGCCAGTACGCCTACATGGCGGGCTTTGGCACATCCAACCGTCTGTTTGACGGCTTGATGTACATTATCGTCGTGGTGGCCGGCGCGCTGTTTCTGATCAACAAGAAAATCGGCATCGGCGATTACACGGCCTATCTGCTCTACGTATCCACCCTGCTGTCCTCCATCCGCACCATTGTGGACTTTACCGAGCAGTTCCAGCGCGGCATGACGGGCATCGAGCGCTTCTGCGAAATCATGGACGCGCCCAGCGATATCAAGGATTCCCCCAACGCCAAGCCCCTGGGAGAGGTGCGCGGCGACGTGTGCTTTGATCACGTCGGCTTCCATTACAGCGATGATGAGAACCACGAGGTGCTCAGCAACATCGACCTGCACGTCAGGGCCGGGCAGAATGTGGCGGTGGTCGGCCCCTCGGGCGGCGGCAAAACCACGCTGTGCAACCTGATTCCCCGCTTCTATGACGTCACCGCCGGGCGCATCACCATCGATGGGCAGGATATCCGCGATATCACGCTCAAATCCCTGCGCAGCAGCATCGGCATGGTGCAGCAGGAGGTGTACATGTTCTCCGGTACAGTGGCGGAAAACATTGCCTACGGCAAGCCCGGCGCAACCCGCGAGCAGGTGATCGAAGCGGCCAGGCAGGCGGGCGCAGACAGCTTTATCTCCCAGCTGCCCAACGGCTACGATACCTATGTGGGCGAGCGCGGCGTAAAGCTGTCCGGCGGCCAGAAGCAGCGCATTTCCATCGCCCGCGTGTTCCTCAAAAACCCGCCGATCCTGATCCTGGACGAGGCGACCAGCGCCCTGGACAACGAAAGCGAACGCCTGGTGCAGCAGTCGCTTGAAAAGCTGGCGCACGGCCGCACCACCTTCACCATCGCCCACCGCCTGACCACCATCCGCAACGCTTCGGTCATCTGGGTTCTTACCGAGAACGGCATCCAGGAGCAGGGCTCCCATCAGGAGCTGATGCAGAAGGGCGGTCTGTACGCCCAGCTGTACGCCATGTATACCGAAAATGGCAGTGTGGCGTAAGTCATAAGAGAATAGCAAATCCGGCCTTGAAGCAGATTCAGGGCCGGATTTTTTGTATGCAATTATGCTGCCGCTCTTACTGCCTCATCGCCATCAGCGCAGGCAGATCAAGCACCTCCACGCGCTTACGACCGATACTGATGATGCCCTCCGCCTTCAGCTGGGCGCAGATGCGGCTGGTCTGGATGCGCGAGGCGTTGATGGCCGAGGCGAGGGATTCCTGCGTCATGGGCACCACGTTCTTTTCGGCGCAGGTTTCGGCGCTGCTTTCAATGTACAGGCACATGAACGTAGCCAGGCGGGTCTGCACATCGTCGATGCTTTGCTTTTCCGCGTCAAAGCACATCAGCCGCAGCACATCGCCCACATACAGCGCAAGGTCTGTGGCAAAGGCCGGGTTCTGCCGGCAGATGCGCTGCAGAAGCTCGGGCGTAAAGCGCAGCACGGTGATGCTGGTCAGCGCCTCGTTGGATACCACCGCAGGCTCGCCGCCGCGCAGGTTATCCAGGGTAAAGATGGTATTGGCCTTATGATAGCCCAGCAGGCGCAGATAGCCGCCGGCGTTGCTGGTGTAGGTTTTTACAATGCCGCGAAGCAAAAAATAAATATGCTGATTTACCTCGCCGCTGCGGCTGAGCACCGAGCCTGCGGGATAATCCAGCAGCTCCGCGCCCGAGGACAGCAGCATGCCGCGCCAGGGCAGCAGGGTATCCTTCAGAATAAAGCTGACGGGGGCTTTACGGGTTTCAGTCATCGCGTCGTCGTCCTCTTTTTTCGGGTTTTCAGTATCGCAGGATACAGTGGAGCGCAGGTGCTCCCGCATTATTGTATCATGTGATATCGATAACTGCAAGGCGATTTGATAAAATTTTTGCAGAAAATCTGCTTATCACAAAGGAGGCGCACCCATGAAATCTAAGATGTTCCCCATCCTCTCCTCCCCCGCCAAGATCGGCAATGTGACGCTGAAAAACCGCATCCTCAAGGCTCCGCAGTCTTCGGGCATGAACAACAAGGACGGCACTGTGTCCGAGCGCGCCATCCGCTACTACTCCGACCAGGCCAAGGGCGGCGCGGGCGCGATCATTGTGGAATATGCCTATGTGGATGAAATCGGCTCCAAGAGCGCGCACTGCCACCTGGGCATTTCCAGCGACGAGCACATTCCCGGCCTGGCCTGGCTGGCCGAGTGCATCCGTGAAAACGGCGCCGTACCCGCCATCCAGATTGAGCACTGCGGCCGCCAGAAGTTCCTGGGCACCCAGCCCATCTGCGCCGCTTCCGCCCTGCCCTGGCCCAAGCTGTGGAATCAGTACGGCGTACAGTCCGTGCCGCATGTGCTGACCATCGAGGAAATTCAGGATATCGTGCACGCCTTTGGCGACGCCGCCCGCCGCGCCAAGACCGCCGGCTTTGAAATCGTCGAAATCCACGGCGCGCATGGTTACCTGCTGACCAACTTCTTCTCCCCCCATACCAACCACCGCACCGATCTGTACGGCGGCAGCCTGGAAAACCGCATGCGCATCTACCTGGAAATCGCCCGCGATGTGCGCAAGAAGGTCGGCCCGGACATGGCCGTCACCATCCGCCTGAGCGGCACGGATTACGAGCCGGACGGCTTCCCGATTGAGGACACCATCGAGCTGGCCAAGGCGCTGGAAAAGGAAGGCATCGATGCATTCCATATTTCGGGCGGCGATCACCACACCATGATCCATCAGGTATCCCCCATGGCCATCAATGTGTGCCATAATGTATGGGCGGCCGAGGCCATCAAAAAGCACGTGCATGTGCCCGTCATCGCCTCCGGCTCCATTACCCTGCCCGAATACGCCGAGGAAATCCTGGCCTCCGGCAAGGGCGACTTCGTAGGTCTGGGCCGTCCCCTGTGGGCCGATCCCGAATGGCCCAACAAGGCCTGCAGCGACCATCCTGAGGACATCCGTCCCTGCATCCGCTGCAACGAAGGCTGCCTCGAGCGCACCTTCTTCAACTATAAGGCCGTTACCTGCGCTGTCAACCCGCAGATCAGCCGCGAGGGCGAATTGAAGATCAAGCCCGCTGAAAAGCCGCGCACCATCGCCGTCGTCGGCGCGGGCGCCGCCGGTATGGAAGCCGCGCGCGTAGCCAAGCTGCGCGGGCACGATGTGACCATCTTTGAAGAAAAGCCCATCGACGGCGGCCTGCTCAACGAGGCGGCGGCCCCCGAATTCAAGGCCGATATCCGCCCGCTGATGAAATATCAGGCCACCCAGATCAAAAAGCTGGGTATCCCCGTCATCCGCAAGCGCGCCGAAATGGCCGATCTGGAGGACTTTGACGCGGTCGTCTGCGCCACGGGCAGCACGCCCATCATTCCGCGCATTCCCGGCGTGGATAAGCCCATCGCGGTGGATTGCCTGAGCGCCATCAACGGCGCCAAGCCTGTGGGCGAGCGCGTGATCGTCATCGGCGGCGGCCTGGTCGGCTCCGAAACCGCGCTGGATCTGGCCGAAAACGGTCATAAGGTAACGCTGGTTGAAATGCAGCCGCAGATCATGAACGGCGTGGCCGTAACCGACTTCCTGGCCTACAGTGAGCGCATTGCCAAGACCGATATGCGCATCCTGACCAACACCCGTCTGGAAGCCATCGAGGACGACGGCGCAATCGTCAGCGGCAAGCAGGGCGAGGAAAAGCTGACGGCGGACACCGTGATCCTGGCGCTGGGCCTCAAGGCCAACCATCAGCTCTATGATCAGCTGATCGCCGCGGACAAGGAAGCCTATCTGGTGGGCGATGCGGTGAAGGCCGGTAAGATCTTCGACGCTTTCCATACGGGCTATCGCGTGGGCCTGAAAATCTGATAATCTCCCTCTTTGCATTGGACGGGGGCGTGTGAGCAGCGCCCCCGTCCTCTTTTTGTTCGGCGGCAAAGCCGGCACTGCGGATTGAAAGCGCCAGAAAACCTTTACGGCCTCGGCGATTTTCGCCCCCTCATCCTGCGCTTCACGGGCGCGCTTTTCGCATTCTCTTTTTTATTCCCTATGCAGGATTTTTCGCAAAAAGCAGCGAATTATCCCATTGCCGCATCCCTGCGGCACAAATACAGATGAAATGCACCAATGGAAAGGAGCGTTATTACCATGGATCAACTGGGTGAAAGCATCCGCAAGCTCATTCTGGCCGGCATCGGCGCCGCCGCCGTCACAAAGGAAAAATCCGAAAGCATCCTGCGCGAGCTGGTCAAAAAGGGCGAGCTGACCGTGGAGCAGGGCAAGGTGCTCAACGAGGAGCTGAAGCACTCCGTCAAAGAGGCCATCCGCGATAACGTCACGGTTCATGTGGTAAAGCCCGAGGAGGATCTGGACAATCTGGACGACGCGCAGCTGGAAGCCCTGAGTCAGCGCGTGCAGGCCACGCAGGAAAAGCGCGCCCAGGCCGCCCCTGCCCAGGCGCCCGTCGAGCCTGAAGCCGAAACCGAGCCCGCCCCGGATCAGCCTGAAGCGCAGGAATAAGAGGTTTTTATGCCAGTACGCAACGAAAACCGCGCCGAGAACCGCCAGCGCCTGCTGGAAATCATGGAGGTCATGCGCCGTCACGAAATCGTAAAGGGCATGACCCCCGAAAAGCTGTGCGCCATCATCGAGGAGCTTGGCCCCACGTTTATCAAGCTCGGGCAGATTCTCTCCATGCGGTCGGATATCCTGCCCGCCGCCTATTGCGACGCGCTGAAAAAGCTGCGCAGCAGCGTGGCCCCCATGCCCTATGAGCAAATCGCCGCCATCGTGGAAAAATCCTACGGCAGGCCGCTGGAGGAGGTATTCGCCTCCTTTGATCACGCGGCGCTGGGCAGCGCGTCTATTGCGCAGGCGCACGCGGCCGTGCTGCAAACCGGCGAGCCCGTCGTGGTCAAGGTGCAGCGCGAGGGCATTCATGAAATCATGAGCCGCGATATCATGCTGCTCAAGCAGGCAAGCAGGCTTCTCAAATACACCCCTGCCAGCGGACTGGTGGATTTTAACCAGGTGCTGGATGAAATGTGGGTGGTGGCGCAGGAAGAAATGAACTTTCAAACCGAGGCCGCCAACCTGGAGCGCTTCCGCAAGCTCAACGAGGACGTGGCCTTCGTCACCTCCCCCATCCTGTACCGACAGTATACCACCACGCAGGTGCTGGTGATGGAGCGCATCGACGGCGTGGGCATCGATAAAAAGGACGAGCTGACCCAGGCAGGCTATGATCTGGCCGAAATCGGCGCAAAACTGGCCGACAACTATGTGCGCCAGATCATGGAGGACGGCTTCTTCCACGCCGATCCGCATCCCGGCAATCTGCGCGTGCGCGACGGCAAGATCGTCTGGCTGGATATGGGCATGATGGGCAGCCTGGACGAGCGCCAGCGCACGCTGATCGGCAAGGCCGTTACCGGCGTTGCGCGGGGCGATATCAACCTGTGCCGCGATGCGGTGATGGGGCTGGGCGAGTTTCACGGCAAGACAGACAAGCGCCGGCTGTACCGCGATATCGAGGAGCTGCTGGATAAGTACGGCTCGGCAGACCTGGGCAGCATGGATCTGGCGCAGGTGTTTGAAGACCTGTCCGCCGTGATGAAGGCCAACGGCATCTCCATGCCCGGCAGCCTGACCATGCTGGCGCGCGGCCTGGCCACGATCGAAGGTGTTGTGGCCGACCTGAGCCCGCAGATCAACGTGATGAGCGTGGTAACGGCGCGCCTGGGCGATCAGATGCTGCATCAGATTGACTGGCGTGCGGAGCTTGTGCAGGATAGCCGTGCGGTGTACGAGAGCGCGCACAAATCGCTGGAAATTCCCGCGCTGCTGGCCGATCTTCTGCGCACAGGGCTGAAGGGCGAAGCCAACCTGGGCGTGGAGCATCATCCGGGCGCAGATCTGGCCCAGCTTTTGGGCGATATCACGTTCAAGCTGGCCATGGCGCTGATCGCCGCGGCGCTGCTTGTATGCGGCGGCCTGCTGCACGATGTATCCCCGCTTACAGGCGGCCTTTCGGCATACAGCATCGCCTGCTTTGTGCTGGCGGCCGGGCTGCTGGGATGGACGTTCCTGCCCAGGGGACGCAAAAGGAAAAAATAAACATCGCAAAAGCGCTGACCGATGCAAATCCGTCAGCGCTTTTTTATGCCTTTATTGCCGCGCGTCTCTGAGCGCGTCCTCCAGCAATTTCACATCGTCCATATCCGTCGCCCAGCTGGCGGCAAAACGAACGATCGTATGCGTATCGTCATACTTTTCCCAGAAGCCAAAGTCCACCTTCTGGGCCAAACGCGCCATCGTATCGTTATCCAGGATGCAGAAAACCTGGTTGGTGGGCGAATCAAAGCAAAGCGTGTAGCCGCATTCACGCAGGGCGGCGCGGATGCGATCCGCCGCTGCCATGGCGGGCGCGCCTACCTTTTCATACAGCCCATCGGTAAACAGCGTATCGAACTGAATGCCCAGCAGCCTGCCCTTGGCCAGCAGCGCCCCATGCTGCTTGATGATCGTAAAGAAATGCGGGATCAGCCCCGGACGCGGAAGCACGACCGCTTCGCCAAACAGCGCGCCGCACTTGGTGCCGCCGATATAGAAGGCATCGCACAGCGCGGCCAGATCGGCCAGGCTCACATCGTTTTCCGGGCAGGCCAGCGCATAGGCCAGCCGCGCGCCGTCGATATAGAGCGGAATATGATGCGCCCGGCACACGGTGCTGATCTGCGTCAGCTCCGCGCGCGAATACAGCGTTCCATACTCTGTAGGCTGGGACAGGTACGCCATACCGGGCATGACCATATGATCGCGGTTCGCGTCGTTTGCATAATCGCAAAGCAGCTTTTCAATCTGCTCCGCGGTGATTTTGCCATTTTTGTGCGGCAGCGTCAGCACCTTATGCCCGCCAAACTCAATCGCCCCGGCCTCGTGCACGCCGATGTGCCCGGTTTCAGCGGCGATTACGCCTTGATAGCTTTGCAGCAGGCCGTCGATCACAGTGGCGTTGGTCTGCGTGCCGCCGACAAGGAAGAATATTTCCGCCTCCGGCGCATGACAGGCGCTGCGGATTTTAGCCTTTGCCGCCTCGCAGTAAGCATCCGAGCCGTAGCCGGGCGTTTTCTCAAAATTGGTTTCCATCAGGCGCTGCATAATCAGCGGGTGCGCGCCCTCCATATAGTCGCTTGCAAAGGATATGCGCTTCATGCCCTTACCCCGCGATAAAGCGCGCCAGGAAGTCGCGCGTTTCCGCTTTCTGCGGATTGTTGAATATCTGCTGCGGCGTGCCTTCTTCGCAGATCACGCCGCCGTTCATGTACACCACATGCGTGCTGATATCGCGGGCAAAGGCCATCTCGTGCGTTACCACCAGCATGGTCATGCCCTCCTTGGCAAGCTGGCGCATAACGGAGAGCACCTCGCCCACCATCTCAGGATCCAGCGCGCTGGTCGGCTCGTCAAACAGCAGGATTTCCGGCTGCATGGCCAGGGCACGGGCAATGGCCACACGCTGCTTCTGGCCGCCCGAAAGCTGCTGCGGCCGGGCGTTGATATAGGGAGCCATGCCCACCTGACGCAGATAGCGCAGCGCCGTCTCGCGCGCCTCATCAGGCTTTTTCCTGAGTACCTTGATCTGCCCCACCATGCAGTTCTGCAGCACGGTCATGTTGTTGAACAGATTGAAGGACTGAAATACCATGCCCACCTTGGCGCGATAGGCCGCGGCGTTGGTATGCCGCCCTGCCATATCCTGCCCATGGAACAGGATGTGCCCATCCGAGGGCGTTTCCAGCAGATTGATGCAGCGCAGCAGCGTGCTCTTGCCCGAGCCAGACGCGCCGATGATGGAGGTCACATCGCCCGCATGAACAGAAAAATCGATATCGCGAAGAATCTCATGGCTGCCAAAGGACTTGGACAGATGCTGCACCTGCAATACCAATTCGCTCATTCCGCATCCTCCTTCCGCGCGCCCTGCGGCCGCTCACGGTTTACTTCGTCATAGGGGCTGCCCTTGCCGGGATAGTTATAGGTGCCCGCCGTGGCCACCAGCGGATCCTCGCGCACCAGCTCGTAGCTGGCGTGGCCGTCCAGCAGCTTTTCCAGCCTGCGCAGCAGGAAGGAGGCCAGCAGCGTCATGGTGAGATACCCCGCCATCTCAATGGCTGCAGAGGGGAAGAAGCGGAACGTCGCGCCCGCCACAGCCTTGTGCACGGCAAAGAAATCATTGAAGCCGATGATGAACATGACCGAGGTATCCTTGACGTTGATGATAAAGTTGTTGCCGATCTGCGGCATGATGTTGCGCAGAGCCTGCGGCAGCACCACGCTCAGCATGGTCTGCACATGCGTCATGCCGATGGCCTTGGCGCCCTCGGTCTGCCCGCGATCCACCGAGAGGATGCCGCCGCGCACGGACTCGGCCATGTACGCGCCGGTATTGATGGATACCACCAGGATGGACACCGCCCAGATATTGCGGAACTGCACGGCGTTGTTGGTGAAATAGGGCAGGCCGTAATAGATGAACACCGCCTGCAGGATCATGGGCGTACCGCGGAATATCTCAATATAGGCGCGGATGACGCCCCGCAGCAGCCCCAGCAGCCCGCGCTTGACAAGGGGATCGCTGTGCGAGCAGGGAATGGTCTGCAATATGCCGCACAGAAAGCCGATCACGCAGCCGGCCAGCGTGGCAATTACAGCCAGCAGCAGGGTGCTGCCGACGCCGTTCAGATAGGAGGAGCCGTACTTGCCCCACAGCAAGGCGATATCGTCAAACAAGGCCGCAAATCTGTTCATAATGCGCTTCGTTCCTTTCAGATGGACGGGCGGCGCAAAGGCGCGCCGCCCGCATGCTTATGCTTACTCGATGGGTTGAATGGCCGTAGCCTGCGCCATGATGGCGTTGAAGTCCTCCGCCGTCATGGTAGACAGCACGCTGTCTAGGGCTTCCTTCAGCACGGTGTTACCCTTGCGGACGGAGATGCCGATGTTGATATCCTCATCGGACACCGCAAAGTTATCCTCGCTGCCGCTGAAATCCAGCAGCACCAGATCGGGATAGGCCAGCAGCGCACCCTGCGCAGTGGGCATATCGGTGCAGATGAAATCCACCATGCCCGCTTCCAGCGCCATCAGCATGGCGGGGGCGGACTCGGCGGGAGACTGAATCTTCGCGCCCGCAATCTGCGGCAGGCAGCTGTCGTACCAGATGGTGCCCAGCTGCGAGGTGCAGTAGCCCGAAAGCTCCGAGATGCCCTTGGCCGCAGCCTGGGGCGTGCCCTGCTTGGCCAGGCACACGATGCTGGCATACAGGTAGGGGCCGGCGAAATCCACCATTTCCGCGCGGCTCGCCGTCATGGACTGGCCGGCGATCACCGCGTCCACCACGCCGGCCTGTACGGCGGGCACCAGGGAATCCCAATCCAGACGGACAATTTCCAGCTGCCAACCGTTGGCCTCGCACAGCTTCTTGGCCATCATCACATCATAGCCGTTGGCGTACTCGCGGCTGTCGCGGATCGGCACGGCGCCGTTGCTGTCGTTGCCCTGGGACCAGTTATAGGGGGCATAGTTACATTCCATGGCCACGGTCAGCACGCCGTCCTCCACGCCCGAGGGCTCGTCGGCCAGGGCCGCAGGAATCATCGTGCAGCAGAACACAAGGCAAAGTACCAGCGCAGCAAATCTTCTCATCATGGGTCATTCCGCCTTTCTTTTGATTGCCGGGTAAAAAATGAACCGCTTCCAGTGAAGCGGTTCATAATCAAAGATCAAACAGAGGCGGGAAGCCACGTCCCGCGGCAGCTGCCGTGTGCCTTGATAGCGCTTCACAGGAGAAAACCTGTGACAGTCCGCCGCGTGTTCCACGGCGACCCAGCTGCCCGGAAAGCAGACCCTTGCCCGAGCGCTTCGGCGATGTCCCCTTTCGATCCGGCAACGGTCTGTGCGGCCCGGACGTACTGATGAACCTCGCGCCTCTATCCAAGTATTCAGTTCGCGGGTATTGTAGCATTGATCCGTGCGCCTGTCAAGCGTTAATTTGGTTATTTTGGCATTTCCATATGTTTTTTCTCTGATTGTGGAAATGAATGCAGATTCCCACCATTT
Source organism: uncultured Clostridia bacterium (assembly GCA_934647235.1). GTDB lineage: Bacteria > Bacillota > Clostridia > Christensenellales > Aristaeellaceae > SFMI01. Next base: position 48,625 of record CAKUFG010000001.1, read on the forward strand.
CAGGCCGTTTCCGGCTGGGCGTAATACTGCGCCTGGGCGTGCCACAATTCGTAATACTTGCCCTGCGTGTCCGCCAGCAGCGCCTCGTGCGTGCCCGTCTGCACAACCTGACCCTGATCAAACACCGCGATCTCATCGCAGAACTTGCAGGAGGACAGGCGGTGGCTGATGTATACCGCCGTCTTATCGCCCGCGATTTCGCTGAACTTTTCGTAAATCTCGGCCTCGGCGATGGGATCGAGCGCGGCGGTAGGCTCATCCAGGATGATAAAGGGCGCGTCCTTATACAGCGCGCGGGCAATGGCGATCTTCTGCGCTTCGCCGCCCGAAATCTCCACGCCATCCTGCTCCAGATCCTTGTACAGGCAGGTATCCAGCCCCTTGGGCATTTTCTGCAGCCGCTCCTCAAAGCCCGCCAGCTTCAGGCATTCGCGCACGCGCTGCGCATCGTAATGCACGCCTGCGGCCACATTTTGCCCCAGCGGCAGAGAAAGCAGCTTAAAATCCTGAAACACCACGGAGAAGATGTTCATGTACTCGTCGTAGCGATACTTGCGGATATCGATGCCGTTGAGCAGGATCTGCCCCTCATCCGGATCGTAGAGCCTGCAAAGAAGCTTGATAAAGGTGGTTTTGCCGCTGCCGTTCATGCCCACCACTGCCAGGCGGCTGCCCACACGGAATTTCATGCTGACATGCCGCAGGGCGTACTGCTCGCTGCCGGGATACCTGAAGGACACGTCGCGCAGCTCCACCTCATATTGGCGGTCGGAGCGCTTTTCGGTGGTCAGGCTGCCCTGATACATATTATTGGGCGTATCCAGCAGCTCGAAAACCGGCTCCAGGAAGGCGGCGCTCACCCGGAGAGTCGCCAGCGTCTGCAATAGATCGGCAATGCCGATAAACAGCGCGGTGCTGGCGCCGATATACTGCGTCACCGCGCCCAGGCCGAACGCGCCGCCCCAGGCCTTAAGGCACACAAACAGATACACCAGCCCCGTCATCAGCGCCGCAACGCCCCTGCCTGCGCCCCCATACAGACCTGTCGCGCCGCGCGTCGCCCTGGCGATGGACGATTTTGGGCCAAAGTGATCATATCTTTCATCATTCCAGTTGGGAGCGCACACATTGCGCTGCTGATCGTAAATGCGCATATCCAGCGCGCGCTTCGGATCGCCCACAACATAGCCGTAAAAGCTAAAAATGCGGTTGCCCAGCGTGCCTTTTTTGCTGTAGCTGGCCCAGTATTTTCCCACCTGCCCCGACAGGAAGGCTGAAAGCTGCGCCGCGCCCAGCATCAGCGCCAGCATGGCCGCCATGAAAACCGGGCTGTTGAGGATGGTCATGGGGCCCTGCGGCACGGGCGTAAGGAACAGCTGAACCGACAGCGCCACGCCGCCCAGCACGCTGAACACGCCGGAGGCGATATCCTGCATCAGGCGTGTGGCCTCGTTCAGGCCGCGCCCGGACATCTGCCGCACCTGATCGACCTGCGCGTACAGGCTCTGCGCGCGCTGACCATCCGCATCCACAAAGTCCATGGACATGAATTTATTCATATAGATCTGCTGCTCAAAGTCGGTATCCAGCGCTTCCTCCGCCTTTTTCCAGTGCTCCAGCAGGGCGCGGGCCAGCATGGTGACGGCGGTGGAAATCAGCGCCCATACCGCCGCTCCGATCAGGCGCCTGGGATCGCGCGCACCCGACAGCTCCGCGACAAACCGCGCCGAAAACCACACCGTTATGTAAGGAGTCAGGGCGCATACCGCCGTATACCCCAGCCCCGCAATCAGGCGCTTGGGCCGCATGCGCGCCTGCATGCGCCACACGCGCAGATGGCGCTTCCAGGCCAGGGACATTTTTATCTTTTCATTCGCCATGGTTTACGCCTCCTCCTGATAATACTTGCTCTGCACATGGAACAGCTCGGCATAGCCGCCGTTTTTCTTCAGCAGTGCTTCGTGCGTGCCCTCTTCCGCAATGCGGCCGTCAGCCAGATAAATGATGCGGTTGCAGAAGCGCGTAGAGGCCAGCCGGTGAGAGATGAACAGTGAGGACTTGCCCGCCGTCATATCGTTGTATTTTTCGTAGATGTCGCGCTCGGCGATGGGGTCCAGCGCTGCCGTCGGCTCGTCCAGCGCCAGGATGGGCGCATCCTTGTACAGCGCGCGCGCCAGCATCAGCCGCTGCGTCTGCCCTCCGGACAGCTCCACGCCATCCTCAAAGATCCAGCGGCCGATGGGCGTATCCAGCCCCTTGGGCAGGGATTCAATCTTCTCCTTCAGCCCCGCCTGCTCCAGGCAGCGCCATACGCGCGGCACGTCGATGCCGTTTACGCGCTGCGCCACGTTGACGGCCGCGCTGTCCTCCATCACCGAGAAATCCTGGAACACCGCCGAAAACAGGGCGTAATAATCATCGCGGTTATACTGGCGGATATCCTGACCGTTGAGCAGCACGCGGCCGGAGGTGGGATCAAGGAAGCCGCACAGCAGCTTTACCAGCGTGGTTTTGCCCGCGCCGTTCAGGCCCACAATAGCCAGCTTTTCGCCCGGATGCAGTGTCAGGCTGATATGCGACAGCGTATCCTTCTGGGCCTCGGGATAGCGATAGGATACATCCTCCAGCGTCAGCTCGCACTGCTTTATCTCCCCGCGCGGCAGGGGCTTGCCAACTTAAACGGCTCGGGCCACTCCAGGTATTCGCGCACGGCGGAAATATCCAGGCACTGCTGATGCAGGGTGGAAAGCTGGCTCAGGATGCCCGTTACCCACTGGGTAAAACCGCCGATGGCCGCAAAATACAGCAGAAACTGCGATGTGCTCAGCCCATGATTGAGCGCCAGCCAGATCAGATACGCATAGGCTGCGCCGCTGCGCAGAAAGGTCAGCGCCAGATCCACAATATTGGCCCAGATGTAAACGCGCTCACGCTTGAGCAGGAAGGCGCGGAGCAATCGCATGGTATCCTGCCACAGGTCGCTGATCCACCCGCCCAGGCCGAAGATGCGGATATCCTTGGCGTATCCGCGCGATAACGCAATCTTTTCCAGATAGGTTATCCGCTTGTCATAGCGCTCGCCCTCCTCGCGGTGGCGATAGCCCCAGCTGTTGATCCGCTTGTTGACCAGATAGCCCGCCACGGCGGTCAGCGTCACCAGCACGGCCGCCCATACGCTCAGGCCGGAGAGCATCACCAGATAGGCCGCAAAGCCCATCAGGTTGGTCAGAAGCGCAGTCAGCGTGGTCCATATTGCTTCGGTCGCCCGGTCGTTGCCGCCCGTCGCGTCTTTGCTTTTCTGATAGGCGTTCTGATAATCCGCATCCAGCGTATTGGGATAGGACGTGGTATCGCGCTTCAGGTTGATTTCGCCGATGATCTTTGTGCGAACAAAAATGCGGCCCCACAGATTATTGGTGTCCAGATAGGCATTGAGACCCATCAGCAGGAACAGCAGCCCCGTAAACAGCGCGATCACAAGCAGCAGCTGGGACAGCGGCGCGCCCTTTTCTATTTTTTCCAGCACCATCGGGGCAATCAGCAGCTCTGCGACGTTCTGCCCTGCCGCCGCAGCCGCCATGGCCAGCCCAATCCACAGCACGCTTTTCTGATAGCGCCAGGCCATACCAATCATATAGCCCGTATTCTGCCACAGGTTGTAGCGGGGCTTTTTGCCCGCCTTGTCGTCCTTCATTGTAAGCCACCTCATTTCGCGCACAGGATATCACAAAAAATCGTCCCTGTGTAAATCCGGGGACGAATGGTAAAAAATCGGGGACGAAACGCATATGCGCCGATGAAGGCCCTTATACTCTACGCCTGCGGCAGCAGAATCTCGGTGGTAAACGCACCGTCCTCGGAATTGCGGCTCAGGTAACCGTCCAGCTTTTTGACAATGCCGTCGATGCTGGCCAGGCCGAAGCCGTGCCCCTCCCCCTTTGTGGTCTGGAAGCGCCCGGCGATTTTTTGCCGCTTGCCCGCAGCCGTAAAATTGGTAAAGGATATATACAGCTGCGTGCCCTTCATATCCATATATACGCGGATCAGCCGCTCATTTTCGGGCAGGGGCAGGCTGGCCTCCATGGCGTTGTCAAACAGGTTGCCCAGGATGCAGCACAGATCCAGCTCGGACATGCTCAGCCTGACCGGAATATGCGCGTCCACCTGGCAGGCAATGCCGCGCGACTTGGCCAGCGACACCTTGCTGCTCAGGATTGCGTCCGCCATGGGATTGCCGGTCTTGATCACGGTATCCAGCGCGGTCAGGTCGGTATCCAGATGATCCAGATACGCGCGGATCGCCTCCGCATCGCCCCCCGCGGCCAGCGCCTTCATGGTCTGGATATGGTTGCGGTAATCATGCCGCCAGACGCGCATCTGACGGTACATATTCTCTACTTCCTGATAGTGGGTTTCAATCAGCTCGCGCTGATAGGCCGCCACGCGGCGATCAATCCATTTGGAAAACAGCTTCATATCGGCAGCCCCTTTCATCGGCAGCCCCCTTCAGGCTTGGGCAATGATGGCGCGGTTAAGCGTTTCATACGCGCCGCGCGGCAGGGGCAGGGCCGCGCCGTCATCCAGATAAACCTCCGTGCGGGTCACACGGCGCACGCACCTGAGGTTGACGATCATCGCGCGCCCCACGCGGCAGAAGCCCTCGTCCAGCTCGCGTTCAAACTCCGCCAGCGGACGCTTGACGGTGTAATCCGCTTTGGCATGGATGGTCACATAGTTCTGCCGCACCTCCAGATACCTGATCTGATACAGCGGCAGACGCACCATTTCGCCCGGCATTTCCAGCAGCAGGCACCGCTCGTTGCGGCGGCACTTTTCCATTGCGCGATCCAGCACGGCAAAGAGCTTATCGGTTTTGACCGGCTTCATCAGATAGTGCAGCGCGGCCACGTCGTAGCCCTCGGCGATATAATCCGAATAGCCGGTGATAAATACGATCTGCACCGCCTCGTTTTCGCGGCGGATCGCCCGCGCCATGCTCACCCCGTCCATGCCAGGCATTTCGATATCCAGCAGCAGCACGTCGTAATCCTTGTGTTCCTCATAATTGAACAGAAAAGCCTGCGCGGATTCAAAGCGCTCCGCCTGCACGGCCAGGCCGCGCTGCGCCGCCCACTGATCCAGCAGTGCGCCCACATAGGCGGCGTCCGCCGCGCTGTCATCGCAGATGGCAATGCGTACAGGCATACGTTTCTTCTCCCCTTTATCGCTTAATCGCTTGACCCGCCGTCCGATTCATGAAAAAAATCCCCGGCCGCAGCGGCGCGTCCAGGGATGCTTGCAATGTGTGCGTTTCAGCCTTCGGCAGGCTGCTGATGCTCCTGCGTAAGCAGGCACAGCTTGTCCAGGATGTGACATTCCGTCGTCACCATATCCAGGCCCAAATATTCCTTGATGTTGTCCAGCACCTGCTCCACATGGCTGTTGGCCTTCTGCAATAGATCGTTTTCGGAGATGCTTTCGGTATCGTAGCGCTGGCAGGCGGCCACGCGGATATGGCGCGGGGTGAGCACGGCCACGCAGTAATAAATATCATCGTAATAACGGCCAAAGAAATTGTTGCGCAGGGCGTTTTCCAGCCGCTCGCTGCCGTAATGCCACTGGGCGGAGAGATACACCTCGCCCTGCGGCAGATCAAAATCAAACAGGATGGCCTGCTTGTCAGGCGATACAAAGGAGCGCAGCATCTGCAGCGTGCCGCGCAGCTGCGCATCGGCAGCCACATCGCCCGCCAGCAGGTTATGCGTTACCTCGTCGCGCAGGATATCCAGCACCGCAGCCTCGTCGTACACCTCGTCGGACATATCGGCATGCAGGCGATCCAGCAGACGGCGGAGGTTGATAATTTCTTCCTTCTGCGCATCCAGCGTGCGCTGAATCTGAAAGATCGGCAGGCTCGGGCGCATATTGTTCAGATACAGGCTCAGCTTGCGGGCCTCGTCCGCGTCCAGCATGTAGGCAATCGCGTCCACGCGCTTGCTTTCCATCAGGCGAATCGCCTCGTCCGCGTCGCCGGCCAGCATGGGATCATGAAAGCTCATGCTTTGCCAGTTGGTAATCTGATTGAGCGGTTCCAGCACGGCTGGTTCATTGGTGGCAAACAATACTCGATACATTGCAAATCCTCCATGCAGTCAACCCTGCCAGACCATTATACATGAAGAAAGGCAGATATGCAATCACTTTGCACAATAATTTATCCTTCTTTCGGTATCATTGGACAAAAGCGCGCATATCATAGCCGCGAGGTGATCGCAAATGCCCAAGGCAACAGGCGCGGATACGCCCGCAAAGCCGCACGCGCTGACCATCAGCGACCGCAGGTCCGCCCAACTGAGCGGGGTGAAAGAGGTACTCTCCTTTGATGAAAAACAGCTGCTGCTGCGCACGGAGCAAGGCGATCTGGCCGTTTCCGGCGAAGGCCTTCACATTACGGCGCTGTTATTGGATGAAGGCAGGCTGACCTTCGAGGGCCGTGTGGACGCGCTGAGCTATTCGGACGCCAGCGGCCTGCGCCGCGCCTGGCGCGGCTGGCTGAAATAACCGTGCAGCCGCTGCGTGAAACTGCCGGCCAGGGGGCCGCGCTGCTGGCGCTGCTGTATGCAGGCCTGGCTGCAGCGCTGCTGTGCGATATGCTGATGCCCCTTGCGCGCCGCTGCGGCGCGGTCATCCGTTTCGGCATGCAGCTGCTGCTATGCGCCTGCGGGGCGTTTTTCTGCTTCCTCGCGCTGGAGCGCACGGGCTGCGGGGCGCTGCGCCCCTACATGCTGCTCTCCTTTGGCGCAGGATGCCTGCTGTGGCGGCTGGGTGTTCACCGCGCAATCTGCACCGCGATAAAATTGCTGCGCCGCAACAGGAAAAACGTGCCGGGCGGCGAATAGATATACGGAACGAAATCCCCGGAGGCATACCGCATGAACACTGAACCCGTCAGAAACAGCTCCGCCATGGATCAGCTGAAAAAGCGCTTCCGCTACGGCACCGTGCGGCCGCTGACGCTGTTGTGCACGCTGTTTGTGATCGTCTGCGTCGGCATCATGATGATCAACAGCGTGCGCGACGATACGGCGCAGCTGCGCGTGCGCGTGACCGACCTGTCCATCTCCCGCGAGGAGCTGGCCCGCGAGCGCGACAAGCTGCAGAGCGAGGTCAGCATCGCCCAGACGGACGATTATATCATCGCCAAGGCGCGGCAGCTGTACGGCTACATGATGCCGGGCGAAATGCGCTTTATCATCAAGAATCCCGAGGCCCTGTACGGCGGACAAACGATTGAAATGTACGTAGTAGAAGGAGATCAGCCATGAATCGCATCGCGGTGATCGTCATCGGCTCCAATTCCACCCGCTCTCTGTGCTGCGACGAAACGCCGGCTCTGACCAATCCCGTGCGCGGGCGCGTTGAAACGCGCCTGCTTTTGCATTTGAGCAAGGAAAATCCCGTTCTGACCGGCGAAGCCGTCGCCATGCTTGCAGGCGGCGTAAGCCAGCTTTACGAGCAGCTTCAGCATGAGAACGCCCGTCTGGTGGGCCTGTACGCCACCAGCGCCGTGCGCGACGCGCAGAATGCGCAGGCTTTGTCCGCCGCACTGGAATCGCTTTGCGGCCAGCCCCTGCGCGTACTCAGCGGCCGTGAGGAGGCCGCTTATTCCTTTTACGGCGCGGCGGGCGATTGGCCGCGTGCCGGCATGATCGATATCGGCGGCGGCTCCACTGAGATCGCCCTGGGCAGCGGCGATACCCTGGCCCACGCCTACTCGCTGCAGCTGGGCGCGTCGCGCCTGCATAAGCGCCAGCCCATCAGCAGCCCCTACGATATCGCCATGGCGCTGAGCATTGCCGCCGGGATCGCCGAGCCCCTGCACGCCCTGCAGCGTGAAACTGCGCGCCTGCCCTTCTGCCTGGTGGGCGGCACGGGCACGTCCGCAGCGCAGATTCTGGCCGCGCAGACGGGCCGCGCGGATATCGAGGGCATGCGGCTGGAGCGTCAGGCGGTTGAAGCCCTGCTTGGACAGATTGCCGCCACGCCCCGCAGTCAGCGCGAGGGCATCCCCGGCTTTCCCGCCGGGCGCGCGGATATCCTGCCCACCGGCATGGCCGTGCTTCTCGCAGTGATGGACGCGCTGGGCCTTGAGCAGGTGCAGGTGACGCGGCGCGGCAATACGGACGGACTGCTGCGCGCGTTTGTTCACAAAAAATTTGCTTGATCATTTATCTTCCATTGGTTATAATATACAGGATGCTATAAACACAAGATTGGAGCGCAACTGACATGAAAAAGAAGACCCTTTTCGCGCTGCTGCTGGCGGCCGTCATGCTGCTGAGCGGCTGCTCTCTGGTGCTCAAGGACAGCGCCGTAGACGCCAGGCAGACCATCATCGACGTAAACGGCGAGCAGGTGGACAAGCAGACCTTCCTGAACGCCTATAATTACACCCTGACCATGCAGCAGTATTACGCGCAGATGCTGCAGCAGTTCGGCGGCGACGGCACGGTGGACGAGGCTTCCATCCTGCAGAGCACGCTGGATAACTACATCTCTTCCCTGGTTCTCTCCCAGAAGGCCAAGGAGCTGGGCTTTGATCAGTTTACCGATGCGGAGCTGGCCGAGCTTCAAGCTCAGGCCCAGGAGGAATACGACACGCAGCTCGAATCCATCCGCACCACTTACTTTGCCGATTCCGAGCTGGAAGGCGACGCGCTGACCGCCGAGGTGACCGCCTATGCCAAGGCCAACGGCTATACGCTGGATTATCAGCTGGATACCGCCAAGAGCAACAAGATTTCCGAGCGTCTGAAGGCCTCCGTCACCAATACCGTGACCATCACGGACGATGATCTGCAGGCCGCGCTGGATAAGGAAGTCGCTTCCGAAAAGGAAACCTTCGCCAGCACCCCCGCCGCCTATGGCACCCGTGTAAACGCCGGCACCACCGTGTACTACACCCCCGCCGGTTACCGCACCATCCGCGTGATCTCCGTGAATAAGCCCACCGAGGAGGGCGCTTCCTCCGACGAGGCCAAGCAGCAGATCGACGCGCTCTATCTGCGTCTGACCGCCGGCGAAGCCTTTGAAACCCTGACCGAGGATGTAAAGACCTACGCCGTGTGCGCCGACAGCACCACGCCCGAAGCTGACGTTGTGGCCGCCGCCATGCAGCTGACCGACGCGCTGTCCTATACCGAAGTGGTAGAAACCGAAAAGGCTTTCTACATCGCGCAGCTGGTTGAAGAGCTGCCCGAGCACACCGCCACCCTGGAAGAAGCCCGCGCCACGCTGTATGACGCCACCCTGACCGACGCGCAGGATACCGCCTACAACGAAACCGTGCAGGGCTGGATCAACGCCGCCGACGTTAAGACCTATACCGAACGCCTGAGCGACTGATCCCGCGCCATCCAACATTCCGCCCGGATGCAGCAATGCGTCCGGGCTTTTGCTTATATTTGCCGCCGCTTGTATTTTTTCTCCCGCTCCTGTATAATAGACTGCGGCGAAGGGAGGTGCCCGTATGCGCTATTTACGCCGCTTGATCTGGTTTATCGCGTCCCGCCTGCTGGTGATTCTGCTGGTGCTGGGGCTTCTGACCGTGGCGTTTTATTTTTCCATGAACGCTACCAATATTTATATCATCATCAAGGACGGCATGGCCCGCCGCGCGCAGGTGATCATGATGGATGAGCCGGTCAGCCAGCTGGACAACTATTTTTCCCCCAGCTGGATTGCCCGCGACGACTGGCTGCAGAGCGCGCTCAATAACGTGGATCCCTACCGCGACTGCACGGTAACGGGCTTTGACCACCGCGTATCGCTGCAGCGCGTATGGTGCTGGCCGTGGGATGATACCGCCAGCGCCGTCGTCACCGAGCGCATCCCCGCCATCGACGGCAAGGCCGCCTCGGGCACGGTGCCCGATTGGCCTGCGGGCAAGTACAACGTTATCTTAACCAAAGAAAATGGCAACTGGAAAATCAAGGATATCACGTTGCTGGAATGGATACAGAATGACTGACTCCTCCCCCATCCTGGCGCTGGCTCCCATGGCGGGCATCACCGATTGGCCCATGCGCCTGCTGTGCGCCGAGCAGGGCTGCAATTATACCACCACCGAGATGGTCAGCGCCATGGGCTATCTGACCGCGCCTGATTCGCTTTATGTGTATCAATACCTGCTGGCCGTGCACCCTGACGAGCCGCGCCCGGCGGTGCAGCTGTTCGGCCACCATCCGGACCTGATGGGGCAGGCCGCGCAGAAGCTGAGCGAGCTGGGGCGCTTTTCCGCCATCGATATCAATATGGGCTGCCCCGCCCGCAAGGTGACAGGCTCAGGCTCGGGCAGCGCGCTGATGCGCGACCTGCCTCTGTGCGCGCAGATCATCTCCGCCGTGCGGAAATCCACCGCCCTGCCCGTTACGGTCAAGATGCGCCTGGGCTGGGACGACGATCACCTGTGCGCGCCCGAGCTTGCGCATATCGCCCAGGAGTGCGGGGCCGATCTGCTCACCGTCCACGGCCGCACGCGCGAGCAGCAATATGCCGGTCAGGCGGACTGGCAGGCTGTCGCGCGCGTAAAGCAGGCGGTGCGCATTCCCGTGCTGCTCAACGGCGATATCGTATCGGCCAATTCCGCCCTGCGCGCCCTGCGCGAAACAGGCTGCGACGGGCTGGCCATCGGGCGCGGAGCGCTGGGCAATCCATTTTTGTTCGCGCAGATCCGCGCGGCGCTGGCCGGGCAGCCAGTCGTCTGTCCCAGCTTTGATCAGGTGGTGGAAACCGCCGTCCGCCATGGCGAAATGATGCGCGCCTGGAAGCAGGAACACGCCGCCGTCACCGAAATGCGCAAGCACATGTGCTGGTATATCCATGGCCGCCGGGGCGCGGCGCGCCTGCGCACGCAGCTGACGGCGCTGGACAAGCTGGACGACGTATACGCTCTTTTGCGCCGGTTTGCCCGCGAACAGAGCGCTCAAAGCGCGGAAAGCTGCACTGCCGGCTAAAAATTTTGCATTTTCCTGTTGACAAATCGATGGGAAAATGCTATTCTTTTCCCGCAATCCCGATTGAATCAGTCGGAATTGCAAGGAGGAACAAATTGAAGCTCTCAACCCGCGGAAAATACGGCCTGTACGCCATGGTTTATCTGGCGCAGAAGGCCGAAGAGGGGCCGCAGCCGCTGCGGGCTATCGCCCAGCTGGGGCTGCCCGATCATTACCTGGAGCAGCTGCTTGGCAGCCTGCGAAAGGCCGGGCTTGTCACCACCGTGCGCGGCGCGCAGGGCGGCTATCAATTGGCCAAGCCCCCCGATCAGATCAGCGTCGGCCACATCATCGACGCCATGGAAGGCCCGCTCAACCTGTCGGAATGCGCCACGGAGGGCGAATGCGAATGTCCCCGCAGCGAGGGCTGCAAAACCCGCCGCGTGTGGGAATATTTAACCGACAGCATCAACCGCCTGTTATACAGCATCACGCTTCAGGACATGCTTGAATCAAAGGAGATGACCGAATCTTGAACCGCGTTTATATGGATAACGCCGCCACCACGCCCGTATCCCCCGCAGTGCTTGAAAAAATGCTTCCCTATTTTTCTGAATGCTACGGCAACGCCAACAGCATTCATTCCACCGGCCGCGACGCGCGCAAGGCCCTCATCGCCGCCCGCGCCAAGGTAGCCGCCGCGCTCAACTGCAACCCCGAGGAAGTCTACTTCACCTCCGGCGGCAGCGAAAGCGACAACTGGGCCCTCAAGGGCGTAGCCTTCGCCAACCGCAAAAAGGGCAACCACATCATCACCTCCGCCATCGAGCACCACGCCATCCTGCACACCTGCGAATGGCTGGAAAAGCAGGGCTTTGAAATTACCTATGTGCCCGTGGACGCGGACGGCCTGGTCAACCCCGCCGATGTGGAAGCGGCCATTACCGACAAAACCATCCTGATTTCCATCATGGCCGCCAACAACGAAATCGGCACCATCGAACCCATTGAGGAAATCGCCAGGATCGCCCATGCGCACCATGTGCTGTTCCACACGGATGCAGTGCAGGCCATCGGTGCAATCCCCGTGGACGTGCGGGCCATCGGCTGCGATCTGTTGTCCCTGTCCGGCCACAAGTTCCACGGCCCCAAGGGCGTGGGCGCGCTCTATATCAGGCAGGGCACGCGCATTGACAACCTGATCCACGGCGGCGCTCAGGAGCGCGGCCGCCGCGCCAGCACCGAAAACGTGGCGGGCATCGTGGGCCTGGCCGAGGCTATCGAGCTGGCCACCGCCAACATTCCCGAAAAGGCCGCGCGCATCAGCGCCCTGCGCGATCAGCTGATCGACGGGCTGACGGCGCTGCCCTATGTGCGCCTGAACGGCCACCGCACCAAGCGACTGCCCGGCAACGTCAACGTATCCATCCGCTTTATCGAGGGCGAAGCGCTGCTGCTGCGCCTGGACCTGGCCGGCGTGGCCGCCTCCAGCGGCTCTGCCTGCACCTCCGGCTCGCTCGATCCCTCCCATGTGCTGCTGGCCATCGGCCTGCCGCATGAGATCGCCCACGGCAGCCTGCGCCTGTCGCTGTCCGATACCACCACGCAGGAGGATGTGGATTACGTCCTGTCCGTGGTGCCCGGCATCGTCGAATACCTGCGCGATATGTCCCCCCTCTACACTGACTTTATGGAGGCTCAGAAATAATGTACTCTGAAAAAGTAATCGATCATTTCAGCAATCCCCGCAACGTAGGCGAAATTGAAAACGCGGACGGCGTGGGCACGGTAGGCAACTCCAAGTGCGGCGACATCATGCGCATGTACCTGAAGGTGGACGACAACGGCGTGATCACCGACTGCAAGTTCAAGACCTTCGGCTGCGGCGCGGCCATCGCCACCAGCTCCATGGCCACCGAAATGATCAAGGGCAAAACCCTCAAGGAAGCCCTGCAGCTGACCAACAAGGCCGTGGCCGAGGCGCTGGACGGCCTGCCCCCCGTAAAAATGCACTGTTCCCTGCTGGCTGAGGAAGCCGTGAAGGCCGCCGTGGAAGACTATATGAAGAAGCATCCCGAAGCGGTGATCTGATCGCGCTTCTGGCAAGCCTGTCCCGTCTCTGGAGGTTTACATGCCGGATATACATGGCAATATTGAAGGCGTGCGCAAAAGCACGCTGGCAGAGCTGCAAACTTTATATGATTTCCCCATTGAACGGGATGAATACCTGCCCATTGAGCTTGCTCGCCTGATGGGCAGGTATTCCTGCGCTTTGAACAGGGAAATCTCGCTCTATATCACCCGCGACGGCGAGATCATCGATATCACCATCGGCGATACCGCCAGCGTTCCCCTGTGCGATATCCGCCTGCGCCGCAGCGCGCGGCGGCTTTCATGCGTGCGCTGCGTGCATACCCATCCGCGCGGCTCCGCCGAGCTGTCGGATGTGGATATCACGGCGCTCAAATCCCTGCTGCTGGACAGCATGTGCGCGCTGGGCGTAAGCGCCGAGGGCGAGGTGACAGGCGTTCAGGCCGCCTTCCTGCATGAGCGGGTAAACGGCGAGCCGCAGCCCGTATGCACGCCCATCCTGTCCCTGCGCCGTCTGCCGCAAGGCGCCTGGATGGATGAGATTGCTTTGTCCGATCAGCGCGTCATGCAGGGCGAGGACAAGGCCGCAGACGACGCTCCCGAGCGCGCGCTGCTTGTAGGCATTGAAAGCGACGAATCGCTGGACGAGCTGGCCGACCTGGCCGAAAGCGCGGGCGCGGTGGTCGTCGGACGCTCCTTCCAGCGCAAGACGCGCCCCGATACCGCTACCTATATCGGCAGCGGCAAGGCCGACGAGCTGGCGCTGGATGCGCAGGCGTTGGAAGCCGATATCATCATCGTGGACGATGAGCTAACCGGCGCACAGCTGCATAACCTGGAGGATATCGTCGGGGTTAAGGTGGTGGACCGCACCACGCTGATTCTGGATATCTTCGCCCAGCGCGCCAAGACGGCCGAGGGTCGTCTACAGGTGTCGCTGGCGCAGCTGAAATACCAGTCCGGCCGCCTGATCGGCCAGGGGCTGGTGCTCTCCCGTCTGGCGGGCGGCATCGGCACACGCGGTCCCGGCGAAAGTAAGCTGGAAATCGACCGCCGCCGCATCCGTGAGCGCATCACCGCCCTCAAGCGTGAGCTGAGCGAGCTGGAAGGTCAGCGCGCCCTGCGCCGCCGCGCGCGGGAGCGCAGCGCCATCCCTGTCGTGGCGCTGGTGGGCTACACCAACACAGGAAAATCCTCCCTGTTGAACAAAATCACCGGTTCGGACGTCTATATTAAAGACAGGCTTTTCGCCACGCTGGACGCGGTATCGCGCAATGTGCGCCTGCCCGACGGCGGCGAATACCTGCTGGTGGACACCGTAGGCTTCATCCGCAAGCTGCCTACCGACCTGGTTGAGGCCTTCCATTCCACCCTGGAGGAGGCCGCGCTGGCCGACGTGCTGGTGCTGGTCAGCGACGCATCCTCGCCCGATATGCTTGCGCAGCACGCCGTTGTGGAGCAAGTTTTACAACAATTAGGCGCAACTTCTCAGCCGCGCATTGACGTACTGAATAAATGTGATAAAATTGAAGAAGCGGATTTTGCGCCGCTGCCGCGCGCCATTCGCGTATCGGCCAGGACGGGCGAGGGGCTGGATCAGCTTTCGGACGCCATCGCGGCCATCCTGCGCGCGCGCGAATGCAAAATCAGCGTGCTCATCCCCTTCGATCAGTATGGCATCGTGGCGGATATCCGCGCCATGGGCCGCATACTGAGCGAGGAATACACCGTTCACGGCACCCAGGTAACGGCCATGGTGGACGCCGCCGCATACGGCAGGCTCCTGTCCCGCTACCCCGCCGTATTTGCAGGAGAAGAAGGCTAAGCTATGCCCCTACAGCTGCTGTCGCTGCTGATATCGCTGGTATCGGCGCTGTCCCTGTCGCTGGATACGCTGGGCCAGGCAACGTCCCTGGGCGGATATCTGGCGCTGGTTAACCGCGATTATGTGCTGGCCGCCGATTACGAGCCGGACGATCTGGTGCGCCCAGACGTCAAAGCTACCAATGGCAGCGCCATCCTGATGCGCAGCGAGGCTGCGGCGGCGCTGGAGGAAATGTTTGCCGCCGCCAAGGACGAGGCGGGTCTGACCATCTACGCCGCCTCGGGCTACCGCAGCTACAGCACGCAGGCAGCCATCTTTGATCGCAAGATCAAGAATACCGGCAGCCGCGAAAAGGCGCAGCGCCTGGTGGCTCCGCCCGGTGCCAGCGAGCATCAGTTGGGGCTGGCCATGGATCTGAAGGCCACGCCAACCAGCAACCTTTCCGCCGCCTTCGCCAAAACCAAGCAGGGGCAGTGGGTGGCTGAAAACGCGCACCGCTTCGGCTTTATCATCCGCTATAAGGAAGAATGGACCGATATCACCGGCTACGCCTACGAGCCCTGGCACATCCGCTATGTGGGCAAGGAGCACGCGGCCATCATTTACGAAATGGATATCCCGCTGGAGACGTACATTGCCGCCCTGCGCGCGGCGGCGCTGAGCCAATATCTGGAGGAAGAATAACCCATGCGCAAGCTGCTTTGTCTGGTGCTGATCCTGCTTCTCCCCCTGTGCGCACTGGCCGAGGGAGATCTGCCCGCCTGGGATTACCCCATCGCACCCGAGATCCTGCAGGATCCAAACGATTATATCCGTCTGGCCAACCGCGACAACCTGCTGGACGGCTCCTACATCCCCGGCGACCTGGTCAAGGTGACGGCCAAGCACGTCAGCGGCACGTTTCAGCTGCGCAAGGCGGTCAACGACGCGCTGCTTACCATGTTTGCCGCCGCCAATGAGGACGGCTGCACGCTGTATGTAAAAAGCGCTTACCGTAGCTATCAGACCCAGCGCACCATGTACTATAACCGCCTGGAAAAAAACGGCGGCAAGGATGACGGCTGGGTCAGCTATCCCGGCGCCAGCGACCATCAGACGGGCCTGGGCGCGGATATCCTGAACTATGCCTGGACGCAGAAGGACGGCATGAACGAAAAGTTCGCCCAGACGGCCGAGGCGCAGTGGATGGCCGCGCATTGCCATGAGTATGGCTTCGTCATCCGCTATATGGACGGCAAGCAGGAGATCACGGGCATTTCCTTTGAGCCCTGGCATCTGCGCTATGTGGGGCCGGAATGCGCCGAATACATGATGACCAACAACCTGTCGCTGGAGGAATTCACCGCCGAGTGGCAGGCCTACGCCGCACGGTTTGAGCAGCAGTCTGGCATGACGCTGGACGCCTACTGCAAGCTCCTTTCCGCTCCCAAGCCCGCCGTTGAAACCGGCGAGACGGGTGAGGACGGCGATACCGAAATTTCCATGTTTTATGATACAGATCACTGACGGAGGCTGGCGTGCGATACAGGATCTTTGCCCTTGCGGTGCTTTTCGCCCTGCTGTTTTCTCATAGCGTCCTGGCCGAGCAGGAGGCAGATATTTTATCCGACAGCGGCATTCTGTGCCTGGTAAACCGCGAAAAGCATCTGCCCAAGGATTATGCGCCGAGCGATCTGGTCAAGCCCAAGGTGGATACCCGCAAATCCAGCCTGCAGGAGCGCATCTATATGCGCGAGGAAGCCGCCCATGCGCTGGAGGATATGTTCAACGCCGCGCTGACCGAGTCCGCGCTCAAGTTGCTTGCTGTTTCCGGCTATCGTTCTTATGGCACGCAGCAAGTGCTTTTCAATCAGAAGGCCGCTGCCGTGAGCGCGGCTACCGCCTCGCTGACCGTGGCCAAGCCCGGCGAAAGCGAGCATCAGCTGGGGCTGGCCATGGACGTGCAGTGCCCGGACACGCTCACCCTGAGCAGCAACTTTGCGCAGACCGAGGAGGGGCGCTGGGTGGAGGAAAACGCGCACCGCTTTGGCTTTATCATCCGCTATAAGGCCGAATGGAAAAGCATGACGGGCTATAATTACGAGCCTTGGCACATCCGCTATATCGGCGTCGCCCATGCCACCGCCGTCCATATGCTGAATATCCCCTATGAAACCTACTACGAGCAGGTGATCCGCCTGCCCGAATATGTACTGACGCAGGGCAATCCCTATCTGCTTGCCGGCGCGGTACAGGATCTGATCAACGGCGATGAGAGCATCCTCGCCCTGCTGCCCGCCAACGCTCCGGATACCGACGCCGCGCTGCGCCGGGCCTCGCAGCGGTATCTTCCCGAGGATACCTCCTATCAGCAGGCCGTGTGGATGGGTTATCCTACCCCCGTGCCCACGCCCGAGCCGCGCGTGGATACCGACACTGAGGAATACTCCTACAGCCAGATGGAGGGCAAATAACCATGCGTTCGCTGCGAGATCAGCTTCGCGCCATCCAGACGCAGCCCCGGCAGGCGCAGCCTGCCGCCAGGCCGCGCCCGCAGGATTGCCTGATCCGTGAAACCCGCTTTCCCCTGCCGGGCCGCCTGTCGCTGCCGGCGGGGATTTTTCCGTTTATGCAGCTGGACGCGCAGCTGCCCGAAAGCCTGTCCCCCGAGTCGCTTTTGTTTTTGGATACCGAAACCACGGGACTGTCGGGCGGCGCGGGCACGGTGGCCTTTCTGGTGGGCGTGGGCGAAATACGCCGGCATGAGCTGATCGTGCGGCAATATCTGATGCGCGATTATGATGAAGAAGCCTTTGTGCTGCGCCACGTCCAGGCGCATTTATCCAGCTGCCAATTGCTGATCACCTACAACGGCAAGTCCTTTGATATGCCGCTGCTGGCCTCGCGGTTTGTGATGCACCGCATACGCCTGCCCGAGCTTCCCCATGCCGACCTGCTGCACGCCGCGCGCCGCGTATGGAAGCTGCGGCTGGGGCGCTGCTCGCTGTCGGCCCTGGAGGATAAAATCTATCATGAGCCGCGCGTGGACGATCTTCCCGGCGCGGAGGTGCCGCAGCGGTATTTTGATTATCTCAAATCGCACGATATGTCGCTGTTAGAGGACATTCTGCGCCACAACGCGCAGGATATCGCCACCCTGGCGCGGCTTACCTACACGCTGTCCAGCCTGCACGACAATCCGCTTTCGGCTGAGCATACGCAGGATATCTTCAGCCTGGGCCGCGTATGCGAACGCGGCGGACAATTGGAGCGCGCGCGGGTTTGTTACCGTGCGGCGGACAGCGGGGCCATGAGCGCCCTGTGCCGCGAGCGCCTGGCCGATACCCTGCGGCGCGAGCACAGCGACGCGGAGGCCGCAGCCATCTATGAAAAGATGATCGCCGCGCGTCAGGGCGGCGCGCAGCCCTATATCGCCCTGGCAAAGCTGCTGGAGCACCGGCTGCACGATATTGACAAGGCGGCAAATATCGCCCGGAGGGGACTCTTATACCTGACCGACCGCCCCAGCCTCAGCCCCCGCGAGCAGGCGCAGCTGGACGATCTCACCCGCCGCTGCGCGCGCCTGCTGCAGAAGCAAAGCCGGCAATCATAAACGGGCGTTGATCTTTCGCGCTTTGCATTGACAAAAGCAGGGAATCGGGATATGCTATTGTGCGATCAGGATGGAGGTTTGAAGTATGGGACTGTTTGACGGTATCAAAATCAGAAAGGCCATTATGCACCAGCAAAAGGGCGACCTGGCGCAGGCCCGCGCCGCTTATGAGGAATTGTACGCGCAGGGCGTAAACCTGTGCGCCTATATGCTGCCCTGGGCGGTGATGCTGCTGCGCGAGGGCGGCGAGGAAAACTATAGAAAGGCCAAGGAAGTGCTGGTAAAGGCGCAAAAGGCCAGCGACGTCACCCCCGAACGCCGCAAGGAGCTGGTGCTGGATTTCGCCGTAGCCTGCTTTAAGCTGGGCGAGGTTGATAAAGCCGTGGAGCTGCTGGAGCGCCTGCACCAGAAATCCCCCAGCGGCGATACCTACGGCGCGCTGGGCTATATCTATGTGGCGCAGGGCGATGCGGACAAGGCGCTGGCCTTCAACGAGCAGGCTGTAGATTACGACGACGAAGATCCCGTTGCCCTGGATAACCTGGCGCAAACCTATTATCGCCTGCTGGGCGATAAGGAAAAGGCGCTGGAGTATTTCACCAAGGCGCACGAGTATAAGGAATCGCAGATCGATACGCTCTGGTTCCTGTCGCGCTACGATCTGGAAAAGGGCGATACCAAAGCCGCCATCGAAAAGCTGGAAAAGGCCGCGCAGGGCCGCTTCTCCCCCCTCAATTACAAAACCAAGGCCGAAATCGAGCAGGAGCTTGCCGCGCTTCGCGGATAATCCGCGCCCGTTCATCGCATACTATTTCCCGTAGAGTGTGTTTCTGAAATACCGTCTGACGAATTCAGAAACGCGCTCGCAGCAAGGAGGGATTTATGTATGCGTAAAAGCCTGAAAATCATCCCCGCCCTGTTGCTGGCGGGGATTTTTCTGTGCGTATCCTGCCTGCCAGCGCAGGCGCAGCCGCTGGAAAGCGCGCCGCCTATCCAGCTGACCGCGCCGTCCTATCTGCTGGCGGATGCTGAAACAGGCGCAATCATCTTTGAAAAGGGCGCGGATACCCCGCGCCAGGTGGCCTCACTGACCAAGCTGATGACCGTGCTGCTGGTGCTGGAGCGGCTGGACAGGGGCGAAATATCGCTGGATGATACCGTCGCCGTATCCAAGACCGCCGCGTCCGCCCCTGGCTCCACCGCGCTACTGGACGCAGGCGCATCCTATCGCGTGGAGGATTTGCTGCGCTCGGCCATCGTAGCCAGCGGCAATGACAGCGCCACGGCGCTGGCAGAGCATCTGGCGGGCAGCGAGCAGGCGTTCGTGCAACTGATGAACGCGCGCGCGGCGGAGCTGGGCATGAAGGATACGGTATACGTCAACTGCACGGGGCTGCCCGCCGCAGGGCAGCAGACCACGGCGCGCGATATTCTGCGCGTATCGTGCGAAATCTGCCGTCACCCGGTCTATTTTAACTATTCCTCCCTGTGGCTGTCCAATCTTACGCATCCCTCCGGGCGCGTAACGGATCTGACCAACACCAACCGTCTGGTGCGCTTCTACGCCGACTGCGACGGGCTGAAAACCGGCTCCACCAACGAGGCCAAGTACTGTGTCAGCGCCACGGCGCAGCGCGGCGGCATGCGGCTGATTGCCATCGTGCTGGGCGCATCGACCAGCCAGACGCGCTTTAACGAGGCCCGCGCCATGATGGATTACGGCTTTGCCACCTACAAGCGCACGCAGGTGATCTCCGCTGGCGAGCTGACGGGCTATGCCATTCCCGTGCGCCGCGGCGCGCAGGATACCACGCCCATCGCGGTGGGCAAGGGGCTGTCCATGCTGCTGCGTGCAGGACAGGCCGATAAGCTGTCGGTGGAGCTGAATCTGCCTGAATCCATCGAAGCCCCGCAGGCGGCCGGCACGCGCGTGGGCGATGTGCGCGTGCTGCTGGATGGACAAACCGTAGCCGAGCTTCCCGCCGTGCTTGCCCAGGATGTGCGCCTGCCCGGCTTTTTAGAAGGGCTGCTATTGATGCTTGATCACTGGCGCTGACGGCATTTTTCGACTGGCGCTGACGGCATTTTTCGACGAAAACTTGCCAAATTCCCGCAGCTTTGATATAATGTTGCGGGAATTTTTCTATTTGGAGGCGGCGCCGTGCTGGAGTGGATGCGTTCGGATCCCATTGGCTTTTTTCAGTTTATGCTGTATCGCGCCCCGGCTGTGCTGCTGGCGCTTATTCTGCATGAAATCGCACACGGCTATGTAGCCTATCGCTGCGGCGATCCCACCGCGCGCGATGCGGGGCGGCTGTCGCTCAATCCCCTGCGGCACCTCAGCCTGATCGGCACGCTGATGATGTTTCTGGCGGGCGTGGGCTGGGCAAAGCCTGTGCCGGTCAATCCCAACAACCTGCGCCATGGCCGCCGGGATGATTTTCTGGTGTCCATCGCAGGCGTAACGGTCAATTTTATCCTGTTCACACTGGCCACCGTGCTGATGTGCGCGCTGCAGCGGCTAATCTGGAAGCCGGGGCTTTTTCGTCTTGGGGCGCCGCTGGCGACCCACTATGATTTTCTCTCCTTCAGCGGCGAAAATTTCATGAACATGCTCTTTTCCGGCGAATATGTCATCACCGAGGCCGCAGGCAGCCAGTATTACGTCGTACCGGTGGACGAGTATCTGCGCGCTCCAGGGCTTTTGCACGTGCAGCGCTTTCTGGGGCAGCTGGCCCTGTGCAACCTGGGCATGTGCCTGTTTAACCTGCTGCCCATCCCGCCGCTGGACGGCTTCCACGTGTTCAACGATATCCTGCTGCGCGGCAAGATCCGCCTTTCCGGCAGGGCGTTTCAGATCTGCATGGTCGTTATGCTGGTGCTGATGAACGCAACGGATTTCTTCAGCAGCATCGTATCCAAGGGCATCGACCTGGTGCAAAACGGTGTGCTGACGGTGGTCATGCGCCTGTTCGGTCTGTCGTAAGGGGGCGCGCAGTTGGAAATCACCTACCATCTCAGCCAATTCGACGGCCCGCTGGATATGCTGCTGTTCATGCTGGACAAGGCCAAGATCGATATCCGCGATATCTTCATCTCCGAAATCACGGATCAGTACATTCAGGCCGTGCAGAGCTCCCCCGAGCTGGATATGGACGAGGCCTCGGCCTTTATCGCCGTGGCCGCACGATTGCTGGAAATCAAAAGCTACAAGCTGCTTCCCCGGCCCCCTGCCGAGGAGGAGGAAGACCCCGAGGCGGCCTTTATCCGCCAGCTGGAGGAATACGCCGCCTTCAAGCAAATCGCCGCCGATATGCAGTCCTTTGAGCGCGCGGCGGCGCAGCTGTATCATAAGCTGCCCGAGGAATATCCCCTGCCCCCGCCGTCCTTTGAAATCACGGGCCTTACGCTGGAGGGGCTGATCAACGCCTTCGCCCGCGTGATGGCGCGCCAGGCGCAGGCCGACGACGAGCCCAAGGAGCAGCAGGTGCGCCGCATCATCCGCGACGAGCACACCGTGCCCATGTGCATGGCGCATATTCTGCGGCAGGTGCGCAAAGCGCCCGCGCGCTTTGAAACGCTGCTGAGCGCATCGCCCACGTGCGAGGAGGTTGTCACCCTGTTTCTGGCCATGCTGGAATTGCTCAAGCTGGGCAAGATCACCTTTTTTCAGGATGGCATCTACGGCGATATTTCGGTATCCTGCGCGTAAACAAATCATCAGGAGCTACGCATGACAGAGCTTGCAAAGATTATCGAAGCCATTTTGTTTGTATCGGGCGAACCGGTGCAGCTGGGCGCGGTCGCCCGCGCGCTGGAGGTAACGGAGCTTGAGGTATCCGCCGCTGCGGACGAGCTGGCCAGCGATTATGATTATAACCGCCGGGGCATCTGCCTCAAGCGCTTCGGCACGCACATTCAGCTGTCCACCCGGCCAGACTACGCGCCGCAGATTGAAAAGCTGCTGCAGCCCATCCAGAAGCAGTCGCTTTCCCAGGCCGCGCTGGAAACGCTGGCCGTGGTGGCCTACAAGCAGCCGGTCACGCGCCTGGATATCGAGGCCGTGCGCGGGGTGAAGTGCGACTATTCCGTGCAGTCGCTGATGAACAAGGGGCTGATTGAGGAAGTAGGCCGCAAGGAAACGCTGGGCCGCCCCATCCTGTACGGCACGACGGACGCCTTTTTATCCCATTTTGGCCTGACCTCGCTGCAGGATCTGCCCCAGCCGCCCGAATCGCAGCAGGATTCCCCCGCCGAACCGCTTGTTACCTGAGCGATACGGCGGTTTTTTATTTTTTCAGGCCGCTTTGCAGGAATTTTTTGCCGCTTATAGAATATATTATATTGATATTTTTTGATTTTATTTTTGTTGGCATTCTCAATAAAGGAGCGAAACGAGATCATGAAGAAAAAGACATGGATCATCCTCGCGGCGGTTATCGTCGCAGCGCTGGCCGTCATCATCTGGCTGCTGAGCCAGAACTGCGGCCTCAAGCAGGATAAAACCGATCTGACCGCCCAGCTTGACGACGCAGCCAGGATCACCGCGCAGCTGCAGACCGATCTGAGCACCGCCAAGGCCGATATCGACGCGCTGACCAAGTCCGGCGAGGAAGCTGCCAGCCAGAACACCGCGCTGCAAAGCGAGCTGGACGCCGCCAAGGCTGCCGCCGAGGCGCTTCAAACCGATCTGAACACCGCCAAGGCCGATATCGACGCGCTGACCAAGTCCGGTCAGGAGGCCGCCAGCCAGAATACCGCCCTGCAAAGCGAGCTGGACGCCGCCAAGGCCGATATCGACGCGCTGACCAAGTCCGGCGAGGAAGCTGCCGATCTGAATACCGCGCTGCAAAGCGAGCTGGACGCCGCCAAGGCGACCGCCGAGGCGCTCCAGACCGATCTGAACACCGCCAAGGCCGATATCGACGCGCTGACCAAGTCCGGTCAGGAGGCCGCCAGCCAGAATACCGCCCTGCAAAGCGAGCTGGACGCCGCCAAGGCCGATATCGACGCGCTGACCAAGTCCGGCGAGGAAGCTGCCGATCTGAATACCGCGCTGCAAAGCGAGCTGGACGCCGCCAAGGCGACCGCCGAGGCGCTCCAGACCGATCTGAACACCGCCAAGGCCGATATCGACGCGCTGACCAAGTCCGGCCAGGAGGCCGCCAGCCAGAATACCGCCCTGCAAAGCGAGCTGGACGCCGCCAAGGCTGCCGCCGACGCGCTGCAAACCGATCTGGACGCTGCCAACACCGATATCGCCGCCCTGCAGGCCGAGCTTTCCCAGTCCCAGGCCAATGCCGATTCGCTGCTGAACGACCTGTCCCTGTCCGTCAGCAATGAGGGCGAATTGCAGGCCAAGGTAGCCACTCTGGAAGAAAGCATCGCTTCCCTGAAGCTTGATATCTCCCGCCTGCAGGATCAGCTGGACATAGCCAACAGCGATCTGTCCACCGCCAAGGCCGCGCACGCTGAAGCGCTGGGCAACTACAGCGAATCCTCCGCCAAGGTGGAGGAGCTGGAAACCGCCCTCGCCAACGCGCAGACCAAGCTGACCCAGGCCAAGAACGAGCTGACCGACAAGGAAGCCCAGCTGAACGATCTGAATGCCAAGATCACCGCCGAGCAGGTCGCCCGCTCCGCCGCCGAGGCGGACGCCACAGCCGAGCTGGCAAAGCTCCAGGAAGCCGCCAACAAAATCGCGGCGCTGGAAATCAGCCTGAAGGAAATCACCGCCACCAAGGACGCGCTTGCCCAGCAGGTCGAAAGCCTGTCTCAGAAGTCCGCCGATCAGGGCACGCTGATGGAAGTACAGAGCGCGCTGGACGCGGCCAACACCCAGATCACCGCGCTGAATGAGCAGGTAACAGCCCTCAATTCCCAGCTTGAAGCCGTCAAGGCCGAAAAGGAGCAGGCCCTCGCGCAGGTGCAGGAGCTGACTGACAGCAAAGCCAGCCAGCTAGAAAGCCTGACCCTTGAGCTGGAGACCGTCAAGGCCGCCGAAGCCGCCAGCCAGACGCAGATTGCCGAGCAGGCCGCCAAGCTCAATGAGCAGGCCGCGCAGATCACCGAGCAGCAGACCAAGCTCAGCGCGCAGGAAGCCGCGCTTGCCGAGCAGGCAGCCGCCGTTTCCGCGCAGCAGGCACAGATCGCCCAGCAGGAAGCCGCCCTTGCCGAGCGCGACAGCACCATCGCCTCCCAGCAGGCGCAGCTTACCGAGCTGGAGGCCAGCATCGCGCAGAACACCGCCGAATGGGGCAAGCTGCACGAGGTGTGGGATCGCTGCCTGTCCGACGACGCGGAAACCGCCGAGGCGGCGCTGGATGAGCTGCTCAAAATGATCTACCAGGAGCGCTGATCGCCCGCGTGTAAAGTATAAAAATAGATCGCAGGCATTCATGGGTTCGTGTGAATGCTTGCGGTTTTCTTTTTTATCGTTTGCAGCACGCATATAAACCATAAAAAAGGAAGCGCCGCCTGCATTCTGACAGGCAGGCGCTCCCTTTTTGCAATTTACAGGATATACCGATGCGTGTCGGTGGTCTGCATGATATCGTCCAGATGCTCGCGGACATAATCCGCCGTGATGTTCAGATACACATCCGGCATTTCATCGCCGCCGGCATTGAAGGAGATATCCTCCAGCAGCTCCTCAAACACCGCGTGCAGCCGGCGCGCGCCAATGTCCTCCCCCGCCTCGTTGGCCAGGCAGGCAGCCTCGGCGATGGCCTGCAGCGCGTCGTCCTCAAAGGTCAGGTGCACCTTATCGGTTTCCAGCAGCGCAGCGTACTGGCGCGTCAGCGCGTTGTCGGGCTTGCTGAGGATGTTCACAAAGTCCTCGCGCGACAGGCTCTTGAGCTGCACGTGCACGGGGAAGCGGCCCTGCAGCTCGGGAATCAGATCGGTCACCTTGGCCACATGGAAGGCGCCCGCCGCAATAAAGAGCATAAAGTCGGTCTTGACCGGGCCGTACTTGGTGCTGACCGTGCTGCCCTCCACGATGGGCAGGATATCGCGCTGCACGC
Organism: uncultured Clostridia bacterium; assembly: GCA_934647235.1. Lineage (GTDB taxonomy): Bacteria > Bacillota > Clostridia > Christensenellales > Aristaeellaceae > SFMI01. The sequence goes on from CAKUFG010000001.1 coordinate 74,152, forward strand.
CCTCGCGGGACACGTCCGGCCCGTGGCCGCCGGCGGAACGCCCGGCGATCTTGTCGATTTCGTCCAGGAACACAATGCCGTTCTGCTCGGCGCGGCGGATGGCTTCCTCCTGCACCGCGTCCTGATCGATCAGCTTTTCGGCCTCCTCGGCGATCAGGATCCTGCGCGCTTCCTTCACCTTGACGCGGCGCTGCTTGGTCTTCTGGGGCATCAGGCCGCCCATCATATCGCCCAGCTTGATGGAATTGCCGCCCACCTCCAACTCGGGCGATTTTTCAGCTACCTCGATTTCGATTTCGGTATCCTCCAGCTCGCCCCGGCGCAGCTGCTCGCGCAGCTCGTCGCGGCGGCCGCTGAGGCGCTGCTTTTCCTCGTCGGATACAGTGTTCTGCTGATTCTGCGGGGACAGCAGCATCTGGAAGGGATTGTTGGAGGGCTTCTTCTGGGGATAGACCATCAGGTTAAGCAGGCGATCCTCCGCCAGCACCTCGGCGCGGGTATGCACGCGCGCCTCATGCTCCTGCTGCACCATGCGCACAGCGTTTTCCACCAGATCGCGGATGATGCTTTCCACATCGCGGCCCACATAGCCAACCTCGGTAAACTTGGTCGCCTCCACCTTAACGAAGGGCGCCTGCACCAGCTTTGCCAGGCGGCGGGCAATCTCAGTTTTGCCCACGCCCGTGGGGCCGATCATCAGAATATTCTTGGGATAGATTTCCTCGCGCATTTCCTCGCTTACGCGGGAACGGCGGTAACGGTTGCGCAGGGCAATCGCCACAGCGCGCTTGGCCTCGTCCTGGCCGATGATATAGCGATCCAGCTCGCGCACGATTTCGCGCGGCGTCATTTCCTTCACAGGCATTGCGCGCCCCCCCTTATACTTCTTCCACAATGATATGGTCGTTGGTAAACACGCAGATAGAGGCCGCCACATGCAGCGCCTTTTCGGCGATTTCAGCGGCGGAAAGCTCGGTATTCTCCACCAGCGCGCGCGCCGCAGCCAGGGCGTAATTGCCGCCCGAGCCGATGGCGCAGATGCCGTCGTCCGGGTCGATCACCTCGCCCGTGCCGGAGATGATCAGCATGCTGTCCTTATTGGCCACGATCATCATGGCCTGCAGCTGACGCATGGCCTTATCGCCGCGCCAATCCTGCGCCAGCGATACCGCCGCGCGCTCCAGATTGCCGTTATACTGGGTCAGCCGCTCCTCAAAGCGTTCGCACAGGGAGAAGGCGTCGGCCACGGAACCGGCAAAGCCCGTCACCACCTGATCGTTATAAATGCGGCGCACCTTTTTGGCGCTGTTCTTAAAAATGGTGTTTTCACCCATCGTCACCTGGCCATCGCCCGCGATGGCAATTCTGCCATTGCGCTTCACGGCGCAGATTGTCGTACCCATCATAGCCATAGCTTACAGCTTCCTTTCGTTTGGTTTCCAGGGATATTATAACCCTACTGTATAAACGCAATATGAACAAGGGATATTGGCTCAATTGTCGATTTTCGCGCTCAGATCCCGCACAATCTCCAGCGCGCGCTGGCTGATCCTCTCATAGCGCATGGCCTTGTTGCGGATGCGCTCGCCCAGAGGATCGATAATGCCGAAGGTCACGTTCATTGGCTGGAAATCGTGATTGGGCGCGGCGATATAGTGCGACAGCGCGCCGATGGCCGTGCTGGTGGGGAAGTCAACGGCTTCCTCCCCGCGCAGGCGGCGTGCCAGCGAAATGCCGGCCAGCAGGCCGCTGGACGCGCTTTCCACATAGCCCTCCACGCCCGTCATCTGCCCGGCAAAGTACAGCCCCGGCCGGGAGATCATCTGATAGGTGCTGTCCAGCAGCCCTGGGCTGTGCAGGAAGGTGTTGCGGTGCATCACGCCATAGCGGGCAAACTCGGCGTTCTCCAGGCCGGGAATCATGCCGAAAACGCGCTTTTGCTCGCCGAATTTCAGGCGGGTCTGGAACCCCACCAGGTTGTACATCGTGCCCGCCGCGTCATCCTGGCGCAGCTGCACGATGGCATAGGCCTCCTTGCCCGTGCGCGGATCAATCAGCCCAACGGGCTTCATCGGCCCAAAGGCCAGCACCATGTGCCCGCGGCGCGCCATGCTTTCCACCGGCATGCAGCCCTCAAAGACCATGTTCTCTTCAAAGCCATGGATGGGCGCGGTTTCAGCGCTCAGAAGCGCCTCCACAAAGGCGTCGTACTGCTCACGGTTCATGGGGCAGTTCAGATAATCATCCCCGCGATCATAGCGCGAGGCGCGGAACACCTGCTCCATATCCAGCGATTCCGCCATCACGATGGGCGCGGCCGCATCATAAAAATGCAGCGTGCTCATGCCGGGCAGATGGGCGATGGTATCGGCCATCGCGTCGCTGGTCAGGGGGCCGGTTGCCACAATGACCGGGCCGTCGGGGATTTCGCTGATCTCGCGTTCTTCCACCGTGACGTTTGGATGCTTGCGCAGCGTATCGGTAATCATGCCCGAAAAGCGCTCCCGATCCACCGCCAAAGCCCCTCCGGCGGGCACGCGGGCAGCATCCGCCGCGCGCATCACCAGCGAGTCCAGCGCGCGCATTTCCTCCTTGAGCAGGCCCACGGCGTTCTGGATACGATCCGATCGCAGGGAATTGCTGCACACCAGCTCTGCAAACAGCGGGCTTTTATGCGCGGGGCTCATCTTCTGCGGCTTCATTTCATACAGCGTTACCGCCACGCCGCGCTTGGCCAGCTGCCAGGCCGCCTCGCTGCCAGCCAGGCCCGCGCCTATGACTGTCGCCCTCATTCTTCCGTATCCTCCTGCCTGGCCTCCACGCGATGGCGGCAAGCCTCGTTGGCGCACAGATAGCAGGTTTCGCCCTTGCGGCTGCGCTTGAGGATCATATAGCTGCCGCACTTGGGGCAGCGCTCGTCCACGGGCATCTCCCAGGATACGAAATCGCATTCCGGATAATGCTCGCAGCCATAGAATTTGCGGTTCTTGCGGCTGGTCTTTTCCAGCAGGCGGCCGCCGCACTTGGGGCACTTGGCGTCAATATAATTAAGCACCGGCTTGGTGTTGCGGCAATCGGGGAAATTGGGGCAGGCCAGGAACTTGCCGTAGCGGCCCACGCGATAGACCATGTTGGCGCCGCACTTATCGCAGATTTCATCGCTGGGCTCGTCGCGCAGCTCCACCTTTTCGATGGCCTGCTCGGCCTCCTCCAGCATCTTTTCAAAGGGCGGATAAAACTCGCGCAGCATCTGCTTCCATTCCAGCTTGCCGGCTTCCACGCTGTCCAGCTTTTCTTCCATCTGCGCGGTAAACTCCAGATCCACAATGGGCGCGAAATACTGGGTCATCACGCTGTTGACCATGCGGCCCAGCTCGGTCGGGAACAGGCGCTTGCTCTCGCGGGTAACATAGCCGCGGGCAATGATGGTGGTGATGGTGGGCGCGTAGGTAGAGGGGCGGCCGATGCCCTTTTCATCCATCATGCGCACCAGCGAAGCTTCGGTAAAGCGGGCGGGGGGCTGGGTGAAGTGCTGCTCGCTGTCCACGCTCTGGATGATCACCGGATCCCCTTCCTTCATCTGGGGAATGACGGTTTCGGCGGCCTCGCCCGCATCGTCCACGCTCTCCTCATAAATGGCGCTGAAGCCCGAAAAACGCTTATGCTCGCCATAGAAGCGCAGGCCCACGCCGTCGCCGTTGATATCCATGCTTAGGGTATCGTACACCGCCGGGTTCATCTGGCTGGATACAAAGCGGGAATAGATCAGCCGGTACAGCTGGAATTGCTCCTTGGTCAGGGACTGCTTGATGGAATCGGGCGTGCGGTTCACATCCGTGGGGCGGATGGCCTCGTGAGCGTTCTGCGCGTTGCTGCGTCCCTTATAGATGATGGGCTCGTCAGGCAGATATTCCTGGCCGTACTGGGCGGCGATGTAGCCGCGCACGGCGGTCAGCGCCTCCTGGCTGACGGTGACGGAGTCGGTACGGATATAGGTGACAAGGCCCTGCATGCCCTCTTTTTCCAGCTCGATGCCCTCGTAGAGCTGCTGCACCACCTGCATGGTTTTCTGGGTAGTAAAGTTCAGCTTGCGGCCCGCCTCCTGCTGCAGGCTGGAGGTGGTAAAGGGCGGGGCGGCCTGCTTGCGCTTTTCGCCGTTCTTCACGCTGTATACGGCAAAGTGCGCCTTCTCCACGCGCTCGCGCGCGGCGATCACCTCGGCCTCGTTGGACAGGGCGGCCTTTTTGCCGTCCAGCGTTACCAGGCGCGCCTTGAAGGTGGTCTTGCGGCCGCGGGCGTTGGGCAGCAGCGCGTGCGCCGTTACATCCCAGTATTCCTCGGGAATAAAGGCCTCGATATCCTGCTCGCGCTCCACCAGCATGCGCAGGGCGACGCTCTGCACGCGGCCGGCGGAAAGGCCCTTTTTGATCTTGGCCCACAGCAGGGGGCTGAGCTTGTAGCCCACCAGACGGTCCAGTGCGCGGCGCGCCTGCTGCGCGTCCACCAGGCCCATCTCGATGGTGCGCGGGGATTTGAGCGCGTCGGTAATGGCCTTTTGGGTAATCTCATGGAACTCAATGCGGTTAGGCTGGTTTACGTCCATGCCCAGCGCGTAGGCCAGATGCCAGGAAATCGCTTCGCCCTCCCGGTCCGGGTCGGTTGCGAGGTAGATTTCCTGCGCGCTCTTGGCTTCCTTGCGGATCTTGGTCAATATCTTGCCGCGCCCATGGATGGTGATATATTTGAGCGCAAAATCGTTATCCACATCCACGCCCAGCTGCGACTTGGGAAAATCGCGCACATGTCCCTGCGATGCCTCCACCTTATAATCCTTGCCCAGGAAGCGCGCGATGGTGCGCGCCTTGGCGGGAGACTCGACGATTACAAGCTTTGATGCTGCCACTGTATTTACCCTCCGAATTACTTCGTTTATTGCTTATTTTCAGCGCTTGAGCGCATAGGCGCGCCCCGCGCGGGCTTCGATCAGACCATCCAGTTCCATCATGGTCAGTTCGCCGCTGAGCTGGTCGGGCGTAAGGCCCGTCTTTTCCGCCAGCTCCTCAAAGCGCATCTCCTCGCGCTCAAGCAAGGCAAAGATGCGTTTTTGCGGCTCGGTCAGATTGTCCTGCGCGGGAGCGTGAGCAGGCTCGCTCTTGGCAGGAACAGCCGTCTGCGTCCAGCGCATATCATCCAAGATGTCCTGCGCGCAGGTGCAAAGATTGGCTCCGTCGCGCAATAACCTCAGCGGCGCGATGCTGCCCGGCACATCCACCATGCCCGGCAGGGCGAATACCTCGCGTCCCTGCTCGGCAGCGCAGCCAGCGGTAATCATGGTGCCGCTGTGCGCGTTACCCTCAATCAGCAGCAGCGCCGCGCTCATCCCGCTGATAATGCGGTTGCGGATGGGAAAATGATGCGCCAGCGGCTCGGTCCCCAGCGCAAACTCGCTGATAATCGCGCCGCCATGCTCGACAATGGTCTGCGCCAGGCGGGTGTTTTCCTCGGGATACACGCGGTCGATACCGTTGCCCAGCACCGCCACCGTGCGTCCGCCGCCCGCTAACGCGCCTTCATGCGCCGCGGTATCAATGCCGCGCGCCAGGCCGCTGACCACCGTAACGCCTGCCGCAGCCAGATCGCGCGCAATGGAAAACGCCTGTGAGCGGCCGTAGCGCGTATCGCGCCGCGAGCCGACAATGGCCACGCTGAAGCGATCCTCCGCGGGCGTGCCGCGGATAAACAGCGCGTGCGGCGGATCGTTGATTTCGCCAAGCAGGGCCGGATATCCTGCCCGCCCGCAAAAAATGATTTCCGCGCCGCAGCGGTGCAGGCGGTCGGTCAGCGCGTCCATCCCCGCCGTTTTCATCTGCTGCAATTCGGCGTAAGCCTTATCTCCCGCCATCATCTGCACGGTGGGGCCCATCTGCTCAAAGATGCTCTCCGCGCAGCCAAAGTAGGTCAGCAGCGCCTCGCGCGTGCGCCAGCTGAGCGACGGCGCGCTTTGCAGCCACAGCCTGCACTGTTCTTCCCGTGTGTAGGTTTGCATCCTGTCACCTGCTCCAGTATTTTGCGTCCAGCATCCGGTACTGAATGGCCTCGGCCATCGCCGGGGCGGATATATCGGCTTCCCCGCGCAGATCGGCGATGGTGCGGGCCACCTTGATCAGCCGCGTATAGCCGCGCATGCTCAGGGCATAGCGCTCCACCGCCCGCGCCAGCAGCGCCCTGGCGGGATCGGACAGCGCAGCCAGCTCCTCCACATGCTTGTTGTTCATCTGCGCGTTACAGGCAATGCCTGCGCCGGCAAAGCGCTTTTGCTGCAAGCGCCGCGCGTTTTCCACGCGCTCGCGCACCACCCTGGAGCTTTCGCCCGTCTTCTGATCGGTAATCTCCTCGATGGGCACTGCGTCCACCTCAATGTGGATATCGATACGATCCAGCAGCGGGCCGGAAACGCGATCCAGATACTTGCGTATCTCGTGCGAGCCGCAGCGGCACTGCCGTACCGTGCTGCCATAATAGCCGCAGGGACAGGGGTTCATGCTGGCCACCAGCATGCAGCGGGACAGATACTGCGTATGCGCGCGCACGCGGGTGACGGTGCACACGCCGTCCTCCAGGGGCTGACGCAGCGCCTCCAGCGCCGTGCGGGAATACTCCGGCAGCTCGTCCAGGAACAATACGCCGTTATGCGCCAGGGAGATTTCGCCCGGCATGGCGTTAGCCCCGCCGCCCACAAGCGAGGGCATGGAGGCCGAGTGATGCGGCGTCCGGAAGGGCCGCTCGGTCATCAGCCCCGCGCCCGGCGGCAAGAGCCCCGCCACTGAATGAATGCGCGTGGTCTCAAAGGCCTCCTCCAGAGTCATCTGCGGCAGGATGCCCGGCAGGCACCGCGCCAGCATGGTCTTGCCGCTGCCCGGCACGCCCACCATCAGCATGTTATGCCCGCCCGCGGCGGCCACCTCCAATGCGCGGCGCGCGCCCGTCTGCCCGCGCACGCTGGATAAATCGCACGTTACCGTACGCTCCATCAGGCATTCGTCATAGCTTTTCTGCACCTGCGCAAGCAAGGGCGCAGCGCCCGTCAGGTGCATCACCGCCTCATAGAGCGTATGCGCGGGATACACCAGCATGCCCTGCACGGCCTGCACCTCATGCGCGTTATCAGCCGGCAGAATCACCTCGCGGATGCCATGCTCATGGGCGGACAGCACCAGCGGCAGCGCCCCGCGAACGGGCACCAGCCGACCGTCCAGCGCCAGCTCGCCCAGCAGCAGGATGCTGCTTGCATCCACCGCGCGGATCTGGCGCGTGGCAATGATGATCGCCACGGCGATGGGCAGGTCGAAGGCCGTGCCCTCCTTGCGCAGATCCGCCGGGGACAGATTCACCGTCACATGGCCGCTGGGCGTGGTGAAGCCGTTGTTTTTCATGGCGGCATACACGCGCTCACGGCTTTCGCGCACGGCAGCGTCGGGCAGGCCGACCATGGTGAAGGCAAACTGTCCGCCTGAGACATAGGCCTCCACCGTGACCGGCACGCCCTCCACCCCCTGGAGCGCAAAGCAGCAGGTACGCGACAGCATGGGCAATCCCCCGCTTTCTCGTTAGTAGTACAGCCAGCTACGGAACCACTGCATCGCCGACAGCCATTTGGTGCTGGCGGTGATGCCGCTGGCATAGGGGAAGAACGCGATAAACAGCGCCAGGGCAATCGCCAGATAGACGAGCATCAGCCCAGCGGGCGCGCGGCGCAGGCTTGCGCTCAGGCGCGGACGCGCGGCGATGGCGGGCATTCCGGCATAGCTTTCGGCCGTATCCGCCAGCAGATCATAGCACAGCGCAGCGCACAGGATGATAAACGGCACTGCGGCAAAGTAGTGATAGATATACGTTCCGCGCGGCACCAGCACCCAGGGCATATACTGCGCAGCAAAGGAAATGAGCAGGATCGCCGGGCGCATGTCGTCGCCCCGGCTCTGGCAGCGCAGGCCTCGGCGGTCGATGTGCCGCTCCGCCCAGATGACGATCACCATGATCAGCGCAGCCAGCCCGCCCCACCATACGGCAGGATTGCCCAGCGCCATAATGGTCTGCGTGCTGCCCTCCGCGTGATAGGACGCGGAATAATACCACATGGGCTTGCCGATCACCGGCCACTCGTACCAGGGCGAATAGAAGGGATGGTTCATGCCCAGACCCGGCGTGCTGTGATAGCCAAACATGCCGCCGAACACACCGGTGGTAAAGTAATCGCCCACCGCGGCCTGAATCACCTTCTGCACCGTAATGCCGCCCGAGGGCAGGAAATACGGAATATAGGATGCATAGTACACGCCCAGCGGCACGGCAATGAAGAACACCAGGCAGCAGCCCAGGGTGATCAGCAGCCGCGCAGGATATGTGCGCGCGGGCACGGCCAGGCTGCTCTCCTCCGGATGGGGTTTGCGCAGCTTGCGGTTGACCTTCTGCTGGCTGGCTTCATATGCCTCCAGCTCATGCGAGGCCGCCAGATGCTCGCGGAACCTGCGCCACACGCTCCAGAAGAACAGCACCGCCAGACCCACGCCCGCATAGCAGCCCGTCCACTTGCTGGCCACAGCCAGGCCCATGAACAGGCCGGACAGCGCCAGCGGAACCAGCGTTTTGATCAGCGGCTTACGCCAGTAATCCATGCGCAGATAGTACACCATAAACACATACGACCAGATAATAAACAGCACCACAAAGCTGTCGATAGTCGCAATGCGCGTCTGGGTAAAGTGCATGCAGTCCACCGCCATCAGGAACATGGCGGCAAACGCGCCCATGCGTCGCTTGGTCAGGAGCCTGCCAAGCAGATACATGCCCGGCAGCATCAATACGCCCGCCAGCGCCCCGGCAAAACGCCAGCCAAAGGGCGTCATGCCAAAGACCGAAATGGAGAAGGCGATCAGCACCTTGCCCAGCGGCGGATGCGAAGTTTCATAGGGGCGATAGGTATAATCACCCTGCATGGCCAGGTAATGCTCATACCCCGTGCGGGCATGATAGATTTCATCAAAGTAGGTGCTGTTATACCAGCCCGGCTCGCCGGTGAACGTATCCTGCTCGTCAATCAGCGCTTCGCCGTTTCCGCTTACCAACGTCACAGGGAAAATCTCCTGCGTAGCAGGATCGCGGAAGATGGTCTCGTAAATCGTGGTGCCGATATACTGCGCCTCGATGCGCACATAGCGGCCCGTCAGCGTCAGCGGCGTTGTGCTGTAGGTGCGGCTGCCGCCGCCGTCATAGGACTGGCACAGATAATACCACTTGAAGCAGTCGTTGCCATACTCGCCGCCCAGCTCGGCCCAGTTGGCCTCGCTCCAGGTTTCGCCATCCTGGCTGACGCGCACGATGAAATCGCTGTTCACGCTATGAATGCCCGACATGTACAGCATGTTGAACTGCCGCGTTTCGCCCAGATCCAGCACCACGTCCTCGTGCTGATCGTTGGCATAGGCAGATCGCCAGCAGGTCTGCGGGGATTTGGTCGCGCCCAGGTTGGTAAAGGCAGCGACAGCGTAAATCACCGTCACACCCAGCATCAGCGCGTAATCCAGCCAGCTCATCCTGGGAAGCGTTTTAGGCTGCAGCACACGGCGCATGGCAGCGCTGGGCTGCGTGCCCGTCTGCGGCGCATTCCCGGCCTTTTCAGGCGCAGAAGCCGCAAACAGCACGGTCTGTCCCTGGCAGCATACGGCCGCGCACACATAGCCCGCCCAGCAGGCCAGCGCACAGTTCAGCGCCGATACCGCGTATTCCAGCCAGGCGGAATCGCTGACAATGCCAAACAGCGGCGCGCTCAGATGCCCGCTGCTTCCGCCGATGCGCACGCCGCGATCCAGCACAACGCCCACGTTCAGAAACACGCTCAGGCTCAGCAGCGCAAACAGGATATACACACGGCGGTCGCGTTCCAGCAGGCAGGCCAGCGCCAGCAGCACAGCCGCCGGGAAAAGATAGCGCTCGTGCATCATGGTGCCCACGCTGCACAGCAGCATCAGCAGCAGCGCGCCCAGCAGCGGCAGGTGACGGATGCTGCCCCCCGCCAGATACATCAGCGCGCACAGCACCACGGCCAGGGCAATGACCGCCCAGCCAAAGGCCGCGTAGCTCATGGGAACAACCGCGCAGATCAGCCCCGCCAGCAGCACAGCCGCAGCGGCGGCCAGATAGGCGCGATGCGTGCGATCCCAGCGGAAGCGCACGGCGGCAAAGGCCGCGCCGCCGCACAGGCACAGCATGCCCAGCAGGCGAATCAGCACCGGCGCGCTTTCCTCCACGCTCACCCAGTTTTGCCCGAAGAGGAAATACAGGTTGCAGGCGTTCACCGTGGCGCTGGCATAATAGGACATGGTGCCGGTATACAGACTGATCAGCCAGCCCGGCTCGGTCTGATAGACGGAGAAGGGCAGCACCACAGCCAGTGCAACCGCCGCCGCGCCGGCCAGGCCAATCAGTGCCTGCCGTACCAGCGCGCGGTCACGATTGCGGATCCATTCCACAATCAGGGCCAGCAGGCCCAGCGGGCCAAACATCAGCGCCTGGGGCTTCATCAGCACCGCCAGCATATAAACCGGCAGCGCCCAGGCCCATTTGCGCTCAATCGCCAGCACCACCACCAGCAGGATGCACAGTGCCATCACGCTGTCCGATTGTCCCCAGGCAGCGCCGGCGATAAAGGTAAGGGGATTCAAGGCGTACAGCGCGGCCACCGTGAAGGCGGCACGCTCAGAAACACGCTTGCGGCCATAGGTATACAGCACGGCCGCCGCCGCAATATCGCACAGGATGGAGGGCATCTTGACCAGCAAGGCAGTCACGCCCGTGCCCAGCAGCCTGCCGATCTGCCCGAACAGCCCCAGCACCAGCAGGTATCCGGGGGGATAATCGCAAAAGCCCGCAGCGCTGTAGAAATTGGCCGGGCCTGCCTCTACCATGGTATTGGCCCAGGAGGTAAAGCAGCCGATATCCACGCCGTAGCCGGGCACCAGCACGGCCACAAGGACGCGCTCCGCAAAGGCCGCCGCCAGCAGGGGCAACAGCAGCCAGAGGGACGGGCGCTTCAGCGTCCCCACCCCCAACGCCGCGCGGCGCAGCAGCAGGCAAACCAGCGCATAGCCCAGCGCCACAGCCAGCAGATACGGCCAGGCAGGGGCGGAAGCATCCTCGTCCGCTGCGGTCGAAGTATTCGTATTGGCCGCCGCCCGCGTCCAGCTGGAGGCGACATAGCCGTCGGGCACGCTGGCAATCTGCTCCAGCGTGATATCCCGGAAGGAGGCCGTGCCGATGGCCTCGCCGCTGTAGCCGCCCAGGCGGGCAAAGATCGTTACGCTGCGCTGGCTTTCGCCCGTGCGGCCATACAGGCGCACCTCCTGCCATTCGCCCTCGGTATCATACACGCACTCGGAAAACACGTAAATGCCCGATATGGACAGGTTGGCGCCCATGCCGTCGCTGGCGTCAGCGCGGATATAGCCGCGCAGGCAGTACAGGCTGTCAGGCTGCACCGCCGCCTCCTGCGCAAAGCGCGCGTCGTTCAGGGCATGATTGGTAATGGTCGCCACGCCGTCGGCCACACTGTAATCGGTATATCCGGGCATGGTGATATACGCATCGGTATACCAGCCCTCCATATCGGCGGAAAAATCGCCGTTCGTCAGCAAATTACCGGTCTGAATCTCGCTCTTTTTTCCCGGCAGCGTCAGCGCCAGCACCAGGGCGATCACCGCAATCGCGGCAAGCGCAATGATCCACAGCAGTCGTTTCTTTTTCATCACACGCTCCTTTTCGGATAGCATCCGCTCAAAAGGCATTTTCCATGTAAAAAATCCCGGCGCGCGAAAACTCCAGGATATCAAACCGGCACGGCGCGTCGCGCAATCCCTTGCGGGACAGGTACGCATCCGCAGCGTGCCGAAGACGGCGGCGCTTGTCCGCCGTCACCGCAGCCACGCCCGCGCCCAGCTCGCCCGCCGGGCGGGCCTTTACCTCAATAAAGACAATCGTATCGCCGTCGCGGGCGATCAGATCGATTTCACCATCCCGCGCGCGATAGCGCATGCTCAGCACGCGATACCCGCGCCGCCGCACATAGCGCGCCGCGCGCAGCTCATACAGCAATCCTGCCTGATATGCGTTGTTCATAGGAATTTACGGATAAAGGTCATCCGATGCGCCGGACAGGGGCCGTATTCTCGGATGGCGGCGATATGCTCCGCCGTGCCATAGCCCTTATGCCTGGCAAAGCCGTACTGCGGATACTGCTGATCCAGGGCAAGCAGCTCCCGATCCCGCGTCACCTTGGCCACAATGCTGGCCGCAGCGATGGAATAGGACACCGCGTCGCCGTGCACGATGGGGATTTCCGGCGCGTCCAGCCCCAGGTTCTTCACCGCGTCGATCAGATAAATATTGGCCTGCGCATCCGCCGCAGCGCGGCGCATGGCGTTCATGGTGGCCTGCAGGATATTGATTTCGTCAATCTCCTGCGCGCTGGCGCGGCCTACGCCCACATACAGCGCCGTGCGCAGGATTTCTTCATACACTTTATCGCGGCGCAGGGCGGACAGCTTTTTGGAATCGTCCACCCAATCCACCGTGGGCGCGCTGGGCATGATCACACACGCCGCCACCACATCGCCCGCCAGCGGGCCGCGCCCAGCTTCGTCCATGCCGGCCACACGTGCGCAGGCCGCCCAATAGGGCTGATCATGGGCAATCATCGCCATGCGGCGTTCCTGGCTGTCACTGCGCATTTTCGTTATTCTCCTTATTCTCAACAGGGGCTTTTTCGGCCGGTTCGGGCGGCGCTTCCAGCGTCAGCCTGCCCAGCCTGCCATCGCGGAACTCATCCAGCACCACGGCGCTGGCACGCTCGATATCCAGCTCTCCCCCGCGCAGCAAAAAGCCGCGCCCGCGGCACACCGCCTCCAGCAGCGCCTGCCCGCGCAGGGACATATCGGTAATCCTGTACCGCGCCGTCAGCGCCTCGGGCGCCAGGACGGTCATATCCTCCAGCAGCGCGCAGGACAGGGCGAAGGTATCCACCACCTCGTCCCGGATGGCGGAGATATACGCCAGCCGCCGCGCAGCCACGGGATCATCCAGCTTTGGCCACAAAAGGCCGGGGGTGTCCAGCACCTCTAGATATTCGCCCACGCGCACCCACTGATTGGCGCGCGTCACGCCCGGACGGTTGCCCACCTGGGCAATCGCACCGCCGTGCAGCTGATTGATGATGGTGCTTTTGCCCACGTTCGGCACGCCCACCACCATCACGCGCACCGTGCGGCGCACGCCACGCGCCTCGCCGCGCGCCACCTTGTCGCGGGTCAGGTTTTCAATGGCCCTGAATACCTCCCGCGCGCTGCGCCCCGCCGTAATGGCCGCGCACTGCACGCCGCGGGCCTGATAATACGCCTGCCACCTGCGGGTCATGGCGGGATTGGCAAGATCAGCCTTGTTCATCATCAATACCCGCGCCTTGCCGCGCAGCATGGCGTTGAGCACGGGGTTCCGGCTGGATTCGGGCAGGCGGGCGTCGCAAATTTCAATCACCGCGTCCACACGGGAAAGCTGATCCTGCAAAAGCCGCTTGGCCTTGGCCATATGGCCGGGATACCAGTTAATCTGCATACAGACTCCTGAAAATTTCCATAAAATGGAATAAAAATGTATTTTCGCGTTTCTCTTAAAGTAATATCATGTTAAAGCAAAAAAATCAAGCGCCTTTGCGCATTGTATTCAGAAAATTTACACCCGCTTCATCTTTATACCCTGCCCGCCGTGATTTTGACATATTCGCAAAAATGCCCGAACGCGCTGGATTTTCGCGGCAATCATCCCAATTCTCAACTGAAGATCAACGGCAATTGTATTGAAATTATTTACAATTAATGATAATATGCTGTCTTGAGCGGCATATGGCGCAGCATTCCTGATATTTGCGCGCTCACCAAGGAGGACGATTACATTGGCCGAGCAGTACAAAAGGCGGTTTGGAGATCGTAAGGACGGGCGGCTCATGCGCGAGCTGGATGCCCTGCACTACATTACGCCTCTGATCTACCCCAACCGCTGCGACAACGAAGCCTACATCTCCGAGCGCATCGACCTTGCGCCCATCAATGCCTATATCGCCAAAAAGAACGAAAGCCAGCCCGATCTGCCCTACACCATGTTCCATGTGATCGTGGCCGCGCTGGTAAAAACGCTGACCCTGCGGCCCAAGATGAACCGCTTCATCGCCAACCGCAACGTATATCAGCGCTATAACGTTTCGGCCGCCTTCGTGGTAAAAAAGAAGTTTGCCGATGACGGCGCGGAGGGACTTGCCTTTGTGCACGCTAAGGAAAACGACACGATGGACACCATTCATCAGTCCATCCGCAATCAGGTGATGTCCTGCCGCAGCGGCGGGTCTGACAGCACCTCCGACAGCATGGATATCCTGACCAGAATGCCGCGCTTTCTCAGCCGCTTCCTGATCGATATCATCCGCTTTCTGGACAAGCACGGCTGGTGCCCCAACTTTCTGATTTCCAACGATCCCTACTATTCCTCGGTGGTACTGTCCAACGTCGGCTCCATCAAGCTCAAGTGCGGCTATCACCACCTGACCAACTGGGGCACCAACAGCGTGTTCTGCCTGATCGGCGAAAAGAAAAAGACGCCCGTGTTCAATCAGGAAGACGGCTCCTGCACTATGCGTGAAACCGTTGATCTGGGCCTGACCATCGACGAGCGCCTGGCCGACGGCTACTATTATTCCAAGTCCATCCGGCTGCTCAAGCACCTGCTGGAGCACCCGGAGCTGCTGGATCTTCCCATCAACGAGGAGGTAGACTACTGATGCCCGATCAAATCACCGCCAAGGCCCCGTGGGTAAAGAACCTGGGCGATATCCCCGCGCATCTGGATTATTTCCAGGGCTCCATGTATGATATGCTCAAGTCCGTGGCCGATAAATATCCCAACAACATCGCCATGGATTTCATGGGCCGCTCCACCACCTACAAGCAGCTCATCGAGCAGGTAGAGCGCTGCGCCAAGGCGCTTAAAACCATCGGCATCCGCGAAAACGACTGCGTTACCATCGCCATGCCCAACTGCCCGCAGGCCATCGCCATGTTCTACGCCATCAACATGGTGGGCGGCATCGCCAACATGGTGCATCCCCTCTCCAGCGAAAAGGAAATCGAATTTTACCTGAACGAATCCAACAGCGTGACGGTAATCACCCTGGATCAGTTCTATCACAAAATCGAAGCCATCCGCAACAACACCCGCATCGTCAACGTCATCATCGCCAGCATCCGGGACGAGCTGTCCCAGCCCCTCAAAACGGGCTATATGCTCACCGAGGGCCGCAAGATCCGCAAGATTCCCGACGACGCGCCCGTCATCCGCTGGCAGAAGTTCCTTAACCTCAGCAAGTCCTGCTTCTGGCGCTATAAGGTGGAGCGCAAGCCCGAAGATCCCGCGGTCATCCTCTATTCCGGCGGCACCACCGGCACCACCAAGGGTATTGTGCTGACGAATCTGAATTTCAACGCCCTGTCCCAGCAGGTCATCGCCACCAACCCCATGTTCCGTCCCGGCGACCGCATGCTGGCAGCCATGCCCATCTTCCACGGCTTCGGCCTGGGCGTGTGCATCCACACCATGCTCACCCAGGGCGGCCGGTGCGTGCTGGTGCCGCGCTTTACCGCCAAGAGCTATTCCAAGCTGATTACCAAGTACAAGTGCAATTTCATCGCGGGCGTGCCCACGCTGTACGAAGCGCTGCTGCGCCTGCCCAACATGGAAAAGGCCGATCTGAGCAGCCTCAAGGGCGTGTTCTCCGGCGGCGATTCGCTGACCATCGAGCTGAAGAAGAAGTTCGATAAGTTCCTGTACGATCACAAAGCCGTCATCCAGATCCGCGAGGGCTACGGCACCACCGAGTGCGTCACCGCCTCCTGCCTCACCCCGCCCACCATGCACCGCGAAGGCAGCATCGGCCTGCCCTTCCCCGATACTTACTACAAGATCGTCACCCCCGGCACCGACGAGGAGCTGCCCTACGGCGAGGAAGGCGAAATCCTGCTGGCCGGCCCCACTGTGATGCGCGAGTATCTGCATCATCCCGAGGAAACCGCCCAGACGCTGCGCAAGCACGCGGACGGCCTCACCTGGGTATATACGGGCGATCTTGGCGTGATGGACGCGGACGGTTTCGTCTATTTCCGCGGCCGCCGCAAGCGCATGATCATCACCTCGGGCTACAACGTATATCCCGCGCAGATTGAAAACATCCTGGAAGCGCACGAGGCCGTGCAGCGCAGCTGCGTCATCGGCGTGCCCGATTCCTATAAGATGCAGAAGGTCAAGGCCTTCGTCATGCTCAAGCCCGGCTTCCCCGCCACTGAGGAAACCAAGCAGAGCATCCTGGCTCACTGCCGCAAGAACATCGCCAAGTACGCCATGCCCTATGATATCGAGTTCCGCGAAAATCTGCCCACCACGCTGGTCGGTAAGGTTGCCTACCGTGTGCTGGAGGATGAAGAGCTGCAGAAGATCAGCTAAGCTTCATTGATTCGGGTCGCTTCGTGCGGCCCGTTTTTTTTTATTGGGGATAAAAACGAAGGGGAACGAGGGGAACGTTTCTTTCTTGAGTCAAGAAAGAAACAAAGAACCTGTGTGTGGCGAAAAAGTCAAGTTAATAAAACTGGAAGGCGGCACTGCCGCCCCGCCCCCGTGGCAGGTGAAAGCCTGAACCGCCCGGACGAAAGCCAGCTTTCCTCCGTTCGCTTCCTGCTTTCCCCCTTGGTCTGGCTTCGCCAGCCCGCGCCGATTACATCGGCGTGCCACGGGGACACGCTTGGATGCGAAAACCAAACGCAGCGATTGGCGGCAGTTGGTGATTTCATCACTGCGGCAATGTACTTTCTAAACTCAACAAAAGCACAACTATGAAAGCCTTCTCCCAGACGGGAGAAGGTGTCGAGCCGCAGCGAGACGGATGAGGGGGATGCAGCAACAGCAATAGTGTTGCTTGCATTTCCACCAACCAGTCCCTCATCGGTCAGCTTACGCAGCCCCTTCGGCTATATCGCCGAAAGGGCTGCTTTTTATGTTGTTCAGTTATTCCTTGCCTTCTGTTTCGCCTTCCATGGGAATATAGAAGCTGCCGCCCTGCCACGCCTGCTGCAAATCGCCGTCCCAATGGTAATAGCCGGGATTGTCGGCAATAAAGGCGTCAAAGGCTGCCTGCGTTTCGGCGTCGCACAGCGGGATTTCGCCGTTTTCCGCGCTGTATATGCACAGCTTTTTGCGGCCTGCCTGCATGGAAATCGTGCTGAACTGCCCCGAGCGCTCGCACTGCCGCCACATTGCGGTGGCATTCTGGGGGGCAACGCCCTTTTCCTCCAGCGCTTTGAAATCGGCGGCGGTCATGGGCTTGAGAATCATTTCATAGAACTTGCCGTCCTGATAGCGGTAGGTGCACAGTGTGCCCAGATCCGCCCAGCGGCCGTCGGCGGTTTTTAGAATACGGCTGGGCAGAGCAGTCACATCGCCCTGCAGCGTTCTGCCCAGCACACGCTCGATCCAGGGGTACCTCCAGGTGAAGGCTGCCTCGCCCTGATCACTGGTTAAGGATCTCCAGCCATAGTGCTGCTTGTACTGCGGCGCGGGGGTGAACTGCAGCAGCAGCGCGCCCTGCGTTGTGCGCACCAGCTGCAAATCCTGCACCCAGGAGAGGGGGACATTCTGATCAAAGCCCAGCAAAAGCTCGGGCTTGGCGACAACCGTGCCCAGGCAGATGGCCACCACCAGCCCCAGGCACAGCGCGGCGATTTTCCAGGCGCGGAAACGCTTGCGCTGACGCTTGACGGCCTGACGGAAGCCCTGATCCGCCTTGCCCTGCGCGACGGGCGCGGGCGCGGCGCTTTGCATTTCGCGGTATATCTGGCTGCAGGCGGGGCAGGCAGCCACATGCTGCGCGACAGCCTGACGGCTTTGCTCACTGGCCGCGCCGTCGATGACCAGCGGCATCAGATCCTGCGCGACGGCGCAGGGAATTTTATTTTGTTCGCTCATATTGCTTCCTCCTGGAGCATTTCCTGAATTTTCTGCTTGGCGCGGTAGTAGATCACCCTGGCCCAGCCATCGCCCTTCTGAAACAGCGCGCCGATCTGCGCAAAGGGAAGCTCGCCCAGCGTGCGCAGGGTAAAAACCTCTTTATACGGCTCTTCCAGCCTGTGCAGCAGCAGATACAGCTGCCGCGCGGTATCGCGGTCCGCCAGCGCTTCCTCCATACCGCCGGGAGCGGACAGCTGCGCCGTATCGGTGCGGAAATCGATGTGCTTTTGCCTGCGCAGCATGGAAACATACTGATGATGCGCGATGGAGCACAGGTAGGTATCCACGCTGGAGCGACCCTCGAATGCGTCCGGATTGCGGAGCACGCGATAGAAGGTTTCCTGGGTGATTTCCTCGGCCGTGTGCGCATTGCGGGAAAGAGAGAGGGCAAAGGCATAGACCTTCCGGAAATACGTGGTGTAGAGCTGCTCAAAATCCATGGTCTGCCCTCCTTTCTCATCAGTTGGACGCACGAAAAGCGCGTTCGTTACAGAAAAAGCAGAAAATATTGCGGCAGTGAAGAAGGCAATAAGGAACTTGGCTTATAACGTAAAGGCTGTATACATTGAAATGAGAGGCGGCCCTGTCGCTGATCTGTGAAAAGCCAAGCATATTGAAATCGCACAACATAAAAGCCTTCCCCCCAGAAGGGGGAAGGTGTCGAGCGAACAGCGAGACGGATGAGGGGGAACGCAGCGGCTTACCTATGCTGGCCAGCGCACCAAACAAAAGCTTTCCCCTTTGAGGGGAAGGTGGGCGGCTTTAGCCGCTCGGATGAGGTGTAGCCGCCGCAGCGGCGTTATCCTATATAGCTATAAGAACGACCACTACGTGGTCTACACCTCACCACCGCCTACGGCGGAGCCTCTCCTCAAGGAGAAGCCTTTGCTGCGAAACATATAGCCGCAAAAGCCTTCCCCACGCAGCGAGAAGCTGAATGTATTCTTCCTTACTCCTCGCTCGCAAAATTGGTAAAGTACCCCTGCACCAGCACCACAGGCGTGCCGCGGTCGCCGCTGCCGCTGGTCAGGTCGCACAGGCTGCCCAGCAGGTCGGTAAAGCGGCGGGGCGTGGTGCCCTGGGAGGCCATCTGACCCTTGAGGTTCTGATCCTTGGCCTTGATCTTCTCACGCATGGCCTGTGCAAGCGCCGCGCCGGACAGATCATGCAGATCGTTATCGGCAAAGTATTTCATCTTCAGCTCGTTGGGCGTGCCCACCAGGCCCTCGGTATAGGCGGGCGAAACCACGGGATCGGCCAGTTCCCAGATGCCGCCGACAGGATCCTTGAAGCAGCCGTCGCCATACACCATCACTTCCATGTGCTTGCCGGTGGCGGCCAGCAGAGCATCCTGCAGCTTGTGCACAAATTCATCGCAGTCATGCGGGAACAGCTTCACCTTGTTCTCGGTGGCCTTGTTGCTGCCCAGGATGCCATACTGCGCGTTGTAGCCGCTGCCATCCACGGAGGCGGTCATGATATCGTCCATACCCAGCACGCTTGCGCCCTTGGCGCGCAGGATGCGCTTGGTGCGCGCGCGGGTGTGGATATCGCAGGCAATCACCTTGTTGGTATACTGCAGAATATAGGAAGGATCGTTGGAGAAGATCACGCGGGTGTTGGGCGCAAAGGTACGGTAATACTCGATATAATCCATGCCGGTGAAGGGATGGACGGTGTTGTTGCCAAACACCTTGCGGAAGCCCTCGTAATCAAAGCTGTCACGGTAAGGATCCACGCCCTTTTCATCCAGCGTATCCCAGGACAGCAGGGCGTTGCCCACCTCGTCGGAGGGGTAGCTCAGCTGCACTACCACGCCCTCGGGAGAGGCCATGGTCATCGCCCGCAGCAGAATGCCGAAGCGATTGCGGCTGAGGATGGGGAACAGAATGCCGATGGGGCCTTCGCCCAGCTTATTGCGGATATCCTTGGCGATCTGCTCGCAGGTGGCATAGTTGCCCTGGGTGCGGCCGACAACGGCCTCCGTCACCGCCACGATGTCGCGGTCATGCAGGGGAAATTTCTCGGTCTCCGCCGCGCGGCACACGCTCTGCGTGACCGCCGTGACCAGATCGTCGCCCTGCTGAAAAATCGGCGTTACAATGCCTCTTGCCGTTACGCCCGTTGTACGCATGAAATATAGCCTCCTGATTGCGCGCGGCTGGCGCGCAGATGAAATTACGTATTATTTTATCACAGATGCGCGGTTGTTTGCAATGCGTATTCCGTCCATTTTTGCAGGCAGGATAGGTCGCGCAGCGCCTCTTCAAGCAGCGCGTAGCCTGCGGGATCCTGCGCTTGTATTGCGCGGATGGTCTTTTTCGGCCCGAAATAATACCGGTCGCGCATCACGCAATAGATCTCCAGGCTGTCCGTCAGCAGCCAATGCGCGCGGTACAGCCCCTCGGCGTCCCCCCGCGCCGCGCGCTCCAGCATCTTCAGGCTCCATTGCCGCAGATGCCGCTTTTCGTCCGCATCGCGCACAGCGTGGGCAGCGGCATAGGCGCGCACCCGATCGATCAAACCCTGCGCGATATGGTTTTCATCCTCTAACAGGATCACGCCATCATGGACGGTAATCAAATCCTGCGGCACGTTTTCATCCGACACTTCCTGGGGCGTGCGCAGCACAGCGTCCAGCCGAGCGCCGTCAATCACGCTGCCGTCATGACGGCAGGGGCACGACCGGCAAATCAAAAGCACGTCAAAATCGCTCTGCGCGTTCTGCGTACCGTTTGCATAGGAGCCATAGCCGATCATCGCCAGCGGATGATAGGTATTCGTAAGATAATCCAGAATCGCGTCCATTTTCCCTCCAAATCGCCTGATTTCGCGCTCATTATAGCATGCGCGGCGAGTTTTGTCGATTGAAAAGCGTCAACAATGCGGCGGCTCTTTCTTGACAATCGCGCCGAATTATACGATAATATACAAGAATGGAGGATTATGTACCTTGGAGCATCTGATTACGCATGTGGAGCCCGGCAGCCCGGCGCTGCGCCACGGTCTGCGCGAGGGCGATACCCTGCTGGCCATCAACGGCGAAGAAATTATCGACCAGATCGATTACGAAGCCCTGTCGGCCAAGCGGCATCTGGTGCTGCACGTTCGCAAGGCGGATGGCCGCGATTGGCAGCTGGAGCTGGTCAAGCCTGCCGGCGTACCCCTGGGGCTGGGCTTTGGCGAAAGCATGGAGTGCACCCCGCGCGTATGCAAAAACAAGTGCATGTTCTGCTTCATCGATCAGATGCCGCCCGCCTGCCGCAAAACCCTGTATGTCAAGGACGACGACTGGCGCATGTCGCTGATGATGGGCAACTTTATCACGCTGACCAACGTGGACGACCGCGAATTTGACCGTATCCTGCGCCGCAAGGCCAGCCCGCTTTTTATCTCCGTTCACGCCACTGATCCGGCCGTGCGCGTCAAAATGATGAAGAACCCCGACGCGGCAAAGCTGCTGCCCCGCCTGCGGCAGTTCAAGGAGCACGGCATCAGGTTCCACTGCCAGATCGTGCTGTGCCCCGGCGTAAACGACGGCGCGGTGCTGGAAGATACCCTGCAAACGCTGTTTACCCTGCATCCCGCCGCGCAGAGCGCCGCATTGGTCCCCGTGGGGCTGACCAGGTTCCGCGAGCATCTCTATCCCCTGCGCCCCTACACCAAGGAAGAGGCCGAGGAAGTGCTGGCCATCTGCAAAAAATGGCAGGATCGGTTTATGGATTTGTGCGGCAGCAGGTTCGTTTTCCCCTCGGACGAAATGCTGTGCATCGCCGGGCGCGATATCCCGGATGAGGATTACTACGAGGGCTTCCCGCAGATTGAAAACGGCGTGGGCCTGATGCGGCAGTTTCTCACTGCGTTCATCGCCGCGCACGACGCGGCCCCCGCGGGCGTTCAGGCGCAGCATCGCCGCATCCTGATCCCCTGCGGCCGCAGCATCGCCCCGTATATGCGCCGCTGGATTGCGCAGTACGGCCCGCCGGGCGTGGACGTTACAGTGCAGGCCATTACCAACCATTTCTTCGGCGATACCGTCACTGTCACCGGCCTCCTGACCGGGCGTGATATCGTGGCCCAGACCAAGGACGCAGACGTAGATGAAATGCTTTTGTGCAGCGTCACCCTGCGCGCCGAGGGCGATCTGTTCCTGGATGATCTTTCGCTGGATGAGTTCCGCCGCATGCTGCCCTTCCCCGTGCGCATGTCCGCCAACAGCGGCGCGGCGCTGTACCAATCGCTGCTTGGCGATATAGAAAAGGAGTCAACATGACCACCAAACCCCTTGTTGCCATCGTGGGCCGCCCCAACGTGGGCAAATCCACCTTTTTCAATAAAATTGCCGGCCATCGCGTGGCCATCGTGGAGGATACTCCCGGCGTTACGCGCGACCGCATCTACGCCGATGTGGAGTGGACGGGCCGCGAATTTACCCTGATTGACACGGGCGGCATCGACCCGCGCAGCGACGACGTGCTGCTGTCTCAGATGCGCCGGCAGGCGGAAATCGCCATCGAAATGGCCGATGTGATCTGCTTTTTCTGTGATGCGCGCGACGGCCTGACCCGCGACGACGAGGAAGTGGCCTCGCTCCTGCGCCGCACGCGCAAGCCCGTCATCCTGGTGGTAAACAAGCTGGATTACGCCGGGCTTAACGACGTATTGTACGAATACTACACCCTGGGTTTGGGCGAGCCGGTGGGCATTTCCGCCGCCAACATGCTGGGTCTGGGCGATCTGCTGGACGAGATCGTCAAGCTTCTGCCCCCTAAGCGCGAGGATGAGGAAGAGGACGAAAACGGCCTGCACGAAATCCAGCTGGCGCTGGTGGGCCGCCCCAATGTGGGCAAAAGCAGCCTGACCAACCGTCTGCTTGGACAGGAGCGCGTGATGGTCAGCGATATTCCCGGCACCACGCGCGACGCCATCGACACGCACTTTGAAAGCCAGTACGGCGGCCGCTACAACATCATCGATACCGCCGGCATCCGCCGCAAGCGCGCGGTGGAGGATCAGTCTCTGGAGCGCTACAGCGTGCTGCGCGCCATTGCCGCCATCCGCCGCTGCGACGTGGCGCTGCTGGTGATCGACGCGGTGGACGGCGTAACCGAGCAGGATACCAAGATTGCGGGGATCATCGCCGAGGAAGGCAAGGCCGTCATCGTGGTGGTCAACAAGTGGGACATCCCTGAAAAGGACACCGGCACGCTGGAAAAATTCCGCAAAAAGGTGCTGGACGACCTGAAATTCATGGATTACGCACCGGTGCTGTTTATCTCCGCCCTGACGGGGCAGCGCGTAAACACGGTGCTGGACGCGGTGGATCAGGCCTACGCGCAGACCAGCAAGCGCATCCCCACGGGCCTGCTCAACGATGTACTGGGCGACGCGCAGATTGCCCTGCAGCCGCCCATGACCGGCGGACGCAGGCTGAAGGTGTACTACGGCACGCAGATTTCGGCCTGTCCCCCCACCTTTGCGCTGTTTGTAAACGACGAAGCGCTGATGCACTTTGCCTATCAGCGTTACCTGGAAAACCAGCTGCGCAAGGCCTTCGGCTTTTCCGGCACGCCTATTCGTTTCGCCCTTCGTGAAAGGGCCAAGGAGAACGGCTAATCATGGAACAGCTTCCTTCATTGCTTCTCTGCGCGGTAATCGGCTATCTGCTGGGCAGCGTCTCGGCGGGCATCCTGTATTCGCATCTGCTGGGCAGCGATATCCGCCGCCACGGCAGCAAGAATCCGGGCGCCAGCAACATGCTGCGCATTTACGGCATGAACGCGGGCACCATCACGTTTATCTTTGACTGCGCCAAGGCTGTCGGCGCGGTGCTGCTGGGGCGCTTGATCGCCGGGCAGAACGGCGCGATGGCGGCGGGCTTTTTCGCCATCATCGGCCACAACTGGCCGCTGTACTTTGGGTTTAAGGGCGGTAAGGGCATTGCCTGCTGCACAGGCGTGTTTGTATTTGCCTTCCCGGCGCTGGGCATTCCGGCGGTGCTGCTGGATATCCTCACCATCGTCCTGACCAGGTACATATCGCTGGGCAGCATGGTGCTGGTGATTTCCTATGCCATTCTGGTCAGCGTATTCAAGGGGCTTTGGCCCGCCGGCGTATGGGCCATTGCGCTGGCGCTGATCGCCATCTGGCGGCACTGGGGCAACCTCCAACGCCTGAAGAACGGCACCGAGCGCAAGATCGGCCAGAAGGAAGAAAAGAAGGCGTAAGGGAGGAACGTTACTTTCTTTAGGAAAGAAAGTAACAAAGAACCTGCGTTGTGGATACCCCAATCCACTGAGATAGCTGATGTAGCTTCCCCGCACAAATGTATACAAAAAGCTGGCTGGATATTGCTTCCAGCCAGCTTTTTACTCTTATTCTTGCATGTTATGCCTGCGGGGCCGCATCGGGATTGATCTTGCGGAATTTGTCAATCTCCGCGCGGGCCAGCGCGTCGCAGCGGTTGTTTTCCTCGCAGTCCGCATGGCCGGGCACCTTGATAAACTCCACCTCGTGCTTTTTGACCACGATGGCCATCAGCCGCCACAGATCCTGGTTTTCAACGGGCTTGCCGTCCGATGTTTTCCAGCCTCGGCGCTGCCAATTGGCCAGCCAGCCCTGCTGGAAAGCGTTGACCACATAGGTGGAATCGGAGTGCACGCGCACATGGCAGCGCTCCTTGAGCGCGCCCAGGGCACTGATGACGGCGAACACCTCCATGCGGTTGTTGGTGGTGTGGGGCATGTTGCCGCTGAGCACCTTTTCGTGCGGGCCAAAGCGCAGGATGGCCGCCCAGCCGCCGGGGCCGGGATTGCCGGAGCATGCGCCGTCGGAGTAAACCTCCACGTTTTTCAGGGGCTTGATTTCAGACATGCCGCTATCCTTATTTGCCGGTCACCAGGTGCAGGGTATCGCGGGCGATGACGATCTCCTCGTTGGTGGGGATCACCAGCACCTTCACCTTGCTGTCGGCAGCGGAGATATCGCGCTCCTCGCCCTTGACGCGGTTCTTTTCCACATCGATCTTCGCGCCCAGGAACTCAAAGCCCTCCATCACCTTTTCGCGCATCTCGATGCCGTTTTCGCCGATACCGGCAGTGAAGACGATCACATCCACGCCGTTCATGGCCGCAGCGTAAGCGCCAATGTACTTACGGATGCCGTAGATCAGCATATCGCGGGCGATGCTGGCGTTGCGGTCGCCCTGATCGGCGGCAGCGTCGATATCGCGCATATCGCTGGAAATGCCGCTCAGGCCCAGCAGGCCGCTCTTCTTGTTGAGCATCTCCAGCATTTCGTCGATGTTCTTGATTTCGGGGTTGCCGTTTTCATCCTTGGCATTGTTCATGATGAACTGCAGCACGGCGGGATCCAGGCTGCCGCTGCGGGTGCCCATGATAACGCCCTCCAGCGGGGTGATGCCCATGCTGGTGTCCACGCACTTGCCGTGATCCACCGCGCACATGGAAGAACCGTTGCCCAGATGGCAGGTGATGATGCGCAGATCTTCGGCCTTCCTGCCCAGGAACTCGGCCGCGCGGGCGCTGACATAGCGATGGCTGGTGCCGTGGAAGCCGTAGCGGCGAACCTTCAGATCGGTGTAATACTTCATGGGCACGCCGTACATAAAGGCCTTGGGCGGCATGGTCTGGTGGAAGGCGGTGTCAAACACGGCCACCATGGGCGTGCCGGGCATGACCTTCTGGCAGGCCTCGATACCCATCAGGTTGGCGGGGTTATGCAGCGGGCCCAGCGGGATATTCTCGCGGATGGCGTCCATGACCGCATCGTCGATGACCACGGACTGGGTGAACTTTTCGCCGCCATGCAGCACGCGATGGCCCACCGCGCCGATTTCATCCATGGATTTGACCACGCCGTTTTCCGTATCGGTCAGGGCGGAGAGCATGTTCTTGCACGCTTCCACATGGGTGGGCATGTCCATTTCGATCACATATTTTTTGTCGCTGCCGGGATACTTCTGCGTCAGCTTGCTGCCGGAAATGCCGATACGCTCCACCAGGCCCTTGGCCAGCACGCTTTCATCCTGCATATCAACCAGCTGATATTTGAGGGACGAGGAACCCGCGTTTACAATCAGAATTTTCATGGAATTGCGCCTCCGTTTTCGTATGTTCTCACAATATGGCATTATACCGCACTTTTCCGTTTCTGAAAAGGTCTTTTTGCATAAAACAGGGAAAAATCGCGCAAGCCCTGTGTAAAATTCCTGTATTTGGTTGCACGCCCGGCGTTTCTATGGTAAAATGGCGTCTGCGCGGTGCTCCGCGTGAAGGAGTGCTTGTTTTGCTGTGGAATTTTCTCTCCGCCTTCCGGCCTGCGCTGCGGGACGATCAGATCGCCCTGCTGCTGAGCAATGAAGACGTGTACGATCCGGCCCTGGGCATAGACGACGGCTATACCTTCTATATCCAGGAGCGCAGGTCCCGCCGCCGCGCCGGATATATCAGCCTGCGCCTGGGCGAAAGCCCGCAGTTATATTATCTGGGGCACATAGGCTATCGCATCGAGGAGCCCTTTCGCGGCCATGGCTACGCCGCGCGCGCCTGCCGGCTGCTGATTCCCTTTATGCGCCAGTTGAACCTGAATAGCGTGTGCATCACCGCCGACCCCGACAATACCCCATCCCGCAAAACCTGCGAGCATGTGGGCTGCGTGCTGGAATCCATCGTGCCCGTGCCGCAGAGCTTTCGCTACATCTGCTCCGGCTCCACGCACAAGTGCCGCTATATCCTTTTGCTGGATGAAACGGCATAGTTTGCTTGCGGCAAGGATAGGTTATACTATGATAAAGGAGGCTCGCGCATGCAGGCGGAACTTTGCGGCGCAACGCTGCACTACGAGCAGTACGGTCAGGGTGATCGGCACGTGCTGATGCTGCACGGCTGGGGCTGTGAAATCAAGCACTTTGCCCCCATCGCCGATTCGCTGCAGTCGGATTATCACATCACCGTGATTGATTTTCCCGCCCACGGGCAATCCACCCCGCCGCCCCAGCCCTGGGGCGTGGCGGATTTTGCCGCGTGCGTAAAAGCCCTGATTCTGCAGTTGGACATCGCCCCGTGCGATATCATCGCCCATTCCTTCGGCGGGCGCGTGGCGCTGTATCTGGCGGCCAATGAGCCGCAGCTTGTCAAGCGCCTGGTGCTTACCGGCTGCGCGGGCATCAGGCCGCCCAAAACGCCCGAGCAGCAAAAGCGCTCCGCGCGCTATCAAAGGCTGAAGGGGCTGTATCAATCGCTGGGCCGCGTCGCGCCGCTCAAGGGGCTGTCGGATCAGCTGCTTGGGAAGCTCCGGCAAAAATACGGCTCGCCCGATTACAATGCCCTGAGCGAGGATATGAAAAAAACCTTCATCAAGGTCGTAAACGAGGATCTCTCCCCGCTGCTGCCGCGCGTGCAGGCCTCCACCCTGCTGGTATGGGGCGAAAACGATACCGAAACCCCGCTGTGGATGGGGCAACAAATGGAAAAGGAAATCCCCGATGCGGGGCTTGTCATCTTTGAAAATGACGATCACTTTGCCTATCTTCGCCAGTGGCCGCGCTTTGTGCGCGTGGTGCAGGCGTTTCTGAAATGAGGTACGACGGCTTGACACGCTTTCTGTTCCGGCTGATCACCAGCCTGCCCCTGCTTGCCTCCGCCGCAGCGGCGCTGCTGTGCGCGCGGCGGCTGCTGCACTATTTTCAATTGGAAAGCTACCAGTTTTACGGCTATTTCAAGACCGTCGCCCGCCAGTGGAAAAAGGCCGTCCTGCCCTCTGCGGTGCTGGGCGCGCTGTTCTTTGGCATCTGCTTTCTGGCCTACTCGGCCGATCACGCTGCCGATCCCTTCCGCCCGCTGCGCCTGCTGGCCATCTATCTGCCTGCTGCGGCGGTGATCGTGCTGATCGGCTATCTGGCAGCCGCCCGCCAGCGCAAAACCAAAGAAAAAAAGCCCTTTGTGATGACCGCGCGCATGAAGCGCCTGTACGTCATCCTGGGCGTGGTCGCCGTCGCGCTGTGTCTGGTATCCCCGCTCTTTGTGATGGCGCTGCCGCTGCTGGTCGCCCTGGCCGCGCTGATCGCCCTGCCGCTTGAAAAGGGCATTCAGCGCATGTATATGCGCGACGCGCAGCGCAAGCTGGATGCGCAGAAGGATCTGATCCGCATCGGCATCACAGGCAGCTATGGCAAAACCAGCGTCAAGGTCATCCTCAACACCCTGCTTTCGCAAAAATACAATGTGCTGTCCACCCCGGCCAGCTTCAACACCCCCATGGGGCTTACCCGCGTCATCCGCGAACGGCTGGAGCCCGCGCATCAGGTTTTCCTGGCTGAAATGGGCGCGCGCCACCGCAAGGATATCAAGGAGCTGACCGACTTTATCCACCCTGCCATCGGCGTGCTGGTATCCGTGGGGCCTCAGCATCTGGATACCTTCAAAACGATGGAAAACATCATCGATACCAAGTATGATCTCATCCGCGCCCTGCCTGCGGACGGCTTTGCCGCCTTCAGCGACGACGGCGGCGTGTGCGCCGATCTGTACGCCAAAACCACCCATGTGCCCAAGGCCATCGTCAACCGCAAGGGCGGAGACGTATGGGCCGAGGACATGCGCGTATCCGATCAGGGCAGCGACTTCACCCTGTGCTTTGCCGATGGTTCGCGCGTTCCCTGCCGCACCCGGCTGCTGGGCGCGCACAACATCGGCAACATCCTTTTGTGCTGCGCGGTCGCCAGGCATCTGGGCCTTTCCAATACTCAGCTGCAGCGCGGCATCAGCCAGCTTCAGCCTGTGGAACACCGCCTGCAGCTGCTGCGCAGCGCGGGCGGCGTTACGATCATCGACGACGCCTTCAACAGCAATCCCCGCGGGGCCAGGGCCGCGCTGGATGTGCTTGCCCGTTTCCCCGGCCGGCGCATCATCGTCACCCCCGGCATGGTGGAGCTTGGCGCGCAGGAGGCGTCCTTCAACCACGAGTTTGGCTATCAGATGGCCGCCAGCGCCGACGTGTGCGTGCTGATTGGCAAAAAGCACACCCTGCCCATTCAGGATGGTCTGCGCGACGCGGGCTTCAATATGGACAACGCGCATGTGTTTGCAAGCCTTTCCGAGGCCACGACCTGGCTTCAGGGCTTTATGCGTCCGGGCGATTATGTGCTCTATGAGAACGATCTGCCCGATCACTATACCGAAAACTAAGCTGGAGGCATTTTTATGGCAAAGAAGCAACTGGGCGTTATCTTTGGCAGCCGCACCTGCGAGCATGAGGTATCCATCATCAGCGGCGTGCAGCTGGCCCGCGCTGCCGACCGCGAAAAATACGACGTCTGGCCCATTTATATCGCCAAGGACGGCCGCTGGTACACGGGCGAAAAGCTGCTGGATATCCATACCTATACGCCCTTTGATCCCTACGCCAAGGGGCTTACCCGCGTAACGCTGGATCTGACGGCAGGCTCTGGCGCGCTGATCAGCTACGAGCAGGAAAAGGGCCTGTTCGCCAAGGGCGTTGTGCCCGTCACTGTGGCCAAGCTGGACTGCGTAATCCCCGTCATGCACGGCCTGCACGGCGAGGACGGCACGCTGCAGGGCCTGCTGGAGCTGGCCAATATCCCCTATTCCTCCACGGGCGTGGCGGGCTCTGCCATCGGCATGGATAAGATCATGATGAAGCAGGTATTCCGCGGCATGGGCTATCCCATCCTGCCCGATGTATTCGCCCTGCGCAGCGAGTGGCGCTCTTCGCCTGACGCCGTCATCGCCCGCGTGGAGCAGGCGCTGCCCTATCCGGTTTTCTGCAAGCCCGCGTGCCTGGGCTCCTCCATCGGAGTCAGCCGCGCCAACGACCGCGAGGCCCTGCGTGAGGCGCTTGACCTGGCCTTTACCTACGATCGCCGCGTGCTGATCGAAAAGGGCCTGGATCACCCCATCGAGGTCAACTGCTCCGTGCTGGGCTTTGACAGCGAGGTACGCACCTCCGTAACCGAAATGCCCACCACCTCGGGCGGCGAGCTGCTGGACTTTGCCGACAAGTACCTTACCGGCGGCGGCAGCAAGGGCATGGCCTCGCTCAAGCGCATCATGCCCGCGCCCGTGGGCGAGGAGATGATTCACCGCATCGAATCGCTTTCTTCGCAGATTTTCCGCGCGCTGGACTGCAAGGGCGTTGTGCGCATCGACTACATGCTCACCAAAAACGACGAGCTCTACATCACCGAGATCAACACCATCCCCGGCTCGATGGCCTTCTATCTGTGGCAGGAAAGCGGCGTATCCTACCCGCAGCTGATCGACAAGCTGGTAGAATACGCCGAAAAGGCCTTTGCCGAAAAGAACGAGAATAACTACGCCTACACCTCCGACATCCTGAACGGCGTGGTGCTGGGCGGCAAAAAGGGCGGAAAGCTGTAAACTGAATACGATGGATGTATTCGCCGGGAGCGTTCAAGCTGCTCCCGGCTTTTTTATTATACTGAAAGCGCCACATCCAGCACCATCATCAGCGCAAATCCCGCCAGCGTAAACAGCGCGATTCTGCCCGGCTTGCCGCTGCGATGGCTCTCGGGAATCAGCTCCTCCACCACCACATAGATCATCGCGCCCCCGGCAAAGGCCAGCATATAGGGCAGCGCCGCGCGCACGCGCAGCACCAGCAGCGCGCCGATCACCCCGGCGATAGGCTCTACCGCGCCGCTGAGCATGCCCGCCATAAAGGCGCGCCGCTTGCCTGCGCCGTCGCGCAACAAAGGCAGACTGATGGCCGCGCCCTCGGGAAAATTCTGAATGCCGATGCCCAGCGCCAGCATGCACGCCGCCGTCAGCGTCGCGCCGTCCAGGCCGTACAGAAGCGAGCCGAACGCCACGCCGACAGCAAGCCCCTCGGGAATGTTGTGCAGCGTAATGGAGGCAATCAGCAGCGTCGTGCGCTTTTTCGTATGGTAGGGCGTATCGCCGCGCCGCTCCAGGCGCAGCAACAGCCGGTCGGCCGCGTACAGCCCCAGCGCGCCCAGGCTCAGGCCAATCAGCGCGGGCAGCCAGGGCACATGGCCCATTTTTCGCGCCATCTCGATGGCGGGCGACAGCAGCGACCAGAACGCCGCAGCCAGCATCACCCCGGCGGACGCGCCCAGCAGCCCATCCAATACATCATGCCTGATGTTCTTGCAGCAAAACACCATTGCCGCGCCTGCGGCCGTTATCCCCCATGTAAAAAGGGTGGCAAGCAGCGCCTGCAAAGGATGCGGCAGCTGCGAAATGGCTTGCATCATAACCAAAACTCCTTCATTACGGATTTGAGCCATCCTATGATGTAATCATTCGCCGGGTGAAGAAATTTTTAACAGCTATTGACATCGCACAAAAGAGACGGTATACTGAAATCGATAAACATAATGCATTATGTAATCGTTATGTAACGTAGTGCATTTACAAAAGGAGGATGTTCTCTTGAAGAAGCTTGTATCCATGCTGCTGTGCCTCTGCCTGGTGCTGAGCCTGACCGCCTTCGCCGCAGCCGAGGTCTTTACCGCTGGCACTTACGAAGGCAAGGGCGCGGGCCGCAACGGCGATATCGTCGTTTCCGTCACCTTCTCCAGCAGCGCGATTGAATCCATCGAAGTGGTTTCTCACACCGAAACCCCCGGCATCGGCGACGCCCCCATCGCGCGCATCCCGGCGGAAATTGTGAAGTATCAGTCCCTGGCTGTTGACGCCATCACCGGTGCGACCCTGACGAGCGACGGCATCGTGGCCGCTGTGGCCGATGCGATTGTCAAGGCCGGCGGCGATGCGGAAGCCCTCAAGGCCGTTGCGATCGAGCAGGAAGTTTCCACCGAGCAGGTTGACAAGACCGCCGATGTAATCATCCTGGGCGGCGGCGGCGCTGGCATGGCCGCTGCGGTGGCCGCTGCCGAAAAGGGCGCAAGCGTCATCGTGGTGGAAAAGACGGCTGCCCTGGGCGGCAACACCGTGCGCAGCGGCGGCTACATGAACGCCGCCACCATCACCGCGCAGAACGCCAATATGACCGAAGGCCAGATGGAAACGGTCATATCCCTGGTCACCGAGGAGCCCAAGAATGAAATCCAGGCCAAGTGGCAGCAGACCGTCCTGAAGGAAGTGGAAGCGTACAAGGCTTCCGGCGCGACCTATCTGTTCGATAGCCCCACCTTCCATGCCCTGCAGACCTATAAGGGCGGCGACTACGCAGCCACGCCCGAGCTGGTTGAAAGCATGTGCCTCAACGCCCCCAAGGCCTTTGATTGGCTGAAGGAAATGGGCTTTGACTGGCGCGATTACTCCGTGGCCGTCATCGGCTCCCTGTGGCCGCGCGCCCAGATGAGCCAGACCTACAAGAGCGGTATCGGCTTCATCGAAGTGTTCACCAACCAGATCGCCAAGGAAAACCTGAACGTTGAAATCCTCTACGAAGTGCAGGCGACCGACCTGACCGTGACCGACGGCAAGGTCACCGGCGCAGTCGGCAAGGGCGCCGACGGCACCACCTACAACTTCACCGCCAACAAGGGCGTGATCCTCGCCACCGGCGGCTTCAGCGCCAACGTTGAAATGCGCCAGAAGTACAACACCATCTGGGAAGACCTGGGCGAAAACATCCCCACCACCAACAGCCCCGCCATCACCGGCGACGGCATCGTCATGGCCGAGGCCGTAGGCGCGCAGCTGGTTGGCATGGATAAGATCCAGCTGTTGGCGATCGCCGATCCTGAGACCGGCGCGCTGGACGCCCACGTTGGCGATGCGACGAGCATCTGCGTCAACAAGGAAGGCAAGCGCTATGTAAACGAGACCGAGCGCCGCGACGTGCTGGCTGCCGCCGCCCTGAAACAGACCGACGGCATCTTCTACATCATCTCCTCCACCCAGAACAACGACCTGGACGAGAACGGCTACAACTCCTACGGCCTGCACATCGACGATCTGGTGGCGGCGGGCGAAGTTTACCGCGCCGATACTCTCGAGGAGCTGGCCCAGCAGCTGGGCATGGAGCCCGCCGTGCTGGTGGAATCCGTCAAGAAGTTCAACGAGGCCGTTACCAGCGGCTATGATCCCGAATTTGGCCGCACCGTGTTCAACACCCATGCGCTCATCGAGGACTTCGGCCCCTACTATGCCTGCCCCCGCAGCCCCGCCGTGCACCACACCATGGGCGGCGTGCGCGTGGACGTTGACACCCACGTGCTGCGCGAGGACGGCTCCCTGATCGACGGCCTGTACGCTGCCGGCGAAGTAACCGGCGGCTTCCATGGCACTAACCGTCTGGGCGGCAACGCCATCGCTGATTGCCTGGCCAACGGCCGCATCGCCGGTCTGACCGTTGTGGAAGACAACAAATAAGCAACAATAAAAGAACGCGGCCTGTGGGAAATCCCCGCAGGCCGCGCTTTTTGTATTTGATTTATATGCGATAGGTGCTTATAAACCGCTCTACCATGCGCCGGATACGGCTGGTCAGATCAAAGCCGCCGTTGCTGAGGCACCAGTCAAAGATGATGCCCTTCGTCAGCGAGCAGATATCCTCGTTGAGCGACACGCAATCGGTATCGGCCGGAATCTGCCCGGCCTCCCTGGCCGCCATCAGGCTGTCATACCGCGCGCGGTAGTTGGAGGAAACGTACATATCCTCCGGGCTAAGGCCGATGGTATTGAGCGACTTGTTTTTAGTGGAATAATAGTTGGAAACAAATTCCACGCCGTTGGATTCGTTATGCGCGGCATAGAGCACGCACAGCTCCGTCAGCCGCGCCAGCGGATCTTCGGGCAGGCAAACATTGCGGTTTTCAATAAATGCTTCGTAGCCCTTATTCAGAAACAGGCAGAGAATATCATCCTTGCTGTGAAAATGATGATAAAACGCGCCGGTGGTCACGCCGGCCAGCTTGCAGATGTTCTGCACCGTCAGATAGTCATAGCCATAATCGTGCATCAGGGTACACGCCGCGTCATAAAGTGCCTTTTGCGTCCGCTCCGAGCGAACCTTCTGCGGCGGGCGGAGAATTGTATCATCCATGTTGTCTAACTCCTGAAATTTTTCTGAAACCTGCCCAATTGATGCGTTTCACCGGCGTTTTCCCCCGAAAATACCGCCGTAATGAACATTTTATAGTATATCACGCTTTTGCATCCCAGGCAAGGGAAAAGGCTGTTTCTTTCTTGCTGCAAGTGTTTCTTTCTTGCTGCAAGCATTGCAAGCAGCCGCGAAATATGGTATAGTATGCAGGTAAAATCATCGCGCGTCCGCCCCGGCGGCGCGGAAAGCATATGGAGGGTAAATACTATGGCACGCAATCAATTTGGCGGCTTCGGCGGCCCGAACATGCAGCAGCTGATGCGTCAGGCGCAGAAAATGCAGCAGCAGATGGAGCAGGCTCAGGCCGATCTGGAAACCAAGGAATACGAAGCCTCTGCGGGCGGCGGCGCCGTCACCTGCAAGGTAAACGGCAAGCGCGAAATCATCTCCCTGACCATCAAGCCCGAGGCCGTTGACCCCGAGGATGTGGAAATGCTGCAGGATATGGTGATGGCCGCCGTCAACGAGGCGCTGCGCCAGGGTGAAGAAAACCGCGAAAAGACCATGTCCGCGCTGGCTCCTGCCGGCATGGGCGGCATGTTCTGATGAGCGGCACGGTAGAGCCCATCGCGCGGATGGCCGCGCAGTTGGCGCGCCTGCCCGGCATCGGGCAAAAAAGCGCCCAGCGCCTGGCCTATCATATCGCCGGCATGCCCGAGCAGGATGTGCACGACCTGGCCGCCGCCATCTGGCAGGGGCGCAAGGCCGTGCGCTTCTGCGCTGTCTGCGGCAATTACACGCAAAACGAAATCTGCGATATTTGCGCAGACGAGGCCCGGCAAAACGGGCAGATCTGCGTGGTGCGCGATCCGCGCGACGTAGCCGCCATGGAACGCATGCGCGACTATCACGGCCGCTATCATGTGCTGCACGGCGCGCTGTCCCCCATGAACGGCGTCGGCCCCGAGGATATTCATATCCGCGAGCTGCTTGCCCGCCTGTCCACCGAAAAGGTGGACGAGGTGATTTTGGCAACCAATCCTGACATCGAGGGTGAAGCCACGGCGGCCTATATCGCCCGGCTGATCAAGCCCATGGGCGTGCGGGTTACGCGCATCGCGCACGGCGTGCCGGTGGGCAGCGATCTGGAATACGCGGACGAGATCACCCTGTCCAAGGCCATGGAAGGCAGGCGGGAACTATAATGCTGCACTTTTATTACGGCGTAATGGGCTCCAGCAAAACAGCCATGCTGCTGATGCAGCGCTACAACTGCCTGCAGCAGGGCTTCAAGGTGGCGCTGGTCAAGCCCGCCATCGATACGCGCATCGACGCAAACACCGTTTATTCCCGCGTAGGCCTGCAGGCGCAGGCGGATATCGTGCTGGAGGCCGGGCACAGCGTGCGGGAGCAGCTTTCCTGGCTGGCCGTGCGGCACGCGCACAACGATTTTCCCTATGTGTTTGTGGATGAGGCGCAGTTTCTCACCGAAGCGCAGGTACAGGAAATCGCCGATATGTCGGGTGAGCACGAGTTTTACTGCTACGGGCTGAAAACGGACTTTATGGGCAGCTTTTTTCCCGGCTCCGCCGCGCTGATGCGCCTGGCCGAGGATATCAGCGAGGTGCCCGGCGGCCTGTGCTGGTGCGGCTGCAAGGCCACTATGAATGCCCGCGTAGACGGCGCGGGCCAGGTGATCAAGGTGGGCGAGCAGGTGCTTATTGACAATCAGCAGTCCATCCGTTATATCGGCCTGTGCTACAAGCACTGGAAAATGGGGAAAGCACATGCTTGAACAACTCAACGCTTATACGGGAGCTTTGCTCCTTTTCTGCGGCGCGCTGCTGGTATTGGGCTGCGCGCTGCTTTGCATGCTGCTGGTTCGTCAGCGCCGCCAGCAGGAGCGCATGCGCGACCAGACCGAGCGCAACGTGGATCGCATTACCGACTGCATAGCCCAGGGCAGGCAGCAGCTAAGCGATCAGACCGCCAACGCCTTCGCCACGCTGGAGGATCGTCTGCGCGGCGAAATGGCACGCCAGCAGGCAGCCTCCGCCGCCGCCATGGCCGAAAACGGCCGCGACCGCGATCAGCGCCTGGATCAGCTGGGCGCACGGCTGGACGCCTTCGGCCAGGCGCAGGATACGCGGCTGCACCGCATGTCCGTCACGCTGGATGAAAAGCTGTCGGCCAATGATCAGCGCACCGAAAAGCTGCGCGAATCGCTGGCGCAAAGCATGGAAAAAATGCAAAAGGACAACGCCGAAAAGCTGGAAAGCATGCGCCGGACCGTGGATGAAAAGCTGCATGAAACGCTCAATAAACGCCTGGGCGAGAGCTTTTCACTGGTCAATGAGCGCCTGGAGCAGGTGTACAAGGGCCTGGGCGAAATGCAAAGCCTGGCCACGGGCGTGGGCGATCTCAAGCGCGTGCTCAGCAATGTAAAAACGCGCGGCATCTGGGGCGAGGTGCAGCTCGG
This sequence comes from uncultured Clostridia bacterium, assembly GCA_934647235.1. Taxonomy (GTDB): domain Bacteria; phylum Bacillota; class Clostridia; order Christensenellales; family Aristaeellaceae; genus SFMI01. Next base: position 110,819 of record CAKUFG010000001.1, read on the forward strand.
CACGCTGCTGTCGCAGATGCTGGCCCCCGGCCAGTACGCTGAAAACGTGGCCGTCGTGCCGGGCTCTGCGGAGCGCGTGGAGTTCGCCGTCATCCTGCCCGGCAAGGACGATATCCACAAGATTTATCTGCCCATCGATTCCAAGTTTCCCATGGAGGACTACGACCGCCTGCTGACCGCCGTAGACGGCGGAGACCCAACGCAGGTGAACGCCGCCAGCAACGAGCTGTGCAGCGCCATCCGCACCGAGGCCAAGCGCATCGCCAAAAAGTATATCGTTCCGCCCTATACCACCGATTTTGCGGTGATGTTTCTGGCCACCGAGGGTTTGTACGCCGAGGCGCTGCGCAGCCGCGGCCTGATGGAGGAATTGCAGCAGAATCAGCGCGTGCTCATCGCCGGGCCGTCCACGCTGTCCGCGCTGCTCAGCAGCCTGCAATTGGGCTTCCGCACGCTGGCCATCGAGCAGCGCTCCGCCGAGGTGTGGCAGCTGCTGGGCGCGGTCAAGACCGAGTTTGGGCGTTTCAGCGATCTGTTGGATCAAACGCAGCAGCGGCTGCGCCAGGCAGGCGAAACCATCGAAAAGGCCTCCGTGCGCACACGCGCCATCAACCGCCGCCTGCGCGATGTGGAAGCGCTCAGCGACGCGCAGTCGGTAAAGCTGCTGCCGCTGGACGACGCGCAGGATGAAGAATCCGCCAGCTGATCGCGGCAATTTTGCAGTCATATTAAACCGTCCTTTTGCCATAATAACGCTGAAGGGAGTTGTTATGGATGATGGATCAGGTGTGCAATGAAATCAAAAAGGTGCTGCTGGCCGGCGTTGGCCTGGCGGATAAGGGCATTCAAAAGGTTGGACAGGGCGTAAACAGCCTGTCCCAGCACGGCGAGGAAGTGTGGCAAAAGCTGACCGCCAAGCAGAAGTGCGCATCCTGCCCGCAGGATGAAATCGACGAATTGCTGTCCAGCCTTTCCCCCGAGCAGCTGGACGCGCTGCGCAGCGCGCTCAACGCCCAGCCGCCCGAAGCGCCTGAGCAGCCGCAAAATGATGAAAACCCATAAAGCAAAATCGCGCCTGTCATCATGACAGACGCGATTTGTTGCTTATCAAAAAAGCATAGCTAACTTAGCCGAGAAGTAAAGAAGGGGCGCAGCTCCTTCTTTTTAATTCCGCAGCGGCGGCGTGTACGGCGCGAGGAGCAGCCGTCAGGCTGCTTCCTATGTCATTTTCTGCCCGTGAGCCTTTGGCTCACAAGAAAATGACGTGCCCGATAAAAGTCTGCTTTAGCTGACTTTTATCGGCTTTTGTTTTTATTCAGCCTTTTCCGTATTCTGCGGCGCAGGGCTCGTTGTTTTGACCGGCAGGCCAACCACATAAATCAGCCCAACCACCGTCCAGAAAAAGCCCGTCCAGAAATAACCCTTATAGCCCTTCCTGACCGCCAGCTTGTGGGCCAGCGTGCCCAGCAGCACGCCCGCCAGAATGAACGGCAGCAGTGCCAGCAGCGCCGTCAGGGCAGAATCGCCCGCATTGAACGTATAGGTAAAGTTCAACATATTCCCCTCCTTTTGTATAAGCCGGATTACGCGCGCACGATATCCAGCAGAATATCCACCATTTTTTCCATATCCTCGACGGCGGCGTACTCATAAATGCCGTGGCAGTTCGCGCCGCCGGTGCCAAGGTTGGGGCAGGGCAGGCCCATGAAGCTCAGCCGTGCGCCGTCTGTACCGCCGCGGATGGGCACGCAGCGCGGCTCCAGGCCGTTCTTGCGGATGGCGTCCTGCGCGCGCTCGATCACATCCATATGCTGCTCCATCACCTCGCGCATGTTGCGGTAGGAATCGCGCAGCTGCACCTCCACCGTGCCCGCGCCGTAGCGAGCGTTCAGGAAATCCGCCACAAGCTGCATGGTACGCTTCTTCTGCTCCAGCCTGGCCGCGTCATGATCGCGCAGGATATAGCTGGCCTCGGCGTTTTCCTCATCGCCATGGATGGCGGTCAGGTGGTAGAAGCCCTCGTAGCCCTCGGTATATTCCGGCTTTTCCTGCACAGGCAGCATGGCGTTAAACTCCATGGCGATGCGCGCGGCGTGCTTCATGCGGTTCTTGGCGGAGCCGGGATGGATGTTGCGCCCATGCACCGTCACCCTGGCCGATGCGGCGTTGAAGTTTTCATATTCCAGCTCGTTGATTTCGCCGCCGTCCACGGTATAGGCAAAATCCGCTCCGAAGGCGGGCACGTCAAACAAATCCGCGCCGCTGCCGATTTCCTCATCGGGCGTAAAGCCGATGCAGATTTTGCCATGGCGGATGCTGCCGTCCTGCAGCACGCGCTCGCACAGCGTCATAATTTCGGCCACGCCAGCCTTGTCGTCCGCCCCCAGCACGGTGGTGCCGTCGGTAACGATCAGGTGCTTGCCGCGGCGCTGAGAAAGCTCGGGAAAGTCCTTCTCGCTCAACACAATGCCCTTTTCGGCGTTCAGGCAGATATCGCCGCCCTGATATTCCACCACGCGGGGATGAAAGGCGCGGCCGGGCACCGCGTCCACCGTATCCATATGGGCAATCAGGCCGATGGCGGGCGCATGATCGCAATTGGCGGGAATTTCGCCATACACATAGGAATGCGCATCCAGGCGGACATTGGACACCCCCATCGCGCGCATTTCGTCAGCCAGCAGCCTGGCCAGCTCCCATTCGCAGGCCGCAGAAGGGCAGCCCTGGCCGTTTTCATCGCTGGTTGTATTGATCTTTACATAGCGCAGAAACCGTTCCTGTAAGGTCATTTCCGTTGCTCCTTTCGGATGACTATCGCTTGCGGGGAAGCGGCAGCGCCGTTCCCCTTTGTTATCATACATCCTGCGCCGAATTTGGGCAAGGGTGAATTTACAATCGGTCGTATTGCTTTTGTTTTCCAGCCATGCTACAATCATTGATGGAAGCAAATGCCGTTATAAAGGTTATTTTACGATATGGGATATTCGAAAGGAATCAGGATGAAGCGAATCCTTCTGTTGCTGCTTGCGCTCGTTTTTCTTTGCCCTGACGCGCTGGGGGAAGAAGACGCTGATCCCCCTTATGACTGGCGGGCGGACTGGGAAGCCTGGGGCTACGATCAATATGCCGAAGTGCAGGATGACACGCTCATTATATTTGAGGGCGTTACGGCGCTGAGCCAAGCCAGCCATTCCACCTGGGATCCTGCCTCCAGAAAATTTGTGAAAACTAAGCCAAAGTTTTTAGAGAATGGCCCGCGTTTTGAGGATATGATGTTTGGCGATCCTCCTCCGCATCAGATATCGCTGCCCTCCACACTGCGATATATGGGCGGGGAATCCTTCTATTGTCTGCACTTCAACGCCTTCACGCTGCCTGAACAACTGGAGGTATTGGAAGCAGGTGCTTTTGAATTCTGCTTTTTCGATGTGCTGCGCATTGAATCCACCCTGCCCGCTCAGGAGCTTTTGAACAGCTTCTATGATTGTACGGTCGTCACCTATGAGGTCCCAGCGGATCATCCCCTCTACCAGGCGATTGACGGCGTGTTATTCTCCAAGGATGGCAAAACGCTGCTGGCCTATCCCGACGGCAGAATGGATGAACACTATGATGTACCCGCCGGGGTGGAGCATATTTGGCCTTACGCTTTTGGCACCGATTATCTGAAAACCATCTCCCTGCCCATCGGCCTGAAGACCATTGGCAACGGCGCCTTTTCGGACTGCGGCAGGCTGCAGTCCATTGCAATTCCGCTGACCGTAACCGAAATCGGCGATTATGTATTCTGGGGCTGCGTATCGCTGGAGCTGGTTTCTCTGCCTGATGGTTTGACGATAAATAAGGACATTAATTCAAGATACGTTCAATACTATACGGACGATTTTCTCTATCGCGGCGACAACGGGGATACGCTTTCCTCGGGACATTAAACCATATACGCGCGTTAGAGTTTACAATGCGCCCAAGTTGCAGGGATGAATTTACAATCGCCCATATTGCTTTTGTTTTCCTTCCATGCTACAATCATTGATGGAAGCAAATGCCGCCATAAAGTTTACTTTACGATACGAAATCTCCGGGAGGGATCAGGATGAAGCGAATTTTTCTATTGCTGCTTGCTCTCGCTTTGCTTTGCCCTGCCGCGCTGGGGGAAGAAGACGATGATCCCCCTTATGACTGGCGAGCGGACTGGGAAGAATCGGGCTATGATCAATATGCCGACGTGCAGGACGACACGCTCATTGTGTTTGAGGGCGTTACGGCGTTGGGAGAAGCCAGAAAATACCGTTGGGATTCTGAATTGGGCACCGATGTCAAAATAGAACCGAAGTTTGAAAACGGCCCGCGCTTCCTGGATCTTATGTTTGACGCTTCTTGTCCTCCGCATCAGGTATCGCTGCCCTCCACGCTGCGATATCTGGGAATAGAATCTTTTTGCCTCCTCGATTTTACCTCCTTCACGCTGCCCGAACAGTTGAAAGTATTGGAAAATAGTGCTTTTGTATATTGTTATTTCAATGTGCTGCGCATTGAATCTACCCTGCCTGCCCAGGAGCTTTTGAACAGCTTCTATGATTGTACGGTCGTCACCTATGAGGTTCCGGAGGATCATCCACTCTACCAGGCAATTGACGGCGTATTATTCTCCAAGGACGGAAAAACGCTGCTGGCTTATCCCAACGGCAGACAGGATGAGCACTACGATGTGCCCGCCGGAGTGGAGCATATAATACGCAACGCATTTGGAACCGATTATCTGAAAACCATCTCCCTGCCTATCGGCCTGAAAACCATTGCTGACGCTGCCTTTGCAGGCTGCGGCAGGCTGCAATCCATCGCTGTGCCGCTGACCGTAACTGAAATCGGTAAAGATGCATTTTGGTGCTGCGTATCGCTGGAGCTGGTTTCTCTGCCTGATGGTTTGACGATAAATAAGGACATTAATTCAAGATACGTTCAATACTATACGGACGATTTTCTCTATCGCGGCGACAACGGAGATACGCTTTTCTCGGGGCCTTAAACCGCAGGAATGCTTTGAGTCTTGAAATATAACCCGATTATAGGAGGAAGAACGATGAAACAGTTGCTTTGCCTGCTGCTCTGCTGCATGCTGCTTGTCCTGCCCGCCTGTGCGGAGGAGGCTTCCGTCAACTCCTGGAGCCAGATCAACCAGTCCGTCAGCAAGGGCGCGGACTGGCAGCAGGCGGATACCGACGGCCGCTTCCATCTGGGCGAAAAGAAGCCCCTGGCGGGGTATGAAAATCTTTATATCGGCGATTGGGGCACCTATCCCAGCATGGATGGCAGCACGGTGTGCGTACCCATGGCCATGGAGCTGGCGCGGCAATGGCTGGGTCTGGAGGAAGGCGACATGAACGGCTTTGTCAATTTCTCCACCACGCCCTATGCCTATGACAGGCTGACGCAGGGTAAGCCCAATCCGCTTGCCACTATCAAAAGCCAGGGCGTTATGATGGATGATACGCACCCTATCGATCTGGTGCTGGCTACCTATCCCAACGCCGACGAGCGTCAGGCAGCAGCGGACGCGGGCGTGGAGCTGGTTTATGTGCCCTTTTGCTACGACGCATTTGTGTTTATGGTAAATGAAAAGAACCCCGTAACCAGCCTGACTGCGCAGCAGATTCGGCAGATCTATACGGGGCAATACTCCTCCTGGGAAGCTCTTGGCGGCGAATCGCAGAAGCTGTACGCCTATCAGCGCCCGCACGGCAGCGGCAGCCAGACCGCCATGGAGGAAATGGTGATGCAGGGGCTGGAGCTTCAAGCAGAGGAAAACTATATCTCCATTGGCATGGATGACGCTGTACGGCAGATCGGCAATTACGACAACGGCATCGGCGCAATCGGCTACAGCTATCTGTATTATGTAAATAAGCTGGTAGAAAGCAGCGGTATTCGGGTGCTGGCCATCGACGGCATTGCGCCGACAACAGAAAACCTGCAATCCGGCTCTTACCCCTACACAGTCAATTATTATGCCGTTTACCGCAAGGGCGACAGCAATACCGAAGCCTTTGTCAATTGGCTGATCAGCGATGCGGGGCAACTGGCCGTGCGGCAGGCAGGCTATGTGCCGCTGCGGTAATCAGGGCTGTTCCGCCGCCTGCTGCCGTTCAAGCAGCATCACATTTTCCACTCCCGCCGTCTGGCAGAACATATCCACCGGCTGACAGCGCTGGGCAGCATAGCCCATGGCGCACAGGATTTTCGCGTCCCGCGCCTGGGTGGCAGGATTGCAGCTGATATACACCACGCGCGCTGGCTGAGCCACGGCGATGGCGCGCAGCACGGCCTCGTCCGCGCCCTTGCGCGGCGGATCCAGCACAATCACATCCGGGCGCAGACCCTGCTGCACCAGCTCCGGCAGGATGCTCTCGGCCGCGCCGCAATAAAACTGCGCATTCTCCACGCCGTTCAGCCGCGCGTTTTCTTTAGCGTCGCGGATGGCGTCGGGCACGATTTCAATGCCAATCACGCGCGCAGCATGGCGCGCCAGCATCAGGGTGATGGTGCCCGCGCCGCAGTACACGTCCGCCACCGTTTCGTCGCCGCGAAACTGGGCAAAATCCAGCGCGGTGCGGTACAGGCGCTCGGTCTGCTCCGGGTTCACCTGGAAAAACGATAGGGGCGAGAGCAAAAACGCATTGCCGCACAGCGTATCGCGCAGCCGTTCCTGCCCCCAGAGCACGCGATAGGAATCGCCCAGGATCACGTTGTCTGGCCGCATATTGACGGACATGCACACCGATACCAGGCCGGGCACACCCTCGCGCAGGCAGGCAATCAGCTCCTGCTCGCGGGGCAGCGTGCGGGCGTTGATCACCAGCACCGCCATCACCTCGCCCGCACGGCTGGCACGCATCATCACATGGCGCACAATGCCCTTATGCGTGGCTTCATCATAGGGAGCGATCTGCCATTCGCACATCCAGCGGCGCACGGCGGCAATCACCTGGTTGCCCTCCTCGCAGGCGATCAGGCAGCGCTGCACATCCACCACGCGATGGCTGCGCGGCGCGTAATAGCCCAGCAGCGGATTTTCCGCCGTGCCCGATACCGGCACGGCAATTTTGTTGCGATAATGCCAGGGCTCCTGCATGCCAAGCACAGGCTGCACGGGCACGGAAAGCCCGGCGATATGGCGCATGCAGCCTTCAACCTGGCTGCGCTTGAACGCCAGCTGCGCGCCATAGGCCATATGCTGGCAGGTACAGCCGCCGCACTGGCGGGCATAGGGACAGGCAGGCGTTACGCGGTCGGGCGAGACGGAGAGGATTTCCATCGCACGGGCAAAAGCATAGCGCTTTTCCACACGGGTGATCTGCGCGATGATGCGCTCGCCCGGCAGGGCGCGCGGCACAAACACCGCCATGCCCTCATGGCGGCAAACGCCCTCCCCCTCCGCGCCGAAGGACTCCACAGTCAATTCCAGGCGCGCGTTCTTGGTCAGCTTCAAAACAGGCTCCATTTCAAAAAAGCGGCGGCAAGCCCAAGAGGCTTACTCCGCTTTTTTCTGATTTTCTGTAATATGATCCACCGGCAGGTCGGACTCCGCAAAGGGATCGCCCGATTCAAAGGCGTCCAGCGCGCGCTGCACCACATCCTCGTTCTCCGTGCGGCGGCGGCGCTTGAGCATATCCTCGCGCTGCTCGGCAGCCAGGTAAACATGGATATTGATAGCGTATTTATCAAAGGTGATTTCGGCGCGCTCGCGGGGCTTTGTCAGCGCCAGACCCTCGGTATACTTGGTACGGCAGCGGCGGGCAAAATCCGTAGCCACCTCGCTGCGGCCCTGCCAGTGCATAGGGATGAACACGCGGGGCTTGCAGGTCATGATAAAGTGATTGGCTCCGGCCTCGAACATGCCGCCCATGCGGGGATCCACCGGGAACATGCACACATCGATAGGCTTGCCGATCAGCGGCTGCACGGCGGCGTAATACAGGTTCTCCGCCTGGGTGATCTGCCGCAGGGTGCTTTCCTCGCGCCAGTGCCACAGGTTCAGATCGCCCGCGTGGAAGATATGCAGCCCGCCGACCTCCACATAGAAGGACACGCCCAAATCGGTAGAGCCATAGGCCGTCACGCGCGCGCCGCCATAGGTACGCTGATCGCCCGCAGCCATACGGTCGCCATAGGCCTCCATGGGCATATCCTCGGCGATGATATAGTGCACATAGTTCAGGTGCTTGAAATCATAGATCACCTGATCATAGTGGTCGGGATGCTCATGGGTAACGAAAAACAGCACCTGCCTGTAGCCCTTCAGATCGGCCTCCGAAAGCGCCGTTTCGCCGGTGAGGTTGTTGTTTTCGCCGCGCCAGTAATCAAAGATCAGCAGCGTATCCTCCACCGCCGCCATAAAGCCAGAATGGTGAAAATAAGTTACCGTTACCTGTCCGGGCATTGCGTTCTCCTTGTGAGCTTATGTATACAGTATGCGCCGCGATGGGCCAGGGCATGCGCTCAGCGGCGGCGGCCCTTCATCAGTTCCTTCAGGCCCTTACCGGCCACAATCCATCCAAACAGCCCCAGGCCGGATTTGCCCTTGGCCTTGCGGCGGTTGGAAATAATCATGAGCACCACGGCAAAGAAGATCAGCTTGCCCAGGCTGAAGCCCGTGTTTTCATCCTCATAGCGGGATTCCTTGCGGGCATAGGCAGCGGTATCGCTGGCCTGATAATACTCGGTATCGTCGGTAGAGAAAAAGCCGTTCCACCAATCGCCCGTCCAGTTATACCAGCTGCTGTCATTCGTTTGATCGCTCACGGCGGGCTGGGAAACCGACGCGCTCTCCTGCGCCGAGCCAAACAGCCCGCTGGTCTTTACCGTAACGCCGCGGCTTTTGCCTGCCTGTGCCGTCAGCGCCAGCAGAAAATCGCCCACCGCGCCGTCATAGTTGCGATCGTTCAGGTAAGGCGCGCGCAGCCTGGCAGCCAGCAGACTGTTGATCTGCTCCTGCCCGATCATATCGCGCACGCCCTGGCCGACGGCGACGGCATAGCGCTCCTCGCCGATCACCAGCAGGACAAGCACGGTTTTCTGATCCAGCTTCCAGGCTTCAAACAGACCGTCGCAATAGGTCTGCGCGTCCGCGCCGCCCAGGAAATGGCGCGTGGCCACCACAAAGCTGATATCGGCGCTGCGGGCAGCGGTATTGAGCTGCTCAATATCCGCAGCCGTCTGCTCACTGAGCACGCCCGCATCGTCGTTGACCGCGCCGCGCTGCGCGGGATAGGATACCGCCAGGGCGGCCGCCGGGAGCAGAAGCATCAGCGCAAGCAGCCAGGCAATCCAGCGTTTCATCAAGCGTTTCCGCTCCTTTCCTTAATTGGTAGCGGACTGCGCGCCGTCGTTGAACAGCGCGGCGTAGCTTACGCCCGTCCAGCGCGCCAGCAGGCCGCTGAAGCTGTGCATCCGCTCGTTATAGCTGGCCGCAGCCTCGTTATAGGCCACGGCGGAATCGCTGCTCAGGCACATATCCACCGCCTGGGGCAGCATCTGGGTAACATACATGTTATCGCGCCCGTCGGCCTGCACATCCTGCCGCTGGGCAAGGGACTGCAGCAGTGCCTGCGCGTCGTCATGGAACTGCTGCGCCGAAACCACGGAAAAGGTGGTTTTGCCGTTTTCCATCGAGCGCAGATCGCTCTGCACGGCGGCATAGAGGGGATCGCTTGCCCCGGTATAGCGCCCGGCCACGGTCAGCAGATTATTGGCGGTTTCCACGCGCGCCTGCACGCTTTCCAACACCGCAGCGCGATACTGCTCCAGCGCGCTTTGCTCCTTTGTCCAGGCCTTGTGCGCGCCGTTTAGCAACGCGCAGCACAGCATGATCACCATCAGCGCGCAGGCAATCGCCGGATGCAGGTTTTTTTTCACTTTCTCGGCCATGCGATTACTCCTTCAGCAGGCTGTCAGCTTTCCAGCATTTTCTTTTTCAGCTCGTCTTCCATTTCGGCCAGGCGCTTTTCGGCCTCGCGGCGCTTGTCGCGGCCTTCCTTCTGGATGCGCTGTACCTCGGTGATGGTATCGATCAGATCCTGATTGGTCTTGGTCAGCGTTTCCAGATCGATGATGCCGCGCTCGGCCTCCCTGGCGGTTTCAAGCGTGCCCATTTTGAGGGTCTCGGCGTTCTTTTTGAGCAGCTCGTTGGTAGCATCCGTGACGGCGCGCTGCGCCTTCATGGCCTGCTGGGAATGATGCAGGCCGATGGCCAGCACCATCTGGTTTTTCCACAGGGGCAGGGTGTTGACCAGGGTGGACTGGATACGCTCCACCAGCAGGGCGTTGTTGTTCTGCAGCATGCGGATCTGCGGCGCCATCTGCAGCGCTACCTGGCGGGTGAGCTTGAGATCGTGCAGCTTCTTTTCAAAGCGGTCGCACTGATCGGCCAGATCCTTGGCGGCCTGGGCGTCCATCGCGTCGCCGGTCTCGGCAGCCTTGGCGCGCAGCTTTTCCAGATCGCCCTCGCGGATTTCCTTCAGCCGCATTTCGCCGGCCATGATGTACATGGACAGCTCGCGGAAGTAGGTCAGGTTCATCTCGTACAGGCGGTTGAACATTGCCACATCCTTGAGCAGCTGAATCTGATGCTGCTCAAGCGAAGCGGAGATGGTCTCGACATTCTGCGATACCGCATCGTAGCGTGCCTGCACGGCGGCCAGCTGCGCCTTGGCGTTGAAGAACAGCCCACGCAGACCCTTGGGCTTCTGGGTGGAGCCTTCAAAGCTCTTGAGCTCGGTGATCAGGTTGGTCAGGATATCCCCCACCTCGCCTGAATCGGTATTCTTGACGGTACTGAGGATGCTGTCGGCAAACTCGGACACCTTTTTCTGCGCGTCCGCGCCGTAGAGCATCACATGGTCGGGGTTGGTCACATCGATGGTGCCGGCAAAGCGCTCGATCTCGGCGCGCTCCTCAGCGCTGAAATTATCGTCCAGCGCGGCGGCAACGGCGTTATCGGCATTGGGGGCTTCGGGCGCCTCCAGCTGCGCCACAGCCTGCTCCAGCGCCTGCTGCGCGCCGGACTGGGTGTTGAGGGTCAAAACGGGTACTTTCTGTTCGTCCATGGTTTATTTCTCCTCTCCGGTAGACGTGCGGGTGCGCAGGCCCGAGTCGATCAGGCCATCCTGTTTAAGCATGGTTTCCAGCACGTCGATGTCCGTGGTGATATCCAGCGCGTCGTCCTCATAAAGACGGGCAAGCTGTTTGTTAAAGGCCTCGATGACCATATCCAGCGATTCGCGGATGCGCTGGCGCGCGTTGTCCGCGCTTTCGCCCGTCACGTTGCCCTCCTCCATACGGCGGAAGGCCACCAGCATTTTCAGCGTGGTGGGCAGGTAATAATCCATAAAGCGGCGGATCTGCGGAGCCTTCTTGGGCTGCTCGATAACGGCCTTAAAAATCTGGTTGGCGATACTTTCGATGGTATCAATCTGCTCACTGATTTCAGGCTCGGGCAAGCGATCGTTTTCGCTGCGGATCTGCTCCAACAGCTGCTGCCCACGCAGGATCAGGCTGTCCACCGCCGCGTCGCCGGTTGTGGCCTTGGCCTGCTCGGCCTTGCGCTTTTCCTCGGCCTCGCGGCGCTTGCGGGCGTATTCCTCGCGCTGGCGCTCGCGGCGCTCCTCCTCCTCGGCGGCCTCGTCCTCTTTCTGATGGATTTTCCTGACCACCGCCCGGTAGATTTTGCCCGCGCCCAGCATCACCAGGGCCAGCACGGCGTAATCAAACAGCCGGAACAGCGGAAACAGCCCGCTGTAGAGCAGGCTCATAATGCCCATCACAATAAAAGCGCCGGAAAGTCCGCGCTTCGGACGACGATTTCTCCCTCTCGGCGGCATATGCGCCCTCCTTGAAATTGATTCAGTATACGCACAGATAGTAGCGCAATCCTGGGCGCTTGACAATGCATGATGGCTGAATCATACAATTTGGCGCGCCAATCAGGCGGTTTTCCGCCCGACAGGCGAATTATACCACAGATGGCGCGCCAATACAAATGCAATTTTCTTAAAAGGAGATTAAAAAAGCGGATGCTTTCTCCTGCCCGGCCATTCAGCTTTTGCGCCAGATCGCGGGGTGGAACAGCGCCAGAATCGGGAACAGCTCCAGCCTGCCGGCCAGCATCAGCAGGCTCAGCACAATCTTGGCAAAGGGGCCGTAGCCGGCAAAGTTTTCCACCGGGCCCACCGCGCCAAGGCCGGGGCCCACATTGCTCAGGCACGTCAGCGCCGCCGTCAGGTTGGTTTCCACATCAAAGCGCCCCTCCAGCGAGATGGCGAACGCGCCCAGAAGCAGCATCAGCACATACACGCAGAAGAATACCGCCACCTGCGACAGCATGCTTTCCTCCACGCCCTTGCCCTCAAAGCGCACCACCTGCACCTTGCGCGGCTGGAAGGTATGGCGGATTTCGCGACGTCCCAGCTTAAACAGCAGCGCTGTGCGCACCACCTTGATGCCGCCTGCGGTGGAGCCCGCGCAGCCGCCCACAATCATCACCAGCAGCAGCACCATTTTGACCGCCACGGGCCAGAGATTAAAGTCCGCCGTGGCATAACCGGTGGTGGACATCACGCTGGCCACCTGGAAGCTGCCATAGCGCAGCGCCTCCCAGAAGCCGTGATAGCGCGGCAGCAGCATCAGGGTGGAAAAGATCGTCGCCGCGCCATAGATACCCAGATACCAGCGCAGCTCCTCGCTGCGCAGCGCGTCGCGCCAATCTCCCGTCATCATGCGGAAAAACAGCGCAAAGTTCACGCCGAAGAGCACCATAAAGAACGTAATAATCCACTCAATCAGCGGGCTGTGGAAGGCCGCGATGCTGGCCCCGTAGTTGCTGAAGCCGCCCGTGCCCGCCGTGGCGAAGGCGTGGATGGCCGCATCGTAGGGATTCATGCCCGCCAGCAGCAGCACCACAAACTGCAGCACCGTCAGGGCGGCGTAGATCAGATACAGAATCTTGGCCGAATCGCCCATCTTGGGCACGATCTTGCTCAGGCTCGGGCCGGGGCTTTCCGCGCGCACCAGGTGCGACGTGCGCCCCGTCATCTGCGGCAGCAGCGCCAGCGTCAGCACCAGCACACCCATGCCGCCGATCCAGTGGGTAAAGCTGCGCCAGAACATCACCCCGTGCGGGTAATGCTCAAAATTGGTCGCCACCGTTGCGCCCGTGGTGGTAAAGCCGGATACGGCCTCAAACAGCGCGTCGATATAATTGGGCAGATAACCGCTGAGCGCAAAGGGCAGCGCGCCAAAGCCGCTCAGCCCCAGCCAGGCCAGGGCCACAATGACAAAGCCCTCTCGGGCGCGCAGGTTGCTCTCGCGCGGCTTTGCCAGAAACCACATCGGCAGCCCCAGGAACACCATCATCAGGATGGTTTTCAGCAGCGCCTCGCCGTCCCCCGGATCGTGATATACCAACGCCACCACATAGGAGGGCAGCATCGTGGCCGCCTCAATCAGCAGCGTTGCGCCCAGGATTTTGAGCACCAGTCGTTTGTTCATTTGCGGATAACCTCGTTCAGATCGGCAATGCCGCTCTCGCAGGCGATAATCACCACGTTGTCCCCCGCCTCGATATGATCGTTGCCGAAGGGCACGATCACCCGGCCCGCGCGCACAATCACCGCCACCAGGGTGTTGGGGCGCTTATGCAGATCGCGCAGCGGCACGCCGATATAGGAATCGCTTGGCCGCGCCACAAATTCCAGCGCCTCGGCCTTGCCGTCCATCAGGCGGTAGAGCTTTTCTATTTTGGTTCCGCCGCCGTTCACGCGGGCGCGGACATAACGCAGGATATGCGCGCAGGTAATGGACTTGGGGCTGACCACGCTGTCCAGGCCCATGGAGCTGATGATATCGGCATAGGCCACGCGGTTATTCTTGACCACTACCTTGGGTACGCCCTGGCGCGCGGCGAACAGACCGGTCATCAGGTTTTCCTCGTCGCGGTCGCACAGGGCGATAAAAGCGTCCATCTGCTGCAGGCTTTCCTGCTCCAGCAGCTCCTGATCGGTGCCGTCGCCGTAAATCACGTTCACGTCCGGCAGGGCCTCGCTGAGGCGGTTGGCCTTCTTTTCGTTTATTTCAATCAGGCTGACATGCACGCCCATGGGCGCGATCATCTTGGCCAGATAATAGCCGATGCGCCCGCCGCCCAGGATCATCACATCCTTGACGCGCAGCGAGTTTTTGCCCAGGAAGCGGAAATACTCCGTGATCGTCACCACGTCCGCCGCCACATGCACACGGTCGCCCGGCTCGATCACAAAATCGCCGCCCGGAATAATCACGCTGCCGTCGCGCTCCACCGCGGCGTACAGCACCTGCGGGATGCCGTGCACCTTGGCCGCGATTTCGCGCAGCGGACGGCCCACCACCACATCGTGCTCCTGCGCGCGGAACTCCACCATTTCCACCCTGCCGCGGGCAAAGGATTCGATATTATTGGCAAAGGGAAAGCGCAGCAGGCGGCTGATTTCCTGCGCTGTGGCGCGCTCGGGGTTGATGGCCATGTCGATATCCAGCTCATGGCGCAGCAGGTTCAGGCTTTCGTTGTATTCAGGATCGCGGATGCGCGCGATGGCATACTGCGTGCCCAGGCGCTTGGCCACCAGGCAGCAGAGCATGTTGGTTTCATCGCTGGCCGTGGCGGCAATGATGATATCCGCCTTCTGCGCGCCCGCGTCAATCAGCGTTTTCGCATTCGCGCCGTTGCCGCGGATGCACATCACGTCCAGCGTATCCTCGCTGCGCTGCAGCGCTTCTTCATCTATATCCACAATCACTACATCATGCCCCTCGCGGGTCAGATGCTCCGCCAGCACATGGCCAACCTTGCCATCGCCAACCACAAGAATCCGCATGTTATCCTCCGTTTCACAAAGCAAATCGCCTGTAAATGCATCAGGGCGCTATCAGCGCAGTATGCATTATAGCACCATCTATCTATAATAACAAGTCTCCCCCTGTCATCGGTTCCCCCCCCCCGGCGGAAAATGCGCAAAAAACTGGAAAATTTGCATTTTCAGGGCTTGCGCAGCGCAGCATGGCTGTGATATAATTGGACGGATAACGCACGCGGGCGGTTTGCCGCTTGTGCCCGAATGGGTTGGCAGGCAAAAAATTCAGCCCCCGCGGTGGAAAAACAAGGAGGAAAACCATGGCTGTCATTTCTATGAAGCAGCTGCTGGAGGCCGGCGTACACTTCGGTCATCAGACCCGCCGCTGGAACCCCAAGATGGCTCAGTACATCTTCACTGAGCGCAACGGTATCTACATCATCGACCTGCAGAAGACCGTCCGCAAGATCGACGAAGCGTACATGTTCGTGCGCAACCTGTCGATGGAAGGCAAGACCATCCTGTTCGTGGGCACCAAGAAGCAGGCTCAGGAAAGCATTGAAAGCGAAGCCAAGCGCTGCAACATGTACTATGTGAACAATCGCTGGCTGGGCGGCATGCTGACCAACTATAAGACCATCAAGACCCGCATCGAGCGCCTGAACCAGATCGACCGCATGGAGCAGAACGGCCAGTTCGACGTGCTGCCCAAGAAGGAAGTCATCAAGCTGATCCACGAGCGCGAAAAGCTGGTTGCCAACCTGGGCGGTATCCGCGAAATGAAGGGCCTGCCCGGCGCGCTGTTTGTAGTTGACCCCCGCAAGGAGCACATCGCCGTGGCCGAAGCCCGCGCGCTGGGCATTCCGATCGTGGGCATCGTGGATACCAACTGCGATCCTGACGAAATCGACTACGTCATCCCCGGCAACGACGACGCCATCCGCGCCGTAAAGCTGATCGCCGGCAAGATGGCCGACGCCGTGCTGGAAGGCCGTCAGGGCGCTCAGGATGGCGAAGAGCAGGCTGCCGAAGAAGCTCCCGCCGACGCCGAATAATCAACATCATAAAATAACAATCAGGAGGCATACCCCCATGGCTGAAGTAACTGCTGCAATGGTAAAAGAGCTGCGTGAGCGCACTCAGGCCGGCATGATGGACTGCAAAAAGGCCCTGGTCTCCAGCAATGGCGACATGGAAGCGGCCGTTGAATACCTGCGTGAAAAGGGCCTGGCTGCCGCCAACAAGAAGAGCGGCCGCGTGGCCGCCGAAGGCGCCGTGGAATCCTACATCCACATGGGCGGCAAGATCGGCGTGCTGGTTGAAATCAACTGCGAAACCGACTTCGTAGCCAACACCGACGCTTTCAAGGAGCTGTGCCACAACGTGGCCATGCACATCGCCGCCGCCGCGCCCGAATTCGTCTCCAAGGACGAAATTCCCGCTGAAAAGCTGGAAGAAGAGCGCCGCATCGCCCGCGAGCAGGTCATGAACGATGAGAAGAACAGCAAGAAGCCCGCTCAGATCATCGAAAAGATCGTGGACGGCCGCATCGAAAAGTACTGCAAGGAAATCTGCCTGCTGGATCAGCCCTATGTAAAGGATCCCGATATCACCATCCAGACCCTGCTGCATGAGAGCACCCTCAAGACCGGCGAGAAGGTAACCATCCGCCGCTTTGTCCGCTATAAGCTGGGCGAAGGCATTGAGAAGAAGCAGAGCGATCTGGCCGCTGAAATCGCCGAAATGACCGGCAAAAAGGCGTAATTATTCCATCCCGGCGGACGCGAAAACGTCCGCCTTTTTTCATGCCGTCAGGAGGTTTTTAATCATGAAGGAATCCCCCAAGCGCATCCTGCTCAAGCTCAGCGGCGAGGCTCTGGGCGAAAACGGCCGGTTGTTCGATCAGGATATGATCCTGCGCGTCGGCAGAATTCTCTCCGACGTGGCCGCCACCGGCGCGCAGCTGGGCGTGGTCATCGGCGCGGGCAATATCTGGCGCGGCCGCCAATCCAAAGAGATGGACGCTGTGACCGCCGATCATATGGGCATGCTGGGCACGGTAATCAACTGCCTGTGTATGCGCGATGCTGTGGAGCGCACGGGCGGCCATGCCGTGGTGTTCTCCGCCATCGATATGCCCCGCGTGTGCGAGCCCTACAATGTGCAGTCCGCGCGCCAGGCCATGTCTGAGGGCAAGGTTGTGTTCTTCGCGGGCGGCTCGGGCAACCCGTTCTTCACCACCGATACCGCCGTGGTGCTGCGCGCTGCCGAAATGCAGGCCGATATGCTGCTGCTGGCCAAGAATGTGGACGGCGTGTACACGGCTGATCCCAATAAGGACCCCAACGCTCAGCTGATTCCCGATATCAGCTACGCCGAGGCGCTGGAGCGCCGCCTGCGCGTGATGGATACCGCCGCCTTTGCCATGCTGACCGAGCAGGCCATCCCAATGGTGCGCGTGTTCGGCCTGGCCGAGCCGGAAAACATCCTCAAGGTCATCGCGGGCGATCCGCGCGGCACGGTGCTGCATCCGTAAAAGGAGCCGATCAGAATGAAAAGGATTGCAGCATGGATGCTTGTAAGAACGCTCATCCTGCTTTTGATCGACTTGGGCGTGATGGGCATAAAGCTGTTGAACGGCAATTTTGGTGTTCTGACAGAAGCATATATCGCCGCGGCCTGCTGGATCATCCTGCTTGTATGCGCTGCCGTCAGGCTGTTCAGTAATCGGTGCCCGCATTGCGGCAAGCTGAAGCTATCCAATGGGAAATACTGCCCCCATTGCGGCAGGGAAATCTGATGCATTTTCTGTGCCGTCGGTAAAATTATATTAAAAACCAGCACTCCCCTCTCCATATAAGCTGAAGCATGTGGAGAGGGGATCATTTTATATTTGTGCTCTACACTGGCAGACGGGCGCTTTGCCTTATGCATCCTTCAGCCGCTCAAAGGCCACCGTCTGCTCTTTCATCGATATCTTGCCCACACGGTAGCCATAGGCAAGCAGCTCTTTTTTATAGGTCAAAAAAGAATGATCAATCGGCAGCCCGGCGATTTGCGCAATCTCATCAAACGTCAGCTTGAACTGCGCGCGGCCATCCTGCTGAATATGCGCCCACAGAGAATCGTACTTGCTCATTGCGCTTCTCCTTGCTTAATACAGATGATACGCCTGCTTGCGCGCGGCGAAGGCCGCAGCCTCGCGCTCGGCGCAGGCCAGCCAGTCCTCCACCGGCCAATCCGCATTTTCAAACAGCCGATGCCCGGCCAGCTTGGACAGGAAGGGCATGTCCCCCTCCCGCAGCGGCGGCAGCAGGCTGAAATGCTTGGGATACAGCTCCCGGATCAGCGCCAGCAGCTGCATGCCCAATGCTACCGGCTGCACGCGATGCGCGTCCGTCACGTGCAGATGCATGCCGCCGCACATCTCCCCTGCGTATTTGGACGCGCTGGGCGTAAAGTACAGGGGCGTTGCGATCACGCCTGGCAGCTTCATGGCGTTAAACCGCGCGGTCAGCGTTTCCGCGTCGATATACGGCGCACCCAGGATGGCAAAGGGATCAGCCGTGCCGCGACCCTCGGAGCAATTGACCCCTTCCAGCATGCAGATGCCCGGATACAGCAGCGCCGTCTCAAAGCGCGGCATGGCCAGGCTGGGCATCACCCACACCTTGTTCAGCTCCGGAAACAGCGCGTGCCGGTTCCACCCCAAGCACGGAATCACCTGCAGATCGCACCCCAGGTCCCGCTCGTGATTGACCATCAGCGCAAATTCCCCGCAGGTCAGCCCGTAGCGCAGCGGAATATCATAGCAGCCGACAAAGCTGCGCGTATCGGGCCGCAGCAGCATGCCCTCCGCCGTATCGCCCAAGGGATTGGGCCGATCCAGCACGATCAGCCGCTTGCCGTGCCGGGCGCAGTCCTCCAGCAGAATCTGCAGCGTAGAAATAAAGGTGTAGCATCGCGCGCCTACATCCTGGATGTCATACGCCAGGATATCAAAGGCCTCGCAGGCTTCCTCGCTCAGATGGTGGGAAGCATCCTTGCCGTACAGGCTGGCTACGGGCAGCCCGCTGGGGCCGTCCACCGCATTTTCAAAGGCTTCACCCGCGCCCTTATCGCCGCGCACGCCGTGCTCGGGCGCAAGCAGCAATTGCAGGCTGCATACCTCCCGCAGCCGTTCGATGGTCGATTGCAGGCCCGACGTGCGCCCGGAGGGCGACGTGGCCAGCGCCACGCGGCCGTTCAGCAGCCGTGCATACTGGCCGATGCGGTCAACGCCGTATTCCATCCATCATTCCCCGCCTTCATTTACATTTTCGCTTTTTTATTGTATAATAGATCCATCAAATTTACAACCCGCTGCTTTGAGGAGGATTTGCATGTCTACCACCCTGGTCATCATGGCCGCCGGGCTTGGCAGCCGATACGGCGGCAACAAGCAGACCGAAGGCATCGGCCCCAACCATGAAATGCTGATGGAATACTCTCTGTTCGACGCGGTGCGCGCGGGCTTTGATAAGGTTGTCTTTATTATCAAACCGGAAATGGAGCCGCTGATCGAGGCGCTTTGCGGTGAGCTTGTGCGCTCCTGCCGCACCAAATCGGGCCGCGCGCTTGAGGTGCACTACGCTGTGCAGGATTTCACCTCGCTGCCCGGCTTCTACGCCGTGCCCGCCGGGCGCGTAAAGCCCTTCGGCACCGTGCATGCCGCGCTGTGCGCCCGTCCCTATGTGCACGAGCCCTTTGCCATTATCAACGCCGATGATTATTACGGCGTGGACGCCTTCGCCGTGATGCACGACTGCCTGTCCGCCCTGCCTGCCAACGAGGCCGCCATGGTGGGCTATCGGCTCAAGAACACCGTCAGCGAATACGGCAGCGTCACCCGCGGCGTATGCACGCTGAAAAAAGGCCAGCTGGCCAGCATCAAGGAAACCTATAAAATCACCCTGTTCCCGGACGGCACCATCCGCGATACCGCCACGGACAGCGCGGGCGTGCTGCTGCCGCCGGACGCACTGGTATCGATGAATTTCTGGGGGTATCTGCCCACGATCTTTGACGATATGCAGTCCGCGTTCGAGGATTTTCTGCATGCCCTTGCGCCCGATGATATCAAGAGCGAATACGTGCTGCCCAGCATGATGGATCAGCTGATGCGCGCGGGCAAGCTGCGCGTGCGCGTGCTGTCCACCAACGCCGTGTGGTTCGGCATGACCTATCCGCAGGATAAGCCGCTGGTGCAGCAATCGCTGCTTAAGCTGCATGAGCAGGGCGTTTACCCGCCCACACTGCTGGGATAAGCATGGCCGGCGTCATTGCGGAGTATGATCCGCTGCACAACGGCCATGCGTGGCACCTGGCGCAGGCGCGCGCGGCAAGTGGGGATGAGCCGACCGTCGTGGTCATGAGCTGCTGCTTTACCCAGCGCGGCATGCCCGCCATGCTGTCGCCCCATGCGCGGGCCGAAATGGCGCTGCGCGCGGGCGCGGATATCGTGCTGGGGCTGCCTGCATCCTTTTCCGTGTGCGAGGCCGAGCGCTTCGCGCTGGGCGGCGTTTCCATTTTAGCGCGCACTGGGCTGGTTCATAGCCTGAGCTTTGGCGTTGAGCCGGGCAACGAGGCCTGCATCCTGCCCGCCGCGCAGCTATTGGAAGCGCCCGACAGCGCCTTTCAGGCCGCGCTGCGCAAGGGGCTGGACCAAGGCCTGCCCTTTCCCCGCGCGCAGGGAGAGGCGCTGGCCGCGCGCCTGGGGCTGCCGCCCGATTGCCTGGCCGCGCCCAATACCGTGCTGGCCATCTGCTATGCCCGCGCCAATCTGCGGCTGAACGCAGGGCTGGCGCTGCACCCCATTCCCCGGCGCGGCGCATATCATGCCGATACGCTGCCCGATGAAAACGAAACCGCTCTGCCCTCCGCCACCGCCGTGCGCGCAGCCATCCTGCAACATGCCTGGCCCGGCGTTCAGCGCGCCATGCCGGCGGCCGCCTATGCCATTCTGCAGCGCGAAGCGGCGCAGAACCGTCTGCATCGTCCGGACGCGCTGGATGCGCTGCTGCGCTGGACGCTGCGCAGCGGGCACGATTTTTCGCAGCTTCCCGGCCTGTCCGAGGGGCTTGAGAACCGTCTGCCGCTGGGTGCGGATGCGCTGACGCGCGAAGGCATGGTGCAGTCCATCCGCAGCAAGCGCTATCCCTATGCGCGCATCAGCCGCCTGCTCACCCATGCGCTGCTGGATACGCACGCCCAGGCGCTGTCCCTCCTGCCGCAATATGCCTATCTGCTGGGCTTCAAGCGCGAATACTCATCGCTGCTGCGCCAAGCGCAGAATCTGCCCCTGCTGCCGCGGCTGAAGCCGCAGGATCGGCTGCCCGAGCAATTGCTGGACGCACGGGCATGGGAGCTTTGGGCGCTGGGCACGGGTCAGCCCTTTGGCGCGCTGTATCGCTGCCAGCCCGTCATTCTGTAAAAATTGCCTGATACGCCCTGCCCCTTCCCGGCAGGGCTGTACTTTTTTGCACCGTTATGGTATACTATATCGGTATTTACTTCGAAGGAGGAGCCTGCGGATGTTCAAACGCCTGGTGTGTATGCTGCTGACCGTGCTGACGCTTGCCGTCTGCGTGTGCCCGGCAGCGCTGGCCTCCGCTGCCTCCGGATACGACAGCAGCCATCCAGAGCGCCTGAACGATATGGATCTGGATGCATCTGCAGCCATCCTGATCGAGGCCAACAGCGGCATGGTGGTATATGAAAAGAACGCCGACGTGCGCATGTACCCCGCCTCCACCACCAAGATATTGACCACCTACCTGGCCCTGCTGATGGGCAATCTGGAGGACACCGTCACCACCAGCGCAACCGCGCTGCAGCTGGAGGACAAGGCCTCGGTTATCCCCCTGTCCGAGGGCGAGCAGCTTCCGCTGGAAAACCTGTTGTACGCCACGATGGTAAAATCCGGTAACGACGGCGCCAATGTGATCGCCGAAAGCATCAGCGGCAGCATCTACGGCTTTGCCGAGCTGATGAATCAGTATGCGGCCTCCATCGGCTGCACCAACACGCATTTTGTCAATCCCAGCGGCCTGCACGACGATAACCACTACACCACGGCGCGCGACATGGCCACCATCGCCCGCGAGGCAATGCAGGATGAAACCTTCCGCAATATCGCCTCCACTACCACCTACGCCCTGCCCCGCACCAATATGCACGGCTCCCGCCGCCTGGATTCCCGAATGGCCGAGCTGTTTGGCTCCGAAAGCGCTTATTATCCTGCCGCCAACGGCATCAAGACCGGCTATACCTCCAAAGCGGGCTACTGCTTTGTCGGCTCCGCCACAAAGAACGGCGTCACCTTTATCTCCGTTGTTTTCAAGTGCGGCAGCTATGCCAAATGCTGGAGCGATACCAAACGACTGATGGAGTACGGCTTTACCCAGTATGTCAGCACCAGCGTGGCCGAGCTGTACGCCATGAGCCCCAAGGTGCTGGAAATTTCCAAATACGATCTAAGCGATCCGCAGCTGGGCAAGCTGGAGCTGTCGCTGAACAAGCTGAGCGACTCCACCAACGATACCATCGTCACCCTGCAGTCCCGCCTGGACTACCTGTCCAGCAACTTTAACGACCTGGTCGCCATCGAATATGTGCATGATCCTGTCGCGCCCATCACGGCGGGCGAGGTCATGGCTACCCTGACCTACTACCCCGAGGAGGGCGAACCCATCGAATACGAGCTGGTGGCCTCCCGCAGCGTATCCCGCCGCGTGCTGGATTTCCCCTCGCTGGACGAGCTGATTGCCGATACGCTCAACGATCCCAATCCTTTCCCGCGCTTCACGGTTGAAATCTTCCTGTTTCTGGCGGCCGTGGCTGCGGTGATCTGGGGCCTCGTCAAGGGTGTCAAGCGCCTGATGGGCTTCCGCAGCAAGAAGCCGCGCCGCAAGGCCGTAAAGCCGATTTCGCGGTATTATCGTTAAAATGGATTTTCTAAAAACACACTGGGCGCGAAAAGCCAATCGCTTTCCGCGCCCGGTTTTTATTATTGAATAGCTGCCGGCAGCGTGCTGCGCAGCAGGCGCTCCACATAGGATACCACCTTTTCTCGGCTTCGGGCCTGCGGATGAATGATGTAATCCAGCAGCGTGCCGGCAATGGCCTCGGCATAAAAAGCGCACATAAACGACCTGTAATCCGGATCCAGCTCCACCCCCTGCTTGTGCGCGCCCTGATTGATCAAAGCGCCCAGGCAGGATACAAAATCCAGATAAAGAAAACGCTTCAGCCCCGCCTGGCCTATGGCGTTATAAGCGTTTGTCAGCAGATACTGATTGTTTTCCACATAATCCAGCACAAAATTGACGACCTCGTGATAATCCATCATCAGGTCGTATTGTTTGATGATTTCAACGGCTTCCGCCTCAACCATCCGCTTGAACAGCGCGTAAATATCCTCAAAATGATAATAAAAACAATTGCGGTTCACGCCGCACTCGGAAACCAGTTCACGAACGGTGATCTTATTGATGGGCTTTACAGCCATCAGCTTTTTCAGCGCTGCGGCAAGCTCGCGCTTGGTTGAAAGGGCCATTTCCTTTTGCTTCATACCATTTCTTCCTTCTTAGAAAAATTCCCCCTATTATTTTAACCGTTATAGCCTTGCGCTGCAATAGGCAGAATCAGGCATTTGCCCAGCGTTTTGCCCCGCAGGAAATTAAGTTAAAACGCTGGACAAATTGCTTGAATTATCCATTTTTCTTTTTTTGCGCGCCCGTTATACTATGTCACGCATTGCGAAAGGAGGCTATGCCCATGGCAAGCGCAGCAAAGACGCTCTCCGCGCCCGAATCGCGAACCTATGATATTGAGCTGTCCACCCTGCTGGGCAAGCGAACCGGCAGCCTGGGGCTGCAGATTTCTGGAAAACAGTTTTCCGGCATTCTCCACCTGATGAAGGCCGAAAACCCCGTTCATGGTCATCTCTTGGAAGGCGGCATATGCCGCATCGCCGGCAGCATCCGCACCCGGATGAACACCTATCCCTTTGAGGGCGAAGGGCTGCTTCTGCCCGAAAGCATTGAATTGCTGCTGCGCTGCGCAGGCTTAAGCCTGCCGCTTCGCGGAAGCAGAAAGGAGGAATAACCATGCATCATTTTTATCGTGCCACAACCCGGCGCCCCAAAACAGTCGTGCTGATTTTTGTATTGGTCGCGGTGTTCTGCGCGCTGTGTCAGCCATTGATCGCCGTCAACTACGACATGAACGACTATCTACTGCCGGACACTGCCTCCACGCTGGCACTGAACGCCATGGATGCGGAATACGACGGCGGCGTGCCCAACGCCCGCGTGATGGTCAAGAACGTCACCGTGCCCGAAGCCCTGTCCTACAAGCACGCGCTGGAAGCCATCAACGGCGTGACCAGCGTAACCTGGCTGGACGATGCGTCCAGCGTGGAGCAGCCGCTGGAAACGCTGGATCAGGATACCGTGTCCAGCTATTATCAGGATGGCGCGGCGCTGTTTTCCGTCACCATTGCCGACGATCAGCGCATCGCCGCCGTGGACGCCATCCGCGCGCTGATCGGCAATGACAACGCCATGAGCGGCTCGGCCGTGTCCACCGCCGTGGCAACCACCAGCACCGTATCGCAGATTCAAATCATCTCCGCAGCGGCGGTGGCCTTCGTGCTGCTGATCCTGGTTTTGACCACCACCTCCTGGCTGGAGCCGCTGATCGTGCTGGGCAGTCTGGGCGTGGCCATCCTGATCAACAGCGGCAGCAACCTGATCTTCGGCGAAATCTCGTTCGTATCCAACGCGGCAGGCAGCATATTGCAGCTGGCGGTATCGCTGGACTATTCCATCTTCCTGCTGCATCGCTTTGAGGAATGCCGCAAGGAAACGCCCGATCCGCGCGATGCCATGGTCGAAGCGCTGTGCAAATCCACCATGTCCATCCTGTCCAGCGGCCTGACCACCGTGATCGGCTTTCTGGCGCTGTGCCTGATGCAGTTCCAGATTGGGCCGGATATGGGCCTGGTGCTGGGCAAGGGCGTGGCGGTCAGCCTGATCACCGTGTTCATCTTCTCCCCCTCGCTGATCCTGCTGTTCCATCATCTGCTGAAAAAGACGCGCCACCGCTCGTTCATGCCGTCGTTTCATGGGCTGGGCAAGTGCGTCACGCGGCTGATGATCCCCGTGCTGCTGATCCTGCTGATCATGGTTGTCCCCGCCTATCTGGGATCGAATCAAAACAGCTATTATTATGGCTCGTCTCATATTTTCGGGCCCGAAACGCAGCTGGGCGCGGATATCGAAGCCATTGAGGCCGTGTTCGGCAAGAGCGACACCTATGTGCTGATGGTGCTCCGCGGCAACGCAGCGCGGGAAAAGGAGCTGTCCGCCGCGCTCAAGGAGCTGCCGCAGGTCAGCAGCATCCTGTCCTATGTGGACAACGCAGGCAGCGTCATCCCCACCGAGTACGTGGAAAAGGACACCCTGTCCAAGCTGATTTCAGATCATTACAGCCGCCTGGTGCTGTCCGTCAAGGCCGATCTGTAGGGCGATACGGCGTTCAGCCTGGTAGCCCGCGTGCGCGAAATCGCCGAGCGCTATTATCCCGGAGAGTGGCTGCTGGCGGGCGAAGGCGTAAGCACCTGCGACATGAAGGAAGCCGTCATCTCGGATATGGCCAAGGTCAACCTCATCGCCATCGCGGCGGTGTTCATCGTGCTGCTGCTTTCGTTCAAGTCCTTTTCGCTGCCGGTCATCCTGGTGCTGGCCATCGAGGCGGGCATCTGGATCAACACGGCAATTCCGTACTTCACGAACCAGAGCGTGTTCTACATTTCTTATCTGATTATCACCTCCATCCAACTGGGCGCGACGGTGGACTACGCCATCCTGTTCACCGACCGGTATACGGAGTTCCGCCGCACCCTGCCCAAGAAGCAAGCCATCGTGCAGACCGTTTCGTCCGTCACCGTTTCCATCCTCACATCGGGCCTGACGCTGACGGTGGTGGGCTTCCTGATGGGCTATATCTCCACCCACGGCCTGCTCAGTCAGCTGGGCTTTTTCCTGGGGCGCGGCGCGCTGCTCTCCATGGTCATCGTGCTCTTTGCCCTGCCGGGCATGCTGTATCTGCTGGACGGTCTGATTGAGCGCACCACCAAGGGCGCTGTGTTTGTAAAGAAAGGAGCAGAAAAATGAATTTCAAAAAAAGCGTTTCGCTGGCGCTGGCCGTCACGCTGCTGGGCAGCAGCACCCTGGCCTTTGCCGATGGTAAAGAAGAAGTAATCTATGCCATGCTGAATGCGCAGGGGCAGGTAGACGGCCTGTGTGCCGTCAACATTTTCGAGGGCGGCGATATTGTTGATTATGGCGATTATGCCTCCGTCCATCCGCTGAACACCGAGGATCAGATCGCCTATGAAAACGGCGAGGTGCGCTTCCACAGCGACGCGCAGCGTGTATATTACCAGGGCAACCTGAACACCCGCGACCTGCCCTGGCTGTTCCAGCTTACCTATCGGCTGGATGGGCAGGAGATCGCCGCCGGGGAGCTGGCAGGCAAGAGCGGTCACGTGGAAATCGAGCTGGATGTTCGCCAGAACCCTGCTTATCAGGGCGAGCTGTTCAAAAGCCATGCCTTGCAGATCAGCGCGTCGCTGGATACAGAAAAATGCCGCAATATCTCCGCCGAAGGCGCCACGCAGGCCAATGTAGGCACCAGCCGCCAGCTGAGCTACATCGTGCTGCCAAATACTGAGAAAAGCATCCTGATTTCCACCGACGCAGCAGATTTTGAGATGGACGCCATCTCCATCAACGGCGTTCGGCTTTCGCTGGATATCGATGTAGATGACAGCGAATTGACCGAACAAACGGACAAAATCATCGATGCCGGCGTTAAGCTGGACAACGTGCAGAAATTCTATGACGGCCTGCAGGACTATACGAACGGCGTGAACGATCTGATGGACGGCGCGCAGGAAATGAAGGACGGCACGGGCGAGTTCCGCAGCGAAACGGCGGATATCAACGATACGATCAACGACAGAATCGACGATATGATCGCCAATAAAACCGGCTCCAACGTTTCGGTTTGCTCCTTCGTGGATGCACGCAATACCGATGTGGACAATGTGCAGTTCGTCATTACCACGCCCGCCATTCGCGTAAGCACCGTGCATACGGAAGAAGCCGCGCAGCCCGAAAGTACAAGCATTCTTGATAAAATCCGCAATCTGTTCCGTTAAATGCAAACGCATAAACAAGCGGCATAGCCGGTATATCCGACTATGCCGCAGTTTTTATTATTTATCGCTGCTGCGCCGCGCCCCTGGCCATGGTATCCTGAATCAGCTTGAGCGCGCGGCCCATGATTTCCCGCTGCTTTTGGATCATATCGCCCGGCGCGTCCTCCGCGCTGCACAGCACGCGGTATTTATACAGTGCGTCGGTTTTCTGCCCCCAGCAATAGGTGGGCGTATACTGCACCGAGGCAAAGCTGAGCGCGCGGCGCTGCATATCGTAGGTAAGCGTCAGATGCAGCAGCATGCCGGACACCACTTCACGGTTGGCGCGGGAAGCGCTCAGCAGCGTGCCCATCGACCAGGCAACCAGCGTGCTGCGGCCAGGCTCCTGCGCGCTGGCCAGATACTCCACCGGCTGCACGGCGTTGCTGTGCGCGCCGATGATGATATCCGCCCCCGCCTCGCACAATGCCTGCGCCGTCGTGCGCTGCGCGGCAGTGGGCGCGGTATCGTTTGCGCCGCCCCAATGCATGGCAACCAGCACGATATCGGCCCCGCTGTCGCGCGCCGCGCGGATATCCTGCCGGGCCTGATCAGCATTAAAGACCGTCACCATGCGTTCACGTACCGCCGCGTCCGCCACGGCCTTTTTGCTGTCCGCCGACAGGGTATCGGTATAGGCCAGCACGGCGATGGAGATGCCGCGGATGGAGATGGTCTGCGCCGTGCCCGACCCTGCGGCGCTGCGCAGGCCAAGCGGCGTAACGCCTGCGCTTTGCAGGGCGGACAGCATGCGCGCTGCGCCGTTTTCGCCCGTTTCAAGGGCCTTTTCACTGTTCAGCAGCACATATTGGAACCCTGCGTCATGAATGGCCGCAGCCGCCTGCTCCGCCGCACGCCCGTTAGCCGCGCTCATGCCGGGCAGGCTGTGCATCAGGGCGACGCCCGCGTCCGCGCGCGCCTCGTGTTGGATGGCGCTGAGCGTTTCGGACAGGTTATATTGCCCCGTCCCCGCGTTGAACGTGCCGGCAATGACCTCGCTGTCAAAGGCAATTTCACCGCCGATGGTCAGCGTCAGCGTGCGGATACCGCTGGCCGGCTGCGTCGTCTGCACTGCGGCGGGCTGCTGCGGCACGGCGGTAGGCTGTGCTGCCTGCGCTGTCGGTGCCGCGGACATTTGCGGAGCAGCCGTCGGGCGCGGCAGGCCGGGCATTGTCTGCACGGTAGTCTGCGGACGCGCCGCCGCCAATTCGCCAATGGAGCTGACCAGGCGCTCGGCGTCCATGCTCAGGTCTGCATTGGGGCTGCGGATGGCCAGGATCATCCATATGGCGCAAAAGAGCACGATTGCCGCCGCTATGGTCATGACAATCGTGCCCGCAGAAATGCGTTTATGCCGTCCGCGCATCGTTTCAGCCCTCCGCGTTGCGCTCGTAAATCAGCCGCAGACCCCTCAGGGTCAGCAGGCCGTCAATCTGATCGATCACCCTGGTTTCGGAGGCGATCATGCGCGCCATGCCGCCGGTGGCTACCACCACGGCGTCGTCGCGGCCAATCTCACGCTTCATTTTCTTAATCAGGTATTCCACCTGGCCGACATATCCATAAATCATGCCCGCCTGCAGGTTGGTGATCGTATTCTTGCCGATCACGCTGTCGGGCTTAACCAGCTCAAAGTTGGGCAGCTTGGAGGTGCCGCGCACCAGCGCCTCGCTGGCCAGCTTGATGCCGGGGCAGATGCAGCCGCCCACAAACGCGCCCTTTTCATCCACCACGCCGAAGGTTGTGGCCGTGCCGAAATCAATGAAGATGCACGGCGCGCCATAGAATGCCTGCGCGGCCACCGCGTTGCAGATACGGTCGCTGCCCAGCGCGCGGGGATTATCATACTGAATGTTGATGCCCGTTTTTACGCCCGGCACCACAAACTTGGGCGCGATGCCAAAGTAATCGTTGCACATGTGCTCGATGGTAAAGTTGACCGGCGGCACCACGCTGGACAGCATAATGCCCGTCACCTGATCAGGACTCAGGCCCGCGCTGCGGAACAGATTGGTCACCAGCATGCCGTATTCATCGCTGGTGCTGCTGCGATTGGTGGAAAGCCGCCAGTAGCGCACCAGCTCCTTGCCCTGGAACAGGCCGGTTTTGATGTTGGTGTTGCCGATATCCATCGTAAAAATCATGTGCGTTCCTCCGTAGTTTGCAGCCAATCAGGCCTTGGCTCCGATTTTGGTTTTGCGCAGCGCCAGCACCACCGGCGTTACAATCAGCGCCGCCGCGATGGCCTCGCAGCCGCCGCCAATCAGCCCCGTGCCGGCGATCAAGCCCAGGATCCTGGCCGAATCCAGGCCGTTCATGGCGTAAAACAGCAGCATCAGCCCCAGATACAGCACCGTATTGGTCAGGGAGCCAGCCGCCGCCGCAATGGGCAGGGCGATTTTTTCATGCTTGCCCAGCAGCTTATACACGCCCAGCGCGGCCATGGGCACCAGCAGGCGCGGCGCATAGCACATGATCAGCGCGCAGGCGGGCGAGGCCGCAAACAGCGTGGAGGCCAGCGCGGAGGGCGGGGTTAAAGAAATGCCCAGCATGCTCAGCGTGCTGGCCGTGCCAAAGCAAAGCCCCAGCAGCAGGCCGCTGCGCGCGCCCAGCACGAGCGCGCCAGTAATGACCGGCACGCACAGGATGGTCACATTGATGAAGCCCAGCGGGATCAGTCCCAGCGGGGTCATGCCCAGTACAAACACCAGCGCCATCAAAAGCGCCGCAGCCGTCATGCGATAGAGCGTTATTCTGTTTTTCATGCTGTTTTCCGTTCAGGTTCCCATGGGATACCTGACGAACCTTCCTTTTCGATGTATTGTTCGATCCCTTGTGGGTATCGACGGGTGCATTATAACACGTTGGATAGCAATTGTCAAAAACCGGATGGCGTTAAGGATAAAAAGAAAATGGGGAATGAAGGAGTGGGGAAAGCCAAATCGATAAAGTGGAAGTGATATACTGAATACTACCGCCTAAAGACCGCATTCCAATTGACAATCATACGGTTCATCTTCAACATGTTTTTGATTATAAACTTCCGCCTCAACACACCCCATTGATTTATAAAAGGCTTGACTTTCAACGGCTGAGTGTGCAGATATGTAGAGCTTTTTAGCTCCTTTTTGTTTCGCCCATTCTTTTGCCGCAAGAAAAAGTGTTCTGCCGATTCCCTTTCTTCTCATATCCTCTGATATATGGATACTGGACAAGTCACAATATCCTTGTTTACCACCAAATATTTCTGATTCTACTGAAACAAAGCCTTTCAATTTCCCGTCATAAAAAGCGGCATAAACAAATCCGTCAGAAGCAATTGTATTTTTTAGGCAGAAAATTAATTTTTGATAATCATTTTCTGTCCAATCATCTACAAAAGGATCATCTTTGATTATCCACTTGCCATTTTCTTTACGCCAACATTTTGTGACATTTTGATATCGAATAAAATCCTTAAATATCTCTCGATTAACTTCTTCTGCATTTAACATTCTATATTTCAATAAAATATCATTTTTCATTCTAAAAGCTCCTATCTAAATTCCGATGTATCTTATAAATATTATACCACAAAATCATCCTTTTGTCCATTGACGGTTTATCCAAACCTTTTCAGTCCCGATTTCACATAGTGTACTCCGTTTTTTTGCTGCGGTCGGCGCTCTCGATATCAACCGGTAAACCGTGTAAGATCGGCACAAAAAAAGACGAACACGAATGCTCG
>CAKUFG010000002.1 GCA_934647235.1 uncultured Clostridia bacterium
AACGCTATAAGAGCTTTGCAGCCACTGCTGCCGACACAGAAACTGTTTGGTTGGATTGTGACCCCACTCAACTTGTACCAACCGAGCCGTGCCCCATCTCTGTATGGCCGGAAGAAATGTTTGCTTCCGCAGTTTGCCCTGACAAGGCAATATATTCCATCGAAGTTCATGAATTCTGCGAACTGCTGATAGCAAACCCTAACAGATTGATCCGTGTCTTTCCCAATGGCAAGGATCAACAAGTAGATACTACTGCTGATGTGCTGCTTGCGGACATCAAAGAAGAACTGGATTTGGTGGAATAGTTTAGATTCTCAGCGTAGAATGAAATGCTTTGAGCGAATGATCATGCTTTTGTCTTCTTCTTCGATTGAATTCTGCAGACCAACCATGGCGGAGCTTTGAAAAAAGGCTCCGCCTTTCTGTATCTAAAACAAAAAAGGATATGACAAAATGCCCCCTTGCAATCGCGCGCATCTTGCGGTATGATTTATTTGTGGTATTTTGCCGCTATGTATGATGGGAGGGATCCGATGCGTATTGGCAGAAGCACTGATATGACGCAGGGCACGATCTGGAAGCAGCTGCTTTCCTTTGCCGCGCCCATGCTGCTGGGGCTGATTTTCCAGCAGATGTACAACACGGTGGACTCCATCGTGGTAGGCAACTATGTAAGCTCGCAGGCGCTGGCCGCCGTGGGCACCACCGGCCCGCTGATCAACACGCTGCTGGGCTTTTTCAACGGTTTTTCCACCGGCGCCACGGTGGTCATCGCCCGCGCCTACGGCGCGCGGGACCGCAAATCCGTGCACGACGCGGTGCACACCACCATCCTGACCACCTTTCTGATGGCCATCCTGTTTACGGGGCTGGGCATGTATCTGACGCCCTATCTGCTGCGCATGATGAAAACGCCCGAGGACATGATGAGCGAGGCCACGACCTATCTGCGCATCTACTTTATGGGCGTATCGGGGCTGATGTTTTATAACATGGGCGCGGGTATCCTGCGCGCCGTGGGCGATAGCCGCCGCCCGCTGTACTTTCTGGTTTTCTCGGCCATTATCAACACGGCGGGCGATCTGATCTTCGTGCTGGTGTTCCACATGGGCGTGGCGGGCGTGGCCTACGCGACCATCCTGGCGCAGGCGCTCTCCGCCATACTGGTGCTGTATGTGCTGGCGCGCTCGGACGGCCCGTACAAGCTGTTCTTCCGCCGGCTGTGCATCAAGCTGCCGGTGCTTAAGCAAATTGTAGGCATCGGCCTGCCCACCGCCCTGCAGGGCGCGATCACCGCGTTTTCCAACGTATTCGTGCAGTCCTATATCAACGCCTTCGGCTCGGACTGCGCGGCGGGCTGGTCCATATACGGCAAGCTCGATCAGTTTGCCCTGCTGCCGCAGCAATCCCTCAGCGCGGCCAACACCACCTTTGTGGGGCAGAACCTGGGCGCGGGCAACGTACCGCGCGCAAAGCGCGGCACGCGGGTGGCGCTGACCATGGGCGCGCTGTGTACCTGCACGCTGATGGTTCCGCTGATGGCATTTTCCAAGCCCCTGCTGAGCCTGTTCAATCAAAAGCCCGAGGTGCTCTATTACGGCTCGCTGTTTGTGATGTGGATTTCGCCCTTCTATCTGTTCACCTGCGTCAACGATATCCTGGGCGGCGCGCTGCGCGGCGCGGGCGAGGCCTTCCCCACCATGGTGTGCATGCTCGGCTGCTTTGTGGTCATCCGCCAGATCTATCTTTACATCGTATCCCATGTCACGCACGACGCCGTGCTGGTAGGCCTGGGCTATCCCCTGGGCTGGGTATGCTGCGCCATATCGCTGGTGCTGTGCTATCGCCTGCTGCCATGGGAGAAAAAGCAGTCCGCACTGCACGCGCAGGCGGAAATGGACGAAAAGGAAGTATAAAAGCGCTTTTACTTTTCAATTTCACGCATTTGTGGTATACTATCCTTCGGTAAACTTTGCCATGAAAGGGGCTATCTGTTTTGGGCAGTGCGAAATTCGCCGTATTTGTCGATCTTGAAAACTGCGGGGCCAAGGTCGATACGTTAAACAACATTCTCGAAAAGGTCAAGATCCGCGGCGATATCCTGTTTGGCAAGGTCTACGGCTACACCGACCGTTTCAGCGATCTGAAGGAAATTCTGCTTTCCAACACCTTCGTGGTCGTCCCCTCGCTGCGCTACGGCGCGGCGCAGAAAAACAACGCCGATATCCAGCTGGTCATCGACGCGCTGAAAACCGCCTATTCCAACCCGCTGATCGACAGCTTCTGCATCGTATCGGGCGACAGCGACTATGTGCCGCTGGTGGGCACGCTGAAAAGCATGGGCAAGTTTGTGCTGGGCATCAGCCGCAGCGAGGTAGCCAGCACCATCTTTATCAACGCCTGCAACGAGTTTCAGTTTATGGAAAGCGTCGGCCCCCGGCGGGAGATCCGCGCCAAGGCCAAGAAATCGGCCATGGAAGACGACACCCAGGATGAAGAATCGCTGTGCAAGCTGATTGAAAGCATCCTCTCGGAATCCGAGGAGGATGAAATGTACGCAAGCGAGCTCAAGGGCGTGCTGCTGCGTCTGCGCCCTCAGTTTAACGAAAAGACCTATGGCTGCGCCACGTTCGGCAAGCTGCTGGCCAAGCTGTCCACGCACTTTGGCACCATCCGCATCCGCAACGATTCCTACAATGTGATGGTTTCCCTGGTGCCCGACGCTGCGGCTCCCGGCGCGCAGGAAAGCCAGCCCCTGCGCCGCGATACCTGGCAGGCGGCCTTCGCCGCCCAGCTTCAGCGCTATAAGGACGACGGCTTCGAGCGCATCAACCCCTCCATCCTCAAGGCCGATATCATCAGCAGCTATCCCGATTTCACCGAAAAGAGCATCGGCTTCCGCCGCTTTTCCGATATCCTCAAGCAATTGGAAAAGGACGGCAAGCTCAAGCTGGAAATGGACTCGCAGCGCAACATGCTGATTAAAATGCTGTAAACGAAAGGAGCGCGTATGCCAGTTTATTCTGTCATCGTTCCCTGTTATAACGAGGAGCCCGTGCTGCGCGAAACGCACAAGCGGCTCACCGCCGTGCTGTCCACCATGGACGGCGATTACGAAATCGTCTACGTAAACGACGGCTCGCGCGATCATACGCCCGATATTCTCAACGACCTGGCCGCCCATGATCCCTGCGTGCGCGCGGTGCACTTTGCCCGCAACGCCGGGCACCAGATGGCCGTCACGGCAGGTCTGGATTACGCCACGGGCGACGCCATCGTCATCATCGACGCGGATCTGCAGGATCCGCCCGAAATCATTCCCGAAATGGCCGCCAGATGGCGCGCGGGCGCGCAGGTGGTCTACGGGCAGCGCAACCGCCGCGCGGGCGAAAGCGCGTTTAAGAAATTGACCGCCTTTGCTTATTACCGGCTGCTGCGCGCCATGACAAGCACCGATATTCCTGCCGACACGGGCGATTTTCGCCTGGTGGACAAGCAGGTGGCCGACGTTGTGCGCCGCATGCCCGAGCACGCGCGCTTCCTGCGCGGCATGTTCGCGTGGGTAGGCTTCAGGCAGGAGGCCGTGCGCTACGACCGCGATAAGCGCTTCGCGGGCGAAACGCATTATCCGCTCAAAAAAATGCTCAGGCTTGCACTGGACGGCATGCTCAGCTTTTCGGATAAGCTGCTCAAGCTTCTTTCCGTGCTGGGCATCGGCATGCTGGCCATCAGCGGCCTGGGGCTGCTGGCACTGCTGATTCTGCTTTGCTGCGGCGTGCAGGCCGGCGCCTGGTGGCTGGCCGCGCTGATGGTGCTGTGCACAGGCACGGTCACCACGGGCCTGGGCATCCTGGGCGCGTATATCTCCCGCATCTACGACGAAACCCGCGCGCGCCCGCTCTATATTGTGGGCGAAACGCGCGGTTTCCCGGCGGATTTCACACCCTTCCGCCGATAAATTATCATCATGGAGGATCTTATGGTAACCAAGGAAATGAGCATCCGCGAAGTATTGTCGATCGATCCCGGCACCGCCCGCCTGTTCATGGAGTTCGGCATGCATTGCCTGGGCTGCCCCCATGCCACCGCCGAAAGCCTGGAGGACGCCTGCGCCGTCCACGGCACCAATGTGGATGAGCTGGTGCACCAGATCAACGAATACCTGGCTGAAAAGAAGGGCTGACACATGCTCGGCGTGGCTGTTAAAACCGCAGGCGACGCGCTCTACATCGCCTGCGAAATGGAAAAGCGCGCCGTAAAGCTGTACGAGCGCGCGGCTCTGATCTGGCCCGACGGCCCCATCGCCGCCGCGATTGGCGATATGCTGTCCCAGGAGCGCGAGCACCTGCGCCGCTTCACCCACATGCTCTCCGGCCGTGTGCCCGAGCACGCGGAGGCGCTGGTGCTTTCTGCCCGCGCCGCAGGCATCCTGTTTGACGAGGGCCTGGGCGGCGCGGCGCGCGAGGGAGCCTTTGCCTCCCCTGCGGAGCTGCTTGCCTACGCCGCCAGGCAGGAGGCGCTGGCCGTGGACTGCTACACGCAGTTTGCCGCCGCATGCGCAGCCTATCCCGAGGCGCAGGCCACCTTCCTGGCCATCGCCCAGGAGGAAGGGCAGCACCTTGCCACCCTGAAAAAGGCGCAAAACAAATGACGGGCCTCTTGTCCGTCCGACTGGCCGATCCTTGCGACTGGCCCGCGGCAGAAGCCATGCTTCGCGCGGGCTTTGGCGATGAGGATTGGTTTTTGCGCGCTTTTTTTGACTTTGTATGGCAGCGCTGCGATACGCTGCTTTCCCTGCAGGACGGCGTACCCGCCGCCATGACGGCGCTGCTGCCCTGCCAGGTGTATCAGCCCGGCCAGGCTTCCCTGCCCGCGCTGTATCTGTACGCCCTGACCACCCTGCCCGCCCATCGCGGCCAGGGGCATGCCCGGCGGCTGCTGCAAACGGCGCAGGAGCGTTGTGAGCGCGTGTTTCTGCACGCGGAGGATGCGCCCCTGCACGCCCTTTATCAGCGGCTTGGCTGGCAGGATGCGATGCCCGCCCAGCGCCGGACCCTGCCCGCCGTGCCTGGCTCCGCCCCGCCTGCCGTGGAAGGCCCCGCCTACTTCGCCGCCCGCGAAGCGCTGCTGCGGGATACCCCCCACATTGTATGGGATGAGAACCTGTGCGCCTTTGCCTGCCGCATGCTTGCCTGCGAGGGCGGCGGACTGTATGCCGATGCGCGCGCTGCCTGCGCCGTCACCGGCGCGCAGGATGGCTGCCTGACGCTGTGCGAGGCGCTGGGCGACGCTTCCGCCGCGCAGGCATTGGCCGCGCAGCTCGGCTGCGGCAGCCTGTCGGCGCTGGTTCCCTGCGCGCAGGGTGAGCTTTCGCTGGCGCAGGCCATCGGCGCGCCGCTGCCCGCCCCCCTGCATCTGGGGTTTGATTTTGATTGAAAACGAACCGAAAGGATTTTTTATGCTTTCTTATTCCCGCGTTGACGCAGCGGCCATTCCCGCCCTGCGTGAGCGTCTTGCCCACCAGCCCTATCGCAGCTGCGATTACACCGCTGGCGTAATCTATATGTGGCGCGATTATTTTTCCACCGAGTACGCCCTGTGCGGCGATACGCTCTACATCCGCATGCGCTACCCGGACGGACAGATTTATCACCTTTTCCCCTGCGGAACGGAGGAGCCTGCGTTCAGCCTGTCCCGTATCGCCCCCGAAGCAGACGGCTCGCTGCGCTTTGCCACCGTGCCGCCTGAGGCGCTGGACGCGCTGCGCGCCTGCTATGGACAGGGAATCGACTGCCAGCCGCAGCGTCAATGGGCCGATTATCTGTATCCCCGCGAGCAGCTGTCCACCTACGCCGGGCGGCGATTGGCCGGCCAGCGCAATCATGTGAACCGTTTTTTAAAGGATCACGGCAGCTTCATCTATGAAATCGTCGATCCCGCGCATATGGATGATATACGCGCCTTCCTGGTGGATAACGAATCCGCCCTGCAAAAAAGCGATCCCCTGGCGCAGGCGGAATTTGGCTACACCCTGGATACCCTGGCGCATGCGGAGGCGCTGGGCATGTACTGCGGCCTGCTGCGCCTGCCCGAGGGGCGCGCGGTGGGCGTGAGCCTGGGCACGGCGGTGGGCGATACGCTGTATGTGCACATCGAAAAGGCGCTGCATGATGTAGCGGGCGCAAACCAGCTGCTTTGCCGCGAATACGCCGCGCACGCGCCGCAGGGCGTATGCTATCTGAACCGCGAGGACGACATGGGCGACGAGGGGCTGCGCGCCGCCAAGCAGGCGCTGCACCCCAGTGAAATGATTGAAAAATACACCGTTATTGCACGGACGGGAGGAAATCAGCCATGAAAAAGATCGTATTGACCGGCGGCGGCTCGGCCGGACACGTCACCCCGCATCTGGCGCTGCTGCCCCATCTGCTGAAGGAAGGGTACGAGGTGCACTACATCGGCACGCAGGATGGCATCGAGCATGGCATGGTAGGCAATCTGCCGGGCGTGACCTATCATGTGGTCAAATCCGGCAAGCTGCGCCGCTACTTTGACTGGAAGAACTTCACCGACCCCTTCCGCGTCATCGCCGGCGCGTTCCAGAGCGCGCACCTGATGCGCAGGCTCAGGCCCGACGTATGCTTCTCCAAGGGCGGGTTCGTATCCGTGCCGGTGGTTGTGGGCGCGTGGCTGCATCATGTGCCTGTGCTGTGCCATGAAAGCGATCTCACCCCCGGCCTTGCCAATAAGATCTGCGCGCGCTTTGCCAAAAAAGTAGCTGCCACCTTCCCCGAATGCGCGCAGGCGCTGGCCCCCAAGGGCGTGTTCACCGGCACGCCGCTGCGGCCCGAGCTGTTTTCCGGCAGCCGCGAAAAGGGGCTGGCCATGGCGCATTTTACCGCCGATAAGCCGGTTCTGCTGATGATGGGCGGCAGCCTGGGCGCGCAAAGCGTAAACGCCGCCCTGCGCGCGGCGCTGCCCAATCTTCTGCCGCATATGCAGGTGTTCCACCTATGCGGCAAGGGCAATCTGGATGAAAGCCTGAAGGGCCTGGACGGCTATTATCAGGTGGAGTTTTTGTCCGACGCCCTGCCCGACGCGATGGCCGCAGCGGATTACATTCTCTCCCGCGCGGGCTCCAACGCCCTGTGCGAGTTTCAGGCGCTGGGCAAGCCCATGCTGCTGATTCCCTATCCCAAGGGCGCCAGCCGCGGCGATCAGATTCTCAACGCCGCCTCCTATGAAAAGCGCGGCCTGGCCCGCGTGCTGCCGCAGGATCAGATGACCCCGGACACCCTGGAGCAGGCCATCATGGAGCTTGTGCGCGACGGCGATTCTCTGCGCGCCGCCCTGCATGACGCGCCGCCCGCCGACGGCACGATGGCCGTGCTCAAGCTGATTCACGAGATTCAAAAATAATCCGGGAGGACACGCAAGATGAAATGCCCGCTGGCGGAAAAGGGCTGCGGCGGCTGCCGCGAGCTGACGCGCATGTACGGCGACGTTCTGCATGAAAAGGACGCGGCCTTCCGCGCGCTGTTTCCCGACGCTCTGCCCATCCTGGGCATGGCCGAGCCGCGCGCCTACCGCAACAAAGTGCTGCGCACCTTTGCCAACGGCAAGTCCGGCCTGTATCACGGCATTTACCGCGCGGGCACGCATCAGGTGATCTCCGTTCGCCGGTGCCTGATGGAAAACGAGCGCGCCAACGAAATTGCCAATATCGCCCTGTCCCTGCTGGCTGAGGCAGGGCTTTCGGCCTATCGGGAGGATTTCCATCGCGGCGTTCTGCGCCACATGCAGGTGCGCCGCGCGCACAGCACCGGACAGGCGCTGGTGACCATTGTGACCGGCACGGCGGATTTTCCAGGCGGCGAGGAATTTGCCCGCCGTCTGATGGCCCGCTGTCCCGATGTGCGCGGGGTTACGCAGTCCATCAACGACCGCGATACCAGCGCGGTGATGGGCTTCCGCTCCCGCGTGCTGGCCGGGCGCGATGAAATATGGGACGAGCTGGGCGGGCTGAAGGTGTGCCTGACGGCGCGCTCCTTTTATCAGATCAATACCGTACAGGCCGAAAAGCTGTATCAGCGCGCCATCGACCTGGCGCAGCTTACGCCTGAGGATCGCGTGCTGGACGCTTACTGCGGCGTGGGTCTGATCGGCATGCTGGCCGCCCGCAAGGCCGGCCAGGTGCGCGGCGTGGAGCTGGTGCGCGACGCCGTGGCCTGCGCCAGAACGGCCGCGCGCGTCAACCGCATTTCAAACATCGATTTCATCTGCGCGGATGCGGTCAATGCCCTGCGGGACGGCGGTTTTGCGCCCACAGTGGTCTTTGTCGATCCCCCGCGCGCAGGCTGCGACGCGCGCTTCCTGCGCTCCCTCAGCCAGGCCGCGCCCGCGCGCATTGTCTATGTTTCCTGCTGCCCCGAAACGCTGCGCCGCGATGTGGACATCCTGCAAAAATCCGGCTATGCCCTGCAATCCGCCCAGGCGGTAGATCTGTTCCCCTATACCGCGCATACCGAGGCAGTTGTTCTGCTTTCCAGGGCATAAGCACGGCTGTAAGTCCGTTGTATTTCAAAAAAGATCGGGGGGATTTTACATGCGCCGCAAGGATCGTGAAATCACGGATTTTGAGCGGATTCTCTCCATCGTAGACGCTTGCCAGATCGTCCGGCTGGGCCTGGCGGATGGAGATTTTCCCTATATCGTGCCCGTCAATTTTGCCTATCAGGTACGGGAGGGACAGCTGTATCTGTACATTCACGGCGCGATGGCGGGACGGAAGTACGCGCTTTTGTCTGCCTGTCCACGCTGCTCCTTTGAGATGGATCTCCCGCTGGGGCTGTGCTGCCTGCCCGAAAAAAAGGACGTAACCATGCGCTATCAAAGCGTGATGGGGCAGGCGGAAGCACGCTTTCTGACCGGCGATGAGCGGCAGCGCGCCATCGACGATATCATCATGCAGCGCGACCCTGCCACGCGCAATTTTGCGTACAACAAAACGGCTGTTGAAAAAACAGCTGTCGTGGAGCTTCATGTGATGGCGCTGTCGGCCAAGGCCAATATGGGCGCGGCCGACCTGTAGGGCCTACAGGGTAAAGCCGCCGTCCACGGCCAGCGTCTGCCCGGTGATAAAGGAGGCCTTGTCGCTGAGCAAAAAGTCCGCCGCGTCGGCAATATCCTGCGCCGCGCACAGGCGGCCCAGCGGCGTTTCATCGGCCAGCGTCTGCTTATCCTGCTGCGAATAGCAGGCCATCATGTCGGTATCCACAGCGCCGGGAGCCACGCAATTGACCCGCACGCCCGAGGGGCCTACCTCCTTGGCCAGCGAACGCGCCATGCATTGCAGCGCTGCCTTGGTGGCGGAATACACCGTCTCGCACGACGCGCCCACCAGCCCCCACATGGAGGAAATCAGCACGATGGCGCCGCGCGTATCGCGCAGATGCGGCAGCGCCTCGCGCATACACAGGAAGGCTCCGCGCAGGTTGGTATCGCAGATTCTTTGATACTCCGCCAGCGGCATTTCCTCCGTCAGGCCCGTCCAGGCTGCGCCGGCATTGCAGATCAGCGCGTCCAGATGGCGCAGGCTCGCCATGGCCTGCGCAAGCATTGCACGCACCTGCGCTTCGTCGCGCACATCGCAGCGAACGGCCAGCGCGCCCGTCTCGCGCGCCAGCGTCTCAGCCTTTTCCTGGCTGCTTTGATAGCAGAACATCACCCGCCAGCCCTGCGCGGCAAAATGGCGTACCATCTGCGCGCCAATGCCCCGCGCGCCGCCGGTGATCAGCATGGTTTTCATTCTCATCCCCCCGCCCTATTATACCGCACGCGCCGCGCCGCGGTCAACGGCGGAAAGGAGGCCGTTATGCCCGATTATTCGCAGCTTTCCGCGCTTTTGCCCGATGTGCCCGTATGCATCCTGCCCGAAACCGCCTCTACCAACGCCGATGCGCGCGCGCTTTTGCTGCGCGGCGGCGCACACGGCAGCCTGGTGGTCGCCGCACGCCAGACGGGCGGACGCGGCCGCATGGGCCGCGCCTTCTGCTCGGAGGAGGGTGGGCTGTACATGAGCCTGCTGCTGCGCGGCGCTTATCCTGCAGGGCAATTGACCACGCTGTGCGCGGTGGCTGTCTGCCGCGCGGTGGAACGGCTGACGCAGCTTCATCTGGATATCAAGTGGGTGAACGACGCGCAATTGGACGGCAAAAAGGTGTGCGGCATCCTGTGCGAGGGGGCCTGGAGCGGCGCGCAGCCGCTGGGCATGGTTGCGGGCATCGGCGTCAACCTGAGCCAGCCCAGCTTCCCCCCCGAGCTTGCCTATATCGTGCGCTCGCTGTATCCCAAGGGCGACGCGCCCTGCACGCACGCCCAGCTATGCGCCGCCGTCTATCGTGAAATCATGGACAATCTATCCGCCATGCCCGCCCATATGCCGGAATACCGCGCGCGCTGCGTCACGCTGCGCCGCCCCATCCATTGGCAGCAGGAGGGCGTATGCCATTCGGGCTATGCGCTGGATGTGGACGACGACGGCGGGCTGATTGTGGATACGCCGCAGGGACAAATCGCCATCAGCGCGGGCGAGGTCAGCGTGCGCCCGGCGCAGAATTAACAAAAAATTCATCCGCCGGACACAGCCGCCGATTGATCGCACGCCCAATCGCTGTTATAATCATATTGCTTTATTCCGCTATCTTGCCTTTATACGAAAGGAGCTGCGCATGAACAAAAAGGTTTTATTGCTTAGCTGCAACACGGGCGAAGGGCATCACAGCGCGGCCCTGGCTGTGCAGGAAGCATTGCTTGCACAGGGCGCGCAGGCCGAGCTGGCCGATCCGCTCAGCTTTGCCAGCGAATCCGTGCGCAAAAACGCCACCGAGCTGTATAATTCCATGATCCGGAACGCCCCCAAGGCCTTTGGCGTGGTGTATCGCCTGGGCGAGGCGGTTTCCTCCATCACGAAGCATTCGCCGATCTACATTGCCAATTCTTTGTATGCCGAAAACCTGCTGCGCTATATCCTCGAAAATAGCTTTGACGCGGTGGTCAGCACCCATCTGTATGGCATGGAAGCCTGCACCGCCCTGCGCCAGCGGCAGAAGCTGCCTGTTCCCGCCTACGGCGTGCT
This sequence comes from uncultured Clostridia bacterium, assembly GCA_934647235.1. Classification (GTDB taxonomy): domain Bacteria; phylum Bacillota; class Clostridia; order Christensenellales; family Aristaeellaceae; genus SFMI01. The sequence continues at coordinate 11,138 of CAKUFG010000002.1, forward strand.
GACCGATTATACCGCCATCCCCTTTTTCCATGAAACGCGGCTGAACGGCTATTTTGTGCCGCACAGGGATTTGATTGCCGAATTGACGGCCACGGGCATGGACGCATCGCTGCTGCATCCCACGGGCATCCCGGTATCGCCGCGGTTTGCCCAGCATATGCCAAAGGAGCAGGCGCGGGAGCACCTATCCCTGCCTGCGGGCAAGCGCATCTATCTGGTAATGACCGGCGGCGTGGGCTGCGGCAACATCGCCGCCCTGTGCGACGGGCTGCTTGCCGACGACGGCTCGGATTTTCTGGCCCTGGTGCTGACGGGCAAAAACGACAGGCTGCGCGAGGAGCTGACCGCCCGCTACGCAGGCGACCATCGCGTACAGGCCGTGCCCTTTACGCGCGAGGTAAACGTATACATGAACGCCGCCGACGTGCTGATCACCAAGCCTGGCGGGCTGTCCAGCACCGAGGCCGCCGCCGCCTGCATCCCCATGATCCACCTGATCACCATTCCCGGCTGCGAGGAAAAGAACGCAGCCTTCTATGAATCGCACGGCATGGCCCGCAGGACGACCTCCCTGCGCGAGGCCGCCAGCCTGGCCGCAGCGCTGGCCAGCGATCCCGCTGCCTGCGAAGCCATGCGCAAACAGCAGGCGGAGCAGATCAACGCCCGCTCCGCCCAGGATATTGCGCAGTATGTGCTGTCCGCAGCGCCGTAATTACCAGAAGATCTGCAGGTTGGCCTCAACATAACGGCCGGACGGATAGATATTGAAGATCATGTGACGATCCTTTTTGACGAGCTTTCGCACGCTGCTTAGCCCGAGTCCCTCATGGCCGGGCTTTTTTGATTTGTATTTTTCGCTGTACAGGAAGTCCGTCTGCTGCTGCTTCCAGGTATTGCGCACCACCAGCTCCACGCCGTGGGGCACGTTGTGCGCCTCCAGCGATACGTAGCACACATCCGTGCCGCGCGTGGCCTCGATGGCATTGTCAATCAGCACGCCCATGATCTGGCATACCGTGCCGTCCTTCGCTCCGCGCCAGGATAGGTTTTCATCCGTAAACACATAAAAGGGAATGTTCTCATCGTTGGCCGATTGGATTTTCTGCACCAGCAGGGCGTTCATGGCCATGGAAGGGATGCGCCGCAGGGCAATGATATTTTCGTTGTTGATGACGGCGCATTTTTCTGCAATTTTCTGATAGTAATTCCAGATGCTGTCGTAGTTTCTGGTCAGGATCATGCCCTGCAGGCCGTAGAGCATGTTGGCGATGTTGTGGCGGAACATGCGCGTTTCCTGCAGCAGGATATTCTGCGTTTCCTGCTGCTGCTCCAGGGTCAGGTTGCGCATTTTCTGCTGCGCATAGCGGACATCCTGCACAATATAGCTGGCCCCCAGCAGCAGGATAATGACGATGATGGAATACTCCATGGTCAGCTCGCGCCCACGGGTGATCTCATCCATGGTGGCAATGCGCTGCATGTTGCGGGCGTAAAGCAGCACAATGGTAATCAGCAGCACCAGGGGACGCACCACGCGCAGCAGATAAAAGTTGACCTGCCGGCCCTTGAGCAGCGAGCGCAGATAGCTGTATGTCAGCGCAAACAGCAAAAAGATCACGCCCACGATAATATCGGGAATATAGCAGAGGCGCGAAAAGAAGTAGCGCATCTCCGTGATCTGATCAGGCTCGTAAAACCGGATCAAAATCATGCCGCACACCATATCCGAAAGGATGTACAGGCCCATCGTTACAAAGCCGTCGCGCAGATAGGACCAGCTGATGCGCCGGTACGACAGCCAGACGATAAAAAACGTGCAGGCAACCGAGGCGATCATGGTAAAGGGCGACTCGCGCCCCAGCACCAGATAGTTGATGCTGATCACAATGATGTGCGACACGGCGGCGTACAGATAATTGCTCAGCTTCAGCTTGCCCCTGGCAATAATGGTGGCGCTGAAATAAACGCACGCGCCCAGCATGGCGGCGTTGAGCAGCATACGGATGATCACAAGGGGTGTGTACAGATCCGGCGTCAGCATGAAGCCGTGCCTCCCTTCGTTTCCTCAATCCTCAGTTCCTTGCTCCGGCGGCGGCTGATGGGCAGCGTCGTGCCGTTTTTGAGCACAAGCAGATCCTCTCCCCAGCGGAATTCCCGGATATAGCGGCGGTTGACGATATAGCTTTTATGGCACTGCAGGAAATTATCCGATGGCAGGCGCGCCTGCAGCTCGCCCAGGTTCTCGCGCCAGGTGACGATATTGCCCTGCTGGCATACGGCGTTCAGGTTGGCGTGATCCTTGAAAAAGTAAACAACGTCCTCCTGCTGCAGCATCACCTGCTTGGTGCCCACGGGGATTTCAATGATCGTGCCCTTCGCGCGGAAGCGGATATCATGCAGGATAGAGGCGATGCAGTCCTTCAGCTGCTCGGGCATGAGGGGCTTGAGCAAAAAGTCAAAGGCGTGCGAGCGGCAGCAGTCCAGCGCGTACTGCTGATAGGCCGATACATACACCACATAATCGGACGGGCAGTTTTTGCGGATGCGGTGGCACAGCTCAATGCCGGTGATCTCCTGGTTGAGCTCGATATCCACAAAATAAACCGTAATGCCCTCCGCCGCTGCGGCATAGGCGAGCACCTGGCGGTAATCGGTGGTCATCAGCGCCACCTGCGCGTCGGCGTGCAGCTGATCGCAGATTTCGTTCAGCCGCCGGGTAAGAATGCTATGATGATCGGGGTTGTCGTCAATCAACACAAAGTTCAGCACGTTTTTTCTCCTTTTGCATACAGACGAAAACGAAGCGCCTGAAACAGATAATTTTTATCATCATAGCACAAAATATGGAAAATGTAAAAGGTTTTTGGCATGGAAAAAATTTAATATGAACGGTCTTATTTTTGGTATGAACGGTTTTGAATCGGAAAATTTTTATGATATAATATATGTTTTAGTTATGATTTAACGTGTTCTTATGGCAAGGAGCAGCCTGATAAAAAGCATAGCTAACTTAGCCGAGAAGTAAAGAAGGGGCGCAGCTCCTTCTTTTTTGTTCCGCAGCGGCGGCGTGTACGGCGCGAGGAGCAGCCGTCAGGCTGCTTTCTATGTCAAAAACCTTTTTGACAGACTCAGCCCCGGCCATACGGCCGGGGCTGATCCCTGCTTATGTTTTCGCTTGTGTCTTATTTGCAGTTAACCTGCTGTACGTTATTTTACCTTTTCCAGCTGAAGGGTCATGGTGTCCATCATCTTCTTCGTATCGGAATCATAGGGGCGAATGGTTATCGTATCGCCCACCTCAAAGCGCTGCAGATAGACGTGGATGATCTCGTGCGTCCATTCAACATCCTGACTCAAAGGTTCCTTAAAGCCGTTCAGCCTGACATAGGCGTTGCCCGAGTCGTCCAGCGTATCCACCCAGAAGCTGCCGAGCAGGGGCAGTATTTCAGCATAGCTGCCGCCCTCAGGGACCGCGTCCAGCAGGCGATTGCACTCCGCCTGGTCGGGATCTTCAACCTCCACGTCCAGGTAGCAGCCCATATCCGTGCGGGTCAGCGTCAGGCTGTCCAGCTTCCAGTTTGCGCCCGTATCGGGGATGTCCTTGGCCTGCCATACTTCCTTTTCAACCGTCTGCGCAGGCAGGGTCACCTCAAAGCTCAGCGCGTCGGCCTCGGCATAGGTTTCATCGCCCGCCAGATAGGCCGTCGGATCGAACGCCAGCGTCAGCTGATCAGGGATTTCGGCCAGCTCGCGCAGATCGGCAGAGTAATCCACCACCATCGTCTGCGCCGATTCATAGCGCCACTGAATGCACGTGCTGTCCAGCTCCGCCCCCGTCGTTTTTTCAGAAATCCACTGGGTATTGACCATCAGCTCGCGCCGGCATGCCGCGCGTTCAGCCGCGAAATCGATGCTGCCGTTGTTCCAGTCATAGTCCATCCGCAGCGCGTCGTTCTTGTCCTTCACGCTGTAGGCGACCACGATATGCGCCGCTACGCCGTCGCACGCCGCCTGGCGGATCTCAGCCGTCAGGTACTGGCCGGGCTTTACCATGTGCATTTCGGGCTGCACGGCGTTTACCCTGCCCAAGGTGTCCAGATGCAAAAAGTCCAGCAGGCCCGTTTCGGCCGCCAGCGCCACGCTTGCCAGCGCCAGCACCAGCGCGCAGGCCAGGATCAATGTGCGTGGAATCGCTCGTTTCATGGGTTGTTGTTCCTCCTTTGTCCTCAGCGCGTGAGCAACGGCGCGGTGGAAATCCTCCGGGGCGGGCTCAATGGCCCGCTGCCACTGCTGTCTGTTCATTGCTCACACCTCGCTTTCAAGCTGTTTTTTCAGTTGCTTACGGCCTTGATTCAGCCGGGATTTCACCGTGCCCGCAGGCACGCGCAGGATGCCGCAGATTTCCCGCTGCGAAAAGCCGTCCAGATAGAAGAGCACCATCGTAAGGCGAATTTTCTCCGGCAAGCGCATCAGCGCCTGATGCAGTCCCTCGTCCCGCAGCCGCTGCTCGTAAGCGTCCTCCGCCTGGGGGCGATCCGGAATCTCGTCGGTTGGCACCTCGCCGCGCGTGCGGCGCGCCAGGTTTCGGCATTCGTTTATCAGTATGCGCATCAGCCAGGGCCTGAAGGCCGCGTCGTCGCGCAGATAGCGCAGATTGCGCCAGGCTTTCCAGATGCATTCCTGCACCGCATCCTGACGGTCATGATGCCCGCGCAGCATCGTTGCCGCCACGCGGTACATATCCTCCGTCAGCGCCGTCACGCGCGCTTCAAAATCCGCTTCCGTCATGTGCTTCTCCTTTTCGTATCGGCCGATACACCTTATAGACCCACGCGGCGCGCAAAAGGTTCGATCCAAAAACAAAATGTCCACATTCAGGCTGTCGAAAAGCCTCGTTAAAGCTCTTGGGATGCATGAAGGGGCCGCAGCCCCTTCATAATGTAATCCGCAGCGGCGGCGTGTACGGCGCGAGGAGCAGCCGTCAGGCTGTTTCCTATGTCATTTTCTGCCCGTGAGCCTTTGGCTCACAAGAAAATGACGTTCCCGCTGAAAGTCTGCTTCAGCTGACTTTCAGCGGCATGCTTATTATAGCACACGCTCGCATAAGTTTTACAATGAAACGCATTGACGAAAGCGCCCAGGAGCAGGTAATATAATATGGCATCCCTTTTAAGGAGGTATTTATAATGAAAAAACTGTGCGCAATGCTGCTTTCCCTTTCGCTGCTGTGTGCCCTGCTTCCCGCGCAGGCAGGCGCGTATCGCTTAGGCGATACCATCGCGGATTTTTCCGTCTCCACCCCGGACGGCGAAACGCTGTCGCTGCAGGCGCTTTTGCAAAAATACCGCGCCGTCGTGCTCAACTTCTGGTTCAAGGATTGCACCTGGTGCGACTATGAGTTTCCCTATTTAGAGGAAGCCTGGCAGCAGCTTTCCAGCGACGTGGCCGTGCTGGCCCTGTCCCCCTATGACGATGTGCAGACCATCGCCGATTACCAGACAAGCAAGGGCCTCACCTTCCCCATGGCGATGGACACGGCAGGCCTGAGCACGCAGTTTGGCGTAGGCAGCTACCCCACCACCATCGTGATCGACCGCTACGGCGTATACTGTCTGCGGGAGGAGGGCGCGCAGCCCTCGGCGCAGGCGTTTATCGACCTGCTTACCCCCTATATCGGGGCGGATTACAGCCAGTCCGTGCTAAACGGCGCATCCCTGCCCACGGCCCAAGCCCCCAGCGCTGAGGCGCTGCGCGGCGCGCTGGGCGATGCGCTGACCTTCTATTTTTCCGATTCGCTGACTGCCTGGCCCTGGCTGGTGGATGGCGATCGTGTGTATTCCAGCAACGCGGGAGCGGCGGAAACCGACGCGCTGCTATATACCCGCGTCACCGCGCAGGCAGGCGATGCGCTGGCCTTTGACATGCGCGTATCCTGCCTGCCCGTGTTTGACCGCCTGACGATCTCCCTGAGCGGTGAAATCGTGAAGACCTTCACGGGCGAAACCAGCCTGCAGGGCTATGCAATCGCCTTTCCGCAGGCCGGGGAATATGAAATCTGCTTCGCCTATACCAAGGACAGCGCGGAGGGCGCAGGCGACGACCGGGCGGAGCTGAGCCATATTCGCCTGCTGCACGGTCAGGAGGCCGCGGACGCGCTGGCGGCCAATCCCGCCTATCCGCAGACGCTGCCGGGCAAGGATCTGAACGTTTCGCTTTCTTCCTCCGCCGCGCGCGAAATCGCCTTTGACGATCCTGCGGGCTACATCGCAGCCTATCTGCCCGCCAAGCATTATTACATCCTCACCCAGGATCCCGCCCCGGCACACGTGGCCATCGGCGCAGATATCGATCCGGACGCGGCCATCCTGTACAATATGGACGGCGCACGAGCCGTCAGCACCGCTGAAACAGGCGAAAGCGGCTTTATCGTCTCCTGCGGCCTGCAAGGCGAATCCTATGATCAGCTGCTGGTGCTGGAATCGCTGGAGCAGCAGGAGAACAACGCTGCGATTCTGTACTTTGTTGACGCTGCGTTTGTGGATCAGGTGTGCCAGGGCTTCGGCGCATCCTGGCGCTATCTGGAAAATGGCGCAGCCGATTCTGCCCAGGAATCTCCCCAGGAAGCCACCTATACCCTGCGTTTTGTCGATGCGGATGGCGCGCCTGTCGCAGGCGTGATGGTCAACATCTGCTCGGATACCTTCTGCTTTGCTCCGGCAGTTACAGGCACGGACGGCGTGGCGACCTTCACCGGCGCGCCGTATGCCTATGAGGTGCATGTGCTGCACGCTCCCGCCGGCTATCAGTGGGACGATACGCAGACGATCACCCTGCCCGCTGCGGGTGGCGAAGTGATGCTGACGCTGAGCAGAGAGTAAGTACGAGAGAAGGGCCGTTACTTTCTTCAGTGAAGAAAGTAACAAAGAACCTGTGTGTGACGTAAAAGTCAGTTGAATTAAACTGGGAGTGGCCCTGGCCACCCGCCCCCGTGACAGGGAAAAACTTAAGCTGCCTGGTCTGGAGCAAGCTCCGCCCAGGCAGCTTTTCATTTTTCCCCTTTGGCCTGGCTTCGCCAGCCCGCGCCGATTAAAATCGGCGTGCCACGGGGCACGATGAGTGTTTCCGGAAACTCGGCGCAGCGATTAGCGGCAGTTGGAGAGTTCACTCACCAAAAGGCTTCTCCTTGGGGAGAAGCTCCGCCGCAGGCGGTGATGAGGGGGCCTATTGCGCGGAAATGCAAGCAGCATTTCATGCCGCGTTCCCCCTGCTTGGCCATTCTTGCCAACTATCGCAATCAACTATGCCCCGTGGCACGCTGATCGCAGATCAGCGCGGGGCGTGCGCAGCACGACCAAGGGGGAAAGCAAGAAGCGAACGGAGGAAAGCTTGCTTTCATCCGGGCGGTTCAGGCTTTCACCTGCCGCGATTCTCAAACAGCAGTCCCGCCTTCCAGATTTATTCCAGCAGCTTTCACGGCCACAATACAGGTTCTTTGGTACTTTCTTGACTCAAGAAAGTACCGTCCCCATGGAAAGGCTGGCTGCATTTACAGAATCTTTTTGTTTTTCTGCTTGTTCAGCAGCTGCTGCGCTGTCTGCGTGGGCGCAGGGCGCGGCTGCTCTGACTGAACAGTCTTGGGCTTTTCTTTGGGCTTCTGCACCGTCTCCGCCGGCTTTTCCCTGCGCGGAGGCTGCTGCCTGGCCGCGCGGCGTGCATTCAGATAGCGTTCCAACGCCACATCCCAGCTCAGACGGCGCAGCGCAATATCGCACAGCAGCAGCACCATCAGCGCCCACAAAAGCGGCTGGGTCAGGTCACGGCGTGCGCGCACAACGGCGTGGGTTGCTTTGAGCATCTCCGCGCTGTCGGTGATCTCGCGCCCGCCCGTCAGCACGGACAGGTAAGGCAGCGTGCTTTCAGCGTTCTGGCTGCGCAGATCATACTCGCCTGAATAGCCATTGACCGCGCCGCCCTCCATCACGCGCTGAAGCTCGCCGCTTTCATCGCGCTGCTCCACGCGAAGGGCATATGCGCCCAGCTGCGCAGCGGCAATTTCGCCCTCATACACGCCCGGCGCGCTCTCCTGCAAGGCAAGCTGCGTCTGCATGCCGTCAGGCAGCAGAGCCGTCACGCTGGTGCTCAGGCCCGTCTGCGCACCCTCGGGCGCGGTATAGGCAATGCGCAGCGCGTCGCCCTGACGCTCTGTGGTCAATTGCCCCTCGCGCTCCTCGCCGGGCAGAGTGAAAGCCGCCATGCCGCCATAGAAGGCCGCAGCCTGATCCCACTGCAAAAACTCGCTCGTCCAGGCGCCGCGGCTATCGGCCATGAAGGCAACCACGCGACCCGCGCCATACTGCCACCAGGCCAGGATAGGATCCTCGCGATCGCTCATCAGCGATACTGTGGCCAGGCTCTTTTCGGTCGCGGCCAGATAGCCGCTTAGCTGCGGGAAGCCCTCAAAGTCCGTCAGCGCGGACTGCTCGGTAATCACGGGCGTAAAGGTGCGGTTCTGCACATAGGAGCCCGACACCAGATAGGTTTCCTTGGTGAAGATCTTGGGCAGGTTATCAAACTCGTTCGCCGCATAGGCGCGGCCGCCGCCCTGCTGGGCCAGCGTGCGCAGGGTGGCCTGATCAGCCCCGCTGCCCACGGCCACGGTGGTCAGGGTGATATCGTTTTGCTGCATGATATCGCACAGCTGCAGATAGCCCGTATCGCCCGCCTCGCCGTCGGTAAGGAAAATGATGTGCTTTTGCTGCGCCTGCGTGTTCATCAGGGCGAACGTGGCCTCATACAGCGCGGTAAAGAAAGCCGTACCGCCGCCTGGGCGGATGGTGCCGATCTGGTTCTGGATACCCTCGACGTCCTCGGCCTTCTGCAGATTGACCACCCACTTGGCCGCATCGTCAAAGGCGATCACGCCCACCTGATCATTGGGGGTCAGCACCTCGGCGGCGCGCATGGCGGCCTCCTTGGCCAGCTCCAGGCGCGTGGTGCCAAACATGCCGTCAGTCATGGAGCCGGATTTATCGATCACCAGCATCAGCGCCAGCGAGGGCAGATCCAGCTTATTGCGCACATCGATGGTAACGGGCAGCATTTCTTCCAGCTTGCTGCCGCGATAACCGCCCAGCGCATAGCTGCTGTCGCCGCCGATGACCGTAAGTCCCCGGCCCAGCACGCGCACGGCGCTATCCAGCGCGGCCCACTGTTCCTCATCCGCCGCGTCGTAATCCACATTGACCAGGATCACGCCGTCATATTGGCGCAGCTGCTCCGCATCATAGGGCAGCTGGGCGGGCAGCACGGTTTCATACTGCATGGCTGCGGCGCTGAGCATGGCCGCCATCTCGCTGCCCTCGCCCTGTGTGCCCTCCACCAGCAATAGCTTGGGCGCGCCCTGCACATACACATAGCCGCCCATGCTGTCGTTCTGCGCGCAGCTGTCCCCCTCGGATATCAACCGCGCCTCGTAAGTAACAACGCCGGTATCGGCCGCCACATCGCGGAAGGTAAAGGTGTTGTCGCCGCGCCGCAGCGTCACCTCGCGCGAGGAAACGGGCGTGCGGTTCTGATACAGCACCAGCGTGCCGGCAGTATCATGATTGGCCGTCACCTGCACGGTCACGGTGAAGGATTGCCCCTGATACACGCGCGAGGGCACGTTCAGCTGGGATATCTGCGCGTCGGGCAGCGCGTCGCCCGAAAAGCTCTGGAAATCCACCGTCACGCCGCGCGCCGCCAACTGCTGCGCCGCCGCGCGCACATCATCCGTCGCGCCGTCGGACAATACCACAATGCGCCCCTGCGCATCCTCCGGCAGCAGGGCCGAGGCCAGCGTCAGGGCGGAGGACAGGTCTGACGCCTGTGCGTCCACCGCCGTGGTCACGCCGTTATACGTGCCGTCCTGCGCCAGGGGCTTTTCCACCATGGCGTTGCCGCCAAAGACGATCACGCCCGCGTTGATGGAGGCATCCTTGTTTTCAAGCGCCGTCCGCACGCTTTGGGTCATCTGATCCTGCATGCCGCGGGCGGAGGCCGAAGCATCTGCCAATATCCACACCGCCTGCTGGCCGCCGGGCAGCACCACCGAGGGCGCGGCCAGCGCCAGCACGCACAGGCAGGTAAGCAGGCAGCGCATCACGCGCGCCACCCGGTGCTTGATGCGGCGTGAGCGCCGTCCCCCGCGCCGGTCAATCAGATAAATCAGCGCAATATAGGCCGGCAGCAGCAGCAAAAGCAACGGTCTTGCGAACTCAAGCGACACGCCGGCTCACCCCCCATTCAATCAGCAGCAGCGCCAGGAATGCCAGCAGCACCCACAGCGTCAGCTCATGCCCGGCCGCCGTTTCCAGCTGGCGGGACAGCCCCTCGCCGCCCGGCGCGCCTACATTGCGCACATCGTATTCCGCCGCGTCGCCGTGCACGGTAAAGTACACGCTGCGCGTATCGCCATCGGCATAGCGCTGCTCAAAGCAGTAAACGCCCTGCTCGGAGGTATCCGCCTGCTGCGCGCCGCAGCGCTTGCCGGATGGCAGGATCACCTGCGCCGATTCGGCGCGCGCATCCACGGGCAGGGTAAGCGGCGCTTCGCACACCGCGTCCTGTACGCTCTCACGCACGTTGGGCAAAAGAAAGCTAAGGAGATTTTGCATCAGCACCGGAAAATCCGCCTTGAGCGGCAGGTTGCTATCGTGCAGGTCAAAGCCGAGCACTGCCGTGCGCAGGCCGCCCTGCTCGCTGACCGCCAGCAGCGTATCCGCACCCAGCATCAGCACCGCATCCCCGCCCGCAAGGGGCGTATACTGCCGCAGCGCCACCTGCTTGAGCGTCAGGTTCTCCGTCAGGCTGCTTGCCGCGCGCTGCGTGGATACGCGCATTTCGCCGTCAGCCTCCCGCGCCTCGCCGCAGGCAATTCCGCGCACCTGCGCCTTGGGATTCACAGCCAGAACGGCCCCCAACTGCGGGAGCGTCTCGGGCAATTCGCCGTCAAACACATACAGATCGATGTTCTCAATTTCGGCCGCTTCCTGGGCCGTGGTGCGCAGCAACACGATATCCTCGCGCAGGGACAGCGCCTTTTCCAAAAAGACGTTTTCCCCCGCCAGCGCTGCGCGATAGCTGCCCTCGCCCTGCGCGGCATACCAGCGCTCGTTATCCAGTGCCAGCGCGTCCTTTTCCACAATGCGCGCATGCAGGGTGGTATAGCCCTCGGGCGCATCCAGCAGCAGCGCGCGGCTTTCGCCAGCCTTGAGATCGGCCGTCACCACATCGCGCAGCACGCCGTCGGCCTGGCACTCCAATGTAATGCGCGTATCCGCGCCATAGTTCATCACGCGCGCGTAGGCCTTGCCCTGCTCTGACGCGCCCAGCGCCAGGATGGCCACGTTATCCGCGCCCTGACCTACGCGCACCACCTGCACATCGTCCGCAGCCTCATAGGTATCGGAAAACACGATGATGTTCAGCCCTGGAATATCGCGCCCCATGGCGCGCGCCAGCGATACCGCCCCAGCCAGATCGGCAGAGGCGTTCTGCGCCGTCAGGCCCTCGATGGCCGCGCGCACAGGATGCGTTTCGCCGCTGCGGGTAACGCACTGGCGCACCTGCGCGCCCGCCGCCAGCACGGTCACGCGCTCGCCGTCGTGCAGGCCGTCCACCAGGCTCAGGGCCTTCTTTTTCGCCTCGTCCAGGCGGCTTTCACCGTTCGCCTGCGCCTGCATGCTGGCGGACAGGTCAAAGATCAGCACCGTTTCGCCCGTCACGCCGCCGCTGACGGCAGGGCGCATCAAAGCGGCCGTCAGCAAAAGCGCCAACAGCAGCTGCAAAAAATACAGAATATTCTTTTTCAGTTTTTGAAACGGGCGCGACGCAGTCTGATCCGCCGCAGCCCTCTGCCACAGCAGCAGGCTCGGCACGTTCCTCTGCACGCTCTGGCGCTTGAGCAGATACAGGGCGGTAATGACCGCCAGGCTCAGCAGCGCCCACGCGCCCGCGGGATATAACCATTGCATGATTGTTTCCCCTTTTTACGCAATCAGCCCCGCGCGGGACAGCTCCCGCAGCACGGTTTTTTCCATATCCAGATCGCTGGTAAGCAAGAGATTGCCCATATCGCGCCCATGGCAGAAGGCCTCGACAGCGCGCAGATACGCCGTCAGCGCGCGCTGATATTGGTTCAGCGTGTCGCGCCCGGCCAGGATCTCCATATGCTGGTTGGTTTCCTGATCCACCAGGCGCACCATGCCCTCCAGATCGGGCTGCATCTCCCAGGGCGAAAGCACCTGCAGAACGCTGACCTCCTGCTTGCGGTACTGCAGCGATTTCAGCGCCGTTTCGTAGCCGTCCTCGCTCATCAGATCGCTGATGACAAAGCACAGCCCGCGTCCCGGCCGCAGCGGCGCGCGCGGCATCTGCCGGGACAGAAGCAGCCGTCCCCTGGGCGACAAGCCCTGCAGAAAGGCCGTGGCGCGCATAAAACCCGCGCGGCCGGAGAAGACCTCGGACGCTGTAATCTCCTCCCCCAGGGCGATGATTACCGCCCGGTCGCCGCCGCGAATGGCCATGTAGCACAATAGCTGCGCCAGACCTTGCGCCATCTCCCACTTGGAAGGTTCGCCAAAATCCATGGAGGCGCTGCAATCCAGCAGGACATGCACGGTGGTTTCCTGCTCCTCCATGAACAGCTTCAGAAACAGGCGGTCAAAGCGCGCGTAGGCGTTCCAGTCCACGCGGCGCAGATCGTCGCCCGGCGCGTACTCGCGGAAATCCGAAAACTCCACCGAGCTGCCCAGCGCACGCGAACGCCGCAGGCCCCCCGCGCCGCCGCGCGCAGGGGCGCGCATGGCCAGCTGCAGCGCGTCCAGCCGCTGCAAAAACGCCTCGCTCAGCATGCCGCTTTCTCCGCCTTGAGCAATTCGTCGATGATGCTGTCCGCCGTCTGCCCCTGCGCCATGCCCTCAAAGTTGAGCGCAATACGGTGCCGCAAACAGCTCTTGGCCACGGCGGCGACGTCCTCAAAGGATACATTGAAGCGTCCCTGCATCAGCGCGCGCACACGGGCAGCGCTGAAAATGGCCTGCGCCGCGCGGGGGCTTGCGCCAAAGCGCAGGAAGGAACGGGCAATCGCCGGGCTGTCGGGAAGCTCAGGATGCGTGCCCAGCACCAGCTTCAGGGCAAACTGCTGCACAGCGGGGGCCACGGGCACCTCGCGCGCAATGGCGCGCAGGCGCAGGATGGTATCGCCGTCGGCAGCCTTCCGGGCGGTCTGCTCCTCGCCCGTGGTGGTCAGCTGCACGATCTCCCCCAGCTCCTCCAGCGTGGGGAAGGGCACCAGCACCTTAAAAAGGAAGCGGTCCAGCTGCGCCTCGGGCAGGGGGTAGGTGCCCTCCTGCTCCACGGGGTTCTGCGTGGCCAGCACAAAGTAGGGCTCCTTCATCGGGCGGGATACGCCCGCCACGGTAACGCAGTGCTCCTGCATGGCCTCCAGCAGGGCAGACTGCGTTTTGGGCGTAGCGCGGTTGATCTCGTCCGCCAGCACGATCGAGGCAAACAGCGGGCCGGGCTGGAACTCAAAGGCGTTGCCCTGCGCGGTCTTTACGATGATGTTGGTGCCGGTGATATCGGCAGGCATCAGATCGGGAGTAAACTGGATGCGCGAAAAGGGCAGATCCAGCACGTGCGACAGCGTGCGCACCAGCCGCGTTTTGCCCAGCCCCGGCACGCCCTCCAGCAGCACGTTGCCGCCCGCCACCAGCGCCATAATCATATGCTCCACCACGTCCTGCTGGCCGATGATCTCCTTGCCGATTTCGCGGCGAATGTCCTCCACCGTATTGCGGAAGGAAAGGATTTCCTGTTCAGTAGCCATATTTATCTCCTTTTACTGCTGATCGAGCAGCGCCGTAAAATAATCGTTTACCCATTGCCTGGCATAGTCGGGCAGGTTATCCTGCTGCGCGGACTGCACCGCCGCGTCGCGGTATTCACCCGCCACCTGATCATAGGGCACGCTGCCCTGCGTATTGCCCAGTCCCGGCGTAAGCTGCAATTGCGTATGCTCGCCGTTTTGCGTCACCTTGCCGGTGCTCTGGCTGATTTCGCCGCCATCGCCCAGGCGAGTGGGATCATAAATGCTTTCATACTGGCCGGTTTTATACTGGGCCATGCCGCTGCCTGCCTGCCGCTGCGCGCCGCTGGACTGGGAGTACCCCGCATCCTCATTGGTGCTGCCCTTGCCTGCGCCGGTACCCGCGCCCTTTCCCTGGCCGTTGCCTTGTCCCGCGCCCTGGCCGCTGCCATTGCCATTGCCGTTGGCGCTGCTCTGCCCGGCGGCGGATTGCACCGCGCCGCTGACAGCCGTCTTGGCGCTCTGCAGGGCCGCGCTCATCTGCGAGGCCGCCATGCTGGCGGAGGTCAATTGAGCAAGCGCCTGCGCCGCGCCGGAGATGCTGCCGCTGGCCGCTGCCTGGGCGGCCGCGTTGAGGGCGGCGGCTGCGTTGGCCATATCGCCTGCGGCCGCCTGCTCGGCTGCATCCGCAAGCGCCTGGCTCAGCGCCTGCTGATCCATGCCCTGCATCGCGTCCTCCAGCGCCTGGCTGGCGTCGCCCTGTGCCTGGGCCATGGCCTGGGCAAGGCTGTCCAGCCCCTGCTGGGCCAATGCGTCCATGGCAGCGTTTTTGCCTTCGTTAAGCAGGCGGTTTAGCTGCTCCTGCGCGCGGCTGATGCTGGTCATGGCCTCGCGCTGATCCTTGGCCCGGCCCGTTTCCCGCGCCAGATCGCCCAGGATCCTGCGAAGCTCCTGCAGCTGCTTATCGGTCAGCCTGGCCTGCTCCAGCTGCTTCTGCGCATCGTTTAGCTTTTCCTGCTGGGCGGCGATTTTCTGCTGCAGGTGCCGCTGTGCGCGCAGCACCGCATCCTGCGGATTGGGGATCAGAAGCATCGCGCTGCAGGCCAGCACCAGCCCCGCCGCAATGTAAAGCGGCAGCCGCGCCGCGCGGACGGGCATCGCCTTGCGCACACGCAGCGTTTGCAGGCTGCGCAGCGCGTCCCGGCGCAGCAGGCGCGCCATATCGTCCTGGCGGTTCTGCACGGCAAGCGCCGTCTGCACGCGCTCCTTCAGGCCGCAGTCGTCGGCTCTGCGCGCCGCTCTGGCTGTGCCTACCGGCCACAAAAGGCCAGCCAGCCCCGCCAGCGCGGGCGGGCACAGGGCGGCCAGCAGCAGGTACAGCGCGCGATCCCGCAGCGGCACAAGGAAGGACGTCAGCAGGATCGCCGCGCACAGCGCCGCCCCGGCCATCAGCCCCCAGCACATGCAGCGCACCGCGCGCAGCACGCGCATACGCCCCTTGACCGGGCGCAGCGCAGATCGAATCACGTTCATTTTTTCGCGCTCCTCCGGCGCATCCGCGCTTCACGCGGTCGCACAAAGCACGCCGCCAGCAGATCCAGCAGCAGCCCTGCGCCAGCCATGAAGGCCATGTTTTCCCACTTGATGGCGCTGAAATCCAGATAATCATAGATGCGGTACAGCGTATAGGAATAATCCATCAGCGTGCTCTTGAGCAAACCTGTCTGATCGGCAATGAGCGCCATCAGGCCCATGGCCGGGCTGTAGATAAAGCCGTTTACGCCAATTCCAATGCTCGTGGGGCCGTCCGCGCCGCCGATTACCGCCACAGAGGAAGCCATGGTGCTGGAGAACATCGCATCGTAATTGGAGCCGATGTTCCACACGCCAAGCACCAGCGGCACCATCGTGACCACACCGATGAAGAAGACAATCAGGTAAGCCATGACCGTGGCCGTTACCGTGCGGCGGAAGACGGCGGAGGCAAACACACCCACGCTCAGCGCCGCAAAGGCCGTAACCAGCAGGAACAGCGCGCCGGTAAGCACATCTGCCAGCGTCACGCCGCCCGTAACCAGCGTAAGGCACATGGAGGGCAGGGCGGCCACCAGCAGCAGCGCCACATAGCCCAGCGATTCCAGCAGCTTTCCCGCCACAATGCGCAGCGAGCCCGTGTTTGTCACCAGCAGCATATCCAGCGTCTGCCGCTCGCGCTCGCCGGCGATGCTGCCCGCCGTCATGGCCGGGGTGATCAGCAGGATCAGCGCAAACTGGATGGCCAGCATGCCCGCGTAGGCCTGCATGCCCTGCCGCATCACATAGATGGAAATGCTGGGATTGGCAAACTGTCCGAAGGCCATGCCTAGGCCGAACAGAAAGATCAGTACGCCGTACAGGGTAATAAGCACCGGCGTGCGGGCAGAGCGCATGCGCCGCCGGGCCGAGGAGGCCAGAATGGGATTAATCATCTTGCGTTACCTCCATAAACACCTTTTCCAGGTTCATCGGCGCGCGGTGGAAATCCGCCACCGCGATATCGCCCAGCAGCAGCTTTTTAAGCAGCTGCGACGCCGCCTGCTCGTCGCCGTCAAACGCCACGCGCAGCAATTGCGCGTCGGCCAGCTCGATGCCCGTAACGCCGGGGAATTCCTTAAGGATCACCGCCGCCGCGTCCACCTGATCGTTAAGCAAGCGGATATCCAGCGGGGCGTTGCCGTTCATCTTTTGAGACAGCGCGTCCACGGTGCCTGAGAACACCAGGTTTCCGTGGTCGATGATGGTCAGCGAATCGCACATTTCGGACAGCTCCGGCAGAATGTGCGAGGAAATCAGCACGGTTTTGCCCATCTCCTTCAGGCTCCGCAGGATGTCCTTCATTTCAGCGCGGGCGCGCGGATCCATGCCTGAGGCGGGCTCATCCAATATCAGCAGCCGGGGATCGTGAATCAGCGCGTGCGCCAGGCACAGCCGCTGCTTCATGCCGCGGGACAGCACATCCACATAGCTGTCGCGCTTATCGCTCAGGCGAACAAGCTCGAGCAGCTGATCGATCATGCGCATGCGCTCCTGATAGGAAAAGCCATAGCAGCGGGCGTAAAAGTCCAGATATTCCCAGGTTTTCAGCCGATCGTACACGCCGAAGAAATCGGGCATGTAGCCAATCAGCTCGCGCATGCGGCGGGGAGCTTTGCGCACGTCCACCCCATCCATCACCGCCGTGCCCGAGGTGGGCGGCAGAAGCGTAGCCAGGATGCGCATGGTGGTGCTTTTGCCCGCGCCGTTGGGGCCGACAAATCCATGCAGCTCGCCGTCGCCAATTTGAATGCTCAGGTGGTTCAGCGCCGTAAACTTGCCGTATACGCGCGTCAGTTCCTTGATTTCCAGCATGTCAGTTCACCTTCCCCTCAAAGGCCAGCGAGGGCGTATCCAATTCGCCGTCCCGGCCGCCCTGCTGGGATGCGCGCACAAACACGTTGCCCTGCGCATCCATATAGCGCCCCAGGTTATCCTCGCTCAGCGTCATGGGCATGCCCGCGCTGTTGACGGTATCCCAGGCCTGGGCCTGCTGATCGTATATGCGCACTACAACGCCGCTGCCGTAGGTCTGGCCATCCAGGGTCAGGCTGGTCAGCGTCAGGCGGCTGACGTCCACGCCGTCCACCTGTCCCAGGCTGAAGCACAGCACCGGCTCGTCGCGCAGCATAAAATAGCTGCTGCTGCTGCGCACGCCCAGCGAGTAGGGCCTTTGCTGGCTATCCAGCGCGCCCAGCTCATAGGGAGTGATACCGGCCGGCACCTTGACGTGCCCCATCTCGCTGACAGCGATATACTTGATCTGCACATCGATGATCGCGCAGTGAGCCGTGCGCTCCACATCCGTGCCGTTCACGGTCAGCTGCACATCGCCCAGCGTATCATTGAAGGTAATATAACGGAAAAGGCTCTTATCGTTATAATCCTGATAGCGGCTGTACCAGTTGGAGCGCACAGCGCTGATCAGCGTGCTGCGCAGATTGAGCTGGTTGATTTCATCGGTGGTCATCGTCTGATAGTGGTTGCTATTATCATAGGTAGCCTGCGCATCAAAGGGATGCAGCGCGGCGTAGATGATATTATCGATATAGGACATGTTGCTGCTCAGCTTTTCGTTGATCATCTCGCCATCGTACGCGCCGCCTTCCTTGCGGCTGGGGTTTTCCACGATGGCGATTTTTGCCGTCTGCCCCGGCAGGATGCGCGGCGTGGTGCAGTAGCCATACATCGTCAGCACATAGCCCGCGTCCAGGGTATAATCGCTGTTGTTGACGATCTCGCCATGCAGGCCGTCGTCCTCCCACCAGATGGAGGCCGAAACATTCAGCTGCGGATTTTCCTCCGGCTGAATGTAGAGCAGCTGCACCTCCCATGCGCCCGCGGCAGGAAAGGTGACGGCGCGCTTTTCGCCCAGGGTGTAAAGATAACGCAGCGAATGCATGTACGTCTTGGTATCGTCATCCTCTTCATAATAGGAATAATACGTATTGGACGGCTCCACCAGCGCGTTTTCGCGGGTGCTGACGGTCATGTTTTCCTTCTGCGCAATGGCTACGCCCGCCATCGTGGCGCTGCTGGTGCGGCCGTCGCTGCTGATATTATAAATGGAATACGCCGTAGCCGCAGGCTTGTTCAGCTGCATGCGGCTGCCCATCAGCGACAGCACGCCCACGCAGCAGGCCGAAAGCACAGGCACGGTCAGCCACATCCACTCGCGCTTATCCAGGCGCTTGAGAAGCAGATAG
Organism: uncultured Clostridia bacterium; assembly: GCA_934647235.1. Classification (GTDB taxonomy): domain Bacteria; phylum Bacillota; class Clostridia; order Christensenellales; family Aristaeellaceae; genus SFMI01. The sequence continues at coordinate 29,765 of CAKUFG010000002.1, forward strand.
CTGCCCGCGCCCGCCAGCAGCAGGAAAACCGCAATGGCCAGCATGGGATAGATCATGCTTTCGTCGTTGGCGATGCCAAGCGTGGTAAGCATGCTGGTATCCGTATAATAATCGCGGCTGCTGCGGTAATAGTTGCTGGAGCTGTCCACAAGGCTCTGGTACGCGCTGGCGCCGGTAGAGAGCAGCACGCGCTGCCAGAAGCAGGACATGCCCTTCCAGCCCGAGAGCGGCTTTTCGCTCAACGAAAACGCCGTGGTATACACAAGGCCGCTGCCAACCTGGCTGCGGGCAATCAGCGTTTTGCCCTCCAGCGCGGCAATCTGCTGCGCCAGATCGCCGTTGATGGGCGAAAGCAGCGCCGTCCCCTGCGCGCTGGCCGCGCTCTCAGTCAGGGGAAACTGCGTGTCGCTCAGCGCATCCACCAGCGCCTGGGCTGCGCCCTGGGCGGAATAGGGCGCGCCGGTCGTTATGCCCGTCATTCCGGCAAAGCCGCGATAGGCGGAAACCGCGCGCGTACCGCCGCCTACGATGGCCACGCCGCCATTGGTCAGCCACGTCTCCAGCGCCTGGCGCTGCGCATCGCTGAACTGGCTGATATCCACGCCGTCCACCGCCAGGAAGCTGAAGGCACGCATCAGCTCATAGCTGTCGGGGAAGGTCTCCTGCGTCAGGGCGATGGTCTGCCAGACTTCGCCGCGCATCAGCTGATCGTTGGCCGTGCCGATGTTCAGATAGCTCAGCGTCTGCGGGCTGTCGGACAGCACGCCCACCAGCAGCGTCGTGGGGGCGATCACCTTCTTGGGCGTAATGGGCACGGAGGCAATCAGCCCCTCCTTGCCCGTCACGCGCACGGTGTAGGTTTTCTGCTTGTAATTGAGCATGATGGGAATGACCAGCTGCTTTTCCGCGCCGCTGGCCAGGGAAAGGGGATATTCGTAGGTATCGTATTCCGATGAGGATCGATCCACATCGATGGCTACCGTCAGCTCGGTGTCCGCGCCGTCGTTTTTCAGCGTTACGCGCAGCGGCATGGCGGATAGATAGGTCACCGCGCCGTCATAGCCAAAATCCGCGCTGACCGTCACGCCGCCGTCCGCCAGCGCGGAGGCAGTGCATAAAAGCAGGCACAGCACGGCAATGAGCGCCGTTTTGCATACAGAGCGCATAAAACGTCCTCCTTAACTTGGGTAAGGTTCCGTCATATAGACGGTGCAGCAGGCACTTTTGTTCCCACCCCAAGGAAAATATTTCAAATGGATTACAAATATTAAAAAAAGCGGGCGTTCTCCGTCCCTGGAAAACGCCCGCCCGGTCATGCCGCTATGTTCTCCCTGGTGATATTGCGCAGCCACTTTCGCTGCTTATAGTGATAGATGATCACCGGCATTTTGACAAACTCATCCAGGCACAGCACAAAAAACACCCACATTTCGGGGATTTTGAATACAAACGCGCACAGCAGCCCCACCGGCACGGCATAGCCCCACATGGCCAGGGTATCGCATACCAGGCCGAACTTCACATCCCCGCCCGCGCGGAAAATGCCGCAGATCAGCATGGTGTTGACCGAGCTGCCCAATATATAATAGGAATTGATATACAGCATCGTGCTCAGCTCGCTGCGCACCACGTCCGTCACCGTCACATAAAGATACATAAATTTCAGCACCAGCGGGCGACAGGCCAGGATCACCACGCCCCCAGCCAGCGCCGTAATCACGCTCAGATAGCAAAAGCGCGTGGCGTACACCCGCGCCTCGTCCAGCCGGTTTTCGCCCATGGCCTTGCCCAGGATGATCGCCGCGCTGGAGGACATGCCAAAACAGACCACAGTTCCTAAATTGCGTACCACAGTTGCAACAGAATTGGCCGCGACTATATTGCTGCTCAGGTGTCCCAGGATGATGGCGTACACGCTGAAGGCCAACCCCCAGATGATATCGTTGGCCGCAGCCGGCACGGCATAGCGCATAAAGTCGCGCATCAATTCGCCGCCCCGCGCAATCAGATCCCGCGCGCGCAGGCGGATGACGCGGCAGCGCTGGCTGTCCAGCAGGCAGATCGCCGTTTCAATCAGCCGCGTGATGGAGGTAGCCAGCGCCACGCCCGTAATGCCCAGCTTGGGGAAAAACGCCCAGCCAAAGATAAAGCAGGCGTTGAGCACCACATTCATGCCCACGGCGCTGCAATGCACAAGCGCGCTCATGCGCACGCGCTCCACGCTGCGCATCACGCTCAGATACACCGTGCAGAAGCCGCCTAATAAATAGGAAGCAGCTACTGCCCGCAGGTACTTTTCGCCCTCTGATATCAGCGCAATATCCGTTGTAAAAATGCGCATCAGCAGGCCCGGCGCGGCCAGCGCCGCCAGGGTAAACAGCAGCCCTATGCCCACCGTAATGCGCAGCGACAGGCCCATCACCCGCTCCACCGCGCGGCGGTCGCCCTTGCCCCAGTACTGCGCCGCCAGCACCGATGCGCCGCTGGATACGCCAAAGAGCAGCATCTGCAGCACAAAGGCCACCTGCCCGGCCAGGGACGAGGCCGCCAGCGCCGCCTGGCTGACAAAGGACAGCATGATCACGTCGGCCGAGCTGACCGCCGCATCCATAAAATTCTGCATAGCAATCGGCCCCGTAATGCGCAGCGTGCGGCCATAAAAGGCGCGCTTTTCCGCCCGGCTGCCCAGGGCTGGCTGTGTCGTCATTTTCATTCCCTCCATCCATCATTGGCTCATTATATCCGTTTTCCCCTTAAAAAGTCAACGTTCCGCATCAGAATGTATAAATTTGCGTGTTTTTAAATAATTATTGCGTTTATGCACAATATTTCTGCTTGACAATTGCATATATTACATCATATAATAATGTAACCGTTGGCTCTATTGGTCATACGGAAGTATTTTGAAAGGATGTCGGACTATGAAAAAGACTTTAGCCATCGTCCTGACGCTGTGCATGCTGCTGACCAGCTGCGCTGCGCTGGCCGAAACCACCGCAGCTGAAGCCCCCGCCACCTATACGTATCATACGTATAGCACCGCCCTGGGCAACAACTGGAACCCCCACACCTGGGAAACCAATGCGGATCAATCCATCCTGGAGAGCTATCTCTCCATTGGCTTCTGCGACATGTCCATCAAGGACTCCGAAAACGGCATCTATCAGTGGGTCTATGAAATGGCCACCTCCATCGAGGACGTCACCGCCGAGCATCGCGACGATCTGACCAAGTACAGCGTTGCGCTGCGCGAGGGCGATACCGCCGACACCGCCGAAAAGGGCTATGTGTATGAAATCAAGCTCAATCCCAATGCCAAGTGGGAAAACGGCGAAGCCATCACTGCTGATGATTACATCTACTCCATGCAGCAGCTGCTCAACCCCAAGATGAAGAACTACCGCGCTAACCTGTACTACGCCGGCGAGTCCGCTGTGGCGGGCGGCAACGCGTACTACAACGCGGGTTCCCCCATCTATGACGTGATGGTTCCCGCCTATGGCGACGGCGAAACCCCCGATTACTCCTACGATCTGGACAAGGGCATTGCCGACGGCATGGTCTATGTCAACGTCAGCTCTGACGGCATGACCCTGTACAGCATGAGCCTGGCCGATCTGAACACCCAGTACTATGACGGCGGCCTGAGCGACGAAATCTCCCAGCTGGCCTCTGCCAAGAACGCCTATGGCTACACCAAGGTAACCGCCGAGAACCGCGCTGTTGTCGAAAAGGTTGTCAAGGATCTGCTGGCCAACGTGTTTAGCGTGACCGACGAGACCGAGCAGAACAATCTGCTGAAGGAAGCCCTGTTCGTCGATACCGGCAAGGTCGGCGATATGTGCGACTATGACGCCACCGTCGGCTGCTACAAGGTGGATGACTACACCATCCGCTATGTAACCGCCCAGTACATCGATCTCAACAACTTCCTGATCAGCTGCGGCAGCACCTGGCTGGTATACAAGCCCTACTACGAAGCTGGCATGGATACCACCGGTACCCTGACCACCACCAACTACGGCACCGCCATTGAGAACACCATGTCCTACGGCCCCTACAAGCTGGTTTCCCTGCAGGCCGACAAGCAGATCGTGTTCGTGCAGAACGAGAACTGGTACGGCTATGAAAAGCAGGAGGACGGCTCCCTGCTGTCCATGACCAACTTTGAAGTGGACGGCGAGTCCGTGCCGCAGTATGCTGCCACCTCCATCGTCGTAGACGTAATGGACGACTCCTCCGCCAAGCAGGCCTTCCTGAAGGGTGAGTTGGCCGAGTGGTCCCCCTCTCCGGAAGAGGTTTTCGCCTTCGCCACCTCCGACCGTCTGTACAAGGTGGACGACACCTTCACCATGTCCTTCTTCTTCAACTGCGGTCTGGAGAACCTGAAGACCATGGACGCCTCCAAGGGCAACACCAACTCCGTCGTGCTGTCCAGCACCAGCTTCCGCAAGGCCATGAGCCTGGCCATCGACCGCGCCGAGTACGTGACCGCGACCCAAGGCTATAAGCCCGCCTATTCCCTGATGAACAACCTGTACCACTACGATATCTTTAACGATCCCACCTCCTCCTACCGCGGCTCCGACGAGGCCATGCAGGCCATCTGCAACCTCTACGGCGTTAAGTACGGCGAGGGCACTCCCTATGCGACCCTGAAGGACGCTTATCAGTCCATCACCGGCTACAACCTGACCGAGGCCAAGGAGCTGTTCGCCGCCGCGTGCAAGGAGCTGGTTGAGGCCGGCCTGTACAAGGAAGGCGAGCCCATCTACATCCGCATCGGCTGGGCCAAGGGCGCTCTCCAGTCCGCCGATAACAAGCAGTGCGAGATCCTGACCAAGCAGATCAACGCTGCGCTGGAAGGCTCCGGCTTCGGCACCCTGACCCTGGAGGCGGTTGGCAACATCAACGACCGCTATGCCGACGTGGCCAACGGCGAATACGCCATCGGCTACGGCGCCTGGGGCGGCGCTGCCCTCTATCCCTTCCGTAACTTCCAGGTATACTGCGATACTGACCAGTACAAGGTCAACGAAATCGGCTGCTGGGATCCCTCCACCGAAGAGCTGACCCTGAATGTGAACGGCGAAGACGTGACCATGACCTGGCAGGAGTGGTCCGGCGCGCTGATCGGCACCGGCAAGTTCACCGATGCTGACTTCAAGACCAAGCTGTACATCACCGCTCAGATGGAGGAGCTGTTCCTGCAGAAGTACTATCGTATTCCGCTGGCCGGCGTCACCAACGCCTCCCTGCTGAGCTATCAGGTGGACTACTACACCGAGGACTACAACATCATGTACGGCTTCGGCGGCCTGCGCCTGATGACCTTCAACTACAACGACGCCGAGTGGGCCGAGTATGTAGCTGAAGAGGGCGGCACCCTGAGCTACGAATAATTCAATTTTCCCGGTAAAATTGAATAACGTACAATAAGTTCCATGGGGAACCGGGGGATTTCGCATCCCCCGTTCCCCGTGGTTTTCGGCTGTTTTTCCCCCACTGTGTAAAATCCGGACGACAGTCGAACCAAATCAGCGGGGTTTTTCACCAGAAAAACAGCCGAAGAAGGAGACGATGACATGACAAAATACATCCTGAAAAGAATTCTGTTGATGATCTTCGTTCTTTTCGTGATCACAACAATGGAATTCGTGCTGGTCAGAATGCTTCCCCGTGAGCTGCCCACCGATAAGGTACAGGCGGCCGCTATTGCGTCCCGTTGGGAAGCGCTGGGCTATAACAAGCCTTTGATGGTGCAATACGGCATTTACCTGAAGAACATTGTCACCAAATGGGACTTTGGTACTTCCTGGTACATTGCCTTCCGTCAGCCGGCCTGGGATGTATTGATTGACCGCCTGCTGCCGACGGTGCTGGTGAACCTGTATTCGCTGCTGTTCTCCATCCCGGTAGGCATTGCCCTTGGCATCTTTGCCGCGATCAAGAAAAACAAGTGGCAGGATTCCTTTATCAGCACGATGGTCATGCTGTTTGTTTCCATCCCCAGCTATGTTTACGCCTTCCTGGTGCAGTACTTCCTGTACTTCAAGCTGGGCTGGCTGCCGCTGCAGGTGTATTCCCTGGCAGACGCAGGCGGCTCGTGGATGACATGGAAGATGTTCTATTCCATGATCGCGCCCATCCTGGCGCTGTCCTTTGGCGAGATCGCCGGTCTTTGCCGCTTCACCCGTGCGGAGCTGACTGAAACACTGACCTCCGATTACATGCTGCTGGCCCGCACCAAGGGCCTCAGCCGCGCGCAGGCGACCGTTCGCCACGCGATGAAAAACGCCATGGTGCCCATCCTGCCGATGCTGATTTCCAGCTTTATCGGCATTCTGGGCGGCTCCATGATCATTGAGCAGATCTTCTCCATTCCTGGCGTAGGTCAGCTCTACATCAAGTCCATCCGTCTGTTTGACTACGACGTATTTATGATGGACGGCATTTTCTACACCTTTGTCGGCCTGCTGGCCGGTATCGTGGTGGATATCAGCTACGGCTTCATCGATCCGAGAATCAGAATGGGGGAGAAATAAGATGTCTGAAATGTATAACGGCACGGCGAAGATCCCCCCGGAAAAATTTGAATTTGTACACAGCGGCGAGCGCATCGCCGATAAAAAGTTTGAGGATAAGCCCATCGGCTATTTCAAGGATGCGTGGATTCGCTTCCGCAAGAACCATGCCTCCGTGGTGGCCACGATCATCATCATCTGCATCGTGCTTTTCGCTTTCCTCACCCCTATTTTCAACACCCGCTACAACGCCCGCTTTATGGATTCCTACTATGCCAAGAAGGCGCCGCGCGCCCTGGCGCTGCGCCCCTATGGCATCTTTGACGGCGGCACCACCCGCACATTCTCCGAAAAGGGGCTTATCAAGGCCATCGCCATCGGCGTGGGCGCAGAGGATTACGACGGCCGCAGCGTCTCCCTGGGCGAGGGCCTGGAAAGCTACTACCAGCCCATGCTCAAGATCAGCGATCCCATTGAAAAGCGCGCCGGCAAGAAGATCACCCTGACCTTCAACGGCAAGATCGATACCTATCTGGAGGTCGGCTTCATGTACCTGAGCCTGGAGCAGGCCGAGTATCAGCGCATTGTCCAGTGGGAAAAGGATAACAACCTGCATGTCTTCTATCCCCTGGTTGAGGATAACAATTACAACGCCGACGCCAAGGACGCGAACAACTGGTACAAGACCAAGAAGAACGTGCCCGTGCGCATCAACGAAAAGGGCAAGGCGGAGGAGCTGACCTACTCCCCCGATACCGTGCTTGAGGATAACTACAAGCGCGACGCCGAGGGCAACCTGGTGTACTATGAATACGCCGGCGGCGGCAACTTTGAAACCGCGCAGTACAAGGTGCGCGTGCTGTACTACAACTATTACCGCTACAAGAACGGCTTTGAGCCCAACTACCTCCTGGGCACCGACAGCCAGGGCTACGATCTGGCCCTGCGCATGGCCGGCGGTATCAAGCTGAGCCTGCTGGTGGCTATCTGCGTATCCTTCATCAACTTCATCATCGGCGCGGTTTACGGCGCGATTGAGGGCTACTACGGCGGCCTGACCGACCTGATCATGGAGCGTATCTCCGATATTCTGTCCGGCGTGCCCTTCATCATCGTGGCCACATTGTTCCAGATTCATCTGGCCGCCAAGGTGGGCGCGGTGCCCAGCCTGCTGTTTGCCTTTGTGCTGACGGGCTGGATCGGCACGGCTGCGCGCGTAAGAACGCAGTTCTACCGCTTCAAGAATCAGGAATACGTCATGGCGGCCCGCACGCTGGGCGCGCGCGATTCCCGCATCATCTGGAAGCACATCTTCCCCAACTCCCTGGGCACCATCATCACCTCCTGCGCGCTGGTTATCCCCGGCGTAATCAACTCCGAATCCATGCTCAGCTATCTGGGCATTGTAAAGCTGGGCTCCGCCGGCAGCACCTCCCTGGGCACGCTGCTGTCCGACGCCAGCAGCATCTGGACCAACTACCCCCATCTGATGATCTATCCGGCGCTCATCCTGTCGCTGCTGATGATCTGCTTCAACCTGTTTGGCAATGGCCTGCGCGACGCTTTCAATCCGTCGCTGCGCGGTGTGGAGGACTAAGGTATGGATAAGATACTTGAGGTAAAGAGACTGAAGGTCGCCTTCCGCACCACCAACGGCACGCTGAAGGCAGTGCGCGATATTTCCTTTGACCTGGAGCGCGGCAAAACGCTGGCCATCGTGGGCGAATCCGGCTCGGGCAAATCCGTTACCTCCAAGGCGATTATCGGCATCCTGGCCGGCAACGCCATTGTGGAGGGCGGCGAGATTCTGTACGACGGCAAGGATCTGCTGCGCGTTCCCGAGGACGTAATGCACAAGCTGCGCGGCGATAAGATCTCCATGATCTTCCAGGATCCGCTGTCCTCGCTGAACCCCATCGTCAAAATCGGCAAGCAGATCACCGAAGCCATGCTGCTGAAGAACAAGGCCAACCGCCGCGAAGCCCGTAAGGACTTCAACGACATGCTGCGCCTGCTGAAAACCCATATGCTGGCCGCCAGCGACGCCAAGGACGCCGCGCGCATCAACGAGATGTGCGCCACCTTCGATAAGTTCAGCATCCAGGCCACCAAGCTTGAGCAGGCCTACAACGCCGCCCATTCCGAGGCAACCGAGCTGATCTCCAACCTGGAGGATCTGCTGTTCAAGGCCAGCAAAAAGCAGAACATCGATTACAAGGCCCGCCTGAACGAGTTGGCGCAGAAGCTGCCGCGCATTGAAAACCCTTATTTCACCCGTCATTATCAGGCGCAGCTGCAGTCCGCGCGCACCAATCTGCTTTCCGCCGCCAAGACGGATGGCGAGGCCCGCCCGGCCGCAGCCGTCAAGGCCATGGAGGAACTGCGCGCCCTGCTGCAGCAGATCGTCGCGCAAACCCGCCCGGATTTCTTCCGCATCGGCTTCTATCAGTACAAGAACCCCAATGCCGATCTGAGCGATCAGCCCATCGAAAAGGTCAACGCGGACACGCTGAAATATCTGGACGACAACTTCATGCTGGAGTTTGTCGCCATGGAGGAAAAGGGCGTCGCCCACTCCTACAATACCGCGCTGGAAGCCAAAAAGCAGGTGCTGGCCGAGCTGAAAAAGGCGCACGATTTCTATTCGGGCGATTTTGACAAGGCTTCCGCCAAGCAGCTGTGCAAGCAGCTGACCGCCAGGATCGCGCCCTCCATCGACCGTCTGGAGGTCATCAAGGACAGCGCGGCCTACGCCTTTGGCACCAGCCTGGATCATGCCATCGATCAGTATTTCTACCATATGCGCAATAATCCCCGCGAGGAAGCGCGCTTTGCCCGCCAGACCCGCCGCCGCGAAAGCCTGATTGCCCGCGGCAAGACGGTGGAATGGAAGGTCATCCCCAAGAACGTATACGATCTGAGCGACCTGAAGGGCAACATCCTGACGGTTATCGACCGTCTGATCGAGCGCTACGAAGCCTACGTGGCCAATTCCGTCAATGTGGATTTCCACGCCCGCGGCATCGCGCTGGTGGATTTCTTCAAGGAAAAGGCCTCCCAGGCTGTCTATCGCATCACCAAGAGCATGGCCAAGGAGCGCGCCATCCACCTGATGGAGGAGGTTGGCATCCACGAGCCGCGCACCCGCTATTATCAGTATCCCTTTGAGTTTTCCGGCGGCATGCGCCAGCGCATCGTCATCGCCATCGCCCTGGCTGCCAACCCCGATATCCTGATCTGCGACGAGCCCACCACGGCCCTGGACGTTACCATCCAGGCGCAGATTCTGGAGCTGATCAACAAGCTCAAGCGCGAGCGCAACCTGTCCATCATCTTCATCACCCATGACCTGGGCGTTGTGGCCAACATGGCCGACAACATCGCCGTCATGTACGCGGGCAAGATTGTGGAATACGGCACGGCCAACGACATCTTCTACGATCCGCGCCATCCCTACACCTGGGCGCTGCTTTCCTCCATGCCCGATCTGGACACCAAGGAAAAGCTGGAGTCCATTCCCGGCACGCCGCCTAACATGATCTATCCCCCGCAGGGCGACGCCTTTGCCGACCGCAATAAGTACGCCATGAAGATTGACTTTGAACAGCAGCCCCCGATGTTCAAGGTATCCGAAACCCACAGCGCCGCCACCTGGCTGCTGCATCCCGATGCGCCCAAGGTGGAAATGCCCAAGATCATCAGCGCCCGCATCGAGCGTATGAAGAAAGCGGAGGTGGAATAAATGAGCAGCGCCATCAATCAGCAGGATACCCTGCTGCGCGTTGAGCACCTGTGCCAGTATTTCGGCCCGACCAAGGCGGTAGACGACGTCAGCTTTGATATCAAGCGCGGCGAGGTCTTCGGCCTGGTGGGCGAATCCGGCTGCGGCAAAACCACCACCGGCCGTTCCATCATCAAAATCTACGATATCACCTCGGGCAGCATCTATTTTGAGGGTCAACGCATCTGCGCGGGCACCCGCTCCTACGTGGAGGCCATCAAGGCCGCCAAGGCTGAAATGAAAACCGCCTCGCCCGAGCGCAAGGCCGAGCTGCAGGCAGTCATCGCCGAAAACAAGAATCAGATTCACCTGGCCAAGTACGATCACAAGCACTCCGATCATCAGTATGTGGAAACGCTGGTCGCGCAGCTGAACGCCGAGTATGCCGAGAATCTGAAAAAGGCCAAGACCCCCGAGGAGACCGAAGCGCTGAAAAAGAAGTACCGCGAGGATCTGCGCATCGCTAAAAAGACCAAGCTGATCACCAAGATCCAGATGATCTTCCAGGATCCTGTCGCCTCCCTGAACCCCCGCATGACGGTGAAGGAAATCATCTCCGAGGGTCTGATCATCAACGGCATCCGCGATAAGGAATACCTGGATCAGAAGGTCTATGAAATTCTGGAGCTGGTGGGCCTGACCCGCGAGCATGCCGGCCGCTATCCGCATGAGTTCTCCGGCGGCCAGAAGCAGCGCATCGGCATCGCCCGTTCGGTCATCATGCATCCCGACCTGCTGATCGCCGACGAGCCCGTCAGCGCCCTGGACGTATCCATCCAGGCGCAGGTGATCAACCTGCTCAATGATCTGCGCGAGCAGCTGGGCCTGACCATCCTGTTCATCGCTCACGACCTGTCGGTCGTCAAGTATTTCTCCGATCGTATCGGCGTCATGTACTTTGGCAAGATGGTGGAGCTGGCCTCCTCGGACGAGCTGTTTGCCCATCCCCTGCACCCCTACACCAAGAGCCTGCTGTCCGCCATCCCGCTGCCCGATCCCATCAGCGAGAAAAAGCGCACCCGCATGCGCTATGATCCCCTGTCCGCGCACGACTACAACGGCACGGATCAGCCCTCGCTGCGCGAGGTTGCGCCCGGCCACTTTGTCCACTGCAACGACGCGGAGTATGTGGCCTACCGCCGCGAGCTGGGCCTGTAAGCAAGCATCCTTTATCATCAGCCGCAGAACATCCTTCTGCGGCTGGATTTTTAAGCCGAGGAAATGAATCCATGGAACAAAAAAAAGCCCCTGAAAAGAAAAAGCCCATCCGCCGATATCTGATCTCGACGGCCTGCGCGCTGCTGCTGGCCGCGCTGTTTGCGCAGCTTCGCGGCTTCAGCTTTGATCAGCCCCTGTCCGCCAACCTGGCTGCGCTGTGCGACGGCTTCTTCGTGTCGGGCATGCTGGTTGCCGGCCTGGGCGCGATGATCTGGGTATCCACCACGGGTTTTTTCGATATTCTAAGCTACGGCTTTAAGAATCTCGCCGTGCTTGTTCCCTTCCATCACCGCCGCAAATACAAGCATTTTTACGAATATAAGGCCGAACAGGCCGCAAAGCGCAGCAAGCCGCAGTTCTTTTTGCTGGTCATCGGCCTGATCATGGTGCTGATCGCAGCAATTTTTCTGTATTTTTATACAGCCGCCTGATCTGAAAGGAGCATCCGTATGAAAATCGGCGTCAGCAGCTACAGCTTCCAAGCGCTGCTCAAGCGCGGCATGACCTACTTTGAAGCCTGCCAGCATGCCCGCGATATGGGCTACGACGGCATTGAGTTTATCGATCTCGATTTAGCCTTCGCCCCGGGCGAGGACAATGTGGAAAGCCTGGCCAGGCATCTGCGCGCGCACTGCGAAGCGCTGGGGCTGGACATCCCCGCCTATACCGTGGCGGCGGACTTTCTCAACGGCCGCGGCGGCGCGCCGGAGGACGAGCCTGCCCGCGTGTGCCGCTGCGTTGATATCGCCGCGCTGCTGGGCGCCAGGGTGCTGCGGCACGACGCCTTCTGGAGCCTGGGCGATTTGCGCGACTGGCGCGAGGGCGTGGCCCGCGCAGTGCCCGGCATTCGCCAGGTGGCGGATTACGCGCAGTCGCTGGGCATCCGCACCTGCACCGAAAACCATGGCCGCATCATGCAGGACAGCGACCGCGTGGAATACCTGATGCGCGCCGTCGATCACCCCAACTACGGCTGGCTGGTGGACATGGGCAACTTTCTGTGCGCCGATGAAGAACCCCGCCACGCCGTGGGCGTCGCCGCGCCCTATGCCGTGCATGCGCATGTGAAGGATTTTCTGTACAAATCCGGCCAGGAGGACGCGCCCATCGGCGGCTGGTTCGGCACGCGCGGCGGCAATTATCTGCGCGGCACGGTGGTGGGCCACGGCGTGGTGCCCGTGCGCGCCTGCGTGCGCATCCTGCAGAACGCGGGCTACGACGGCTGCCTGTCGGTAGAGTTTGAGGGCCGCGAGGAAACGCTGCCCGCCCTGGAAAACGCCATCGAATACCTGCGCAAGCTGCTGGGCTGACGCGCCAATTGCAAATTTTTGCCCAAAGCCTTTACTTTGCGCGGCATTTGGGATAACATGAAGGCGTTATCTGCCGAAAGCGAGGTACCTGCCCTTGAAACGCGCGCTGATCCTTCTGCTTGTCCTTTTGCTTGCCCTGCCCCTGTGCGCGCAGGCTGAGGAGGAGTTTTCCTATCATTCCATCGTCCCCTCCCCACACGTCACCATCACCTCGCCCAAGGCGGGGCAAAGCTATGACGCGGGCGGCAAGCTGCGCGTGCAGGCCAGCGGCAAAAACATGCTGCGCATGGAGGTTACGCTGACCTACGAGGGCCAGAGCGCCACCATCTCAATTGACGGCGCGGAGCTGGATTACACCTTCGATACCCCGCAGTACACCAGCGGCGCTTCCGTCACGGTGGTGGGCTATGGCGAGCAGGACGCTTTCGGCTATCCCATGGAAAGCCGGCAGACGGTCAGCGTCCTGTCCCCGCGCGACAAGCTGTTTCAGGATATGTTTGCCCTGGCCGCCAAGAACTATAAGGATCCCTACTATTACCACGCCCCCGCCAAGGAGGACTGGGATCGCGGCATCTGCAAGAACTTTGTCAAGCGCATGTTCGATACCTTCAAGGACGCCTACGCCATGAAGGAATACCCCGACCTGCCGCTGCATATGCCGCTGAACAACTCCAAAAAGAACTGCGCCCCCTACGATTACGGCATCGAGTGGCGCATTGAAACCGCCGCCGACGGCAGTCCCTTTGAGATTGCCGGGCAGTTCAAGTATGATAACGATAAGACCAAGGAAGAAAACCGCGCCCTGTGCCGCGCCGTGCTGGAAAGCGTGCAGGCGGGCGATTTCTTCCAGATGACGGGCGATTACTATTACGGCAAGGGCGCGCACAGCCTGCTGTTCATTGCGGATTACGATTCCGCGACAAACGAGGTGCACTGGACCGACAGCAACATGAAAAACGACACCGTCGACGGCTATCACTACGGCTATATGCAGTACAACGCCGTCAAGAGCATCGATTGGTTCATCGACGCCATATGCTTTAAGCTGCACGGCTGCACGCTGTATCGCCTGCGCGACGATCTGTTTATCAAGTAACGCCCTATGCGCGCCACCGCAGCCGCCTGCGCCCATCCCCCAGCCAGGGGCAGCGCCAGCCGTTGCGGCGGATTTCCCGCAGCGCGGCCGCCTTGCGACGACGGGCACGGATACGCTCCAGCAAATAATACAGCATATCAAAAATTCCTCCCGTGCACAGGATGCGCAGGAGGAATTTTTTTCATACGCACGCGGGCGTTTTATGCGTCATAGCATGGGATAGACCCGCAGGAAAGGAGCCATCGCCATGAGTCAGAACGACCGCAGCAAATCGCCGTTCTCAGAGCTGTCCTTCTCCCAGCAGCAGGAGCAGTGGCGCATGTTTCGCGCCCAGCAGCTGGATTTTCAGGCCGTAGAGAGCAAAAAGGAGTCGCCGCGCACCCAGCAGCGCCCGGCAGAGCCCCCCACCCCCGCGCCCGTTTTACGTCCGCTGCCGCCGCCCAGCCATAAAAATCTGGATCGTGTGCGCGCGCAGTTGAGCGCCGCCGCGCGGCATGCTGGGGCGTTTCAGCCAACATCTACGGAATAAGCAGCCGCAGGCTGTCCTGCAGCGTGGTTACGCCCAGCGCCAGCTGAATGCCCCACAGGATCAGCAAATGCCCCGGATAAGCCGCATAGGCCACAGCCTTGGGAAAGGGCGTGCGCTTGGTACGCGGCCACAGCATCAGCGGCAAGGCCAGCAGCGCCAGGGTTTGCAGCTTCAAAAAGCTCTTGACGATTTCCAGCTCAAACAGCCCGCCGCGCAGGCTGAGTCCAAATACATCCTGCACCGCGCGCGTGCCCTGCCCCCAGAACAGGCAGAAGGCCACCATGACCGCCGCAACCGCGCCGCGATTCTTGCGCGCCGCATACAGCAGCATGGCCAGCAGCACCCCGCGCCAGCCGTAATCCATGCTGACAAAGCAGGGCACAGCCAGCGCCAGCAGCGGCGCCCAGATACGGCTGCCGCAGCGATTCTCCCGAATGCCCCAGATGCCCAGGTAGCCCAGCAAAAGCGTAAAAAACACGTTCAATTGATTCCAGCCATGGTTCAGCCCCAGCATAAAGCAGGGCTGCGATATCAGCCCCACCGCCAGCAGCCGCAGCGCGTAGCGGGCCGGGCTGTGCGTACAGCACGCGCCCACCACCATGCACCACAGATACAGTGGGAAGGCGATGCGCCCGATCAAGCGCCACTCGGTGGCATTGCCCAGCAGACGCACGCCCGCATGGTCGATAATCATGCACACAAGGGCGATGATCTTGAGCAGCCCGGTGTCCAGATTTCCGCGAATTTCATTCTGATTCATCGCAATTTCCTCCACGGGGGTAAGTATAGCACATCGCGCCGCATTCGCACAGCCCCAAAATTGTCTGTCCCGCCCTCGCGCGGCGCTTATTTCAGCCGCGTCCGGACGGGACAGTGTGTTTATATATCATATATAAAGAAGGTCCGGCGGCCGGTCGCCCGGCGGCTTTCCCTTCGACGATTGTATGATATCAAACGTTTATGAACTGTGTTTGAACAAATTGCAAATGTAAATCATTTTTTGAAAAATCTCCCCTCCTTGACAACATGCGGCCGGTCATGGATAATAAAGGCAGCAATTGCATCAAGGAGGTGTTTTCTGTGAAGGCCATCGCCGCTCTGTTCCTGTCCATGCTGCTGCTCTTCTCCGCTGCCCATGCGGAAATTCTTCATAGCCCCGAGGTGGATCCCGACTTTGCCGGGATCGGCATCAGCGCCCACGAGGCCGTCGTATTGACGGACAATCTGCCGCTGTACGCTTCCTTCTCCGGCAATCAGGTGCTTGCCCATCTGCCCGCTGGCCAAGCATTCTATACCGCTCAAGCGCAAAATGATCGATTGGATTACTACAATGTAGCCGGTCAGCGACTGGGCTGGGTATGTGCAGACGATGTGCTGCAATGGCCGTCCTATCTGGTATTGGAAGCCGACACGGACGCCTTTGCCGCGCAGGGCGACGACGCGCCCTGTGTGCGCCTGCCTGCGGGAGCGCGCCTGCCGCTGCTGGACAGCCTGCCCGCCGGCTATACCGTGCTGGCCGAGGGCGGCGTGCGGCTGTGGATCGCCGCGCAGGATACGCCGCAAACGCCCTTTTCACCCGCCCTGCTGCCCTCCATTACGGGCGCGGAGCTGCGCTGGCTGGATGACTCCGGCGTATGGCAGCGCAGCACGCTGACCGATGAGGCTAGCCTTTCCACACTGCGCACGCTGCTCAGCGCCCATCAGGAGGTCGGCGCGCTGATGGCTGGATGCCCCTTTGGGAGACGATTGCTTACGCTCACCTTTGAAGGCGGCGCACTGAGCACGCTTGATCTTGCCTGTGATTCCTGCTGCATTTTCCGCGTGGAAGGACGTGAATTCAGGTATGCGCACGGCATGTACAGCGCCAACGGAAAAAGCCCATCCAGTGATCTGTTGTTTTGCCTGTTTTCCGATGTTCCTGTCATGCAATAAGGATGATTTTTCCCATGCAAACAATTTCCGCCCCAGCCTTTGATTTTAATATCCGCGTGATGCTCTTTTCCTCCGCGCCTATGGCCGCGCTGCGCGCGCTGGACGTTCCGGGCGTAACGGTGTGCGATATCGTATCGGACGAACGCAGCCTGCCCGAGCGTATCGCGCGCATGCAGCCGCACGTATTGGTGCTGGAAAGCGCAGCCTGTCATCCAGCCGCCCTGTGCGAATCCATTCTGCGCGCCAATCCTGCCTGCCCGCCGCGCGTGCTGGCCTGCTTTGATACAGACGCACCGGTCGATCTGCCCGGCGTTTCAGACCTTTCCGCCTGCGTGCGCAGCGTGATGCGCCTGCCCTATGGCCAGCTCACCGCACCGTCCATGCCTGATCGCTTATCCTGCGCCGAGCAGCTATTGGACGCCCTGGGCATGCCCCGCATCCTGCGCGGCTATGCCGCCATCGCCTATGGCGCGGCGCTGCTGAGCGCTTTTCCCCCGCCCGCGCCCCCGGCGCAGGGCTGGCTTTACCCCCTGCTGGCGCAGCGTGCGCAGTGCAGCGAGGGCGCGGTAGAACGGCGCATCCGCAGCGCGGTGGAAAGCACCTGGCTGCGCGGCAGCCTGCAATCGCAAAGCGCGCTGTTTGGGCTGAGCGTCAGCCCCGAGCGCGGCAAGCCTACCAATGCGGAGCTTCTGTGCCGCCTGGCCGTATGCGTGTGCGAGCGGCTCTACACCTCCTGAATCAGCGTCCAATAGCCCTGCCCATCTGCCGCGCGCTGATAGCGATAGCCTGCCAGCCCCTTGGGCGGCAGCATGCCGCCGCGCGCCTGCACGGCGTACAGCACGGCCGTTACGCGCCGTTCCCCCACGCGCACGCCCACATAGCAGGGCGCGCCGCCCATATGCTGCCAGCGTATCATCCGCCACTGCGGCCAATCAAACAGCCGCAGCGGGCGGTTTTTTTCAAAATACGGACGCAGCTTCTGCGCCGTGCCCGGCCATTCCAGTGCAGGCAAGGCGTCCACCGGCGGCGTTTGCGGCGCGTCCCGATAGTGGATTTCGGGCTTTGCTTCCGTTTCCACCTCCTGCTCCGCTATCTCAGGCAGCGCTTCTTCCTCTATTTGCACAGGCTCAGTCATCGCGGGTTCAGGCGAGGCCTCCGGCTGCTCCTGCCTCACGGACACAGCGGGGCGCGTGCGCTCCCGGCACAGGATGCGCGCCTCCTGCCGCGATAATCGCTGTACGTCATAGGCAAGCAGCGCGCCCTCGGGAAGCGCCGCCACGCACAGCGCACGTCCGCATGCCGTATCCCCGCGAAAAGCCCCGCCCGCGTCCGGCGTAATCCTCCTCGTGCCCGCTTCGCCAATCACCAGGCATTCGCCCGCCGCGCAGCCGCCCAGCGTCAGCCGCCACGCGCCGTCCTGCGCGCTTTGCCAGCCAAAGGCCCCGCCCTCTCCCGTCAGGCGCACATATTCCATGCTCATTCCCCCTTGCAACAACATATGCGGCGCGCATTCCAGCCTTGCCGGATTGCGAAAAATCAAGTATAATAAGGCCGTATCCCCCTGATTTGACCGAATTGAGCATTGAAAGGAAGCAGCCATGCATTTTTTACTTGCCAATGACGACGGCATCCAGGCCGTCGGCCTGCGCGCCCTCAGCCAGGCCATCCTGGAGCGCGGCCACAGCGTGGTCGTCTGCGCGCCGCAGACGCAGCAGAGCGCCGTCAGCCATCACATCACGCTCTTTGCGCCGCTGATGATGCGCGAGGTGCCATGGGAGGGTGACAACGCCAAGGCGTACAGCGTGGCCGGCACTCCGGCGGACTGCGTGCGCATTGCCCAGATGCTGACCGACAAGCCCTTTGATTTCGCCTTCTCAGGCATCAACAACGGCGAAAACGCAGGCACGGCCGTATACTACAGCGGCACGGTATCCGCCGCGCGCGAGGCGCGGATGCTCAATATCCCCGCCATGGCTGTTTCCATCATGCCGCACGCGGACGAGGCCATGCGGCTGCATCTGGCGCGCTTGGCCGTGCGTATTGCCGAGCGCTATCAGGGCGACGCGCTGCCGCGCCTGTGCCTGATCAACCTGAACGCCCCCGCCCTGCCGGTGGAGCAGCTCAAACCCCTGCGTGTCGCCCCGCTGAGCGACGCCTATTACCTGGACAGCTACGAGCGCCGCGTCAGCCCCCATGGCGACGTATACTTCTGGCTGGAGAGCGGGCTGAAGATTGAGCCGCACAAGCCCGGCACCGATATGGCGCTGCTGAACGAGGGCCACATCACCTGCACCTTTATGGGCACACTGACCGATGGAAACGCAGCCTGCGCCGCAAAATTGCAGGATTTATGCATCTGATCTTGCATTTGCAGCCGTGCGGCTGTATAATGAGGTCGTTCGTTTCCCTAAAATTTTATTTTTATGAGGTAACGTGATGCAAAATACGCAGGATATGATTCAGCGGCTCAATCTCAGCGGCAGCCGCCTGAGCAAAAGCCACCGCCGCATCGCTGAATACATATTGCAGCATTATGACAAGGCCGTGTTTATGACCGCCGCCAAGCTTGGCGAAATGGTAAACGTAAGCGAAAGCACGGTGGTGCGCTTTGCCGTGGCGCTGGGCTACGAAGGCTACCCCGAGCTTCAGCAGGCCCTGCAGGAGCTGGTACGCCATCGCCTGACCGCCACACAGCGGTTTGAAATGTCCTCCGATATCAGCCAGGAGGAGGTGCTCTCCACCGTCCTGAAGGCGGACATGCAGAACATCCGCTCCACCATTGACGGCATTGACAACGCCGCTTTCCTGCGGGCCGTACAGGTCATCTCCGGCGCGCGCAGGATTTACATTCTGGGTCTGCGCTCAGCCGCGCCGCTGGCGCAGTTTGCCGGATACTATCTGCACTATATCTTTGACGATGTGCGCGTGGTGGCCGCCGGAAGCACGGATGTGTTTGAGGCTATTTCGCGCATCGAGGCCAGCGATGTGCTGCTGGGCATCAGCTTCCCGCGCTATTCCAGCCGCACCATCGAGGCCATGAGCTTTGCCCGTTCGCGCCACGCGCAGGTAATCGGCCTGACGGACGGCCCCATGAGCCCGCTGCACGAGGTGGCGGACATCTGCCTGTCCATGCGCACGGACATGGCCTCCTTTGTGGATTCCATGGCCGCGCCCATGAGCGTGATCAACGCGCTGATTGTGGCGCTGGGCATTCAGAACCGCGAGGCGCTCAACGCCCGCTTCAAGCAGCTGGAAGAGGTGTGGGACGCATACAGCGTCTATATGAATGAAGGAAAATAAGCATGTAGTGGTCATCGGCGGCGGCGCGGCGGGGCTTTCTGCCGCGCTGTTTGCTGCGCGTGCCGGCGCGGCAGTGACGATGATTGATAAAAACGAAAAGTTCGGCAAAAAGCTGTACATCACCGGCAAGGGCCGCTGCAATCTGTGCAACGCCTGCGATACCGAGGAGTTTCTGCGCAATGTGCCGCGCAACCCGCGTTTTCTCTATTCAGCGCTCAGGTTTCTTTCGCCCGACGATCTGCAGCGGCTGATGAACGAGCTGGGGTGCGAGACCAAGGTGGAGCGCGGCAATCGTGTCTTCCCGGTCAGCGATCACGCCAGCGACGTATCGCGCGCGTTTCTGAACGCGCTGCGCGGACAGGCGCTCAAGCTGCAGGTGGAAGCGCTGGGGCTGGTGATTGAAAAAGGCCGCGTAACGGGCGTGCGCGTGCGCGACGCGCAGGGCGAGCGGGTAATCCCCTGCGACTGCGCTGTGCTGGCCACGGGCGGCGTCAGCTATCCTGTCACCGGCTCCACGGGCGACGGGCTGCGCTTTGCGCAGGAAGCAGGGCACACCATCGTGCCGCTGCGCCCATCGCTGGTGCCCCTGGAGGTCAAGGAGCCCTGGGTGAAGCAGTTACAAGGGCTTTCGCTCAAAAACATTTGCCTTTCGGCTGCCGTTCATGGTAAAATAAAATATTGCGAGATGGGCGAAATGCTCTTCACGCATTTCGGCGTTTCCGGGCCGCTGGTGCTTACGCTATCCAGCGTGCTGGCCGCGGCGGACTGGCCGCAGGTACAGGTAACGCTGAACCTGAAACCCGCGCTGACCCCGGAGCAGCTGGACGCACGCCTGCTGCGCGAGTTTGCCGCCGCGCCGCGCAAGCAGCTGCAGAACATCCTGCCTGCGCTTTTGCCCGCGCGCCTGGCGGAGGTTTTCCCTGCGCTATGCGGGGTAAGTGCCGTCAGGCAGCCTGCGCAGATCACGGCGGCTGAGCGCGCGCGGATCGTATCCGCGCTGCAATCCCTGCCCTTGACCGTTACCGGCACGCGGGGCATGGACGAGGCGATCGTCACCTGCGGCGGCGTATCGGTACGCGAGATTGTGCCTGCCACCATGATGAGCAAAAAGGCAGACGGGCTATTCTTTGCCGGCGAGATGATGGATGTGGACGCTTTCACGGGCGGCTTCAACCTGCAGATTGCTTTCTCCACCGGCGCGCTGGCTGGGCACAGCGCTGCAGTATACGAACGGGAATAAGGGAACGGACGGAAGGCCTCCGGCGGGCAGGGACATCGTCCCTGCACCCAGTTCGCGATGCCGCGTGAAGGATATCGTGCAATTGCCTGCGCGTGATAATCAATAGGAAACGAGAGCTGTTTTACGGCGGCAGGTTACTGTTTTTCAGAATCAATCGCCTGCGGGAAAACTTGTTTTCCCGACTGCGATTATTCTGAAAAACACCACGGGCAACGATGTTGCCCGTGCGCCTGAGCGCTTTGCGCTCAGGGCTGCCGCCTATACACACTCCTCGGCTTGCTTTTTGTGTCTCGCAGAAGCCCGCCGCTTGACTGCTGTCCCCAGCATTGCGGGCTGGTGTCCAGAGGTATAGCCTCTGGTTGGGAGCTTGAGGGCGAACAGCCCTCAACGTTCCTTCCCCATCGTTTGCAAACAGCCCTCAACGTTCCCCTCGTGCTTTTACACACTTGCAAAAACTACCATCGGAAGGATCATCTTCGCATGGATTACATTGTCTTGGATCTGGAATGGAACCAACCGCTCTCCTACAATAGCTCCGCCTACAAATCCGTGGGCGGCAAGCTGCTGTTTGAAATGATTCAGATCGGCGCGATCAAGCTGAACGACCAGCTGGAGATCATCGACACCTTCAACCAGCTGATTCAGCCCACCCACTATGTCAAGCTCCATCCGCGTATCAAACGCATCACCGGCATCAGCCAGGATCAGCTGTGCGACGCGCCGCAGTTCTGCGAGGCCGCGCAGCGCTTCCATGCCTGGTGCGGCACGGACTGCGCGCTGCTCACCTGGGGCTGCGACGACGTGTCGGTATTCCAGCAAAACCTGGATTTCTTCGCCTATTCTGAGCCGTTCCCGCAAATGTACGACCTGCAGCGGCTCTATGGCGAGCTGACCGGCGATACCAAAAACCGCGCGGGCCTGAAATCCGCCATGGAGCATTTTGGCATCGAGCCGGAGGCCGATCATCCCTTTCATAACGCGCTCAACGACGCATACTATACCGCATTGGTGTTCCAAAAATGCCCGCAGCCGCAGGATGTGCTGCGCTTTTCGCAGACCGCGCGCAAGCTGACCCACGAGGAACGCTCCCGCCGGCAGGAAAAGTGCGATACCATCCGCGTGGGCCGCGTGTCGGACGCCATGCGCGGCAAGCACGCAATCACCCCGCCCTGCCCGGTGTGCGGCCGCAGGCAGGAGCTGAAGGCCGGCTATGTCGCATTGTCCGACGGCGCGCAGCAGGCGCTGTGCGTGTGCGCGGATCACGGCCTGTTCATGGTGCGCATCAAGTTCCAGAAGGGCGAAAACAACCGCCGCGTCATGGTGCGTACCTGCGCCCTGAGCGAGGAGCAGAACCCCGCCTATATTTCCACCAAGCTCCTGCAGTGGCAAAACAAGCTCGCCGCCCAGCAGGCGCGCGAGGAGGCAGAAAAGGAGGCGTAAGCATTGCCTACCATCGAATGCAATCAGCAGCGTATCACCTTTGACCAGCCCGTCACCGTGGCGCAGGCCTTTGCCCGCCTGCTGCCCAAGGATCACGATAAGCCCCTGGGCGCTTTCTGCGAAGGCCGTGTGCTGGAGCTGGGC
The DNA here is from genome assembly GCA_934647235.1 of uncultured Clostridia bacterium. Classification (GTDB taxonomy): domain Bacteria; phylum Bacillota; class Clostridia; order Christensenellales; family Aristaeellaceae; genus SFMI01. The sequence continues at coordinate 52,279 of CAKUFG010000002.1, forward strand.
AGCCGCCTGACCCAGGATACCACGCTGCGCCCCATCACCTTTCAGGATGAGGAAGGCCGCCGCATCTATGAGCGCTCGCTGCGCTTTATCCTGCTGCTGGCCGTGCGCCGCTGCTATCCCGATGTGCGCGTGCGCATTGAGCACTCCATCGGCTTTGGCATGTATCTGCAGCTGAACGGCCGCCGCGTGGTTCAGGGCGACGCCAAGCTGATCGAGGATACCATGCGCGAGATCGTGGCCGCCAACCTGCCCTTCAAGCGCAGCCGCTGGTCGCGCCAGCAGGCCATTGATTATTTTACCAAGCTCGGCTGGATGGACAAGGCGGCGCTGCTGTCCTACCGTCCCTACGATTACTTCAATATTTATGAGTGCGGCGGCCTGGCCGAGTATTTTTACGGCGCCATGCTGCCCGGCACGGGCAACGTGCCGGTGTTCGCCGTGCGGTATTATCCGCCGGGACTCATCCTGCAAATGCCCGCGCCCAGCGATCCCACCCGCCCCGCGCCCTACGTTTCCCGGCCCAAGCACATGTCCACCTTCTTTGAATCCAACTACTGGTGCCAGATTCTGGGGTGCAGCAATGCGGCGGATCTGAACGACCTGATCGCCAATGGCCAGCTGCGCGAGTTCATCCGCGTAAACGAGGCCCTGCACGATAAATCCCTGGCCGAAATTGCCGAGGATATCCTGCGCATGGACGCGCGCGCCATCTTCCTGGCCGGGCCCTCCAGCAGCGGCAAGACCACCACGGCCAACCGGCTCAAGATTCACCTGCGCGTGCTGGGCATGCGCCCGGTGCTGATCTCGATGGATAACTTCTATCTGAACCGCCCGGACGTGCCCCTGGACGAGCATGGCAAGCCCGACCTGGAATCGCTGTACGCTCTGGATATCGAACTGTTCCGGCACTGCATCCGCGACCTGCTGGATGGCAAAACCGCCCAGCTGCCCGAGTATGACTTTGCCACCGGCATGCGCAAGGAAAAGTCCATTCCGCTGCGCATCAGCCATGATCAGATGCTGATTATCGAGGGCATCCACGGTCTGAATCCCGAGCTGCACAAGGGCTTTGAGCCGGGCGAAATCTGCAAGTTCTACCTGTCGGAGCTGACGTGCCTGAATCTGGACGATCATAACCGCATCCGCACCACCGACGCGCGGCTGCTGCGCCGCATCGTGCGCGATTATCAGTTCCGCGGTACCACGCCGGAAAAGACGCTGGCCATGTGGGACAGCGTGCGCCGGGGCGAGGAAAAGTGGATTTTCCCCTATCAGGAGCAGGCGGACATCGTGTTCAACACCGCGCTGCACTATGAATTGCCCGTGCTGCGCCGCTATGCCTACGATATGCTGCAGCGCATCACGCCCGACGAGCCAGATTACTTCCGCGCCAACCGGCTGATCAAGATCCTCAATTACTTTTTGCCCGCGCCCGACGACGCGATGCAGGAAATCCCGCCGCTGTCCATCCTGCGCGAGTTTATCGGCGGAAACACCTTCTATAACGAATAAAAAATTCCTTTGATAAAGAATCGTCTCCCCGCGCACAATAGGCGCGAGGAGGCGATTTTCTTTGAAAAGAACGGTTTTTCTTGCGCTGCTTTGCCTGACGCTAACCTTGCTGCTGACCGGCTGCGCCAGCAACGCGGACACCCAGCCCTCGCCCAGCGTGGGCATGACCACCCCCATGACCAGCCCGAACGTGACCAACATGCCCTCCGCCACCAATAACATGGACGGCGTGCTGGGCAGCGATGCGCAGCAGATTACAACCGCTGACGACGCGCTGACCGCGTCCAAGGAGCTGCGCGACGCGGTGGAAAAGCTGACCGAGATCGACACCGCCACAGCTGTGGCCATTGGCAACATGGCGCTGGTGGGCGTTACCTATGACAGCTCCTATCAGGGCGAACTGGACGACCGCATCCGCGGCATGGTGCTGGACCGCGCCAAGGCCGTCAACCCGGCCATCCAGTCCGTAGCGGTTACGGATGATCCGACGGCCTTCAGCGAGATTGCTTCGCTGTATCAGATGCTGCAGTCCGGCAGCCCCTATACAACCGTCAAGACCAACGCGGATACCCTGGCGGACGGCATGAGCCTGTACAAGGGCTAAGGCGGTGGAGCGCACCGCCCGCATGCTGCGGCGCACGCTGCTGTGCGCCGCTTTCGCATGCCCGTTGGCCGCGATCGGCGCAATGTGGGGCGTGCTGGCGCAATGCCTGTGCACGCCGCTTTTATGCGCGGGCGCCGCGCCGCAAAGGGGCTGGAGCAAGGCCCGCGGCGGCTTTGCCTATGCGGCCGGGCGCGCGCTGTGCGCGGCAGGAATTGCCGTTGGCGTCAGCCTGGCAGGATCCAGGCTGATCTTCTCTCTGCTGCCTGCCATCCCGCCCTGGATGGCCGCGGCGCTGCGCCTGCTTATCCGCCTGACAGCTCTGCTGCTGCAGGGCTCGCTGCTGCTGCGCATACCCAAAGCAGACCGGCTGCATGCTGCCGCCGGTCTGTTTGCGCTGCTGCTTGGGCTGCTGTTTTATCGCTTGTAGGCAATCACGCAGGTGCCCTCGGGCAGCGTCTCCTCCTCGTCCGCCGTCAGCTGCTCATTGAGCGCCAGCAGGCTCTCGCGGGGCAGACGATAGCGCTTCATCACATCCCAAAGCCGCTCGTCGGGCTGCGTGCGGTACATCGCCAGCACGCTTTCGGCCGCCGGGGCAGGCTCCTGCGCCACCTCGGTGACAACAAACGCCTGCCCGTAGCGCGTGCCCTCCGCGCGCAGGGAAATCACATAGCGGATTTCAGCCCGATCCCCGGCCACGGCGGAGGGCTCCACCCGCAGGGCGGACAGCGTCAGCACATCCTCGGGCTGCGCGTCGGCGGCAAAGGCCATGCGCGCGGGCTCCTCAGCCGTATAGGCCACGGGAATGCCGCTGTCCTCGGTCATATAGATCAGCGTGGCGCGCAGCAGCATATCGGCGTTGAGCTTGCCGCCCTGGGCGCTTGCCCCCACCAGCACAGGCTGCACAAAGGCCGCCAGCACGGTTTTGATGCGCGGCGTGCCCTCGGGCAGGATCAGCTGCAGCCGCCCGCTTTCGGCCGTTTGCTCATTGACAGAGGCGCTGCGATAGGTCACGCGCTCACCGGAGGGAATCAGCTGATCACCCGTGCTGGCAAACACATCGGCCACCACGCTCTGCCGCTGCTCACGCAAAGCCTGCACGCCCACCTTCAGGCTTACCTCGGCACGCAGGATGCGCTCGTCCTCCTTGCCTTCCAGGGCCACAGCGGCGTCCGTCGCCTGCGCGCTGGCCGACAGCGCGTCGCCCATCTCGCCGCTGAGCGTCACCGTCTGCTCAAAGGGCATGCTGTGCTGGGTATATACCAGCGGCCGTCCCGGCATGCGCGAGGCATGGCACACCGTCAGATCAATCGTGCCCGTCACCGTCGCACGGCCGTCCGCGCCGCCAATGATATCCTCCACCCGCGCATCCGCGCCCGCAAGCAGGGCTTCCTCTGCCTGCAGGGCCGGGGCCAGCTCAAACTCGCCGCGTATCAGCCCGCTGCTCTCGCCTCCGCCCACGCACTGCTGCAGCTCCAGCGTTTGGGACAGCACCTGCGCGCCGTCCTCCTCCACCTGCGTCACCGCGTTCACCTGACGCGCCGCGTCCGCCTGCGCCGTCACGTTCATCTCCGCGCGCAGCAGCAAGCGCCCGTTGAACACCCGCGCGGTCGCGCTGGTAATCTCGCAATGGGGCGTATAGGCCGCGCTGCCCTCGCCGGGCGCGATGGTCAGGACGCGGGAAAAATCGCCGCTGCCCTCGGCGCAGCGCACGCGCGTCAGATCCCCCTGGGCGTACAGGGCGCGAAAATTCACCCTGCCGCTGACCGTCAGCCGGCTGCCCACGGCCTCGGCCTGGGCAGGCTCGGCCTGCGCCTCGGTATAAAACAGACGCACCTCATCCCGCAGCCCGCCGGGCAGCGCCGCCTCGGCCTCCACGGCAAATTGCTGAGGCGCGGCCCGCAGCTGCATGCCGCCCTCAATAAGCTCCTTTTTCATGCGCACACTCATTTCCTGCTCCCTCCGTTTCTGCATTCATCGTATTCAAAGCCGCCATACAATATGCCTGCTCATTCATTCTGCGCAAAAAGGGGGCGATTGTTTGCTCGAAACGGCCCAATTTTTTGCCTTTCTCTTGATTCCGGGGTTCAAACATGATATACTGAGATTAAGGCAGATTTATGCATAGGAAGGGAACTCATGCGATACGCCTATCAATTACGCTCACATGCCAACGCCCGCTATCAGGATTCTTTGATCTCACTGTCACAAAAGGAATTGGCCTGCATGCTTTCCGCATGCGGGGTTGACGCGCAGATTACCTCACGCACGCTGGGCGGCGCGCCGTTTTTATGCTTTGAGGCCGATCCCCTCACCCCCGCGCAGGCGGCGTTTGTGCACGGGCATTCCGCCCTGTATATGACCGCCGCACTGGAAGGCGAGCTTTTGCTGCCGCTCGAGCCGCCGGCCATTCCCTGCCTGCCCGGCGATATGCCCGAAATTCTCAAATACAAGGGCAAAACCAACGCGGCCTTTACCCACCTGCTGATCAACCTGGCCCTGTCCGCCGGCGGGGTATGGCAGCAGCCGCACCCCAGGGTGCTGGATCCCATCTGCGGCCGCGGCACCACGCTGTACTGCGCGCTGACGCGCGGCATGCACGCCGTGGGCGTGGAGGAATCCCGCCGGGAGCTGAGCGAGGGCGTCGCCTTCACGCAGAAGTGGCTGCAGTATCACCGCGTCAAGCACAGCATGACCCGCGCGGGCATGACCCTGCCGGGCGGTAAAAACGCCCCCGGCACGCAGTTTACCGTACAGACCGATACAGGCGCGCTGACGCTGACGATGATCCAGGCCGATACCTCCCAGTGCGGGCAGCTATTGCGCAGGCAGCGCGTGCACGCCCTGGCGGCCGATCTGCCCTACGGCGTGCAGCACGCCCCCACGGAGGATCGCCGCGTAAGCTCGCTGGAGCAATTATTGGAGCGCGCCCTGCCCGCCTGGTATCAGGCGCTGCTGCCCGGCTGCGCGGCCGCCGTCGCCTTTAACACCTATACCCTGCGGCGCGACCGCTTTGCCGATATCGCGCAGAAGGCCGGCTTTGAAATTGCCGGCGCGCCGCTGTACGACAGCTTTGAACACTGGGTCGAGCAGGCCGTCAACCGCGACGTGCTGGTGCTGCTTCGTCCCGCTGAAGACGCTTGAACATATTTTATTATTGTCAGGAACTCAAGGAGGAACACACATTGTATAGCAAGGAAGGCTTTGAAGCCATGACCGTGGTTGAACTGCGCAAGGTTGCCCGTGAAAACGGCGTTACCCTCAGCGCAGGCATTTCCAAGCAAGGCATTGTGGAGCGCCTTTGCGCCGCCCTGGTCAAGCCCGAGGAAGAAGCACCCGCCGCCGAGGCGGAGCAGCCCGCCACGCCCATTATCCGCCGCGTGGCCTCCATCGTATCCGATGACGACGACACCCCGGTACTCACGCCCAACGTGCCCTTCAGCCGCAATCCCATGGGCAGCCCCGCTCCCATCCCCCCGTCCGCGCGCCCCGCGCCGCGTCCCGCACAGTCTGCGCCGCAGGCCGCCAATCCCGGCCAGCCTACGGTCAACCGCGGCAACATCCCCGGCACCAACAAGCCGGTGTTCTCCCTGGAGGGTGTGCGCGCCTGGCATAATCCCCGCAATTATCAGCAGCAGAATAACAGCACCTTCACCCAGCGCGCCGGCGCGGGCTTTACGCAGCAGCATTCCACCGCCGCGCCCTATGGCCAGCAGCGGACGATGCAGCGTCCAGCGCCTACGGTTTCGCGCTTTGGCCCTGAGGCCGCCCAGACGGACGCTTCCGCCCCCGACGCGCCCGCGCCCGGCTATCGCGGCGACGCTCGCCCCCAGCCGCAGTACACCCCGCAGGATCAGCGCCCCGCCTACGGCCAGCCTGCCTATAATAATCAGCCCGCGTATAACCAGCCCGCCTACGGCAATGATTACCGCGCGCGCACGCCCGTACCTCCGCGCGATCCCGCTGCGCCCGCAGGTCTTCCCGATATGCTGGGCGCCGGCGAAGCCACCGACGGCAGCGGCATCCTGGAAATCCATCCCGAGGGCTACGGCTTCCTGCGCGTGCAGAACTACCTGCCCGGCCGCGGGGATATCTACGTATCCAACGCGCAGATTCGCCGCTTCCGCCTGCGCAACGGCGATTTTATCACCGGCAAGGTGCGCCCGCAGCGCGAAAACGATCGCTTCGGCGCGCTCTTGTACATCACCGAGATCAACGGCATCGATCCGGACGACACCGCCGAGCGCCCTGCTTTCGACGCGCTGACGGCTACCTATCCCACCAAGCAGCTGCTGCTTTCCAAAAAGAATGCAAAAAACGGCCTGCTGCGCACGATGGATCTGCTGTGCCCCATCGGCCTTGGCCAGCGCGCGCTGATCGTCGCGCCCCCGCACAGCGGCAAGACGGAGCTGATGCAGTCCATCGCGTCGGCCATCCGCGCGCAGCATCCCCGCATGCCGATGATGACGCTGCTGCTGGGCGAGCGCCCGGAGGATATCACCGCCGACCGCGCGCAGCTGCCGGGCGAGGTGGTAGCCGTGGGCTTTGACGAGCCGCTGGACAGCCAGACCCGCTGCGCTGAAATGGTGCTGGAGCGCGCCATGCGCCTGGCCGAGCAGAAAAAGGACGTGATCGTCCTGATCGACAACCTGACCAACCTGTGCCGCGCCTATAATGAAAGCGCGCCGCAAGCGGCGCGCATGCTGCCCGGCGGCCTGGCTGCCAACGCGCTGGCCAAGCCCCGCCATCTCTTCGGCGCGGCCCGCGCCCTGCGCGAGGGCGGCAGCCTGACCATCATCGCCGTACTGACCGCCGATACCGGCAGCCCGCTGGACGCGGCCATTGCCGATGAATTCCGCGGCACGGCCAATATGGAGCTGTATCTGAACGCCGACGGCACGATCAATCTGCGCCGCAGCCTCACCCGCAAGGCGGACCTTATGCAGAGCGAGGACGCCCGGAAGGCCGCCGCTGCCCTGCGCATCGCCATCGCCCAGGACGATCTGCTTCAGGCGCAGCAGCGCATGGCCGAGCTGCTTGCGCAGACGGAGGATTACGACGCGCTGGTGGCCCGGCTGAATCAGTCCTCTGAAGCCTGATCCCCCGTCAGCACGCACACGGCATACCCCAGATTATCAGCGCTCGGCGCGGCTTCGTACCCCTCTGGCAGCACGAACGCCGCGCCGTTTTGCATCATCTGGGCGCACAGGATATAGCATGGTTCCCCCTGCGGGCCGTCCAGCCGCAGCGCGCCATAGCGGTGCAGGGCCTGCAGGTATTCCTCCAGACAATAACCCGCCGCATGCATGGCCGCCGCGTGCGCCTTGCCTACATAGCGGAAGTGCAGCCGCTCGCTGTCCCACCCGGCTGCCTCGGGCTGATCAGGCGGATAGCGGCGGATGATGCCGTAGCGCCAGGCGTTCTGCGCCAGCCAGCGGCCATCCTCCGTGCGCAGCAGCGGATCGGACTGCGACCAGTCCATCTGACCGCCCAGGCGCACGTCAAAGCACGCGGCCAGCTGATGCTCGCTGCAGCCGCCGTCGGGCACATCGGCGATGGCCCGGCTCATGGCCTGCGCCAGCGGCATCGTGGCACGGTAGCCTTCAAAGGTCTGGCTCTGCAGCAGGCGCTGCGCCTCGGGCGAACGCATGCCCTCGGTAATCCAGGTGCTCAGCAGCGGATTATCCTCCGCCAGCTCGCACAGGGCGTAGATGGCCGCCTCCGACAGCGTCACGGTCTCAGCCGCAGGGATATACAGTCCCACCATGTGCCGCACATTGCGCGCCTGCTGGCGTGTGCGCTGGGAATCCAGCGGATGGCCGGGCGACACATACAGAAGCTCGCCCTGATACAGCGTATCGCTGTCAAAAGCTCGCTCCTCGCCCTGCGGAGCGTCGGCCAGCGCATACAGCGCATAGCCATCCCGCTGCCCCAGCAGGATATCCTCAGCAATCGTCTGCTGCGCGCGCGGCAGACGCTCGCAGCACAGCATCATCAGCATCAGCGCCACCAGAACCGGTACCAGGGATTTGCGCAGCTTGGCTTCCATTCTTTTGCCTCCCGCAATTGATGTTTATAGCCTGCGCAATCCATGCACATTCTATTCATCCCCTATCAGGAGGTATACACATGAGCATTACGGTTTCTTCCTTTGGCACGCTGCCTGACGGCCGTGCCGCCGCGCTTTTTTCCCTGACCAATCCCTCCGGCGCGCAGCTGTGCCTGACCGACTACGGCGCGCGCATCGTGGCCGTGCGCGTGCCTGACCGCGCGGGCAGCCTGGCCGATGTGGCGCTGGGCTTTGACAGCGTCGCCGATTATATCCGCCAGGATAACTATATCGGCGCGACCATTGGCCGCGTAGGCAACCGCATCGCCGGCTCCGCCTTTACCCTGAACGGCAAGGACTATCATGTGGATGCAAACGAAGGCCCCAACTGCCTGCACGGCGGGCACAACGGCTTTGACCGCCAGCTTTGGCATGCCGAGCCGCACGAGGGCGAGGCGGCCGATATTGTCACCTTTACCTATACCAGCGCAGACGGCGAGGAGGGCTTTCCCGGCACGCTGCAGGTGACGGTAAGCATTGGCTGGTCGCACGAAAACGACCTGAGCATTTGCTACAGCGCCGTGAGCGACCAGGATACCCTGTGCAGCCTGACCAACCATTCCTATTTCAATCTGGCCGGTCATGGCAATATTGAGCAGCAGGTTCTGACGCTGAACGCGCCTTTCATTACCGAGACGGACGACGCGCTGATTCCTACCGGCCGCGAGCTGCCCGTGGACGGCCTGCCGGTGGATTTCAGAACCGGGCTGCGCCTGGGCGAGGGCTTTGCCCGCAGCAGCGAGTATCCCATGATGGCAGCGAAAAACGGCTATGATTTCAACTTTGCCGTGTCGGGCAGCGGCATGCGCTGCTTCGGCTCGCTGTATGATCCGCAGAGCGGCCGCGTGATGCACCTGTGCTCCACCGAGCCCTGCGTGCAGGTTTACTCCGGCCAGCACATGGATTTTGCCGGTCACCAGGGCGCGCATTATGGCTGCCATGCTGGCCTGGCACTGGAAACCCAGCATCATCCCGACGCAATCCACCACGCCGCTTTCCCCAGCGTTGTGCTGCTCGCCAACACGCCCTACGAGACGCAGACGGTGTACAGCTTCAGCGTAAAGTAAAAAGGATAAAGAAAAACCGCCGTCCTTCGCAGCAATGCGATGGACGGCGGTCTGTTTTATGATGGATTAAGCTTCGGGCTGGCTCTCCTGCACGGGAGCTTCCACAGGCGCCGCTTCGGCAGCAGTTTCTTCTGCCACAGGGATTTCGGCCTTGACTTCCTCGGCAGGCTGCGCCTTGGGGGCGGCGGCCTTCTTGGGACGCTGGGGCTTATTGACGGTGATCACCACATGGCGGTTGGGTTCCTCGCCCTCAGAATGGGTGGTCACAGCATCGTTGCCCTGCAGGGCAGAGTGCAGGATGCGGCGCTCATAGGGATTCATGGGCTCCAGCGATACGCGGCGGCCCGTCTTGACAGCACGGTTGGCCATGCGGTTGGCCAGGCGGATCAGCGCCTCCTCGCGGCGGGCGCGATAGCCCTCGGTATCCAAGGTGACGCGGGTGTATTCGCCGCGGCCCTTGTTCACCTGCAGGCTGGTCAGGTACTGCAGCGCATCCAGGGTCTCGCCGCGGCGGCCAATCAGCACGCCCTGCTCGTCGCCCATCATATTGACGCGCACATTGCCCTCTTCATCGGTATTGACGGCCACGGACACCTGCACGCCCATCAGCTGGGTCAGCTCCTGCAGGAAGGTCTGCGCGCGGCCGGCAGCCGTTTCAGGATCGGCCTGCTCGGCAGGCTCCACGGGCTTCTTGGGCTCCTGAGGCTGCTGCGGACGGGGCTTCCTTTCGACAGGCTTGCGGGCAGGCTTCTTGGGCGCTTCGGACTGTTCAGCCTTGGGCGCATCGTCCTGCGCAGGCTTTTCAGCAGCCTTCTTGGTGGCGGCAGGCTTCTTTTCAACAGGCTTGGGCTGAGCAGGCTTTTCCTGCGCGGGCTTGGCAGGCGCTTCCGCCTGGGGCTTGCGGGCAGGCTGCTTTTTGGGGGCAGGCTTCTTTTCCTCCAGGGAATCGGCAAACAGCGAATGGGTATCCAGCACGCTGCTTTGCTCAATCACGGTCAGGCGCACGCGCCAGGGACGGCTGCCGAACAGGCCGAACAGGCCCTTGCTGCCTTCTTCCACTACGTCTACGTTTACTTCGCCAATCGTCAGGCCCAGGGCTTCCAGGCCGGCGTCAATTGCTTCTTCACGGGTTTTGCCGGTAGCTTCATAGGATTTGCTCATTATTTAACGTTCCCCTCTCCCTCGGTCAGCGCTTTTTCCCTTGCGTCCTTCTTTTCCAGATACCTGTTGATCCAAATCGACTGCGCGGTGGCAAACATGTTGATGGTTACCCAGTACAGGGCGAAGCCGGCGTTGCTGCTCAGGCAGATGAATACCGAGAAGATCGGGAAGAAGTACTTCATAAAGGCGTTCATGCTGCCGTTCTGCTGATTGTTCTGCTGCTGATTGGCCTGATCCTGCATGGCGGGATTCAGCTTGGTCATCAGCCACTGGGTCACGCCCGACAGGACGGGCAGAATCAGCAGGCCGTTGAAATCCTTATAGAGGGTGAAGGAGAAGAGCAGGACGCTCACATTCTTCCAGCCGGGCACGGCGGCCGTCTGGGCAATGTAGGTGGGCATCTGCTGCATGGTGGGCAGCAGGTAGGTGTTGATGGTGGTCTGCAGCGTTGCGTTGCTGGTAAAATCGAAGATTTCGGAAACGCTCAGCTCCGCCGCCGCAGGCACGGCCGCGCGGATGTGCTGCAGCATCGTGGCCAGATCGGCCTCGGACACGGTTTGCAGCATATGCGCCCAGGTTTTATTGCCGATGCTGATCATGGCGCTGGCATCGGGCGCGATGGTCTTGAAGGGGGAGTCGGCCATAAACACGTTCTTGATCCACAGGAAGCCCTCGTACACCGGGGTTTCGCCCTGCAGGAAGGCGAAGGCCTGCTTGATCAATTCCATGTTGGCGATATCGCGCATGGCGTAGAACATGCAGAACAGGATGGGCCACTGCAGCAGCATGGGCAGACAGCCGCTCATGGGGTTGTAGTGTTCCTTCTTCATCAATTCAGCCTGTTTTTGCTGCAGGCGCTGCTTATCATCGCCGTACTTTTGCTGCAGCTTATTGAGCTTGGGCTGAATCTCGCTCATTTTGCGCATGCCCTTGCGGGATTTTACTTCAAACGGGGTCAGCACCGTGCGGATCAGCACGGTAAAGATAATGACGGCAATGCCATAGTTATTGACCAGCCCGTAGATCCACTGCAGGATCTCGCGCAGCCAGACGGTTACAAAAAACGTGCTCATCGATTAATTCTCGTCCTTCCTGATGATGGTATCCACTCGCTCGGGAACGGGATCATAGCCCCCCTTGGCAAAGGGGTGGCAGCGCAGCAGCCGCCTGGCCGCCAGGTATCCGCCGTAGGCCGCGCCGTAGCGCTCCACGGCCTGCATGGCATATTCGGAACAGGTGGGCGTATATTTGCACGCGGGCGGCAGGAGCGGACTGATATGCCGCTTATAGAAGCGCAAGGATGCAAGCATGGCTCGCTTCATCACTGCTGCTCACCCCAGTCCCGTGCATTACGCATCACGATACAGCCCATGCCTTTTCAGCAGGCTGCGCATCGCCTGTTCCAGCTGCCGGTAGGTAGCGTTCGCGGCCTCCGGACGGGCCACAAACACATAGAAGCCGTTTTTAAGGGAAGGAATCTGCTGGCGGAAGCACTCGCGCAGCCTGCGTTTTACGCGGTTGCGCACAACGGCGTGTCCCACCTTTTTGTTTACCGCAAAGCCCACCTGCAGCTTGCCTGCGCGCACGTAAACCAAAGACAAAAGATGGGTGCCCATGCTTTTGCCTTTGCGGAAAACATAATGAAACTGTCCGTTCTTGCGGATGCGGTACGCTTTCTGCACAGCAATGCCTGCCCTTATCAAACGGTATGGAAAACCCGCCCCGGAGATGCACGATGGCAGGCACCGGGGCGGGTTGAGCCATGCTTCGTCGGTCGATCACGCCCAAAAGCGTGACCAGAGGATTACACGGTCAGTTCCTTGCGGCCACGACGACGGCGGGCGGCGAGAACGCGGCGGCCGTTCTTGGTGGACATGCGGGCACGGAAACCATGCACCTTGCTGCGCTGGCGCTTTTTGGGCTGATACGTACGGAACATGTTTCTTCTCTCCTTTTTATGACGTTACGCGAGAAAGTCGCGCTTATCATGACCTTATCTCTTTGCGGCAAGCCGCCGCAAACAGCCTTTTTATTATACTAACGAACGCGCGCAGTGTCAAGCATTTTTTGCTGTGAATCGTGCGCCGGGCAAGCTTTTGCGGCGCCGCCGCGCGTTTTACTCGCCGTAGCCGTTGTTATCCGGATAGGCGGCGGGGTTATAATCCGCGCCGGTCTGCTGGGGGAAGCTCGCGCCCAGCTGCTGACGCATGGTGCGCAGCGCGTCCAGCTGCGCGCTCATGCCGATATCGGCGTGCTCCAGCAGCTGGGACAGGCTGGCCAGCGTTTCCTGGCGCAGACGCGCGCATTCCTGCTGCGCAGCCTCGGTGATTTCCGCCGCGCGTGCCTGGGCGCGCTGAGTAATCTCGCTTTCCTCCACCAGCTGCGCGGCCTGGGTCTGCGCCACGCTGACCAGGCGGTTGGCGTGCTCCTGCGCGCCGGCGACCAGCTGATTGGCGTGCTCAGTGGCCTGGCGCACGGTTTCATCGGCGCTGGCCTTGGCGCTGCGCACGGTCTCGTCGGCGCTGGCCTTGGCCTTGGCCGTCATATCGTTGGCCTCGCGGGTGGCCTTTTCGTTGGTTTCACGCGCGCGGCGCTCCACCTCGTCCAGCAGCTCGCGCTCGCGCGCCAGCAGCTTTTCCGCCTTTTCCAGATCGGGATCCAGGCTGTCGCTCAGCCGGTCCAGCAGGCGATCCATGCGCTGCTTATCCAGCATGATCAGGCTGCTCAGGGGCACCTTGCGGCTGGTTTCCATCAGATTGTTGATTTCGCTGATTACGGTGAACACTTGCATTTCCGCCATGATTTTTCCCTCCGTTCTTTTATACGCGATGCGTAAGGTAGTTTTTGATCAGCTCCACATTGCACTCGGGCACAAACGGGGCGATATCCCCGCCGAAGGCCGCCAGCTGGCGCACCATGCTGCTGCTTACGTCCCGCAGCTCGGGCCGGGCAGGCAGATATACCGCCTCAAAGGCCGGGTACAGCACGCGGTTGAAGGCCGCCCAGGGCAGCTCAGTTTCCATTTCAGCCGCCGAGCGCACGCCGCGCACCACGGCGTCCGCCTGCTTGATGCGCACATAATCGGCCAGCAGACCGTTATAGGATTCCACACTGGCGTTATCAATGTCCGCGCAGATGCGCTCCAGCAGCTCCAGCCGCTTTTTCAGCGGCAGAAAGCCCTTTTTATCCGGGTTGATCAGCACGGCGACCACCAGGTGATCGCACAGCGCGGCGGCGCGGCGGATCAGATCCTCATGCCCGCGCGTGGCCGGGTCAAAGCTGCCCGGAAATATCCACAGTCCCGCCATCTTGTTGCTCCTCGTATCGATAGAATGTAATCATGGTATCGCGGTATTTGCGCTGATCGGTCATACGGTAGCCCGGCCCAGGATTGGGCTGCACAGCGGCGGCATGCTCGATCACCACCAGCGCGCCGGGCTCCAGCACGCCCGCGCTGCGCATCTGCGCGCAGGCCGGGGCGGTATCCAGCCGATAGGGCGGATCCAGAAACACCAGATCGAACCGCGCGCCCTCGCGCTCAAGCAGGGCCAGCGCCTGGCTGTCCATCATGGGCAGCAGCCGCGCGCGATCCTGCAGGCGCAGGGACTCGATATTGGCCCTGATCACCCGCGCCGCCTCGCGGGAGCTGTCGCACAGCACGGCGCTTTGCGCGCCGCGGCTGACAGCCTCCAGCGCCAGCGCGCCGCTGCCCGCGTACAGATCCAGCACCCGCGCGTCCGGGCACCAGGCGGCGATGATATTAAACAGCGATTCGCGCGTGCGATCCAGCGTGGGGCGCGTATCCGTGCCCTTGGGGGCCAGAATGGTGCGCGAGCGCATTTCACCGGCAATAATACGCATGGGCGGTCAGATCAATTCCTTCTTTTTGTTCTTTTGCTCCATCTGCTTGGCGCGCTGCTCGCGTGCCTTGCGCTCCTTGGCGTTATGCTTGCGCTTGTTCTGGCGGATATTTCCGTGCACCAGCGCGCGCAGCTGCGGACCGCGCAGATAGCCCAGGCCGTAGCAGGCAGGGGTAAGCAGGCAAAGCAGGGGCGACAGCCGATCCACCAGCAGCAGCGCGTCCGCGTTGCCGCTGCCCGCAATATTGACAAACGGGAACAGAATCAGCCGCACGGCCACGCGCAGGATATCCGCCAGCTGCACGGCGCTGGTCTGCTGATAATAGGCCAGTGCCGCGCCGATATCGGCATGCTCCTCATATGCGGATACCCAGGAGGGCAGCACGCCCAGGGAGTAGGTTTGCTTCTGCGCCATAAAGGCGTAAATCAGCGCGATGATAAACACGGGCGCAGCGCCGCACGCGGCGGTCACAAAGCCCTTGAGGGGATGGAAGCACCGGTTCAGTTCGCTGTCTGGCACGTTTTTGCCCTCGTTTTTGCGGTTCATGGCGATCTCAGCAAAGGCCGTATCGCTTTCGCCCATGCGCGCGCCGTCATTATACATCAGGCCCATCACCATCAGCAGAATCACGCCGTTGCATATCACGCGCAGAGCGGTATTATCAAAGGCCAGCGCGCTGCCCACGATGACGTAAAGGACGGTAAAAATCAGCGTGTAGCCCAGGATGCGCCAGCAGCGCTTGACGGCGGTTTTGCTGAAAGCGCGGCCGCGCAGATAGGGCTTGTATACCGGCTGCGGGCCTTTTTTGTTGTTCTTGGCGTTACTCTGCATTGGCGTTTTTCCCCTTTGTTTCTTCATCTTCATAAATCACCGGCACGCGCGCGTGCGGCGACAGCATGATCTCATAGCATATGGTGCCCGCCCATTCGGCCAGCTGCTGCGGGGTGATGCTCGCCCCCTGCTGACTGCCCATGAGCACGGCGGTATCGCCTGCGGCGGCGGCGGGCACATGGCTTACGTCCACCATCATCTGATCCATGCACACGCGGCCCAGCACCGGGCACAGCTGCCCATGCAGCAGCACGCTTGCGCGGCCCGAGCAGGCGCGGGGATACCCATCGCCATAGCCCACCGGCAGCGTGGCCACGCGCAGCGGACGATCCGCCAGGAACGCGCGCCCATAGCCCACCGTATCGCCGGGGACAACGGCTTTGACATAGCTGACGCGCGTTTCAAACTGCATGGCCGGGCGCAGATGCAGCCCGTAATCGGCAGCCGGGCAGCCGTAGATGGCGATGCCCTCGCGCACCATGCTCAGCCGCGCCCAGGGAAAGCGCAGCGACGCATCGCTGGCCGCAGCGTGCAGGGTAAGCCCCGCAGGCAGCATTTCGGTCAAGCGCATAAAGTGCGCAAACTGCTCGCGCGAAAAGCTGTCGTCCGGGTTATCCGCATCGGCAAAGTGCGTAAACGCGCCCGTCAGGCGAACCAGCGGCGCATCCGCCAGCGCGGCCAGCGCGGCGCGTACCTCGTTTTCATCGCGCGCGCCGATGCGCCCCATGCCGGTATCCAGCTTCAGGTGTACCTGAACGGGCTGATTCTGCCGCGCGCAGGCGTTTTGCAGGCAGCGCACCCCGGCAGGATCGAACACCGTCTGCA
Organism: uncultured Clostridia bacterium; assembly: GCA_934647235.1. Classification (GTDB taxonomy): domain Bacteria; phylum Bacillota; class Clostridia; order Christensenellales; family Aristaeellaceae; genus SFMI01. Next base: position 68,246 of record CAKUFG010000002.1, read on the forward strand.
TCAGGCCCTCGCGCACGGAAATCTCCGCGCCCGCAGCCGTCGCATTGCCCAGCACCAGGATGGGGGCCTGCACGCCCGCCTCGCGCAGCCGCCGCCCTTCTTCAGGCATGGCGACCGCCAGGCAGGACGCGCCGTTCTGCAGCGCCGTCTGCGCCACGGGAATCAGCCCATGGCCATAGGCGTTGGCCTTGACAACGGCCATCAATTGCACATTTTCGCCCAGCTCGCGCCTGATGGCGCGCACGTTGTGGGCAATCGCATGCAGATCCACGCGCACGCAGGTGCCGCGGCTATCGGGATAAGCGCTAATCACAGGCTTTCTACCTCTTCCTGCGTCAGCATCCGCACGCCGCAGGCGGACAACGTCTGCCGGGCGCGCTCCTCATCATCCGGACGCAGGATAATCAGCGCCTGGCGGCCGGCCGCGCGCATAAAGCTGTACAGGTATTCGATGCCCACGCCGTTTTCAGAGAGCTTCTGCAGCACCTCGCTCAGCCCGCCGGGACGATCAGGCACCTCCACAGCCAGCACATCGCTGACGCAGGCGGTGTAGCCCGCGGCGCTGATCTGCATGGCCGCCTGCTCGGGATTGCGCACAAGGCCGCGCAGGATGCCGAAATTGGCCGTATCGGCGATGGACAGCGAAATCATATCGATCTGCTTTTCCCCCAGCATGCGCGTAAACTGCGCCAGGCTGCCCGGCGTGTTATCCACAAAAACGGAAATCTGCTTAATCAAGGGCGCGTCGCCTCCCTTTGCGTAATCCTTTACAGATACATTATAACACATCCGTCCGGCAATTACTACCCGTCAAAGAATCAGTTAAACAAAAATCCGGGCGGCTCCTAGCCGTCCGGATGAGGTGATTGCTGTTTCTTTTTGTTTGAGCTTTGTTTGAGGCGCTTCGCCTTTACTCGATGGCGATGGTATGGGGGCCTTCGATCTTCTTCACATCCTTCTTGGGCACCTCGATCATCAGCACGCCGGCTTCGTACTTGCACTTGACGTCCTCAGCCTTCACATCGCCCACGTAGAAGGTGCGCTGGCTGGTGCCCACATAGCGCTCCTGACGGATGACGCGGCGCTGCTTCTTATCTTCCTCGTCCTTATCCAGGGACTTGGTGGCGCTGATGGTCAGATAGCCGTCCTTCAGGTCCACATTGATTTCTTCCTTCTTGAAGCCGGGCAGATCGATGGCCAGCTCGTAGCTGTCCTCAGTCTCATGCACATCGGTCTTCATCAGACGGGAAGCGTTCTTGCCGTAGAGCTCCTTGTTGGTGTTCCACATGCCGCGGGCAAAGGTATCGTTAAACAGATCGTCAAACAGATTCTCACTGAAAACCATAGGCAACATAAAACATACTTCCTTTCAGTATCCTTGCGGATCCCCGGCGGGCCTTTGCGCCTGACACTCGTCCTGCGCCGCTTACCGGGCATGCTCAGGCTTTTCTTTGGCCCCTTCGGGCCTCTTTCCTAAGCACAGGCCCTATTATACTCGCGTTATCAGCACTGTCAATAGGTGAGTGCTAATGTTCATAAATTGTTCACATTTTCAGTCTTCAGCACAGGATCCGGCCGCTGCCGCTCTCTTTTTCTATCGTATTTTCTTTGTTCCCAGGTTGATTTTTGCGGGAAAGTATGGTATCCTGTCCAGGCTCGCTTCGAGTAACGCGAAGTTCGAGCTGCACGAAGCAAACTTCCATTGAAAAACGCAAATCGGAGGGCTTATGGGCTATACAATCAGCCAAATGGCTGAAATGTTTGAGGTGACGGAGCACACGCTGCGATACTATACCGACTTGGGCCTGCTGCCCTGCGAGCGCGATTGCTGCAATCACCGGGTGTTCACGGAGGAGTCCGTCAACTGGCTGCGCGCCATCAAATGCCTGCGGGTATGCGGGTTCTCGATGGAGCAGATACTGCAGTATTGCCAGCTGTGCCGCCAGGAGGAAAACGGCGATAACCTGCGCGCACGCTATCAGATTGTGCTGGAAGCGCGGGAGGACGCCTACAAGCGATTGGAGGAGGCCAAAACCACGGTATCCTATATGGAGCATAAGGTGCGGCACTACGAGGATATTCTGGCCGGGCGCGTGGCGGACGACAGCAACCCTGCCCGCTGGACGGCAGGCGCCGCGCCCTGCTGCCATACGTCCAAGGAGGAGCCGGATGAATAACCGCGTGATTCAATTGCTGATCGATTCCTTCGGCAAAATCCTGCTGCCGGGCCTGACGATGACCATCCCGCTGACGGTGATTTCCTTCACGCTGGGCATGATCATTGCCATCATTACGGCGCTGGTGCAGTTTGCCAACATCAAGGTGCTGCGGCAGATCGCACGGTTTTACATCTGGGTAATCCGCGGCACGCCGCTGCTGGTGCAGCTGTTTGTGGTGTTTTACGGATTGCCGGATGTGGGGATCATCCTGGATCCCTTCCCGGCGGCGGTGATCGTGTTTGCCATCAACGAGGGCGCATACTGTGCCGAGACCATGCGCGCCGCGCTGGAAGCCGTACCCGTGGGCCAGATGGAGGCCGGCTGCTGCGTGGGCATGAGCTATCTGCAGATCATCCGGCGCATTGTGCTGCCGCAGGCGCTGCGGACGGCCTTTCCCCCGCTGTCCAACTCGCTGATCTCGCTGGTAAAGGACACGTCGCTGGCGGCCAACATCACGGTGATGGAGATGTTTATGGCCACGCAGCGCATCGCCGCGCGCACATACGAAATGCTGCCGCTGTACTGCGAGGTGGCGGTGATCTACCTGATTTTCTCCACCGTGCTCACCTTTGTGCAGCGCGCGGGCGAAAGGAGGCTCTCCTCTTATGGAAAACGCAAGGCGTGACCCGCTGCTGTGCGTGCGCGGTGTGCGCAAGTCCTTCGGCGAGCAGCAGGTGCTGCGTGATGTAAGCCTGGAGGTGCGCACCGGCGACGTGGTGGCCATCCTGGGGCCGAGCGGCTCGGGCAAGACGACGCTGCTGCGCTGCCTGAATTTTCTGGAATCGGCCGACGGGGGCGAGATGACCTTCGACGGCGAGCGCTTTGACCTGAGCCGCATGAACCGGCGCGATATCGCCCGGCTGCGGCGCAAAACAGCCTTTGTTTTTCAGAGCTACAACCTGTTCCTGAACAAGACGGCGCTGGAAAACATCATGGAAGGGCTGGTAATCGCCCGGAAAATGCCCAAGACGCAGGCGCGGGATATCGCGCTGAAAATGCTGGGCAAGGTGGGCCTGGCCGACCGCGCGGACGCCTACCCCTCCGAGCTGTCGGGCGGCCAGCAGCAGCGCGTAGCCATCGCCCGCGCGCTGGCGTCCGACCCTGAGATTATCTATTTTGACGAGCCAACCTCCGCGCTGGATCCCGAGCTGACCGGCGAGGTGCTTTCCGTGATGCGCGATCTGGCGCGGGAGGGCATGACGATGCTGGTGGTCACACACGAAATGGGCTTCGCCCGCAACGTGTCCAGCAAGGTGATCTTTATGGAAAACGGCGTAGTGGTTGAGGAAGGCCCCTCCCATGCGTTCTTCGGGCATCCGCAGCAGGCCCGCACGCGCGCGTTCCTGCGCATGCTCGACGGCGATACACTCAATTGTCAAGAAAGTGAGGAAAACCAACATGCGTAAACTGCTTGCACTGCTCCTGGCCCTGTCGCTTTTTGCCTGCCCCGCGCTGGCCGATCAGCTCTCCGATATCCAGTCCAAGGGCGAAATCGTAGTGGCCACCGAGGGCGCGTGGGCGCCCTGGACCTATCATGACGAAACCGGCGCGCTGATGGGCTTTGACGTAGAGGTGGCGCAGGCCATCGCCGCCAAGCTGGGCGTGACCGCCAGATTTGCCGAGACCGAATGGGACGGCATCTTCGCCGGTCTGGACTCCAAGCGCTATGATATCGCTGCAAACGGCGTTGAAGTAACCGACGAGCGCTCCCAGAAGTACGATTTTACCACGCCCTACGGCTATATCCGCACCGCGCTGATCGTGCGCGGCGACAACGAGAGCATCCACAGCTTTGAGGATCTCAAGGGCAAACGCACAGCCAACTCCATTGCCAGCACCTACATGACCCTGGCCGAAAGCTACGGTGCGACGGCCGTAGGCGTGGACACGCTGGATCAGACCATCCAGATGGTGCTCTCCGGCCGCTCGGACGCGACGCTCAACGCCGAGGTTTCCTATTATGATTATCTGACCGCTCATCCCGATGCAAACCTCAAGGTGGTCGCCCTGACCGAGGAAGCCTCCCGCGTATCCATCCCCGTGCGCAAGGGCGAGGACAGCGCCGCCCTGCTGGCCGCGATCAACCAGGCCATCGCCGAGCTGGACGCGGAGGGCGAGCTGAGCCGCATCTCCATCAAATACTTCGGCAAGGACATCACCCGCCCCACCGCCGAATAATCCACGGTCAAACCGTCCCCGCCGGGTCAAAACGCCCAGCGGGGGTTTTTTATTGTTTGGAGCACTGGAATTGCCTTTGCATAAAAACGTCTCGTTTTTGCTGGACAGCTCCGTTTCTTTTCGGCTATAATGGAAAATGCTTTTTGTTTTCATTCCCAGCCTGCAGAAATGGAGAATACCGATGAGCAAGCCGAATATTCTATGGATCATGACCGATCAGTTCCGTGCAGACGCGCTCTCCTGCGCGGGCGGGCCGGGCGCTACGCCCAATCTGGACGCGCTGGCGCGCGAGGGCGTGCGCTTTTCCAACTGCTCCACCGTCGCTCCCCTGTGCGTGCCTGCGCGCATCAGCATGATGACGGGCAAATATCCCCACACCACCGGCGCGTGGGATAACGCTGCCTGCGCGCTTTCCCCCGAGGCCAACCTTTGGACGCGCGCCATCGCCGCCCAGGGCTATGCCGCCTCGGTCTTTGGCAAGCTGCACCTGCACACCAATGAGGGCGATATGATTTCCCGCGAATACCTGGTCAAGGGCTATGGCTTTGAAACGGTAGACGAGACCGCCGGGCCGCACTCCACCGCCTTTTCCCGCACGCATTACAGCGAATATCTGGCGCGCCGCGGCCTGCTGGAAGACTATCGCCGGGATATGGAGCGCCGCGGCAAAACGCCGCACGCCGCGCCCTCGCCCCTGCCGCTGGACAGCTATTACGACGTTTATGTAGGCGACCGCGGGCGCGAATACCTGCAGAATTATCAGGGCGACCGGCCGTGGTTCTGCCATGTCAGCTTCGGCGGCCCGCACGAGCCCTGGGATACGCCCGAGCCCTACGCCAGCCTGTATAAGCCCGAGGATATGCCCGCGCCCCTGCCTCCCGTGCAGGATCGCTGCCCCGATCGTCCCCAGGGCGAGCACGATGCGCGCCGCCGCAAGCCGCAGCTGCAGTGCGACGCGCAGACAGCCCGCGAGATCCGCGCCAATTACGCGGGCGGCTGCACGCTAATCGATGAGAAAATCGGCGAAATTCTGGATACCATCCGCGCGCGCGGCGAGTGGGATAACACCGTTGTGCTCTTTACCTCCGATCACGGCGAGCTCAACGGCGATCACGGCTATGTAAACAAGCGCAATTTCTTCCGCCCGGTGCTCAATATTCCGCTGATCATCCGCACGCCCGATACCGCCCGGCAGGGCGGCCGCGTCAGCGACGCGCTGGTCAGCCTGCTGGATATCGGCCCCACCCTGGCCGAGCTGGCCGGGGCGGAGCTGGATTACATTCAGTTTGGCCGCTCCCTGTGCCCCATCCTGGACGGCGAGGTTCAAAGCGTGCACGACAGCATCCTGTCGGAATACGCGGGCGAGCTGATGTATATGGACAGCGAATGGAAGATGGTGGTCAACAAATCCGGCCAGCCCTATCTGCTGTTCCACCTGACGGAAGACCCCGCAGAGTGCGATAACCTGATCGGCGATCCTGCCTATGCGTCCCTGACGCAGGAGCTGACGCTGCGCCTGTTCCGCCTGATGGCCGATACCGCCTGCCTAAAGCCCTCGCCCATCCTGATCGCCAAGCCCCGCCTGTCGGACGACCCGGCGCTGCAAAGCACGGCGGCGGAATAAGCGGCAGATTACATATTCATTTCAAAAGGCTTCCCATATTCGGGAAGCCTTTTATCATCGCCGCGCAGCCCTCGTCATTCCGGGCGTTTTTATTCGCCCAGCTTCATATCGCCGGGCTTCACCCAGCCCATCCGGCGCAAAGCCCAGCAAAAGCTCCAGCTGAGCGCCGCAGGCAGCACAAAGCAGATCAGCGCAAGTCCAAGCCAGTCCATGGGCAGGATGGCCGCGCGCGTACCGGCGGCAATATCGTTCAGCCACCCGGTATATACGCCGATCTGCCCCACCAGCCCGCAGGTGCCCATACCGCTGGATACGGCAGGGCCGTTCATTTCCAGATGGAACAGGCAGGTAGCCAGCGGCCCCGTCACGGCGGAGGCCAGCGTAGGCGCAATCCAGATGCGCGGGTTGCGCAGGATGTTGGGCATCTGCAGCATGGAGGTGCCCAAGCCCTGGCTGATCAGCCCGCCCGCGCCGTTATCCCGATAGGAAATGACGGCAAAGCCCACCATCTGCGCGCAGCAGCCAGCCACAGCCGCGCCGCCCGCCAGGCCCGTCAGCGACAGCGCCGCGCAGATCGCCGCGCTGGAAATGGGCAGCGTCAGCGCCATGCCCACGGCCACAGACACCAGCATGCCCATCAGGAAGGGCTGCAGGTTTGTGGCCCACTTGATCAAATCGCCCACGGCGCTGGCCGCCGCGCCAATGGCGGGCGCGCACAGCACGGCCAGGCCGCAGCCCGTCAGGATGGTCACGGCAGGCGTAACCAGGATATCCACCTTGGTTTCGCGGCTGACAAGCTTTCCGCACTCCGCCGCAACAATGGTAATGATATAAACCGCCAGCGGGCCGCCCGCGCCGCCCAGACTGTTGGCCGCCATGCCCACGGCGATCAGGCTGTAGAGCACCAGCTGCGGGGCGCTGAGCGCCGCGCCGATGGATACCGCCATGGCGGGGCCGGCCACCTGCTGGGCAAAATTGCCCGCGTCAACCAGAAACTGCGCGCCCAGCTGCTGCCCCAGGGTTTTGATAATCGTGCCGATCAAAAGCGAGGCAAACAGCCCCTGCGCCATCGCGCCCATCGCGTCCACGCCGTAGCGTTTGGCGGAAAACAGCACGTTTTTACGTTTCAGAAATGTCTGAATCCGGTTCATCGGTTTCTCCCTGCGTTATTATTCTTTCAATAATATATCCATTGCCGCCCGGCGCGCGGCCTTCATGGCGGTGGGCAGAGGCAGCTCGGTCAGCGTCTGCGCGTCGGCCCACTGGCCGATCATGCGTTTGGGCACAGCGGACAGGTCAACGCGGTAAAGCTGCATGTTCCAGATGCGGTGGGTAAACACATGCCGCGCCTCGCCCAGCGGGGTGATGCGATTTGCCTGCATGCCCAGCGCCTCCAGCCTTCTGGCCATGCCCTCGGGCGTGCTGTCGCCCTCGCTGAGCAAAAACACCCACAGCCCCTTCAGCAGCGCCGCGTCGCGCTTGATCGTCAGCACCCGGCCGTCGGCAATTACCAGCCCAACGCCCACATCTACCGGCACGGGCGGCCTGGCCGCCGCGCGGATGGGCAGCTGATCGGCGTCGCCCTGGGCATAAGTATCGCACTGCGTCTGCAGCGGGCAGCGCGCGCAGTCCGGCGTACCGGGCACGCAGATCGTCGCACCCAGGTCCATCAGCGCCTGATTCCAATCTCCCGGCCGCTCACGATCAATCTCCCGTTCTCCCAGCTCGCGGATCAGGCGTTTGACGCTGGGACGATCAACATCCTCCCGCACGCCATGAACGCGCGCCAGCACGCGGGTGAGATTGCCGTCAATAGCCGGATAGGGCAGGCGATAGGCGATGCTGGCCACCGCCGCCGCCGTGTAATCCCCCACGCCAGGCAGGGCGCGGATGCCCTCATAGGCGGCAGGAAAGCGGCCGCCGTACTCCTGCTGCATAATCTGCGCGGCCTTGTGCAGGTTGCGCGCGCGGGAATAATACCCCAGCCCTTCCCAATACTTGAGCACCTCCTGCTCGTCGGCCTGCGCCAGCGCTGCGATATCGGGAAAGCGGTTCAAAAAGCGCGTGTAATAGCCGCTCACCGTATCTGTGCGCGTTTGCTGCAGCATAATCTCGGAAATCCACACAGCATAGGGATCGCGTGTGCCGCGAAAGGGCAGCACCCGACGGTTTGCGTCATACCAGTCAAGAAGCAAGGGATAAGCCATGCAAGCAACCTCCAATAAACAGAACGCGATTAGTATAACACACAACGCCCCGCCGCGTCAGCCGCCGGGCAAAAAAACACGATTTGCGTCAGGCCCGCCCGTTTTCCCGCTTCGGGGGCAAAATATTCAAAAATTTTTCTAAAAAAGGTATTGCATATATCGCCGGTTTGCGATAAACTATATGCGTAAGGCGTTAGCACTCGATTAGTGCGATTGCTAACAGCCCGACTGCACTGAATATTTTATAGGAGGATCAAAACTCATGACCATTAAACCTTTGGGTGACCGCGTGGTCATCAAAAACGTAGAAGCCGAAGAAACCACCAAGAGCGGCATCATCCTGACCGCCGCCGCCAAGGAAAAGCCCCAGATGGCCGAAGTGCTGGCTGTCGGCCCCGGCGGCATGGTAGACGGTAAGGAAGTCAAAATGCAGGTGTCCGTAGGCCAGAAGGTAATCTACTCCAAGTACGCCGGCACCGAGGTCAAGCTGGACGGGCAGGAAGTCATCATCGTTCGTCAGAACGATATCCTGGCCGTGGTCGAATAAGCCTTTATCCACCATCATCTATCTGATTAAAAAAGGAGTTTATTGTTATGGCTAAGCAGATTAAATTTGGCGAGGACGCGCGCCGCGCGCTTGAAAAGGGTCTGAACACCCTGGCCGATACCGTAAAGATCACCCTGGGCCCCAAGGGCCGCAACGTTGTGCTGGATAAGAAGTACGGCGCTCCCCTCATCACCAACGACGGCGTAACCATCGCCAAGGAAGTGGAGCTGGAAGACCCCTTTGAAAACATGGGCGCGCAGCTGATCAAGGAAGTCGCCACCAAGACCAACGACGTGGCCGGCGACGGCACCACCACCGCCACCCTGCTGGCGCAGGCCATCGTGCGCGAGGGCATGAAGAACCTGGCCGCCGGCGCCAACCCCATGGTGCTGCGCCGCGGCATCGAGGCCGCCACAGCCGAGGCCGTCTCCGCCCTGACCGAGCTGAGCCGCCCCATCAACGGCAAGCAGGCCATCGCGCAGGTCGCCTCCATCTCTGCGGGCGATGAAACCATCGGCAAGCTGATTTCCGACGCAATGGAAATCGTGGGCAAGGACGGTGTTATCACGGTTGAGGAATCCAAGACCATGAAGACCGAGCTGACCACCACCGAGGGCATGCAGTTTGACCGCGGCTACGCTTCCGCCTACATGGTCACCGATCCCGACAAGATGGAAGCCGTGCTGGATAACCCCTATATCCTGATCACCGATAAGAAAATCTCCAACATTCAGGAGATCCTGCCCGTGCTGGAGCAGGTTGTGCAGCAGGGCAAGAAGCTGCTGATCATCGCCGAGGACGTTGAGGGCGAAGCCCTGGCTACCCTGGTTGTCAACAAGATCCGCGGCACCTTCACCTGCGTGGCCGTCAAGGCTCCTGGCTTTGGCGATCGCCGCAAGGAAATGCTGCGCGATATCGCCGTGCTGACCGGCGGTCAGGTTATCAGCGGCGAAATCGGCCTGGAGCTCAAGGACGCCACCATGGATATGCTGGGTCAGGCGCGCCTGGTCAAGGTGGATAAGGACAACACCACCATCGTTGAGGGCGCTGGCGAAAAGTGCGATATCGAAGCCCGTGTGGCCCAGATCCGCGCGCAGATCGCCGAGACCACCTCGGATTACGATCGTGAGAAGCTGCAGGAGCGCCTGGCCAAGCTGGCCGGCGGCGTAGCCGTCATCCAGGTAGGCGCGGCCACCGAAATCGAAATGAAGGAGCGCAAGCTGCGCATCGAAGACGCGCTGGCCGCTACCCGCGCGGCTGTTGAAGAGGGCATCGTGCCCGGCGGCGGCGTGGCCCTGCTGGCCGCGATGAAGCGCGTGCAGAAGATCGTAACCAACTACACCGGCGACGCCCGCACGGGCGTGCAGATCATCCTGGCCGCCATGGAAGAGCCCATGCGCCAGATCGCCCGCAACGCCGGCATCGACGGCAGCGTGATCATCGAGAATATCCGCCGCCGCAACAAGCCCGATTATGGCTATGATGCGCTCAAGGGCGAGTATGTAGACATGTTCGAGCGCGGCATCATCGATCCTACCAAGGTAACCCGCAGTGCCCTGCAGAACGCCTCCAGCGTGGCCGCGATGGTGCTGACCACCGAGTCCCTGGTGACCGATATTCCCCAGCCCGAACCGGCCGCTCCCGCGAACCCCGGCATGGGCGGCGGCATGTATTAATCGCAGGCCGCTGAAAAGCACCGCCTGACAAATGTTACCCCTCCGGACATTATGTCCGGAGGGGTTTTCGTTTGCGCATTTATATAAGTTATAAGACAGAAAACAGCTTGCCCATCAGGGGCGACAGAATCAGCATCACTGCCGAAAAGCACAGGGATGAAACCGATATCAGCGTAGCGCGCTGGGCGGAGGGCACCAGCGCGTTAATCGCCGCGTCCGTGCGCACCTCCAGCCAGTCGTCCATCACCGCCGCTGCAAAGCCGCACAGACACATCAGCCACAGCGCATGGCGCAGCGACAGCAGCAGGCAAGCAAGCGTTGTCAGCGCCGTCAGCCGCCATACGCGGCGATAAGGCCAACCACGCAGCCAGGCAGCGCAGCGCGCGCCCAGTGCCCCGCCCATACCCATGATAAACAGCGCCGGGCCAAGCAGCGCATCCGGCATGCCGTATTGCGTCAGCCGAGCCTGAAGAAAAAATCGCAGCAGCGTCGCCCCCGCGCCCACAATCGCATTGACGCCAATCAGCCGCAGCGCCTGCCTGCTTTGGCTAAGGAAGCGCATGCTCTCGCGAAGACAGGCCGTCATGCGCCGGCAAGCAGGCGGCTGCACCTGCTGCGCCGCAGCAACGCGCAGCCGCAGCGTGACGGCAAACGCAAGAAGCCCCAGCAAAATATCCGAAGCATAGGCGCGCCGATAGCCCAGAGTCAGCGCCAGCCCCGCCCCCAGCGTCGCGCAGGCATTGGCCACGCGGTAAATCCCCATATCCGCAGCCGCATAGCGATCATATTCGGCCGCGCGCCCGGCCGCTTCCAGGCTGTCATAGGCCAACGCTTCGCGCGTGCCAGAGGCAAAATTGTATCCCAGGGCACAGAACACCATGGCGATCATGATTTCGGGCAGCGAGCGGCTCAGCAGCATCAGCAGCGCCGAAATCAGGCTGCATGCCTGGCTCAGCAGCAGGATGCGCTTGCGGCCGAATACATCCGACATCACCCCGGAGGGAATTTCAAGCAACAGGCTCGTCAAGTGAAACGCGCTCTCGGCCAGGCCGATTTCCACCAGAGAATAGCCGCGCGCCGCCAGCAGCGCCACCCAGGAGGCTGAAGCCAGCTGCACGGCGTTCAGCCCGGTATGCAGATACAGGCGGCGAATCTGCGCGGGCATAGGAATTTCAGGCATAAAAAAGCTCCCTTTCATGTATTGCTGCAACGAAAGGGAGAAGTGGCATTTTTGCAGGATTTCCTGCGTTTATACCGGCAGGAAGGGGCAAAAAGGGCGCACTTCTCCCGAAGGCGCGCATACATTGCCCTTTTGCAGGCGAACATGCATCAGCCTCCAGCCCATCGTGCGTCCCCTTTCCCGCTTCCAAAGCGATTTTCTATTGCCAATACAGCATACCATGCGCCGTCTGTCAACGACGATCAGTCCGCCTGCTCATAGGCGCGCACCTCGTATACGCGCGCGTCGGCAATGCCGTTGGTCGCCAGCACATGCAGGCGCACCTCGTCGCAGTCGCAGGCCTCAAAGTTCAGCACGTTCAGGCGCTGATAGTTGCCGCGTACGCTGCGGGAGGCCAACACCTGGCCATCCCTGAGCAGCTCCACATCATAATCGCGCACCAGCTCGGGCGGCACGCCGGGCACCTGCTCGGCAATGCGCTTGGAGGACAGGGTGATCTTGATGGAGGAGCACAGGTTGGGGTCAAAGGTCAGGCGCACCTGCCGCAGGGTATGGGGCGCATCCCACTTAAGAGACAGCACGCCGTTATCGCCCGCCAGGCCGTCGGACTGCCAACAGTTTTCGTTTCTGCCCACCGTGCGGGCCACACCGTTAATCACATTGGCCGCGGGCTGCTTTTCGCTGCCGGCGGATACCTGCGCCGCGCGGGCCAGATCTGCGGGATCTTCGTTCCTGTAGCCCGGAATGTAGCAGTCGTCCTTGAGCAGCATCTGCTGCAGTTCCTTCATATGGGCTTCCACTTCATGGGGTGTGCAGCCGTACTTTTTGCACAGCGCGGCGGCGGTGCCCACCGCCTGGCCGCCCACGGCGCAGGTACCCATCACGCGGCTGGAGGCCATGGCCAGCTTGCTTGCGCCCATGCTGCGGCCGCCGATGAACAGGTTGTCCATATCCTTGGCCACATAGGAACGATAGGGAATGGTGTACAGGCCGTTGAAGGCGTAAATTTCGCTGGGCATCTTGTCAAAGTCCAGCAGGCCGTGCTCCACATGGTTATCCACCGGCCAGCCGCCATAGGCCACCGCATCGTCAAACACGCGGTTTTCCAGCAGATCGTTCTCATTGAGCATGTACTCGCCCTCCATACGGCGGCTTTCGCGCACGCCGGGCAGCATGCCCACCCATTCCAGATCAAAGTTCTGCGCGCCGTGATCGCCGCCGTTTTTGATGTGATCCCACACGCCGTACACGCACTTGATCAATTCGTCGCGGATGTCCTCATATTCCTCGATGATGTCGGCCTTTTCGCCGGTCAGTTCAATCCACCAATAGCCGTAATCCAGGCAATAGGCGTCAAACACCATATCCTTGGTGGTGTTGTCCACGTTGTCCAGGATCGGATCGGCCTTGTTTTCCGCCTCCAGCACGCCAAAGAGCGGCTTCGCATCGGCATGCTTGCGGTAGCGCAGCTGCTCCTCCGTGAAGGTATAGCTGCCCTTGGGCGGCACAAACTCCACCGGATGGCCGCGATCCACGGCCTTGAACAGCAGGGTATTGCCCATGCGGTGCTGATCAGGCTGCTCGGGCGCGTGCGGCTCATGATACTCCGCCTTGCCCTCGCTGCCGGTGCGGAAGGGCATGCCGGCCATGAAGCCCAGCGTGCCGTTGCCCGTGCAGTCGCAGAACACCGGCGCGCGCAGCGTCCACTCGATCTCAGTGGTCATCTGATAGCAGTGAATGGCCGTGATGCGATGCCCCTCAGTGTCCGCATCATGCATGGTGGTATTGAGGAACATCGACAGGTTTTCCTGCTCGCGGATAGCGGTGAACAGCACGCGATCCCACACGGAATAGTTGTAATAATCGTTTACGCGCTTGTTCTCCAGCAGGATCTCGCGCAGGATGCCGGTTTCCTCGGCATTGGGCTTGACCATGTTGGCCGACGCGCCGCAGATATGCATGCGGATTTCGCTGCTGGCGTTGCCGCCAAATACAGGCCGCTCCTGCACCAGGGCGGTTTTCGCGCCGTGGCGCGCGCTGGCAATGGCCGCGCACATGCCCGTCATGCCGCCGCCCACGACGATTACATCAAAGGACGCTTCCTTCTTTTTGCTGCGAACTGACATATTGTGCCTCCAGGTTTTCTTTCCGGTTTTCTATCAGAGCTTGATTTCGCAGATGGCCTTGGCAAAGCCGGGAATGCCCGAGCGGCCGCCGCGCTCCGCGTTATAGTTGTAATCGCGCTCCGTATCGTAGCGCAGATACATCTGCATCAGCTCCATGATCTTGCCCGCGCAGGCAGGATCGTGGTAGAGGTTGTTCTTTTCCTGCGGATCCTCGGTCAGGTGGAAGAGCTGGCCGTCGCAGGTATCGTGATACAGGTTCAGCTTCCATTCCGCCGTACGGATCATGGTGGCGTGCAGGATGTGCGGGAAGCCCATCAGATCGAACTTGCCGCAGCCGCGATATTCGGTCATGGCAAACTCGTGCTTCTTTTCGCCCTGCAGCGGCAGGCTTTCGGGGCGGAAGCTGGCGTCGCCGCCCGCGGCGGTATAAATGGTGGAGAACATATCCTCCAGCATCACCAGATCCTCACTGCGGCAGCCCTGCGTCTGATGGGGGAACTTGACGATCAGAGGCACGTTGACGCCCTGCTCATAGAACATCGCGCCCTTGGAATACAGGCCGTGGTCGCCCAGCATATCGCCGTGATCGGAGGTATAGATAATCAGCGTGTTGTCAAAGATGCCTTCGTCCTTGAGCGCCTGGAATATCTTTTCGATCTGCTGATCCAGGAAGGACACGCCGGCAAAGTAGCCCGTGCGGATCTTGCGGTTGGTGTCGCCCGTCGCGCCCAGAGTGGCGGGGCAGTGGTAGTGCGCCTCCAGCTGCAGGGCCTCGGGCATGGCGGAAACGTCGTCCGGGATAACCTCCGGATAGTACTCCGGATGCAGCAGCTGCTCGCTTTCCAGCGGATAATGATCGTAAGGATTGTGGGGATCAAAGTAGCCCACCTGCAGATACAGGGGCTTGGATTTATCGCGGCTGCGGATCACCTCAGCCGAGCGCTGGCTGACCCAGGTGGAAAAATGCGTTTCGGCGCTGCGGTGCTTGCGCTTGCGGCCCTGGGCGCGGATGGCGCGCCACTCGTCGGGATAGTTTTCCAGCAGCCAGCGGGCATAGGCGTTGTAGGGAGCCTCGGTGTAAATGCTGGGCTCGTGCGCCAGATCATAAATATCAAAGCCGTCGCCGGGGTTGCGCTTGTTTACCTCATACTCCGTACCGCTGACGTGCAGCTTGCCCACCAGCGCCGTTTCGTAGCCCTGCTCGTGCAGATAATAGGGCAGCATCTTTTCGTTTTCCGGCAAAATATCAAACAGGTTATACACGCCGTGGCCGGGCATGGTTTTGCCCGTCATCATGCAGGCGCGGCTGGGAGTACATACGGGGGCGTTGCAGTAGCAATGCTCGTACACGGTAGCCTGGCTGCCCAGGCGATCCAGATTGGGGGTACTGACATAGCGGCAGCCGTAAATGCCCAGGCTATCGCGCCGCTGCTGATCCGATGTAATGAACACAACGTTTGGTTTCATAGCTTCCTCCCCATCGTCGCGTTTCGTTAAAATCCGAGTAAAACCTATTATAACAGCTTTTCTAAAAAAAACAAGCATTGAAACATATGGCGATTTGTATTATAATATGTCATAACTTATAGGATGGAGGCGTCTGATGAATCCTGCTGTAATTTTCACTTTTTCTGATCAAAACGCCCTGCGCTCCGGCTGCGCCGAAACGACCGCGCACGACGGCGGCGTCGCCCTTTATTTTGACAATACCGCCGGGCAAAGCGCCAAGGACAAAGTCACCCTGACCGGCAGCGCCCTGGGCACAGATGATTTTACCCTGCGCCTGTGGCTCAAAGCCGACCGCAACGGCTGCAACGGCTGGTGCGGCGACCAGGCGGATTATCTGGGCTACTGCGATTTTGTGGATCGTGCCGCGCAGACCCCCGGCCAGCTGGCTCATGGCGGCGTGCTGTGCGCCAACTGCGCCTTTGACGGCGCGTACCGTCCGGGCCTGAGCATAGCCGTGCTGCAGCCCCGCGCCTTTTTTACCGTAAACTTTATGCCCGAGGGCGCGGATAAACCGGTGCAGTTTGGCAGCGTGCGCGCCGTCTGCGACGGCCGCTGGCATATGCTCGTGCTGACCGCCGACCGCGCGGGCCTGCTGCGCCTGTATGTGGATGGGCAGCTTTACCGCGAAGCCGTGATCAGCCAGTGGCAGGGGCTTTCCCTGGGCGATCAGCCGCTGACCGTGGGCGCAGACGCAAACGGCGCCTTCGGCCTGGGGCCGGATACGCTGGCGGATTTCGCGCTGGAACAGGGCGTAATGAGCGAAGCTGAAGTCGCCCGCCGTTATTATGTGAGCGCAACCAGCCAACTGGCCTGTGAAATCGCCGGCCGCAAGCTGGATCAAGGCCCGATCTATAATCCTGCCGCCGCGCAGAAGCTGCTCTCCCATGCCCGCTGGCTGGCCGAACAGGCGCAGACCAGCGAAAACCCCATGGCGCTGTATCGCCTGCTGCGGGAGGAATACGAAGCCTTCCTGCTGAAGACCAATCAGCCCGATCTGAAGCTCTTTCTGATCTCCGACGAGCACTGCGACGGCGACGACGGCCTGCGCACGCTGACCACCCGCCGCGCCTATCGTTGGGCGCAGGAGCTGGGCATGGACGCGGTGATCGACGGCGGCGACTACTCCTTCTTCGGCAAGGATTTTGAGCTGGACAGCTATTGGCATATGATCGAGGATGAATGGGCGGACAAGCCGCTGTTTGTCACCGTGGGCAACCATGAAACGCTGGAGCTGAAGTGCAATGAGCTTGTGCGCTATCACTGCGATCACCTGCATCAGCACGGCATGGTACCCGCCGATTACAGCAAGCTGTTCTATGAAGGCGAGTTCAACGGCTGCCATGTGATCGTGCTGGCCCAGTACAGCGATACCTATACGGTAACGGGCTACAAGGGCATGTGGATCCACGCGGGCGAAATCAAGCCCGAGCAGATCGACTATCTGCGCGAGCGCCTGGATCGCTACTGCGGCCAGGGCAAGCCCGTTTTCCTGGTGATTCACAACAGCGTGCGCAAGCTGCTGGATCGTCAGTCCCAGGGCAATTACCGCGAGCAGAGCGTTATTATCAAGGAAAACGGCCTGTACGACGTGCTGCGCAATCATCCGGACGTGGTACTTTGCACGGGCCATGTGCACCATGGCTTCGGCGGCGGCGCGGGCATCAACTACCTGGAGGACGAACGCTACACCGTCATCGATATGCCCGGCGTGCGCGGCTGCGCCTATGGCTACGGCCCCAACGAGAAGGACGCGCCCGGCCTGTGCCACTGCGCCTGCTTTGTGTATGTATTTGGCAGAACGCTGCTGCTGCGCGCCTTCGATTATGCCAAGCATGAATGGCTGACCGCCTACGATCAGGTGTTCACCCTGCCCGATTAACCGTTATCATTCAGGAGAGGAAGTTATATCATGGCGATCCCGCTTTACGAATCCGTGCTGTCCTCCATGCGCGATAAGATCAGCAGCCGCGACTGGGTTGCGGGCGATCTGATCCCGCGTGAGGTGGACCTGTGCGAGCACTACGGCGTCAGCCGTTCCACCATCCGCATGGCCATGTCCCGCCTGGTGGAGGAGGGGCTGCTTACGCGCGTCAAGGGCGTAGGCACCTACGTATCCAGCGAGGTGCATCTGCAGGATACCACGCTGTTTATCAATTCCTTCGCCCAGGATCTGGAAAAGCGCGGGCTGATTCCCTGCACGGAGCTGCTGTCCTTCCGCACCATCCCGGCCATTCCGGAAATCAACGAGAAGCTGGCCCTGGCCCCGGACGCGCGGCTGCTGCAGATGACGCGCCTGCGCTATCCCAAGGACGCCTTCGCCACCGGGCCGCTGGTGCTGACCACCTCGCACTTCCGCGCGGATTTCCTGGAGTTTTTCCAGAATTACGATCTGGAAACCACCCCGCTGTACAAGGTGCTCAAGGAAAACGGCTATGTGCGCACCGTGTTTGACAAGCACCTTTCCGCCCAGGTGCTGACCGACCGGCAGTGCCATCTGATGGGCGTGGACAGCGGCTCCCTGGCCATCGCCATCACCTCCACCGCCTGGGATCAGAAGCAGTTCCCGCTGGAATACACCATCAGCCTCTACCCCATCGCCAAGAACGAGTTTGAACTGAAGGTCAAGGCGTAATCCGGGCGTTTTCTCCCCATAAACCGCCTTTGTTCCCGCCCGCGCAATATGTCACATATTGCCTGTTCGCGGCCTCTTTCAGACAGGTTGCCACGAAAACTGGTAACAATTTGCGTAGTATGTCACATATTGCATACTGCAACCCCCTTGACAAGCTATGTTCGTACATAGTATAATGATGTCTGAATCTATTCCGCAGTATTTTTTCACCCCAATGCGCAAAACACGTTGCAGCAGGATGCCCCGTCTGGTTCGTCCGCACCCTGCCAAGGAGGAAGCATGAGCACCACACCCCTCTATCTCGCCCACAAGCAGCCGCTTGGCGTGCGTTTTCGCCGCGCCATGACGCGCTGGTGGCCGCTGTACCTGATGCTGCTGCCCGGCATCATTTATTTCCTGGTGTACAAGTACGCCCCCATGTACGGCCTGGTCATCGCCTTCAAAAAGTTCAGCATCAAAAAGGGCATCCTGGGCAGCCCGTGGGTAACGCCCTGGTACAAGTATTTTGAGCAGTTTTTCTCCAGCCCTGCCAACCGCAACGTGATCAAGAACACCATCACGCTGTCGCTGTGGAAGCTGGCCGTCGGCCTGTTCCCTTCACTGATTTTCGCCCTGGCGGTATCCGAATGCCGCAACCGCTTCTTTGCCCGCATCGTGCAGACCATCAGCTACCTGCCCCACTTCCTCAGCTGGGTTGTTGTGTACGGTATCTGCGTGGCCATGCTGTCGCAGAGCAACGGCGTTGTCAATACCTTCATTAAAAAGATGGGCGGCACCGCCATTCCCTTTATGACCAGCAACAAGTACTTCCAGGCCGTGCTGGTAGGCACCGACCTGTGGAAGGGCCTGGGCTGGGGCGCCATCATCTATCTGGCCGCCATCATGGGCATCGATACCTCGCTGTACGAGGCCGCCACGGTGGATGGCTGCGGCCGCTTCCGCCAGATCTGGTATATCACCCTGCCCTGCATCCGCAAGATCTTCGTTGTCCTGCTGATCCTCAACGTCGGCAAGGTGCTGGACGCGGGCTTCAACCAGGTGTATGTATTCCTGTCCGATGAAGTGCGTTCCAGCGGTGAAATCATCGATACCTGGGTGTATACGCAGGGTATCGGCAAAATGAATTACAGCCTGTCCACCGCGGTGGGCCTGATGAAATCCGTGCTCAGCTGCGTGCTGGTGTTTGGCACCAACGCCCTGGCCAGAAAGTGGGATAGCGCGATATGGTAAAATCTAAAAACGACGTCGCATTCAACATCGTTGTCTATGCGATCATGATCATCGTCCTGCTGGTATGCCTGATCCCGATTCTGTATGTTATCTCCATGTCCTTTACCCCCTATGCAGAGCTGGTAAAGCGCGGCGGCTTCGTGCTGGTCCCCACCAAGTTCACCCTGACCGCCTACCGCGAAATGCTCAAGGACGGCTCGCTCCTCAACGGCCTGTGGGTCACCGTGCGCCTGACGGTTATCGGTACCATCTGCAACCTGTTCTTCACCCTGCTGATGGCTTATCCCCTCAGCCGCCGCGCCATGCCCGGCAACAAGATCATCATGAAGGGCATCGTATTCACCATGATCTTCAGCGCCGGCACCGTGCCTACCTACCTGATCGTCAAGGCCACGGGCCTGCTGAACACGCTGTTCGCCATGTTCGTGCCCGGCATGATCAGCGTGTACAACCTGATCATCACCAAGGCTTTCTTCGAAGGTCTGCCGGAAGAGCTGTTTGAATCCGCCCGTCTGGACGGCTGCACGGAGTTCGGCGTGCTGTGGCGCATCGTGCTGCCCATGTCCCTGCCCATCATGATGACCATCGGCATGTACTATGCCGTAGCGCACTGGAACGCCTACATGGTGGCCGTGCTCTACATCACCGATCAGGATCTGCGCCCCCTGCAGGTAATCCTGCGCCGTATGCTCAAGGCCGCCAACATGGACATGAGCGCCGACGAGGTTGTGCCTGCCGAAACCCTCAAGATGGCCGCCGTGTGCTTCGCCACCGCTCCCATCGTCATCATCTACCCCTTCATCCAGAAGTACTTCGTCAAGGGCACCCTGGCGGGCGCCGTGAAGGGCTGATTACCGCTCCTTAATATGCGGGCTTGCATCGCATGTTAAAATAAATCAAAAAGGAGAAACACTATGAAGAAGCTCATCTCTCTGCTGCTCGTGGCCGTGATGGTGCTGTCCTTCGGTCTGGTCAACGCCAGCGCTGAAGAGCCCGTAACCATCATCTGCTACACCAACGACAGCGCCAACAACGCTCCTACCGATCTGAAGGACGACTTTGTGTACCAGACCATTCTGGCCCGCACCGGCGTTGACTTCCGCGTTGTTTACCTGGATGAATATGACACCTCTCTGGCTGCCCGTCTGATGGGCGGCGACGATTGGCACATGTTCCTCTGCGATGCTGACCAGATGCGCACCTATGCCGCTCAGGATATGCTGCTGCCCCTGTCCGGCTACACCGACATGCTCAACACCATCTATGGCTCCTACGGCGAAGACACCAACATTTCCGCCCTGTACTATAACGGCGAAATGTATGCCATCCCCGCCGCCAAGGCCATCAGCGACTACTACCTGATGATCCTGGTCCGCAACGACTGGAACGAAAAGTATCCCGATCTGAAGGTTCCCACCACCGTGGACGAGCTGTATGACTACTGCCACTTCCTGGCCAACAACGATCCCGATGGCAACGGCATCAAGGACACCATCGGCTTCACCGGCTGGGGCATCAACGGTCTGTCCGCCATCACCGCTCCCTATGACGTCGTGCTGGGCAACTATGTCATCATCCGCGACGGCAAGGTGACCAACTCCCTGCTGCAGCCCCGCATGGTCGAAGCGCTGGAAATGTGCAAGAAGTTCTTCGACGACGGCCTGCTGGATCCCGATATGTTCTCCTCCAACAGCCAGGTGAAGGCGCACGTTATCGCCTGCAACACCGCCGTTGCCGCCATGCCTTGGTCCAACATTCTCAAGGCTGCCTACGTCGCTCAGTACAAGGAAGTTAACCCCGAAGCCGATTACACCTGGATTGGCGCTCTGTCCCAGGGCGGCGATGCCTGCTACGGCGTTGCCAAGTACGACAAGTATGCGGGCGACCACGCCGTCATCAATGCTGACGTGACCGATAAGGAACTGGAAGCCATCTTCAAGGTGCTCGAGTATATGTGCACCGAGGAAGGCATGATGCTGGTTTATGCCGGCGTTGAAAACGAGCACTGGACCCGCAACGAAGACGGCTCCATCGCCCTGGTTGCCGGCGCCGACAAGCTGACCAACTACACCCATATGTATCAGCTGCTGGGCCGCAACGACGCCTTCTATCTGCAGGTGAAGTTCCCCGAAGCCAGCGAAGCCACCGCTTTCGGTCTGGCTACCCCCCGCTACATCTACTACAACACCAGCGTTGTTCTTCCCGATGATTTCAACCTGGCTGATCTGGAAGCTTACGTAAAGACCCAGATGCTGGCCTTCATCAAGGGCGAGCGTCCCATCAGCGAGTACGAGACCTTCGTGCAGGAGCTGAACGACAACTATGCGTTCGCCGACTACATGAAGCTCGCTACCGAGCAGCTGGTTGAGCAGGGCCTGGCCAACGAGTAATCGCGCTAACCTTAAACAATCAAAAAGGCTCTCCCCGCAAGGGGAGAGCCTTTTTAGCTGCACCGGTCGTTTTCCAGATATCAGAAAAGCCGCTTTGTAAGCGGCTTTCAGCCTGTCAAAAAAGCCTCGTTAAAGCTCTTGGGATGCATGAAGGGGCCGCAGCCCCTTCATATGTAATCCGCAGCGGCGGCATGTACGGCGCGAGAAGCAGCCGTCAGGCTGCTTCCTATGTCATTTTCTGCCCGTGAGCCTCTGGCTCACAAGAAAATGACGTGCCCGATGAAAGCCTGCTTCAGCTGACTTTCATCAGCAGGCTGTCGAAAAGTTTTTTCGACAGCCTGTTTTTCATTCAGTACGCGCTTATTATTCTTCGATCCGGCGAAGGCCCGCCACCTGCGATACGGGCAGGGAGAAGCAGATTGCCCCGGACGGCGTGCCGGGACCGGTCTTTTCAATGATCGACTGCATAATCGCCGCCTTATCCTCCGCACGGGCGACAATCAGCAGCACCTCTTTTTCCTCAGCCAGCGAGATGCCCAGGAACTTTTCTGCCGCCACCAGGCCCGTGCCCTTGGCGGCCAGCACCGTGCCGCCCGTCGCGCCTGCGGCGCGCGCAGCGTCCATCACCTCGTCCGAGCACCCCTCGTTGAGGATCACGTAGATCAGCTCGTGCGCAAACGTCATATCCGGCTTTCCGCTGCTTTTCTGGTTTTCAGTCAGATAGGCCAAGGTTTTTCCGCCTCCTACGCTTTTGATCGGCACGGACAGCATGATGCCGTTGCCGGG
Organism: uncultured Clostridia bacterium; assembly: GCA_934647235.1. Taxonomy (GTDB): domain Bacteria; phylum Bacillota; class Clostridia; order Christensenellales; family Aristaeellaceae; genus SFMI01. The sequence continues at coordinate 90,550 of CAKUFG010000002.1, forward strand.
GATATCAATAAACATTTTCACCTTTGCCGCCAGCATCAGCTGCCGGGTTTTATCGCTGTCCGCCACGGTGGACAGCACCGCCTTTTCGGTAGCCTTCAGGCCGTTGAGCGACAGATGCTCCATCGTGGCCGTACCACGCCCCAGCATGGTCAGCGACATGGGAAGACCTACGCTTTTGAAGATGGCCTCCATGCTTTCGCGCCGGTCGCGGTCCATCATGGTTATCACCAGGTTCAGGCTCATATCACACCTCCCACAGCTCGATCACATCGTTGTCGCCATAGGCGGACTTGCCCACGGTCTTGGCCTGACGGCGGGATTTGATCACGTACACCACGCCCATGGCCTGCACGGTGATCAGGGGCATCATGGCGACCATGGCCACAATGCCGAAGGCGTCGGTCATGATGTTGCCGCCCATGGCGGTGCATGCGCCCATGGCGAAGGGCAGCATAAAGGTGGCCGTCAGCGGGCCGGAGGCCACGCCGCCCGAGTCAAAGGCGATGGCCGTAAACGTCTGCGGCACAAAGAAAGCCATGGACAGCGCCAGCACATAGCCGGGCACAATGAACCACAGGATGGAAATGCCCGTCAGCACGCGCACCATGCTCAGCCCCATGGCCGAGGATACGGCGATGGACAGGCTGACGCCCATGGCCTTGGCAGAAATCGCGCCCGCGCTCAGCTCCTCCACCTGCTTGTTGAGCACATGCACGGCAGGCTCGGCATTGATAATAAACCAGCCCATCAGCATGGACAGCGGGATCAGCCAGTAGCGCAGTCCAGGCGCGGCCAGGCGCTCGCCCAGGATATAGCCCAGCGAGGAAAAGCCCACGTTCACGCCCGTCAGGAACAGCACCAGGCCCACGCACGTCCACACCAGACCCACCAGGATGCGCATAAAGGGCAGACGGCGCAGCCGCAGGGAAACCGCCTGGAACACCAGGAAAAAGGCGACGATTGGCAAAAGCGCAATAACAACTTCCTTCAGATAGGCGGGCAGGGACGTAATATAGTTATGCCCCAGCTCCACCGTATCCTGATAATTGCTCAGCACCATGGCCGCCGTGCCGTCCGCGCTGCCGCGATAGATAAAGCCCAGCAGCATCACGGCCAGGATCGGCCCGATGGAGCACAGCGCGACCAGGCCGAAGCTGTCCGTCTGCGCATGGCTGTCGCTGCGGATGGAGGATACACCCACGCCCAGCGCCATGATAAAGGGCACGGTCATGGGGCCGGTGGTTACGCCGCCGGAGTCAAAGGCCACGGCCAGGAAATCCTTATCCACCAGCGCGGCCAGGATAAAAATCAGCGCGTAAAAGCCCAGCAGCATCCACCGCAGCGGAATCACCAGCAGAATGCGCAGCATGCTCAGCAGCAGGAAAATGCCCACGCCCACCGATACGGTGATAATCAGCACCGTGGTGTCGATGTTTGGCACATTGGTTGCCAGCACCTGCAGATCGGGCTCGGCCACCGTGATGGCCACGCCCAGCAGGAAGCTGACCGTCAATATCAGCCACAGCTTGCGCGATTTTGTCAGCTTCGCCCCCATGTGCGTGCCGATCTGCGTCATGGACACCTCGGAGCCCAGGGTAAAGAGCGCCATGCCCACAATCAGCAGCACCGAGCCGATCAGGAAGGACAGCATCAGGTCGGTTGTGACCGGCACAAAGCTGAAGCACACAATGGTGACAATCAGCGTGATGGGCAGAACCGACGCGACCGCCTCGCGGAATTTTTCAGTTAGTTGCTTTCTTTTGCTCAATCCGTTTCCTCCTTGCATTAGTTTATACCTATTATATCATATGCAGGAAGAATTTGAATAGACATTTTTGCAAAAATGCATAAATTAATGCATAATCGTGCAATTTCGCTCGTTGTTCTCTTCAACGCGCCGCTGGCTCAGATACCGCCCCTCGCGGCAGCATACGCTGCGCAGGCCCGTGTGCTTTATTGCCAGCAGGCGGTCCATCTCATCCGCTGCGGAGCGGTAATCGCTGCGGTTATGGTGTACCAGAATATAATCCGCCTGATGAATCTTTCCCTTCGCCGCCATGCAGAACGCGCGCATGGGCGCAGCCAGGCCGAACACCCAGATGGGTGAGCAAAGGGTGACGTGCTCATAGGCGCTCAGATCGACGCCGATCGGCTCGATGGGCATGGGCCAGCGATGCATGCCGTAGCGTCCGCACCACCAGAAGCCCAGCGTGCCCGCCGTACGCTCGGTGGATTTCACCTCGTATACCTGCGCGCCGGTGCGCTCGGCCGCCTGCATAGCCAGGCGCCTTGCATATCCCATACGCGAAAAATACACCACCAGGCGGCTGGGGTTTTCACCGATATGGTGATACTCTGCCTGCCGGGCGGCAAAATCCTCCTGCCGCACAAACACCCAGGCCGCGTAGCCCGTGATCGCCTGGATCAGGCCGAAGATAAAATAAGCCGTGGACATGAAATTAAGCGGGAAGATATAAAACTGAATGCAGATCCACAGCATCAGCGTTACGCCGAATATCCCGCCCAGGATGACCCCAGCGCGGCGGTTCTTCAGCAGCAGCATGGCAGCGGTCAGGTTGGTCAGGCCGTTGACGATCAGCAGCGCAACGCCGGAGAACGTGAAATCCTGAAACAATGCGCCGGCAAAGGGCAGCACCTGAAAATAGGGCAGCATCGCATCCATGCCCATGATGCTGCCCGACGGCTCAAGCAGCATGCAGGCCGCGCCGGCCACCGCGCCGATTCCAATAAACAGCGTCCAGAAAATCAGCCACTTACGAGCCGTTTGATAGCGTGATTTCATCCTCATTCGCTCCTTTTAAGCAACATGCGTTATGCATTATAACACACAGGGAAGAATTTGCAAGCCGCCTAAGTGCTTTTTTCATTTTGCGGATTCGAAACTTTTTTGCTGCGCCCTTGGCAAGCAGCGCAATGTGTGGTATAATTATTGCAATTTCCGCTTTTTTATGAAAGGATTTGCTATGCCTGCCAAGAAACAAAGCGTCGATATGACGCAGGGCTCCATCTCCGGCCATCTGATCCGCTTCGCCGTTCCCATGCTGATCGGCCAGGTTTTCCAGCAGCTGTACAACACGGTGGACAGCGTGGTGGTCGGCCAGTTCGTGGGCAAGGAGGCGCTGGCCGCCGTCGGCTCCACGGGCAATATCATCAACGCGCTGATCGGCTTCTTTTCGGGCTTGTCCATGGGTGCGGGCGTGATCATCTCCCAGTCCTTTGGCGCCAAGGATGATCGCGGCGTGCACGACGCGGTGCATACCTCGCTGTTTCTGACGCTGCTGGCCGCCATCTTCTGCACGGCGCTGGGGCTGTTTGCCGCCCCGTTTATGCTGGAAATGATGGATACGCCCGCCGACGTGATCGGCGAGGCCACCACCTACCTGCGCATCTATTTTGCGGGCGTGGTGGGCCTGATGTTCTATAACATCGGCTCGGGCATCCTGCGCGCGGTGGGCGATTCCCGCCGCCCGCTGTACTTTCTGATCTTCTCGGCGGTTATGAACATCGTGCTGGATCTGCTGTTCGTGTGCTCCTTCCACATGGGCGTGGCGGGCGTAGCCTACGCCACTATCATCTCGCAGCTTCTCTCGGCGATCCTGGTCATCATTGTGCTGATGCGTTCGCAGGAGGATTACCGCCTGATCCCGCGCGATCTGCGCATCAACGGCCCCATCCTGCGCCGGGTGCTGCGCATCGGCCTGCCCGCCGCCATCCAGACCAGCGTTATCTCCTTTTCCAACGTGTTTGTGCAGGCGTACATCAACGCCTTCCAGTCCTCCTGCATGGCGGGCTGGACCAGCTATAACCGCCTGGACGCCTTTGCCTGGCTGCCGATGATGTGCCTGGGCATGGCCAACACCACCTTTGTTGGGCAAAACCTGGGCGCGGGCAACCTGGACCGCGTCAAGAAGGGCGTAAATATCGGCATCCTGCTGGCCATGACAGGCACGCTGATCATCGTGATTCCGCTGATGTGCTTCTCCGACACCATGCTCAAGCTCTTCAACAGCGATCCGGAGGTGCTGCGCTACGGGCGGATGTTCGTGCTGTACATGTCGCCCTTCTACATTCCCTACTGCGCCACGCAGATTTACTCCGGCGCGCTGCGCGGCGCGGGCGACAGCCTGTCCCCCATGATCGTCACCATCGCGTCCTTTGTGGTGTTCCGCCAGCTGTATCTGCTCATCGGCACGCAGTTCATCTCCTCGCCCCTGTTCGTGGGACTGAGCTATCCCGCGGGCTGGATTGTCAGCACGATCACGCTGTTTATCATCTACCGCAGCGGCCGCTGGGAAAAGAAGCTGCCCGAGCATGTACGCGCGCAGGCAGCGTAATCGTCAGGAAGTGCTTTTATGGCGTATCGTTTTCAGCTTGTGCAGGCGCAGGAAGTGCCCGCCGTGTTTGCGCTGTTTGAGGCGCGCATTGCCTGGATGGAACAAAAGGGCCTGCAGCAATGGAACAAAACCGGTTATCTTTCTTTCTATAACCTGGACTATTTTGAATCTCAGCAGCGTCAAGGGCAGCTGTATTGCCTGAAGAACGCGGAGGACGCGATCGTCGCCGCAGCGGTGCTGCTTCGCCAGGATGCGCGCTGGCAGGACAGGCAGCAGGATCCCGCCTGGTATGTGCACAACTTTGTCGCCCTGCCCACCGTCCACGGCGCAGGGCGGCAGCTGCTGGCCGAGGCTGAGCGCCTGGCCGCCAGCCAGGGCATGCGCTGCATGCGGCTGGATTGCCCGGTCAACAACGAAGCACTGAACCGCTACTACGAAGCCCAGGGCTACCGGCTGGCCGGCCAATGCACGGCTGGCTCCTATCATGGCAACCGGCGCGAGAAAATCCTATAAAGCAAAACGCTCCCGGCAGTTCATCCTGTCGGGAGCATTTTTATGCAGATTCTTCTTACAGCTCGGCCTCCAGCCGCACGCAGCGGCCCACGATATGCAATTCGTCCACCGCCATGATCTCGCTTTCGCAGGCCGCATCGTAGCGCTGCAAAAGCACTTTGAAGTTATCCAGCCGCTTGATCACGCGCAGCACGCGTCCCTGCGGGGTCTGGATCAGCATCATTGCGCCGTCCACGGGCGCTGCGGCAGGCACCACCAGCACCACATCGCCGCGCGTCACGCGGAAGCCACGCATATCGTCGTCCGGCGCCATGAAATAAAACACCTTTTCGGGGGACGCGCCCTCGATCTTGCCGTTTTCCACCGGCAGCAGGCGATGCCCCACTTCCTTCATCACGGCGTTATACACCGGCACACGCTTGAGCACATTGGCCAGCGCGTCCAGCCAGATGGAGCCGCTCACGCCCTCCTCCTGCGTGGAAGCGGCCTTTTCCGCATCGGGCCGCACCTTATCTGCCTTTTTGCGCAAGGTTGCCTGCGCGCGGGTCATTTCGTCGCTGGCGGACTGCAAATCCACCGTGGCGGCAATATCGTCCAAGCTGAAATCCGCCTCGGTCTGCTGCTGCATGCCCATGGATTTAAGGATACGCCGCGCCTGATCATCGGCAATGATGCGCGTGCCCTGCTCCACATCCAGCAGATATTTCTCGGCCACGCCGCACTTCTTGGCCACCTGCTTGGCGCTCAGGCCCCGGCGCGTGCGTTCCAGCTTAATCAGATCGCCCAGTCTGCTCATAAACAAAGCCTCCAATCGTCGTTACGTCAATAGTATAGCCTTTTTTCGGTAAATTTCAAGGCGCGACCGCTTGCTTTCGCCCGCGGCGCAGTGTACAATAAATACAAACAATGCAGAAAGTGAGAAACAGCATGAACACAAAATGCAAGCGCATCCTGATGAGCATCGTGGGCGTGACCCTTTGCGGCATGAGCGCCGGCATATACAAATATGCCGCCTTTGGGGTAGATCCCTTTCAGTGCTTCGTATTTGGCGTGGACGCGGCTGTGCCCATTGCCTACGGCACGCTGTACGTGCTGCTCAACGCCGGGCTGCTGATCTTTTCGCTTCTGGCGGACAGGCGCTATGTGGGCCTGGCCACAGTGCTGAACATGCTGTTTCTGGGATATGTGCTGCAATTCACGCATGATCTGCTGGCGCGCTGCCTGCCTGCGCCCGTGCTGTGGCAGCGGCTGCTGCTGATGGCCGCAGGCTTTACGGGGCTGTGCTTTTCGCTGTCGCTGTATATCACGGCCGACCTTGGCGTATCCACCTACGACGCCATCGCGCTGATCATCTCCCGCACCTGGGGCGTGGGACAGTTCCGGTTTGTGCGCATCCTGACGGACTTTGCCTGCGTGGCCGTGGGCTGCGCGCTGTATCTGCTGGCCGGCAATCCGCTTGACAGCATCATGACCATTGCCGGGCCGGGCACCATTCTGTGCGCCGCGTGCATGGGGCCGCTGATCGACTGGTTCAACCGCCGCGTTTCCATCCCGCTGCTGCACATGCATGCAGCCTGATCACCACAGGATAATATCCGTCACCACATCGTCCATCAGCGCAATTACCGCAGTTTTGCCCTTGTCCGCCAAGCTCTGGCAGGCAATGGACTCGCTGTTCATGGGGCTGAGCATGCCGCCAGCCTGCAGCACGGTAAAATCGCGCACACCGCTGAGCTTGACACAGGCAGCAATGTAGGAACCGTTGCTGCCGTTTTTATTGAAGCCAAAGCACTTTACGCCCTTGCCGCCGCGCCCCTGGGGATCCAGCATCGCGCCGGGAATGCGCTTGGCATAGCCGGACTCGCTGAACGCCAGCATTTGCTCGCTGTTCTGCAGCGTGCAGCCGCGGATCACCTGATCCCCAATCGCCAGAGCAATACCCTTTACGCCGCCGGATGCGCGTCCCTGCGCAGGCACGGTATTCAGTGCGAAGCGAATGCTCATGCCGCTGCGGGTGATGATCGCCGCGTCGGCGCGCTCCTGCGCCAGCGCCACATCCACCACGCGGTCGTCATCCTTCAGCGCCAGAGCGGCAAAGCGCTGGCGGCGCACAGCGTACTCCGTGGCGGCGCTGCGCTTGACCAGGCCGTTCTGGGTGAAGAATAACAGATCGGGCGTATTTTCAAACGCCTTGGGCGCGATATCCAGAATGCGCACGCACTTTTCATTGGCCTCGATGCCCTGCAGGATGCCCGTAAGCGCCACGCCGCGCTCCTTGGGACGCAGCGATTCGTTGATGGCCGATACGGCCAGCGGATAACACTGCCCGCGATCAGTAAAGAACAGCAGGGTATGATCGGTCTGCGTGCGCAGCAGATAGCGCGGCATGTCGCTTTCCTGCGCGGTCAAATCCAGCTTGTCAAAGATGCGCGGAGCCATGCGGCGCAGCTGCCCGCCGCGGGTATAGAGCACCACTGCGTCCTCGGGCACAGGCGTTTCCAGATCGTCCTCCTCCTCAACGGGGGGAAGCTCCTCCTCGCGCAGGATGGTCGTGCGGCGCTCGTCGCCGTATTGCTCGCCGATCTCGCCCAACTCCTTTTTGATCACGCCCAGCAGCTTGCGCTCACTCCCCAAAATGGCCTCCAGCTCGGCGATGCGCTTATGCAGCTGATCGGCCTCCTCGCGCAGCGCCAGGATCTCCAGCCCCGTCAGGCGCTGCAGCCGCAGATCCAGAATGGCCTGCGCCTGCACCTCAGTAAAGCCAAACTGCGCGCACAGGCGCTCACGGGCCTCCTTGCCGTTCTTGGACGCACGGATGGTTCTGATCACCTCGTCCAGCACATCCACGGCATGAATCAGGCCCTCTACGATATGGTCGCGCGCCTTGGCCTGATCCAGATCGTACTGGCAGCGGCGGGTGATCACGTTCTTCTGATGCTCGATGAATGCGTCAAGCATGGCGATCAAGCCCATCTGCACGGGCTTGCCCTGATAAATGGCCACCATGTTTACGCCGTATGTCACCTGCAGATCGCTGTATTTATACAGCTTCTGCAGCACCTTAGTGGGATCGTAATCCTTTTTGATTTCCACCACAGCGCGCAGGCCCGTGCGGTCGGACTCGTCGCGGATATCGTGGATGCAGCCGAAAATCGCCTTTTTTTCATCCGACAGCTTAAGAATTTTGGACAGCATATCGGCCTTGTTGACCCCATAGGGCACCTCGGTGATGCAGATCAGCGAGCGCCCCAGCGGGCCTTTTTCAATATGCACCCGCGCGCGCAGGGTCAGCTTGCCGCGGCCGGTCTGATAGGCCGTGCGGATTTCAGGCGTATCCAGCAGCACGCCGCCGGTGGGAAAATCCGGCGCGGGCAGCACCTGCATAAAGTCATCCAGCGTGGCCTTGGGTTTATCGATGCGCAGATCCACCGCGCGGATAACCTCCTTGAGATTATGCGGCGGAATGTTGGTGGCCAGGCCCACCGCGATGCCCGACGCGCCGTTGACCAGCAGGTTGGGGAACCGCGCGGGCAGGATCTCCGGCTCCTTGAGGGTATCGTCAAAGTTCAGGTGGAAGGGCACGGTGTCCTTATCCAGATCGCGCAGCATCTGCAGCGCCAGCGGAGCCATGCGCGCCTCGGTATAACGCATGGCGGCGGCGCTGTCGCCGTCGATGGAGCCAAAGTTGCCATGGCCGTCCACCAGCGTGGCGCGCAGCGAAAAGCCCTGCGCCATGCGCACCAGCGCGTCATAAACCGAGCTGTCGCCGTGGGGATGATATTTACCCAGGCAATCGCCCACGATGCGCGCGCACTTACGGTGCGGCTTATCGGGGGTGTTGCCCAGCTCCATCATGGTGTACAGGATGCGGCGCTGCACGGGCTTGAGGCCATCCTCCACGCGCGGCAGGGCGCGCTCCAGGATGACGTGCTCGGCATAGGGCATCATGCTCATGTGCATCACGTCCTCCAGCGGCATCTGGATGATATCCGGCGTGATGGTATTGACAGGCGGCTGCTTGGCCATGGAATCAAACCTCCTTGGGGCGTAGCGGGCCGCAGGGACGCGACCCGATCAAAAAATCAGTTTTTCTGTTCCTTTTCCATCTGGTGGGATTCAAAATTATCCTGCTTGTTGAACTCAGCATGGCTGATGATATACTCGCGGCGGGGATCCACCTTATCGCCCATCAGGATGGTGATGATTTCATCCTCGCGGGCGGCATCCTCCAGCGTTACGCGCATCAGCTTTCTGTGGGCGGGATCCATGGTGGTCTCCCACAGCTGCTCGGGGTTCATTTCACCCAGCCCCTTATAGCGCTGGATGGTATAATTCTTTTTGCCGGCGGTCAGGCGGCGCAGCTCCTTATCATCGTAGGCATACTCCTGCGAGCCGGGGCGTTTGACCAGATACAGCGGCGGCATGCCGATATACACATGTCCCTGGGCCACCAGCTCACGCATATAGCGATAAAAGAATGTAAGCAGAATCGCGCGGATATGCGCACCGTCCTGGTCAGCATCGGACAGGATGATGACCTTATGGTACTTAAGCGCGCTGATATCAAAGTCCTCGTCGATGTTGGTGCCCAGCGCCGTAATGATGGAGCGGAATTCCTCATTGGCCAGCACCTGATCCAAGCGCTTCTTTTCGGCGTTGAGGGGCTTGCCGCGCAGCGGCAGGATGGCCTGGAAGTGCCGGTCGCGCCCCTGCTTGGCGCTGCCGCCAGCCGAATCGCCCTCTACGATGAACAGTTCGTTTTCAACAGCCTTGCGCCCCGTGCAGGAGGACAGCTTGCCCACCAGCGGCGCGGCCTCCAGCGAGTTGCGGGCGCGGGCGACGTCGCGCGCCTTGCGGGCGGCCTCGCGCACCTTGGCGGATTTAACGGCCTTTTCCACAATCTTCTGCGCCAGCTCGCCGTTTTTCAGGTTTTCCAAGAATTCCGCCAACCGCAGGCTGATGATGCTTTCCACAGCGGGCTTTACTTCGCTATTGCCCAGCTTGCCCTTGGTTTGGCCTTCAAACTGCGGGTTCTTGACCATCACGGTCAGCACGGCGGTCAGTCCCTCGCGGAAGTCCTCGCCGGCCAGGTTCGCGTCCTTTTCCTTGAGCGCGCCGATCCTGCGCGCATAATCGTTGAACGCCTTGGTCAGCGCGCTGCGGAAGCCCATCTCGTGCGTGCCGCCCTCGCCGGTGGGAATGTTATTGACATAGCTGAACACGGACTCGGTGTAAGCGTCGGTATACTGCATGGCCACGGCGCAGACCACATCGTCCTTTTTGCCCTCCAGCAGGATGGGCTCATCATGCAGCGGGGTTTTATCGCGGTTGAGATATTTGACATAATCGGCGATTCCGCCCGCGTAGCAGAACTGCGTCTCGCGCTGATCCTCCTTGGCGCGTTCATCGATAAAGGTGATCTTGAGGCCCTTGTTCAGGTAGGCCAGCTCACGCAGGCGGCGGGAGACGGTTTCGCTGTTGAAGCGGTGATCCTCGGTAAAAATCGTATCGTCGGGCAGGAAGCGCACCAGCGTGCCGCGCTTGCGGGTATTGCCCAGCTTCTGCAGCCCTCCCACGGGCTTGCCCGCGTGCCATTTTTTATCCTTCTCATCCCAGAGAGTCTCAAAGCGCATCTGATAGTGCGTCCAATCGCGGAAGGAATCTACGGTCATCCACTTGCTCAGCGCGTTTACCACCGACGCGCCCACGCCGTGCAGGCCGCCGGAATAGGCATAGTTTTCATTGCCGAACTTGCCGCCCGCATGCAGGCGGGTATAGATCAGCTCGATACCCGATACATGCAGCTGCGGATGCTCGTCCACCGGCACGCCGCGGCCGTTATCCCACACGGAGGCGGAGCCATCCTTATGCAGCGTAACGGCAATCTCTGTCGCATAGCCGGCCAGCGCTTCGTCAATGCCGTTATCCACGATCTCCCACAGCAGATGATGCAGGCCGCGCACGCTGGTGGTGCCGATGTACATGCCCGGACGCATCCGAACGGCGTCCAGCCCCTCCAGCACCTGAATTTTCCCCGCATTATAAGCATCGGGCGACGCATTGATTGGCGGCATATCGTAAACCCTCCCGGTTATTGGTTAAAATTGCATAGCAAATTATTATACCATATAGAGGAGGGAATGTCAAAAGAAGAGGAGGGACGGTACTTTCTTGAAGTGGGACGGTACTTTCTTGAAGTGGGACGGTACTTTCTTGAAGTGGAGGGACGGTACTTTCTTGAAGTGCCGCGAAGGCGCGCCGTCATGCCGTAAAGGCGCGCCGTCTGCAATTATTTTCTCTGCTCAGCAGCTTTTCCATGGGCAGATAAGCGGAATGGGCATTGGGAATTCTTTCACCGGTCAGGGCAAAGCCGTTTTTCAGCCAGAATGCGCGGCTTTGCGGGTTGCCCTCGTCAATAGCCAGCCGCACTTTGGTCATGCCCTGCGCAGCCAGGGCTTCTAGTGCCTGGGCGATGATTTGCGTGCCGACGCCCCGCCCCTGGCGGCCGATATCCACCATGAAAAAGCCGATCATCGCCGTGCCGGGGCTGGGATAATCCAAAATCAAATCCATGACGGCAATCAGCGCATCGCCCTGGAAAAAGCCCGCATAGTGCTTATCCCGCAGCGTTTTGCCTGGCGGAAGCGCCGCCATGTCCTCCCTGATGCTTGCAAGGGTTGGTTCCGGCGGATGATAATGATAAAAGATTTCATTGCCGCGCAGCAGCGGCAGCACCCGCTCCGCATCCTCCGGCAGCAGGGCGCGAACCGCATAGCAAGTGGATAAATCGCTTATATTCATAGGCATAAATCCTGTTATTCCTTCAGCAGCGCCGCCAGCGCTTCGGGCAGCGGGCTTTCAAAAGTCAGCGTTTCGCCGGTCATGGGATGGGTCAGCTGCATCCGCGCGGCATGCAGGGCAAAGCGCCCGGCAAGCTGCGGCAGCGGCTCGCCATACAGATAGTCCCCCGCGATGGGGCAGCCCAGCGATTGCAGATGCACGCGGATCTGATGCGTGCGCCCCGTCTCCAGCCGAAGGCGAAGCAGTGCGCGGCCATGGGCGGCGCGCTCCAGCACGGTATAATGCGTCACGGCGCGCTTGCCGCTCGGATCGATGCAGCGCCGCACGCCCTCCGCATGTCCGATCGGCTGGTCAATCACGCCGCTGTCCGCCTGCGGCGCGCCCTCGGTCACAGCCAGGTATTCGCGCACATACTGCCCCGTATGCAGCATGCGCTGCATGCGCGCATGCGCCACGGCATTGAGCGCAATGGGCATCAGGCCGCTTGTGCCCTTATCCAGGCGGCTGACGGGCCGGTAGACAAAATCCGCCGGGCAGCCCAGGCAGGCGTATACCGCGTTTTCCAGCGTGGCGCTGTCCTGCCGGGCGCTGGCAATGGAGGGCAGCGGCGCGGGCTTATCCACAATCAGGATATCCGCATCCCGGTACGGCACGCGCAGCGGCAGATCATAGGGCGCAAGAGCCGCACCCTCGTCCCGCAGCTGCACCATGACCGTCTGCCCCGCCGCGACAGTGCGATTCACATGAGCTGGAACGCCGTCCAGCAGGATGCAGTCGGCAAACTTCAGGCTGCGCAGCCGGTGCTCCGACAGCCCGAAATGCGCGCGCAGCACATACTCCAGCCTGCGCCCCGCCTCCTGGAGAGGAACGGTATACTCAAGCGTCCGCATGCTGATGAAGGCGGGTGATGTTCTGAATCCACACGCCCTTGCGCACCAGGATAAAGCCGATCACGCACTTGACGATATTGATAAACTCCACCGTCGCGTAGGAAGCGTAGATATCGGCATGCAGCACCCTGACCATCAGATAGGCTGCCGGCACGGATACCACCCAGGTGTACACGCAGTCAAACAGGAAGGTGATAAACGTTTTGCCGCCCGAGCGCAGCGTAAAATACGATGTATGCGAGAAGGAATGGATGGGCATGGCCAACGCGGCGATCATCAGCAGGTCGGTCGCCATATCGCGCACATCGCGCGTAATGCCGCGATACGCATGGGGAATGTAGGGCGAGGCCAGGATCAGCAGCAGCGCCATGGCAACGGCCCCGGCCACGCCGAAGGCCGCCAGCTTCCAGGCCGTGCTGCGCGCGCGGTCGTAATCGTCCGCGCCCAGCGCCTGACCCACCATCACCGATACCGCCGTGCCCATGGACATGAACACCACGTTGAACAGATTGCTGATGGTGCTGTTGATGCTCAATGCCGATACCACCGTCAGCCCGCACAGGGAGTAGATGGCCGTCAGCGTGCTCATGCCGATGGACCACAGCGCCTCGTTGAACAGCAGGGGCGAGCCCATCTTAATGACCGCCTTGAACAGCGGCCCCGGCACGCGGAACGTGCTGTACGCGCCCTGAATAAAGGTATAGCGCTCCTTGCGGCGATGGGTGGTAATGACGGTAATAGCCAGCTCCACATAGCGGCTGAGCACCGTGGCCACGGCCGCGCCAATAACGCCCAGGCGCGGGAAACCCAGGCGGCCGAAGATCAGCAGATAGTTGAACACCGCGTTGGTGGCTACCGCCGATACGCTGGCGATCATCGGCAGGCGGGTTTCGCCCATCTCGCGCAGCGTGCCGGCATAGCTGGTGCTGACCGCAAAGGCAGGCAGGCCGATCAGGATGACCATCAGGTATTCATGGCCGAAGCCCAGCATCCTTTCCGCCATGGCCGCGTCGCCGTCGCCCCGCAGGAACAGCGAGATCAGCGGGCGGCTGAAACCCAGCAGCACGATAAACGTGACGGCCAGCAGCGCCGCAGACTGCATGAGCTTGATGCGGAAGGTGTTGCGCAGGCCCTCGATATCGCCCGCTCCATAAAACTGCGCGCCGAAAATGCCCGCGCCCGACAGACCGCCGAACACGCACAGATTGAACACAAACACCAGCTGATTGGCAATAGCCACGCCTGACATTTCCTCGTTGCCCAGCGCGCCCACCATCAGGTTGTCCAGCAGGTTTACAAAGTTGGAAATGCCGTTTTGAATAATCACGGGGATGATAATGGCCAGCACGGCCTTATAAAACGCCTTGTCGCCAATCAGGGTTTGCCTTGCGCGGCGCGCAAAATTCTGCATGGGAAATCTTCCTTTCCGTATATCCGTTCATCTGCTGCGTATTCTTCAGGAGGCCCTGCGATAGCGCCGCTTCACGCGCTGGCGCTCCTCCGGCATGTCGGCCTGCCTGGGCAGGGGGCGCGGCCCACGCTCAGGCGGCAACGGGCGCTGGTCGTGCGGGCGGCGCTGCCGCTCCGGCTCCCGCATCGCCACGCGCGCGACGCTCAGCGCGCACAGCACAATCATGGGCAGGATGCGCACCGCGCGCACCCATTTTCCCGCCAGCGTCAGGGGCAGGATAAAGCCCAGGGCGGCCAGCACCGCGCTGGGAGCGATCAGCAGCGCGCAGCCGCGCCGCGTGCGCCGCGCCCACAGGGCCCATACGCCCAGCGCCGCGCTGCAAAGCAGATAAAGCGGAATTTCAAAAATGCTCATATCCACATAGGCCGCCGCGCGCGCCAGGGGAATCTTCTCCCCCACGGCCATATTCCAAAACATCTTCAGCGGCTTCCACATCGCATCCACCCGCGTGCAGAACTCATAGGCGGATACCAGCGTCACAATCAGCGCCATCCACAATAAATAGCGGCTCAGCTTTCTTTGGTTCATCGGTTTCTCCTTTCGGCAGAGAATGGCGGCCTGCCCCGCCGTAGTTTTGCAAATAAAAAATATCGTCAAGATGCAATCAAGGGGCTCCCTTTCGCCGCCCACCGGGCGGCATTTTTTAATCCGGAGCGGCGACATGCGCGGCGCGAAAAAATGAGCCTTCATTTTTTCGGTGGGCGGTGGCTTCGCCAACGCCCAATCCGCCATGATGCCAGTTTACCCAAGCGCCGCCCGCTTGTCAAGCCACGATGCGCGGCAATTGTCTGTTTTGCGCATATTCTTACATCTTTTGACGGATTCCCGAAAAGGTGTTGAAAATGTTACAAAAGTGTGATATGCTGAATACGGTAACAAAGGATGGAGGGCTTTTGCCTTGAACGCACTGCTTGAGAACGCCCGCAGCGTGGTATTTGACGTAGGCCAGGTGCTGCTGCGGTTTGAACCAGATGAGTTCATTCCCCGCATGCTGCCGCCCGGCGCGGCGCGCGTGCTGACCAAAGAGGTCATCTTCACCTGCCCCACCTGGTCGCGCATCGACGAGGGCACCCTTTCCGAGGAGGCCTGCGCCCGCAGAGAATGCGCGGATATCGGCGTGCCCGAGCTCTGGCCCCAGGCGCTGTATGTAATGCAGCACTATCATGAGTACATGACCGTGCTGCCCGCCGCCCAGCTGCTGCCCCGGCTGCACGCTCAGGGCAAGCGCCTGTATGTGCTCAGCAATTACGGCCCGGTAGGCTTCGCCCGTGCAGAAGAACGCTTTGCCGATGTGTTCCGCCAGTTCGACGGAATGATCATCTCCGGCCGGGAAAAGCTGATCAAGCCCGACCCCGCCATCTATCGGCTGCTGCTGAGCCGTTATGGCCTGAATGCCGCCGAAACCGTGTTCATCGACGACCGGGCGGAAAACATCCGCGCCGCGCAAAGCGCAGGCATGCAGGGCATTGTCTATCAGGGCATGGACTCTCTGATGTAAAATTTGCGTTTCTTCCACTTTATTTCCACTTAAGCGGGAAGAAAACGCGGCCGTTCTCCGTCTGATCTTATGCAACCGGATCATCATTTTGCCGGCCATGGCCGGAAGGAAGGGACCACCATGAAAAAGCTCCGTATCTGGAAACTGCTGCTGCTGGGTCTGCTGCTGTGCGCGCTGTGCATGGCGCTGAGCGGCTGCATTGTCGATCCGGACAAAAGCACTACCCCCACCTCCACGCTCAAGCGCTTTACCCCCATTCCGGACGTGCCCACCGACACGCCCGAGATTATCACCCCCACGCCCGATCCTAACCTGAACCAGCAAAGCTGGACCACCAATACCCCCGACCCCAACGCCACGCCCTATATCGGCGCGGTCACGCCGGTGCCGGGTACCCTGATCGGCGGCGTAACCGCCACGCCCACCACCGCCCCCGGCGCTACCACCGGCGCCAGCACGGTGCTCAAGCGCGGCAGCCAGGGCGACGCCGTCAAGAACGTGCAGGAGGCGCTGCGCCGCCTGGGCTATTTTGAGGGCAAGGCGGACGGCGATTTTGGCGAGTACACCGAAAACGCGGTCAAGCGCTTCCAGGCACAGAACGGCCTGACGGCCGACGGCGTGGTCGGCTCGGCCACACTGGCCAAGCTGGGCTCCTCCTCTGCCAAAACGGCCCCGCCCAAGGGCACGCCTACGCCCAAGCCCACCAATAAGCCCAGCACCAATGTGTACCTCTCCGAGGGCAGCAGCGGCGCAAACGTCACCCAGATGCAGAACCGTCTGATCCAGCTGGGCTACCTGTACGGCAGCGCGTCGGGCAAGGTATGCGCCATCACCGAGGCTGCCATCGTGGCCTTCCAGCGCCGCAACGGTCTGGAGGCGGACGGCGTTGCGGGCCCCGGCACGCTGGAAAAGATGTACGCCAACTCCGCCAAGAAGGCCAGCTCCGCCGTGGGCATCATCGGCGTTACCCTGAAAAAGGGCGACGAGGGCGCGGCTGTGCGCTTGCTGCAGAATGAGCTGCGCTCCTACGGCTTCCTCAAGAGCGCGGCGGACGGCTCCTTCGGCGCGGCTACCGAAACGGCGGTCAAGAGCTTCCAGTCCGCCAACGGCCTCACCGCCGACGGCAAGGCCGGGCACAGCACGCTGCTCAAGCTGTTTACCGGCAGCGTGAGCACCTCCAACAAGACCGCCACGCCCAGGCCCACCGCTACCCCCAGGGCGACGGCCAAGCCTACCGCCACCCCCAAGGTGACGGCCAAGCCCACCGCTACCCCCAATATGTATGTGCGCGTAACCGCCGCCCCCAACGGCGCCTACTTCACCCTGGAAAAGGGCATGATGGGCGAGCCGGTAAAGAAGCTCCAGCAGGCGCTCAAGAGCGCCGGCTACTATAGCGGCGACTGCGACGGCTACTACGGCGACGCGACGGTCAAGGCCGTAAAGAACTATCAGCGTGCCAAGGGCCTGGTGCAGGACGGCAAGGCCGGCCCCGCCACCCAGCGCTACCTGTACGAGGGCGATTTCCCCGATCAGGCGTAATTGCATACTTTCAACACCAGCGATTTAACTTCTATTATCTCGCTGGTGTTTTTAGATTCTGCAGCAAAAGGAGATACAGATTACATGAAAGAAAAGCACTGGCATTATTTTCCTTTCTATCATTGGCAAGATCAACGCATCAAATATTGAAGCAACGCCATCAAACTCGTCACATCATGCAGCATACCGATTATTGTTTTGGTTGTTGTCACCTGGATGGCAAAAGCTTTTCTTGGGACCGATATTATAAATACCAGTGCAGAGAAGATAATTCCTGTTCTTTCTGTCGTAAATGGCAAAAATACCGACAAGGAAAAAAGCCTCATATCCTAATTCATAAAACACCGCCCCCAATCCTTGCGATTGGGGGCGGCGTTGTTTTTTGCCTGCGGCTGTTTTCATCAGGCAGCTGCGGGCGCTTAAGCATCAGGCTGTGCACAGGCGCAGGATTTTTGGGGGCACGGGGCTTTTCTGTCGATCAGCCCTTTACCGCACCAATCATCAGGCCCTTAATCAGATAGCGCTGGAAGAAGGGATAAATGCACAGCACGGGCACAACCGTAATCATCGTTACCGTCATGCGCACGCCGCGGGGCGTGATGGGCACAGCCGCGCCAGGATCGCGCTCCTTCAGCTCGCGCACAATGGATTCCGCCTCCTGCAGATAGCGATACAGCATATACTGCAGCGTCAGGATTTTTTTGTTGCTGATGGCGTAAATATGGTTGTCAAACCAGGAGTTCCACTGTCCCACAGAGGCGTAGATGGCAATGGTTGCCACAATTGGCAGGGACATGGGCAGAATGATCTTCAGGAAGATGCACATGGTGCCCGCGCCGTCGATCATGGCGCTTTCCTCCACCGAAATCGGCAGCTGCTCCACATAGGTTTTAATCAGGATAACATAATAGGCGTCCACCACGGCAGGCAGGATGTATACCAGGAAGGAGTTGGTCAGGCGATAGGCCTTGTATACCAGATATGTGGGGATCAGGCCGCCGCTCACATACATGGTGATTATCAGGATGCGGTACATCACCTTGCGCAGGGGCATATCCTCCTTGGAAAACAGATAGCCCAGCAGCATGCAGGCCAGCAGCGTACAGGCCGTGCCGATGCTTGTGCGCAGCACGGAAATCAAAAAGGCATGGGGAACATCGCCGCTTTTGAAGACATCGGCATAATTCTTCAGGGTAAAGTTGATCGGCCAGGCCACGGCGTTCACCGCCAGCGGGCCCGAGGAAAGCGATTGAACGAAGATATACCACAGCGGGTACAGGCACAGCGCGATGATCACCAGGAAAAACAGGATATTGAAGACATTGAAAATCTTACGGGACACGGAATCATGATGTACCATTTCCTGTTTTTCCTCCTTACACAATGGATTCGCCGCGCACGCGCTTGGCCAGCAGGTTGGTCAGCGTCAGCAGCGTAATACTGATAAAGGACTGGAACATGCCGATGGCCGTAGCGTAGGAGTAGTCCATCAGCTTGATTCCCTTTTTGTAGGTATACAGCTCCAGCGTTTCTATGTTTCGCGTAACCAGCGCGTTTTCAAACACGTATACCTGCTCCATGCCGTTGGATACAAAGTCCGATATGCCCAGCAGCATCATGACCACAAACGTAGGCATCAGTCCCGGAATGGTAACGTGCAGCACATTCTGAAAGCGATTTGCGCCGTCCACCGTGGCCGCCTCATACAGCCCCTGATCGATACCGGCAATGGCGGCGACATAAATGATGGATTTCCAGCCCAGGTTCTTCCAAATCCAGATGCCTGTCTGGAATCCGTATACGGCGTTTTTGTTGGTCAGCAGCTTTTGGGACTTGCCGAACAGGCCCAGCAGCTGGTTAACGATACCATCGGAGGTAAACAGCGCATAGGCAATAGAGTACACAATGACCCAGCTGACAAAGTGCGGCAGGGTTGTGGTCGTCTGTGCAAACTTGCGGAAGCGGCTGTTATTCAGCTCGTTAAGCAGGATGGCAAAGACGGGCGGCAGAACCAGCGAGACGGTTTTCAGCGCGGACAGGATGATGGAATTGCGCATGATGCGCGACATATCGCGGCTGGTAAACAGCATTTTGAAAAAGTACAGCCCCACAAAGCGAGACTTGAAAATCGGCTGTCCGATCTTATAATCTACCAGCGACAGGTACCAGCCGAACAGCGGCACGTACCGAAATGCCAGCACCATCAGCATCAGCGGCAGCGCCAAAAAGAACAGGTTCCAGCGCTTACGGCGCTTGCGTATTGTGGGCAGGCTTGTCATTTTGCGTTCCTTCCTTTTTTGCAGAATGCCTGGGGCAGGCTTTCCAGCATCGCTTCATTGGCAATGTCTGCCGCAGGCTCGCATAGCGAGCCTGCGGCAGGTGTTTGCGCGCGCCGCGCGCGGTTCAATCACTTATACTGGGCAGCGTAGGCTTCAAAGAAGGGACGGGCCAGCTCGTTGGCAGGCGCCCACTGCTCCTTGTACCACTGATACTGTTCTTCCACGTTCAGCTCGTTCAGCTGCGCGATAACATCAGCCTGGATCTCGGCGAACTCCTCGTCGCTCTCGGCCTGAATCAGGCTGGGCATCGCCTGGTACAGGATATCGTTGCAGGTATCCATCACGCGCTTGCGCTCGGTGGGAATCTCCGCCAGGGCCAGCATAACGGTTTCGCCAGGGTCGGTGGAGTCGTTCAGCATCGTATTGTACATCGCGTCTACCCAGTAGTTCACGCCGTAATGGGCGGCATAATCCCTTTCCAGATAGTTCTGGCTGTCGGCGCGGGCGGTGCTGATCTCCAGCAGATCCAGCGGGTATCCATCAGGATGCAGGCAGGACGGGTTGTAAGCGGTCAGGTACGGATCGCGGCTGTGGTAGCCCGCGCCAATGAAGCTTTCGTCCTTGTCGGCAATCTTCTTGAGGGTTTCGGGGAACATATAGGGCACGCCGTTGGCGTCATAATCCCAGTCCACGCCCTTGACGCCGCTATACATTTCGCGGTTGAAGTCCGGATCATAGAGCTCGTTGTAGAACTTCATCGCCAGCTCCTTGTTGGCGGATTTGGCGTTGATGAAAGCATGATAGGTGGGAGCGTTGCCCATCATCAGCATGCAGTCGGCGTACAGGATGGAGCCCTTGGAGGGAACCACCACATAGCCCGCCAGGGTTTCGGGATTCTTTTCCACCTCATTGTCATACAGGGCGCTATCCACATAGTGAATACCCATGTAGCGGCCCTCGGCCACCTTGGCGTCGTATTCGTCGCCAGACATGGTAAAGATATCCTCGTCAAACAAGCCGGTGCGATACACCTTGTTATAGAAGGCGATATCCTTCCAGTAGCTGGAGCGCTCGGTGTTGGTGTAGCAGTTGATCAGCTCGCCGTCATAGATGCTGGACTTGAAGAAATAGGTGCTGCTCCACAGGTTGACCGCCACATCGGTCAGGAAGGAAGCGCGGTAGCCGCCCATGTTCTTCAGGTTGCCGTATACGCCCATGGGATAGTTGGGCTTGCCGTTCTCGTTGACAGGATGGTTCTCATACATCTTCAGCAGCGCGTTGAGATAATCCTCGTCGTTGTTGATCTCGGGCGCGCCGATTTCTTTGTAATAGTCCCAGCGCACGATATAGCCGCGATACTGACCGTCGCCGCCCTTGGCGTTCCAGATGCCCACGGCAGGGCAAATGAAGTATACGCCGTTATCCTCCGTGGGGAAGAGCGTCTGCTGCAGCTTGATGGTGTTGGCGTACAGCGGGCTGCGCAGATTGGGCATAAGCTCGTCGATATAGGGCTCGATGTTGAGCGCAAGACCGCTGGCCAGCACGTTCTGCAGATTTTCATACTTGGACAGCATGATATCGGGCAGCGTGCCGTCGGTCAGCATGACGGAGTACTGATCGGTGTCGTAGTAGGTGAACTCAATTTTCGCGTTGAGCTTTTCGGCGATGCGCTGGATCAGCACATTCTTGTCCAGATCACGCTTGGTGATGATGGAGCCGATGGTCAGCACAGTCGGTTCGTCGGCCAGCGCCATAGGCAGCATGCCCAGGCTCAGCGCCAGCACAAGCAGGATTGCAAGCAGCTTCTTCATTTGTTGGTTCCTCCTCTTTGATTTTCCATATATCAACGCTTCTGCGTTGAGACCTATGTTATTCCAGCGTATCGGCATAGGCAATCAGTTTTGCCCTGCCGTCGGGCTGATGCGCGTGCCAGGCGATGGCAAAGCCGTGCTGCGGCGAAAAATACAGCCCTTGCCCGTACATGCCGCCCTTGCCGATCAGGCCGTTGGCCGTAACGGAGTGGAATTCGTACTCCCGCGCCAGGGCCAGGCGCACCCACTCGCTGCTGAGCAGCCGCTGGCCATCGTACACACCGTCCTGCAGGTACAGCGCGCCCAGCTTCACCATATCCTCCGCGCTGATGTACAGGCCCGTCGCGCCGATGGGGTACTGCTGCGGATCACGGCTCCAGGCTACCTCGCGGAAGCGCATGGGCTGCAGGATGCGCCGCGACAGCAGCTCGTCCATTTTTTCGCCCGCAATAAGGCTGACCGCCCGCGACAGCAGATAAAACGCGCCGTCGGTGTACACGCGCGTTTCGCCCGGACGATGCTGCAGGGGCGTTGAAAACAAATAGCGCAGAAAATCCTGCGTAGGGTAGCGTGTGGTATCCTCCACATCGATATCCAGAATGCCCTGGCCAAAGCCTATGCGGTGCGTCAGCGCGTGCTCCAGCGTTACCAGCTTCCAGGCAGGATCGATGTTTTCCGGCAGCTGCTGCGCAAAAAGATCCCAAAATCGATCGTTCACGGACAGCTTGTTCTGCTCCCACAGCAAACCGACTGCCGTCATGGTGAACGCCTTGGCCACCGAATAGCTGTTGTTGCAGCGGTTGCAGGGGCAAAAGCAGTGCGATTGGATTCTGCCGTCGCTGTACAGCGCCAGATCGTACAGGTTCAAGTTCATTGCGGCAATATCGCCGATGATCCTTTCAAAGTTCATAGAGCTTGCTCTCCCTTAATTTTTACAGAAATCGATCTGTCGGTTTTCTTCATTTTCCGGCTCTTCGTTGATCGTCCGTTAAATTCGCGTTATTAAAACCAGTTATTACATGGCATTGTCGTTTTCGTCTCCTTTATTATACTATCAGAAATAAAAATAAGCCATTGCAAATCATGGCTTATTCTTGCAAATATCGATTTGTTCGGCAGTGTTTTGCTATTGCTCCGATTGTTCCATGGCCTGATAGTCCGCGCGCGGCGAGCGCCCCGTCACCTTGCGGTAGCTGCGGTAGAAGCTGCTGTAATCCGAAAATCCCACCTCGCGCGCAGCCTCCGCCGCGCCCATGCCCTGCGCCAGCAGCTGGCGGGCGTACAGCACGCGATTATAGGCGACATACTGCATCACCGACATGCCCGTCGCCTTATGGAAGGCGCGGTTGCAATGATCCTTGGACCAGAAAAAATGCTCCGCAATATCCGAAAGCGATATATCCCTGGTAAAATTCTGGCTCAGATACAGCAGCAGCGCGTCGATGGTATGGTTGCCGGACGTGCTGAACGCCAGGGGCGCGGCGCTGTTGACAATCATCAGCAGCTCCGCCACCAGCGCCTTGGCAAAGTAAGGGGCCAGAGAGGAAATCCGCTCGTCGTCGGATGCGCTGGCCCGCTCCAGCCGCTCCAGCAGCGGCACAATGCCCGCGCACTCCGCCGGCCCGTAATACGCGCTGCCCACCGACTGCTGATTGAACAGCTGCAGGCACTTGCCCATCAGCGAGGACAATTCGGAATTTGCGTCAAAATAGTTGATGTACAGCGTGTGCCGCTCGAAGGGCTGCTCCGAGCGGATGAACAGCTTATGCAGAACAGCCGGAGCAAGCACCAGCAGGCTGTGCGGCTCCATCTGATAGCGCACGCCCTCCGCCTGATATACCACATCCCCGCGGACGCAGTACACCAGCTCGTACAGCGCATGGTTATGCAGGCAATACTCGTTCTGCTCCGTATCATAGGAGATGGCATGGGCATAGTGAACATCCTCGTGCGTATACTGGACAAGCACCTCATACCTGCCCTGCGAGGAACCACTTTTTATCAGCTCCCAATCCCACATAGGCAGCCGCCTCCCCGCAGCTTATTTTGAAAACTCCTCGCAGATGGCCTGCGAAAGCTCCTGATGGTTATGGAAATAGCGGCTGGCGGTCTGCAGGATGACCGGCAGATCCTTTTCGTGCTTGACATCCTCGATGGCCCACACATTGCAGCCTGCGGCGCGCGCGGTGGTCATGGCATAGAGCGCGTCCTCGATCACCAGGCAATCCTTGGTTTCAAAGCCCAGCTTGTGCGCGGCGTTTTCAAACAGCTCCACATCGTTTTTATTGGGGCGCACATCGCAGGTAGTCTGATAAAACTGAAAATAGCGCACAATGCCCGTCAGGTTCACGCTGGTGGTCAGGGAAGGCTCCGCCGTGGCGGAGAGCAGGCACATGGGCACGTTCAGCCGGCGCGCGGCCTCCAGGGTATCCAGCGCGCCGGGCTTGAGCTGCGGCACGCCCTTGGGATAGATCTCGGTGTACATATAGTTTTTGCACCAGGCCACGCACTCGTCCATGGTCATATCCAGCTGGCAGTCGGGCGATTCAAAATAATTCTTCAGCGTTTTGCGGAAGGACTCCGCCATCCAGGGCATGTTGTTGGGGTTCACATGGATGCCTTTGCGCTCCAGCAGCACCAGCGGCGCGCGCGTCCAATAGCCCTCCGAGTCCAGCAGCGTCCCGTCCATATCAAAAATAATAGCCCGCATGTACATTCCTCTCCTGTAAACAGCAAATTTCCAAATCAGTATACCACATCCGCCCATGCGCCGCAAGGCGCGCAGCAAAAAAGGCCGCCTCCCGAATGGGAAACGGCCCGCAGCAGCAAAGCGTTTTATTTGTTGTTATCTGCATTCCGCGCATGCCTTTTGATGGCCTCGTAGGTCTGCTCACTCAGATCATGCTCCACCTTGCAGGCGTCCTCGAGCGCGGTTTCCTCATCCACGCCCAGCTTCATAAAAAAGGAAGAAAGCGTCTTATGCCGCTCGTATACCCGCTCGGCAATGGCCATGCCGCTCTCCGTCAGGGTAATCAGCCCCTCTTTGTCCATGGTGATATAGCCGTTCTGCCGCAGCCGCTTGGTGGCATAGCTGACGCTGGGCTTGGTAACGTTGAGCTCGTTTGCAATATCAATAGAACGAATATAGCCAAAGCGCTCCTGCATCATCAGCATGGCTTCCAGATAATCCTCGGAGGATTCCAAAATACGCATCGAAAACTCACCTGCTTTCCTATCAATTTAGAATATCATAGATATAAGCAAAAATCAAGCATAAGTACATAGAAAAAGCGTCCGCCCCGCAGCATGCGGAGCGGACGCGGCGCAAATACAGCTTAGTTCAGCTGCAGGCGATCCATCAGCATATAGCCCATCTTGCCGTCCGGCGCTACAACCTTGGCGTAGTCCTCGTTGTACTTCCACTTGAGGATATAGACCTTCACGTCGTTCTTATACTCGCCCAGGTTGTTGCCGTAGGTGCTGGTAGGACGATCATACATGTAGATGTAGCCCAACTCGCTCTTTACGGTAGCGGTCTGATGATAGGCCTTTTCGCCTTCCTTTACCAGTGCGCGCTTGCCGATGTAGCCCACCTTGCCGTCATCCTTGGAGCATACCTTGGCATAGCTTTCGTTAGCGTTCCAATCCAGTACTTCAAAGCGAGCGCCGTTCTTGTAGGAGCCCAGGTTTTTGCCATAGGTGCTGGTAGGACGGTCGTACATATAGCAGTAGCCCAGCGGATATACGCTGTCCACATAGTAGATGGGATAGTCGCGGCTGGTGCCGTAGGGGATCAGGCTTTCGGCGCTGACATAGCCCACACGGTTGCTGCTGTCCACTACCAGGTAATAGCCGTTAACAGCCTTGGTGCTGATGACCTTGAGCGCTTCGCCGTTCTTATAGCTGCCCAGGTTTTCACCGTAGGTGCTGGTGGGACGGTCGTACATATAGCAGTAGCCGCTGGGGCTGTAGCTGCTTACCACGTACAGGGGGTAGTTATCGGAATAAGCATATCCATCCGCCAGGGCAATGCCCGTCAGCAGCGTCATCAGCAGCAGCGCGGCGGCCAGTACAGAGAAGATCCTGCGTTTCATTTTAATCGCACCTTTCTTTGCAATATTGTTTGGTTCCGTTTACCAATAAGGTAAGCAGGGATCATCTTTATTATACCGCTTATTCAGGGTCTGTCAATCCAAAAAGATGTAAAATCTTGTAACAATTCAGCCGATATGCACCTGCGGCGCGCGGCCGTCCGGGCCGGGCTGTGCAAAGCACGCCGGCAGCGGCGCGTCGCTGATAATATCGTCGATTTCGCTCACCTTGCCCTGCACGTAAAAATAATCGCGGCCGATTTTGTTGTGCGCGGCCATGAGCACGCGCCGCTTGGCGTGGCGGAACATCAGCTTGCGCAGCTCGCATTCCTCCACGGAGGAGTCCGTCATGCGCCCGTCCGCCGATACGCCCCGGCAGGAGAAAAACACGGCGTCCGCATTGAGCGTTTCTATCATATCCCGCGCGTAGCCGCCGATCATAGAATAGGAATTGTCGATCATCAGCCCGCCGGTCAGGTAGGTTTTGATATGCCTTTCCCCTAGCGCCAGGGCGGTTTTGAGGCCGCTGGTGATGGCCACCACGTTTTTGAAATCCTTCAGATATGGGATCATGCTGTACACGGTGCTGGACGCATCCAGTATAATCACATCGTTTTCATGCACCAGCCCGGCAGCGATGCGGCCGATGCGCTGCTTGGCCTCCTGCTCCTCGGTTTCGCGCATCAGCAGGGGCACGTCGCGGTTTGCGCCGGTCAGCACCGCGCCGCCGTATACGCGCCGCAGCACGCCCGCGCGCTCCAGAGCGGTCAGGTCGCGCCGCACGGTGGCCTCGCTGACAAACAGCTGCTTGGCAATTTCGCCCACTGATACCATGCGGCCGCCCTTCAGCAGCTGCACAATCTGCTCATGACGCTCCTCCTCAAACATTGCCCGCATCCTCCCCGCGCTTTGGTTCTGAGCTTTATTATAGCGCGGCGCGCGGCGTTTTGCAATGCATTTTTGATTGACTTTGTTCACTTCTGCAATTCTTGCCGATGATTCTTCAATCCGCATGACAGCGATTGACAAAGCACGTATAAGAGAATACAATAGATATGGTGATAAATTTCACCTTCAATTACAGCAAAGGAACGTGAGTGATAATGATTAACTTCGCCGATGCTTCCCTGAATACGCTGATCGCCAAGGGCGGTCATGACTGCGCGTGCGGCCGCCATCATGAAATGAAGATGGATTTTCTGGCCATCGAGCCCGGCGCCGTCCGCCATATCCCCGAGGCCCTGAAGGCCATCGGCTGCACCAAGCCCTTTATCGTCTGCGATGTAAACACCAAGAAGGCCGCCTGGTCCTTTGTGGAGCCCGTGCTCAGGCAGGCCGGCATCGAATATACCCTGTACTGCTTCCCCTTTGAGCATGTAGAGCCCGACGAATACGCCATGGGCTCGCTGGTAATGCACTACGACGTCACCTGCGATGGCGTGATGGGCATCGGCTCGGGCGTGGTCAACGACTGCTGCAAGGTGCTCAGCCACAAGGTGGGCGTGAAGGAGCTGATCGTGGGCACCGCTCCCTCCATGGACGGCTATGCCAGCAACTCCTCCTCCATGATCTGCGAGCGCATCAAGGTGTCCCTGTATGACGGCGCTCCCCGTGCGATCATCTGCGATATCGATATCATCAAGAACGCCCCCATGCGCATGCTGTGGGCTGGCTTCGGCGATATGCTGGCCAAGTACATCGCCATTTGCGAGTGGCGTATCTCCAACCTGGTCACCGGCGAATACTACTGCGAAAACATCGCCCAGCTGATGCGCGCCTCCCTGAAAAAGATCGTTGAGAACGCCCCCGGCCTCAAGACCCGCGATGAAAAGGCCGTTCAGGCCACTGTCGAGGGCCTGGTGCTCTCCGGCGTTGCGATGAGCTACGCGGGCATCTCCCGCCCCGCCAGCGGCCTGGAGCATTACTTCAGCCACCTGTGGGAAATGATGGCGCTGGACCGCGGCACGCCCTACGAGCTGCACGGCATCCAGGTGGGCGTAGGCACGCTGCTGACGCTCAAGCTGTACGAGCAGATCCGCAGGATGCATCCTGACCGCAAGGTAGCCGAGGACTTTATCAGGTCCTTCACCGACGAGCAGTGGCAGGCCATGATCCGCGATATCTTCGGCAAGGCCGCCGAAACCGTCATCCTGCAGGAGCACACCGTGTTCCACAAGAACGATCCTGCCCGCCACGCCAAGCGCCTGGACAAGATCATCGCGCACTGGGACGACATCCTGCGCATCATCGATGAAGAGCTGCCCTCCTGCGAAAGCATCGCCGCCATGATGCGCGACCTGGGCATGCCCACCCAGCCCGAGGATATCAACGTCACCTGGCAGGATACCGAAAAGGCCTTCATCGGCTCCCGCGATATCCGCGACAAGTACCTGTCCAGCTCCATGCTGTGGGATATGGGTCTGCTCTACACCACCAAGCTGGAGCGCGGCTGACGCACTGCTCAGGACAGTTTTCACTGCTGATTCAGGCGCGTCCGGAAAGGTTCGTCCTTTCCGGACGCTTTTTCATGCATTGCTGCGGCGGCAGCGGCGCAATTTCAGCTTATCCTATGAAAAAGCGATAAAAAATGCGCGGTTTTGCCCCGGAAGCTGTTGCCAAGCCAGGGAAATTCGGTTATAATAATTTATCGGGTGTGACGCCGGCGTTTTTTGCCGTGCGCATATTCGCACGATTTTCTTCGTTATCAACTCTTAAGGAGGAGTATCATGACCAAGTACGTATACCTGTTCTCCGAAGGCAACGCCAAGATGCGTGAGCTGCTGGGCGGCAAGGGCGCCAACCTGGCTGAAATGACCAACATCGGTCTGCCCGTACCGCAGGGCTTCACCATCACCACCGAAGCCTGCACCAAGTATTATGAGGACGGCCGCAAGATCAACGACGAGATCAAGGCCCAGATCATGGAGTACATCGCCAAGATGGAGGAGATCACCGGCAAGAAGTTCGGCGATATGGAAAATCCTCTGCTGGTGTCCGTGCGCTCCGGTGCCCGCGCCTCCATGCCCGGCATGATGGATACCATCCTGAACCTGGGCCTGAACGAGCAGGTTGTGCATGTCATCGCTGAAAAATCCAACAATCCCCGCTGGGCGTGGGACTGCTATCGCCGCTTCATCCAGATGTTCTCCGACGTCGTTATGGAAGTGGGCAAGAAGTACTTTGAAAAGCTGATCGACGCCATGAAGGAAAAGAAGGGCGTCACCTTTGATACCGAGCTGACCGCCGAAGACCTGCACGAGCTGGCCAACCAGTTCAAGGCTGAGTACAAGAACCAGCTGGGCAAGGACTTCCCCGACGATCCCAAGGAACAGCTCTTCGCCGCCATCGAGGCCGTGTTCCGCTCCTGGGACAACCCCCGCGCCAACATCTACCGCATGGACCACGACATTCCCTATTCCTGGGGCACCGCCGTCAACGTGCAGATGATGGCCTTCGGCAACATGGGCGATGACTGCGGCACCGGCGTTGCGTTCACCCGCTCCCCCGCTACCGGCAGCAAGGGCCTGTTCGGCGAGTTCCTGACCAACGCTCAGGGCGAAGACGTGGTGGCCGGCGTTCGTACCCCCATGCCCATCACCGAGATGGAGCAGAAGTTCCCCGAAGCCTTCAAGCAGTTCGTGGAAGTCTGCCAGACCCTGGAAAATCACTATCACGACATGCAGGATATGGAGTTCACCGTTGAGCACGGCAAGCTCTACATGCTGCAGACCCGCAACGGCAAGCGCACCGCCGCCGCCGCCATCAAGATCGCCTGCGATCTGATCGACGAGGGCATGATCTCCGAGGAAGAAGCGCTGATGCAGATCGACGCCAAGTCCCTGGATATGCTGCTGCATCCCACCTTCGACGCTGCGGCCCTGAAGAAGGCTCAGCCCGTGGGCAAGGGCATCGCCGCCTCTCCCGGCGCTGCCGCCGGCACCATCGTATTCACCGCTGAGGACGCCGTTGTGCATGGCAAGAAGGGCGAAAAGGTCGTTCTGGTTCGCCTGGAGACCAGCCCCGAAGACATCGAGGGCATGAAGTACAGCCAGGGCATCCTGACCGTCCGCGGCGGCCAGACCAGCCATGCGGCCGTTGTGGCCCGCGGCATGGGCACCTGCTGCGTATCCGGCTGCGGCGATATCAAGATGGACGAAGAGAACAAGTGCTTCACCCTGGCCGGCAAGGTCTATCATGAGGGCGACGTGCTGTCTCTGGACGGCTCCACGGGCAACATCTACGGCGAGCTGATCCCCACCGTTCCCGCCGATCCCAACAGCGGTTACTTCGGCCGCATCATGGAGCTGGCCGACAAGTATAAGACCATGGGCGTGCGCACCAACGCGGACACCCCCAAGGACGCCAAGCAGGCGGCCGCCTTCGGCGCGCAGGGCATCGGCCTGTGCCGCACCGAGCATATGTTCTTCGATCCCGCCCGTATCGGCGCGTTCCGCGAGATGATCTGCTCCGAGACCGTGGCTGAGCGCGAAGCCGCGCTGGCCAAGATCGAGCCCATGCAGCAGGCTGACTTCGAGGGCCTGTTCGAGGCGCTGGACGGCCATCCCGTTACCATCCGCTTCCTGGATCCCCCGCTGCATGAGTTCGTGCCCACCGACGAGGCCGATATCGAAGCGCTGGCCAAGACCCAGGGTAAGTCCGTTGCCTACATCAAGCAGGTTATCAACGATCTGCATGAGTTCAACCCCATGATGGGTCATCGCGGCTGCCGCCTGACCGTCACCTATCCCGAAATCGGCGTTATGCAGACCCGCGCCATCATCAAGGCCGCGCTGGCTGTGCAGGGCCGTCATCCCGATTGGCAGGTTGTGCCCGAGATCATGATTCCCCTGGTTGGCGAAGTGAAGGAATACAAGTTCGTTAAGAACATCGTCGTCAAGACCGCTGACGAGCTGATCGCCGCCTCCGGCGTAGCCCTCAAGTACGAAGTGGGCACCATGATCGAGATCCCGCGCGCCGCCCTGACTGCGGACGAAATCGCCAAGGAAGCCGACTTCTTCTGCTTCGGCACCAACGACCTGACCCAGATGACCTTCGGCTTCAGCCGTGACGACGCCGGCAAGTTCCTGCCTGCCTACTACGCCAACAAGATCTACGAGTTCGATCCCTTCGCTCGTCTGGATACCATTGGCGTTGGCAAGCTGATGGAAATGGCTGTCAAGCTGGGCAAAGCCGCCAATCCCAAGCTGCACTGCGGCATCTGCGGTGAGCATGGCGGCGATCCTTCCTCCATCGAGTTCTGCAACGAGATTGGCCTGAACTACGTATCCTGCAGCCCCTACCGCGTGCCCATCGCGCGCCTGTCCGCTGCTCAGGCTGCTATCAAGGCCAAGAAGTAATACTAATAATTGCGATAAGCACGCTTATCGTAATGCAAACAGTCAATATCTCCATCAGCAGGTGTGACTGTTGAAATCGGATCAGTCCCTCTGCTCAAATCATGAGCAGAGGGACTTTTTAGCGGTTATTCAAAGGCAGGAGGATTTCATAATGGAGGAACGTACAAAGCAAATCGTCTCACAAGATGATATTATGAAAATGCTTGATTCCTGTTATGACCGGTGCTTGACTGGCATACCCAAGGTAAGCCCCAGCGTTATTGATATGGCAAATGACTACCTGCAAAAGCATAAAACCAAAGAAGCCGCCTGCAAAGCGATGATTAACAGTCAAATCATCAAATGCACAACTTCTGGTTTCCTTACTGGATTCGGAGGCATCATTACACTGCCTGTAAGTCTGCCTGCAAATATAGGAAGCGTCCTTTATGTACAAATGCGAATGATTGCCTGCACTGCATATATGGCAGGATTTGAGCTAAACAGCGATCAAACCCAGACATTTGTATATGCCTGTCTTGCTGGCGTTGCGGTAAGCAAATTAGTAAAGCAAACTGGTATTAAATTCGGAGTCAAATTTGCGAACGTGCTTGTCAAGAAAATCCCCGGTAAAGTGCTGACCAAAATCAATCAAAAAGTCGGCTTTCGATTCATAACAAAATTTGGAACCAAGGGTATTATTAATATCGGAAAGTTGATTCCTGGTGTAGGAGCAGTAATTGGCGGCAGTTTGGATCTTGCTGAAACCAAAATTATTGCAAACCGCGCATATAAATGGTTTTTTGAAGGGAACTTTGATTCTGCAAAAGGCACAGTGGACGAATCCCTGAACGTCGAAATAGATTCTTCTGATTTTGAGGATACCGCTGAAATTTAATCCTTCAGCGTATCTGATAAGCTATATACACGCCAAATTCCTGCATAGAACAACCGCCATCGGAACAGCTCCGATGGCGGTTATATTCTTCTTTTTACTTTTCCCCCACCCGCAGCCAGCTCAGGCTCCAGGCAAACCAATCCGGACGGCGCTCGCTTTGCTGCTGGCGGATCGCGTCCAGCTGCTCCACCTGCCACGGGGCGGCCAGCACATCGGGCGACAGCCCCACCAGGTATTCGGTATCCAGCGTTTCCTGTTTGCCGGTTTCATAGGCGCGCAGGTTCCAGCAGGCAATGGTGCGGTCCACGTTGATGTAATTCAGCAGCACATAGCTGCTCAGCATCACCGCGCAGGCCAGGGTACAGATGCGCACACCGGGGCGGGCGCACTTGATCAGGGTCAGCGCCAGCAGCAGGGCGATCATCGCCATGCCCCACAGCGTCAGCAGACGCAGCGTGCTCAGGCCGAACGCCTGAATATACAGCCGCATCCGCCAGAAGGCCGAGGCCAGAATCACCGCCGTCAGCAGGCTCATCAGGGCGGACAGCGCGCGCACGGCACGGCTTTTTCCGCAGCGGATCAGCGACGTTTGCGCGGCAATCAGATTGATCACCGCCACCGCAACCAACTGGAAGAAGCCCGTGCGCGCATACTGTGCATAGCCGTCGGCCATGGCGGCTGTCTCCGCACCGCCAAAGAGATAGCGCACCTGCACATACACAAAGGCCGCGTAGGCCAGGCAAAGCAGCGCCAGCACCATCGAGCA
Organism: uncultured Clostridia bacterium; assembly: GCA_934647235.1. Classification (GTDB taxonomy): domain Bacteria; phylum Bacillota; class Clostridia; order Christensenellales; family Aristaeellaceae; genus SFMI01. The sequence continues at coordinate 122,798 of CAKUFG010000002.1, forward strand.
AGCCGTTATAGGCCAGGGAAATCTTTCTTTGGCTGCGCGCTCGCGTCGCGGCAGCAGCAGCGTATACAGGCACGAAAAGACCAGCAGCGCAATCGCCAGCAGCTTGATCAGCCGCCACAGCACATTCCAAAACGCGCTCAGGGGATCCTCCGATACAAACAGCCCGCTCAAAAGCGAACTGAATACCGTGTCCGCCCAGGCCAGCAGGAACAGCACCACCGCCAGCAGGGGAACGGCAATCAGCAGCCCCATGCCCAGCCCGCGCAGAGCGGACGCGCTGCCCTGCCGCTCCTTTACCGTGCGGAAGGGCACGCCCCAGTGGCAGAACAGGCTGCCCAGTGCTTCGCGCACGCCGCCGCTCAGCCCTGCAGCACTCAGCGCACCCCCGGGGCAATGCCCGGCCAGCGCCAGCAGGCTTTGAGAAAGCAGCAGGCACAGCACCGGCAGATTAAAGATCTGCATGGCCAGGCTGCCAAAGATACCATAGGCCAGACTGAGCAGCGCAGCCAGCGTCAGCAGCAGAATGCTGTCTACCCGCCAACAGATCTGCCTGCGGCACAGGCACATCCCCACGCCCAGAATCACCAGGCTGGAAGCCGTCATGCCAACGCCCAGCCCGCCCATACAGCCCAGCACCCACAGCGCGGCGCAGGCCACCCCCGCGCCCAGCGCCAGCCAGGGAGCAGGCAGGGATTCGCGTCTGTTTTCATTCGTCCGCATGGTTTTCCTCCGGCTCATAAATCAGAATATCGCCCACCTGGCAGTTCAGCTCACGGCAGATGGCCTCCAGCGTAGAAAACCGGATGGCCTTTGCCTTGCCGTTTTTAAGGATAGACAGGTTGGCCATAGTGATGCCCACGCGCGCGGACAGCTCGGTCACGCTCATTTTGCGCCGTGCCAGCATCACATCCAGATCGATGCGAATCATGCCCTTCCCTCCTTATATGGTCAGGTCGTTATCTTCCTGCAATTGCGTAGCGCGCCGCAAAAGCTGCGTAAGCACATAGGCCACCAGGCCAATGGCCGCGCTGGCCATGCACATCAGGGCAAAAAGCAGCATTTCCACCCCCACGCCGACGCCGTTCAGCAACCGAAGCACGATCATCAGCCCTGCCCACATGCCCGCAGCCGCGCCCATCAGGCAGGCGATGGCCCGCATGCTGCTCACGTTTTCGCGGCAGAAGGATTGGTTCCTGCCGATGCGGCGGCTGATGCGCATATACTGATACAGCGCCGCGCCGTACACCACCGCAGCCAGGCACAAAAACACCAACAGCCCCCAATAGCGCAGCGCCATCCCGGGCCGCTCCACCGCGCGAAAGGCCAGCATCCGCGCGTAATCGATCAGCACGCCCAGCGCGCCCACGCCCGCGATGCCGCCGGCCAGCAATAAAAGATGCGATAAACGCTTGTGACTCATACCTTCAACCTCCTTGCATCGGGAACAGGATAACACAGCAAAATCCGTTTGTCAACAAATTTTTATCGAAAAACGATAAACTTTAGCTGTGAAACGATCTTTCTTAAATTAACGCACACAAAAAAGCCTTCCCGCAATCGGAAAGGCTTTGTTCAGCCGGCCGGCTGCTTAGAAGATATTCATCAGCGCCGCGACCACGGACAGGCACATCAGAAACGCCAGGAACACGCACATCACGCGCACCCACATGGTGGTTTTCTTTTGCTTGTTGTTGGCCATTTTACTTTGCCTCCTGCTGTTCATAAGCGTCGATTGCGCGGGCAAGCTGATCGGGGCAGCTGGTAGCGCCGCGGCAGGGAATGCCGCGCAGCAGCTCCTTCACATCGTCCGCCTTGCGGCCCACCACCATCTTGGCCAGGCCCGCCGTGTTGCCTCGGCAGCCGTTATGAATGGTGCAGGCGGTGATCACGCCGTCCTCAATTTCCAGATCAATCTGGGTGGAACAGGTGCCGTGGGTTTTATACTCAAACATGGGATCTCAACTCCTACCTGATTAAATATGCTCGTTTCCGGGCACGCCGTCGCCGCGCAGAATGGCGTACAGCCGCACATCGGAAAACCTGCCTTTATTAAACACCCGCTGCCGCAGCGTGCCCTCGCAGCGCATGCCGCATTTTTCCATCACCCGGCCGGACGCGGGATTATCCAGCTCGTGCTGGGCCTCGATACGGTTCAGCCGCAGGGTATTGAACCCAAACCGCAGCACCGCGCGCAAGGCCTCGGTGGCGTAGCCCTGATTCCAGCAATCGCGGGCTAGGGAATAGCCTACCTCGGCGCTGCGATGCTCGCAGTTGATCCACATGAAGCCGATGGTGCCGATCATGCGGTGATCGCTGAGCCGCTCAATGGCGAAGGAGGATGGATCTCCCGCGCGATACTGGCGAATGGCCGCGCGCAGCACGCTGCGCGTTTCGCGGGGGCTGGCGTGCGCCTCCCACAGCACATGGCGGCTGACCTCCGGATCGCTGGCATAGCGGAACATGTCGCGGTCATCGCGCATGGTCAGGGGCCGCAGCCGCAGCCGCGCCGTCTCTATCACCGGCAGCGATGAGAAAACGCTTTGATAATACTGCATCCGCCCGCTATCCCCTCTCCGGCAGCAGCTGCCGCGCAATGGTTTCCCGCGCGGGCTCCTTATATTATTGCACATTTTGGCGCGGGATGCAATGCCTATTTGCAGGCATCTATAGGCGAAAAAATGGCAGCCCGCGATATGCCTCGCAGGCTGCCGTTTTTATTGTTTATTAGGAGTGGAAGATTCTGCGCTGGGAAAGCTTATTGCTTCGCCTCCTTGAGACTGCCATTCTTTAGGCCCTGCTTCAGGCCATTCTTCAGGCCGCCGCGCAGCCCGTTTTTCAGGCCGTCCTTGGCGCCCTGCTTCGCGCCGTCCTTCAAGCCTTCCTTCAGGCCGCTGATCGCGCCGTTCTTCAGCCCCTGGGCATAGCCGTTCACATAGCCGTTGGTCAGGCCGTTCACCGCGCCGTTCTTCATACCCTGGGTGTAGCCGTTCACGTAGCCATTGGTCAGGCCGTTCACCGCGCCGCTCTTCAGGCCCTGGGCATAGCCGTTCACATAGCCGTTCTTGAGGCCCTGGGGATAGGTCTGCGCGCCCTCGGCGCAGGCAAAGCCAATGCCGGATACCAGCAGGCAGGCGGCGGCAGCGCAGGTCAGGATGGTCTTACTCTTTTTCATGATGGTTTCCTCCTTAAAATCAATGCTTGGCGGGGCTTCTGTTTGCCCCTTGTCCCTTGGGACAGTTCGCATTGTAAGGGAGAAACCTTAAATGAAAATTGAAATCCGTAATATTTTTTTATTTTTTATTTTGCGTCCTCGGGCAGCGTCACAATAAAGGCTGTGCCCGACACTTCGTCGCTTTCCAGGCAAATATCGCCATGGTGCAGCGCGGCGATGCTGCGTGCGATGGCCAGGCCGATACCGCTGCCCTGCGTCTGCGCGGCGCTCTCCGCGCGGTAAAAGCGATCGAACACTTTTTCACGCTCAGAGGGCGGAATATAGCTGCCCGTATTGTGTACGCGCAGGCAAAGCGCCCGCCCGTGCGTGGTCAATTGCAGGGTAATCGCCGCGCCTGCCGGCGAATATTTGAATGCGTTGGACAGCAGGATGGAAGCCATCTGCGTCAGCATGCCTGCGTTTCCCCGGCAGAAAACGCCCTCCGTCACCTGGATATCCAGCGTTTTCCCCTGCTCAAAGGCCAGGCTTTCCATGGGCAGCGCCAGCTGCAGCAGCGCCGCGCCCAGATCAAAGCGTGTAAAATCCGCCTGCATCTTGCCCGTTTCCAGCCGGGCCAGCGTCAGCAGACTTTGCACCAGCGCATCCATCTGGCGGATTTCGCTGCGGATATAGCCGAAATACGGGTTCCCGCCCAGCTCCTTTTCCAGCACCTGCGCATTGGCGGAGATCACCGCCAGCGGGGTTTTCAGCTCATGGCTGGCGTCCCACACAAACTGGCGCTGCTTCTCCATGGCCTCGCGGACGGGGCGCAGCGTGCGGCGAATCAGCAGCGCCGCCAGCAGAGACAAAAGCGCGCAGGCCGCCGCGCCCGCCAGCAGGGTGATGCGCAGAAGCGTTTTGGTGTAGGCAATTTCGGGGGTGATGGCCATCGCCACAATCAGCGTGCCGTATTTGCGCGCCTCCGCACGGTAGGCCTGATCGCCCAGCCTGCCCTCGCCCTGCCCGTTTTTCCAGGCGGCGCTGGCCAAAGCAGCCACGATCTCATCATTATATATGCCGTCGCTCTCGGTTTTACACTCGTGAACATCGCCGTTTTTATTCAGGCGAATCACGCAAAAATCGGTAATCCTTGCCAGTGCGGATGCGCGCACAGCGGGCAGCCCCGCGCGTTCACGGCGCTCCGCAGCGGAGGCGGCTTCCTCCTGCTCCTCAGGCTTGGTATTGCTGCCCGTCAGCATTTGCAGAGATTGCGAAATCTGGCCGCGCAGCGACCAGGCATTGGCCAGGTTGATCGCCGCCACCGTGACGGCGAAAATCAGGATCAGCGCGGCGATGGCCGCCAGCGTCAGGCGTTTTCGCAGACGGACGATCATAGCGTTTCCTCCAGCATATAGCCCAGCCCGCGGGAAGCGCGGATTTCCACATGCGCGCCGACAAAGGCCAGCTTGCGCCGCAGAAAGGTCAGATAGACCGACAGATTATTATACTCCGCCTCGTTATCAAAGCCCCATACGCGCTCCAGTATGGTTTCCTTGGGCAAGAGCTGATGCGGATTGCGCAGAAACAGTTCCATCAATTGATATTCCTTGGCCGCCAGGCGCACGCTTTTGCCGTTATTCGTGCAGGAAAGCATAGCGTCCTCGGGATTGAGCCGCACATCGCCCAAGGCAAGCTCCCGCACCGGCGGCTGATCCTTGCGCCGGGTGATGGCGTTTAAGCAGGCCACCAGCTCGCTGCGTTCAAAGGGCTTGGGCAGGTAGTAATCCGCGCCCAGGTTCAGCCCCTGCACGCGATCCTGCACGCCGCCGCGTGCGGTCAGCATCAGCACCGGCGTAGAAACGCCCTGCTGCCGCAGCGCGCGCAGCACGGCAAAGCCGTCCATGCCGGGCAGCATCACATCCAGCACAATCGCATCGTATATGCCGCTGAGCGCGCAGTCCAGCCCGTCCGGGCCGGTATAGGCCGCGTCCAGGACAAAATGCTCCTGCTCCAGCATCTTCACAATAGCTGCGGACAGGGGCTTTTCATCCTCTACCAGCAAAATGCGCATGCGTCCCTCCAAGCGTGCAAATTTTATTCCTTTGCCTGGGATGCAAACGCCGTGCTGCCGCGTTGTATAGATGCCAGGCTGTCCAGGGGCATATCGCTCTGCCGGCCCAGCAAATTCCAGGCCATCATCAGCCCGGCGATGGTTTTGCTATCGTGGATCTCCCCAGCCATCACGCGGCGCACCGCCTCGCTGAGCGGCACACGGTCAACGTTGAGGAATTCATCCTCATCCGTGTGCATATGATGCTGGCTCAGGCCCGTGGCCAGATAAATGCCGATATGCTCGCTGCAAAAGCCGGGCGTGGTATCCATATCCACCAGAAGCTGCCAATTCTGCGCATGCAGGCCGGTTTCTTCCTCCAGCTCGCGCTTGGCGGCGGCCAGCATATCCTCGCCGGTATGATCCAGCTTGCCCGCCGGAATTTCCCAGGTGAAGCGCCCCACCGCCACGCGGTGCTGGCACACCAGGGTGACGTTGCCCTGGTCGTCCACCGGCACGATGGCCGCCGCGCCGCGATGCTTGACCACCTCGCGCAAGGCCGTTTGCCCATTGGGCAGACGCACCTGCCAGTGCTCCACGTTAATCAGCTTTCCGTGAAAAACCTCCTGTGAGGAAAGGAAGACCTCCTCCAGCTCATTCCGATTCATGCCAATTGCCTCCACATTTGTGATCGTTCGTTGGCATATTCTACATGGGCACAAGAAATCCCTGCTTTTGAAGGATTTTGCAGGGCGGAAAGATTGACTAAAAAACATTTTCGTAATATAATTGAAACATAATCTTCGCATCCTCAACGAGGCTTCAAAAGGAGGCGCCGTTATGAACCACCGCTTTTCTGTTTTCTCTCTCCGCCGTGCGGGCGCGCTATTGCTCAGCGCGCTGCTGATCCTGTGCCAGCTGCCCTTTGCCGCGCTGGCTTCGGATGCGCAGCCGCCCGTTTTGTTCTCCCTTTCCTGGACGGAGGGGGACGTTGTCCAGCAGCAGCTGGCCAGCGAGGTAACAGCCTCGGGCTATGAGGGCAGCTACTGGCTGTATGTGCCCGCCGCCGCCCTGCAGGCCGAGGCTGTGCTGCATGTGCAGGATGTGTACGGCCAGTACGCAGCCCTGTCCATTGCCGACGGCACGCCGCTGTCTCAGCTGTCCTATGCGGACGCGGGCACGGAGCTGAACATGAGCTATCTGGATGTGCTGGCCTATGATGCGGCCGGCCAGCTTGCCGCGCAGTTCCGCCTGTATATTTCCACCCAGACCGATACGCCCGCCACGCCTGCGCCCGCGCAGATTGAGGTGCAGGTGCCGGTCTATTATGTGGATATGGACGGCAATTCGCTGAACCAGACCTTCGCCACCGTGCGTTCGGGCCAGGATAACTATGTAACGGCCGAGGACGGCTATGCACCCGACGGCTATGAGCTGGTGGGCGAACGCAGCGTGTATGTGTCGGTGGACAGCAACGGCGGCTGCACCCCCGCGTCCGTCACGTTCATGTACCGTCCCCGCTCTGTCACAGTAAACCTCACGGTTTATTACTATGACATGGAAAACAACTACCTGGCGGAGGAAACCCGCAGCGTTTCCACCGGCGCAACGGACATCTGGGCCGATGATACCAAGGCGCCTGCCGGTTACACCCTGAACGCGCAGAGTCAGAACCCTGTGCCCGTCAACGTGGACAGCAACGGCACCTGCACCCCCGCTTCTGTTACCTTCTACTATGATAAACCCCAGCCGCAGGTCTTCACGGCCAACGTCACCGTGTCCTATTACGATGCAAACGGCAGTTTCCTCAATCAGGAGACCGTTACCGTTTCTTCCGATTCTCCGCAGATTTACGCGAACGACTCCCTCGTTCCCGCCGGTTACACCCTGAACGCGCAGAG
>CAKUFG010000003.1 GCA_934647235.1 uncultured Clostridia bacterium
GCTGTTCGGACTTATCTGCGCGGCGGCTCTGAGTATGGCTCGGTTCGACGCCGCCTGCGACAGCCTGCGCGGCGGTATCGGCGTTGATGCCGCCGTCCACCATGATCTGCCCGCGATAGCCCATCCCGCGCAGGGCGGCAATCTTGGGCATCATATCGGCCATGAATTTCTGCCCGCCGAAGCCCGGCTCCACGGTCATCACCAGCACCAGGTCGCACAGCGGCAGCAAGTCCTTGATCTGATCCACGCCTGTGCCGGGCTTGATGGACACGCCGGCCTTTATGCCCGCCGCACGGATCTTTTCCAGCATGGCGCGCACATCGCCTGGCACTTCGGCATGCACGGTTACGGCTCCCGCGCCTGCGGAAATAAAGGTATCGAGATACTTTTCGGGATTGTCCATCATCAGGTGCACATCCTGATGCACAGCCGGGAAGGCCTTTTTCAGCGCGCTGACCATGGCCGGGCCGAAGGACAGGTTGGGCACAAAATGCGCGTCCATAATATCCACATGCAGGCTGTCCACGCCGTTATCCAGCATGCGCTGCACCTCGGCGCCCACGCGCAGCAAATCGCTGGCAAGGATGGATGACAGAATCTCAATCATAGCGTTCCCTCCACAGTTGACGGGTTTTCTCAAGCAGCTCATGGTATCGTTCCAGGCGCGCGGGGCTGATCCTGCCCTCCCTGGCGGCCTGGGTCACGGCGCAGCCCGGCTCGCTGCCATGATAGCAGGGCTGAAAGCGGCAGCAGCCCTGATAGGGCTGAAACTCGGGATAGTAATCCATCAGCTCCACCGGATCCATCACCTGATCAAATTCCAGCAGGCTGAAGCCCGGCGTGTCCATCACCCGCAGGCCGCCCGCCTCGATCAATTGCGCATGGCGGGTGGTATGCTTGCCGCGCTCGATGCGGCTGATCTCGCCCGTCTGCAGGTGCAGATCCAGCAGGGCGTTCAGCAGCGTGCTTTTGCCCACGCCCGACTGCCCGGCAAAGCAGGCGATTTCGCCCTGCATCTGCGCGCGCAGCTGCTCTACGCCCGCCCCCGTGCCCGCGCTGACGCACAGCACCGGCAGCTCGGCCCCAGCGTAATCGCGCCGCGCCTGCCGGGCGGCTTCCTCGCCCAGGTCGCACTTGTTCATCACCAGCACGGCCCGCATGCCCTGCATGCGCGCGCCCAGCAGCAGCTTATCAATCAGCAGCCAATCGGGCGCGGGCGCAGCAGCGGCCACGATGACCAGCAGCGTGATATTGGCCACCGGCGGGCGCAGGCACTGGCTGCTGCGGGGCAGGATTTCCTCCAGCCAGCCATGCTCGTCGCCCTCGCCGGGGGTAAAATCCACCCGGTCGCCCACCAGCGGGGTCATATGCTGACGGCGGAATTTCTTTTTGGCCCGCAGCACATGGTCGATCCCCGCCGCGTCGCGCACGGTATACAGACCGCCGCGCCCCTCGATAATTTGTCCCTGCATCATTTAGTTTTCCTGTTTTCCTTCGGTTGGAATTGGCGCGTCCGTGCTCTGGGGCGCGTTTGCAGCCGCCTGCACATACACGGCCAGGGTGACGGCCGCGTCGTACATCACGCGCTCGCCCTCCTTGGGCAGCTGATCGGCCACGCGGCCAATGCGCGCGGGATCGGACGTAGGCGTCTCTACAATCTGAATGTTGTTCATGCCCGCGCTGCGCGCCGTCTGGATGGCCTGCGCGCTGGTCATATCGGTCAGACGGGGCATGGACACGCTGCCGCTGACGACCACCTGAATGATCTCGCCATAGGCCAGCATTTCGCCTGCGGCGGGCGTTTGCTCCAGCACCGTGTTGAAGGGCTGATCGGACTCGGCATAGCTGCTGGCCAGCACCTTGAAGCCGTACTTTTCACCCTCGGCCTGCGCCTGGGAAAGGAGCTTACCTGACAATGCAGGCACGCCCTGCTTTTCAGGGCCTGTGCTGACGGTAATCAGTATCACGTCGCCGCGCTTCATGCGGTACTGATACTCGCGGGACTGCATGATCACCAGCCCGGCGGGGGTTTTATTGTCGCTCTGGCGCGTTACCTCCACGCGCAGCCCGCGATCCTCGCCCATGCGGCGGGCGTTCTCCTCGGTTTCACCGATCAGATAGGGCGCTTCAACGGTATTGACGATATTGCGCACGATCTCCACCGTACCGATGGACAGCACGGCCAGCGCGGCCAGGGTCAGGCCCAGGATCAGCAGCGTTTCACGCACGCGCTGCCTCTTGCGCTGGCGGGCAACCGCCGCATTGCGCCCGGTATCCACGCTGCGTGTGCGTTGGGATGCCGTATTCTGCGATACCATGCCGGCGGCCACGTCAGGGTGATCCAGCGCCGCGCGGACGGCGCGCGCCATATCCGCCGCGTCCCGATAGCGATTGCGCGGCTCCTTGCTCATGGCGGTCAGCACCACCTGCTCCATGGCGGGCGATATGCCGTCCGCCAGCAGGGAGGGCGGCTTGGGCTGGGCGGAAATATGCTGCATGGCCACGCTGACGGGCGTATCGCCATCAAAGGGCACCTGACCGGTCAGCATTTCATACAGCACCACGCCCACGCTGTAAATATCGCTGGCAAAGGTCACGTCCTCGCCGCGCGCCTGCTCGGGCGAAAAGTAGTGCACCGAGCCCATCACGTTGTCGCCCTTGGACAGGGTGCTGCTGCCCGCCACGCGGGCAATGCCAAAGTCCGCCACCTTGATCAGGCCTTCGGAGTTGACCAGGATGTTCTGGGGCTTGATGTCGCGGTGGATGATACCGTTGTTGTGCGCGTGCTGCAGCGCCGACAGGATGCGGATGGTAATCTGCGCGGCTACGCGCTCGGGCAGGCGGCCCTTTTCGGCAATGACCTCCTTGAGCGTGCGCCCGCGCATGTATTCCATCACCAGGTAGCGATAGCCCTCCTCCTGACCCACATCCAGCAGGTTTACGATATTGTGATGGCTCATCTTGCTGGCGGCCAGCGCCTCGCGCTCAAAGCGCTCCAGGAATTCCTTATCGTTATTGAACTCCGGCCGCAGAATCTTGACCGCCACATCGTGCCCCGTGCGCAGATCGGCAGCGCGGAAAACCAGCGCCATGCCGCCCTTGCCGATAAACTCCTCCAGCCGGTACCGCTGGGCGAATACGCGGCCGATCATGCCTTCACCTCCAGCAGCAGCACGCTTACGTTGTCGGTGCCGCCATGCTGAAGGGCCAGGCGTACCAGCTCCTCCGCAGCCGATTCGGCGGGGCATCCGGCCAGTACGGCGGCGATTTCCTCATCGCGGGCCATATCGGTCAGGCCGTCGGAGCACAAAAGCCAGACGTCCCCCGGCGTTTTGAGAATGCGGGTAACAACCGGGGTCAGCCGCTCCTCGGTGCCCACTGCCTGGGTAATCACATTGCGATAGGGATGGCTGCGCGCCTGCTCCTCGGTGATCGCGCCCGCGCGCAGCATTTCGCCCACCATCGACTGATCCTCGGTGATCTGGTGCAGCTTGCCGTCGCGGTACAGATAAGCGCGGCTATCGCCGATCTGCCCCACGAACACATACTCCTGATCCTCCCACAGGGCCGTCATGGTGGTGCCCATGCCGGAAAGCGTCTCATCCTCCTTCTGCCGGGCAAAAACGGCGCTGTTGGCCGCCAGATACCCGCGCGTCAGCGCATCGGCGGAGGGCTGCATATCCCGCAGCGTTTCGCACAGCGTGCGCGACGCCAGGGCGCTGGCAACCTCGCCTGCCTGATGGCCGCCCATGCCGTCCGCCAGCACATACAGCGGCCCGGCCACGCAGATGGTATCCTCATTCTGCTCACGCACAAGCCCACGATGGGTTTTCATATACGCTTTCATGGCTGTAATCCTCCACAAAAGAATGCTTATTCCTGCCGCTCCGCCTGATCGGCCAGATAATGGCGGCGCAGCTGCCCGCACGCGCCGTCGATATCATCGCCCATTTCGCGGCGGCGGGTAACGGAGATATGCCGGCGCTCCAGCTCCTGCATAAAGCGCTCGATGGCCGCCTCGTCCGCGCCGCGCAGCGCCTTTTCCTCCACAGAGTTCAGGGGAATGACGTTTACATGGCACTGCATGCCGCGCAGACGCTGCGCCAGCTCCGCCGCATGCTCGGGACGGGAGTTCAGCTGATCCACCAGCGCGTACTCAAAGATCACCCGCCGGCCGGTCTGCCCGATATAATAGCGGCAGGCGTCCAGCACATCGTCCATGGCAAAGGCGTTGGCCACGGGCATCAGCTGGCGGCGGATGGTATCGTTGGGCGCGTGCAGGGACAGCGACAGCGTCACCGGCAGCCCCTCGCGGGCAAAGCGCTTCATCTGCGGCACCAGGCCGCAGGTGCTCAGCGATATGTGGCGCAATCCGATATTCAGCCCGTCCGGATGGCTGACCAGGCGCAGGAAGCGCGTCACGTTATCGTAATTATCCAGCGGCTCGCCGCTGCCCATCAGCACAATGTTGGAAATGTGATCATCCGCAATCAAACGGTTGGCGCAGTGCACCTGGCCCAGCATTTCGGCGGCGCTGAGGCTGCGCACGCAGCCGCTCAGCGTGCTGGCGCAGAAGGCGCAGCCCATGCGGCAGCCCACCTGCGTGGACAGGCACAGCGTGTAGCCGTGGTGATAGTGCATCAGCACGCCCTCCACGCAGTTGCCGTCGCGCAAAGCATAAAGGAGCTTGCGCGTGCCGTCCAGCTTCGATACCCGCTGATCCAGCAGCGATACCGGCTGATCGGTATAATTCTGCGCCAGCGCTTCGCGCAGGGGCTTGGAGATATTTGTCATCTCTTCAAACCGCGCGCCGCGATGCAGCCAGGAAAACAGCTGCTTTACGCGGTAGGCAGGCAGCTTCATATCGGCCAGCGCATCGCCCAGCTCCTGGGGAAACAGCCCAAGCAATTCCAGCTTATCCATAAATCAGCACCCTTACGCGCGGCGCTTCATGCGCGCCGCGAAAAAGCCCTCCACACCGTCCCGGCAGGGAAGCAGCTGCAGGCCGTTTTCGCCGTAATGCACGCGCAGCGCGGACGGCACGGTATCGGGCAGCGCATCGATTTCAAATTCAGGATGCTCCTTGAGGAAGCGCGCGATCTGGCGCTCGTTTTCATCCTTGAGCATGCTGCAGGTGGAATACACCAGCGTGCCGCCCACGCGCACATACCGGCAGCAGGCGTCCAGCAGCTTTCTCTGGGTATCGCACAGCTCGGCCACGGATTCGGGCGTATGGCGATACTTCACATCGGGCTTGTCATCCATCACGCCCAGGCCGCTGCACGGCGCGTCCAGCAGCACCGCGTCCATGCTGCCAAGGAATTCGTCGCGCACCTGCATGGCGTCACGCGCAGCCGCGCGCACATTATCCAGATGCAGCCTGCGCATGGTGGCGCGAATCAACTCCACCCGGTGAGCATGCAGATCCCACGCATACACGCGGCCCGTGCCCTCCAGCCGCTCGGCGATGTAGGCCGTCTTGCCGCCGGGAGCGGCGCAGCAATCCAGCACGCTCATGCCGTGCTTTACGCCCACGGCCTCGGCCGCCAGCATGCTGCCCTCGCCCTGGATGGAATACAGACCCTTGATAAAATCGCTGTCGCGGGCAATCTGCATCGCGCCGTATACGCGCACCGCGCCGGGCATTACGCCCTTTTCGGTTTCCCACACCTTGCGGGAGAGCATTTTTTCAAAGTCCGCCTCACGCTGCCCATAGGTGGGACGGATGGTAATAAAGTGCTTTTCGGTGCGGTAGGAGGCGATCTTTTTCGCCTCGTCCGCGCCATAATCGTCAATCAGGCGCTGTGCCAACCATTCGGGCAGGGAGTACATCACCGACAGGTAATGCGCGCCCTCGGAGGGATCGGGCCACTTGAGGGTTTCCTTATTGTCCACCAGGCGGCGCAGCACGGCGTTGACCATGCCCGCAAAGGGATCCAGCTGCAATTCGCGCGTGAGCTTGACGGCCTCGTTGACCGCCGCGCTGTCAGGCACGCGATCATGCAGCAGAATCTGGCAGGCAGCCGTGCGCAGGATGTTGCGCACCTTCATATCCAGCGCGTCCGCATCGCGCAGGAACTGCCCCAGCGCGTAATCCAGATAATACAGATTTTCCAGCGTTCTGTACACAATGCTGGCGCACAGGCGGCGATCCAGCTGGTTCAGGTTGACGCTGCCCAGCCGCTCGTCCAGCGACAGCGCGGCGTAAGCGTCGTTGCCCAGCACATCGCACAGCACGTTCAGCGCCACCAGGCGGGCGTTGGCGTTGCTGCGGGCAGGGCGCGCCTCCGGCCGGTTGGCGGGGCGCAGCTCAGGCCGTGCCTGCTCGGGGCGGGGCGCGGCGTTCATGGGACGCGGCGCAGAGGGCCGGCCTGTGCCGGGTCGGCCCGTTGCCGGACGGCCGGAGGCCGGATGGGAAGTTTTGTTATAACCGCCGTTTGGCTTATTCTGCATGCGTTTCTTCGGGCGCGATCTGCGTGCCCGCCTCCAGTTGATGTCCGCGCAGGTAATCGCAATCGTTCATGGGCTTGCCGCCGGGAGCCTGCATGCGCGCAAGGCGCAGCGCGCCGTCTGCCGTGCGCACCCAAAGCCCCTGCTTCGCATCTGCGCGCAGGATGGTGCCCGGCGCCTCCTCGCCCTGATAATCCTCCGCCTGGGCGAAAAGCACCTTATAGGGGCCCGCGTAAGCGCCCGGCCAGGGGGTCATGCCGCGCACAAAATTGACCAGCTCGCGCGCGGTTTTGGAAAAGTCCATGCGACCCATCTCTTTTTTAAGCAGCGGATAATAGCTGGCCTGGCTTTCATCCTGCTTTTCGCGCGGGCAATCGCCGCGCTCGATGGCACGCAGCGTTTCAATCAGCAGCTCCGCGCCCACCCTGGCCAAGCGCTCCACCAGCTCGCCCGCCGTTTCCTGGGGCAGGATGGCCACCTCGCGCTTGAGCAGGATATCGCCGGTATCCATGCCCTTATCGGTCATCATGGTGGTTACGCCCGTGACCGTTTCGCCCTGGATCAGCGCCCAGTTGACCGGCGCGCTGCCGCGATACTTAGGCAACAAGGAAGCATGCACATTGACCGTGCCAATGCGCGGGATATCCAGCACCTCCTGGGACAGGATGTGGCCGAACGCCGCCGTGACGCACAGATCGGGCCTGAGCGCGCGCAGCGGCTCCACACCGTCCACACGGGTCTTTACCGGCTGCACCACGGGGATGCCGTGCGCCAGCGCGCACTGCTTGACGGGGCAGAAGGCAATCTTCTTGCCGCGCCCGGAGGGCTTGTCCGGCTGGCAGAACACGCCCACCACGTCGTAACCAGCGCTGATGAGCGCCTCCAGCGACGGCACGCCGTAATCGGGCGTGCCCATAAACACAACGCGAAGCGCCATTATTCCTGCTCCTCCCCGTCTTCCTCCTCGACGATCTCATGATCCTCGATATCCACATACATCCTGCCGTCCAGGTGGTCGATCTCATGGCACAGCGCGCGGGCCAGCAGATCCTCGCCCGTCAGCTCAAACACCTTGCCGTGGCGATCCTGCGCGCGCACAGTCACCTTCTGCGGGCGGTATACAAAGCCCTGACGACCCGGCACGCTCAGGCAGCCCTCGGGGCCGCCCTGCTCGCCCTCGGCAGCAATGATTTCAGGGTTCACCAGCTCGATCAGCCCATGATCGTCCTGCACGTCGATCACCACTACCCGGCGCAGGATGCCAATCTGCGGCCCGGCCAGACCCACGCCTTCGGCCTTATACATGGTGTCGGCCATATCGCGCAGCAGCAGCCACAGGCGCAGGTTGAATTTTTCCACCGGGTGGGAGGTTTTGCGCAGGGTATCGTTGCCAATTTTGAGGATTTCCTTTACTGCCATGTTCATTCTCCTTTACGCCATGGAGGCGGGGTTAATTTCCAGCAATACGTCGCAGGGCCGGCCCTGCTGGGTTAATTCCTGCATATATTCCAGCGCCGCGCGGCTGTCCGGGTGCTCCAGAAGCTTAATCAGCACCTGTGCCCGGTGCCTGCCGCGCAGGTATTTGAGCGGCGCGTCGTCCTGCCGCATAAACAGGATGCGCCGGCGCAGCGCGGGATTTTTCTGCAAAAAGTCGTTCAGCCTATCCAGCAGCTCGCAGCTGACAGCCTGCGCCATCTCGGCGTTTTCCGCCGTGCACAGCAGCCGGGCCATCATGGTGAAGGGTGGATACAGATCGCGCTTGCGGCGGTCAAACTCCATGCGGTAGAACGCGCGGTAATCCTGCGCCGCGGCGGCGCGGATGGCGTAATGCTCGGGCATATAAGTTTGGATGACCACCTGGCCGGGATAATCGGCGCGCCCCGCGCGGCCCGCCACCTGAGTAAGCAATTGAAAGGTGCGCTCCGGCGCGCGGTAATCGGGCATGTTCAGCGACGTATCGGCCAGCACAGCGCCCACCAGCGTCACCTCCGGAAAGTCCAGCCCCTTGGCGATCATCTGCGTGCCGATGAGCACCTGCGCCTCGCGGGCGCGAAAGCGGCTGAGCAGCTGCGCGTGCGCATCCTTGGTGGCGGTGGTATCCACATCCATGCGGATTACCCCCACGCCCGGATAGCGCTTTTTCACCTCCAGCTCCACCCGCTGGGTGCCGATGCCGCAGGCGCGGATATACAGGCTTCCGCAGGAGGGGCACTTGTCCGGCATGGGAATGGATGCGCCGCACCAGTGGCAGTGCAGGCGATGGTCGGTCTCGTGATAGGTCATGGTCACATCGCACTGCGAGCAGCGGATGGCCTCGCCGCAGGCACGGCAATTGACAAACTGCGCGTAGCCCCGGCGGTTGATAAACAGCATCATCTGCCTGCCCGCGCTGATGCAGTCGTCCATGCGCTGCATCAGCGCCTGGGAAAAAATGCCCTTGTTGCCCAGCCGCAGCTCCTTGCGCATATCGGCCAGCGTCACCTCGGGCAGCGGACGATTGTGCACGCGATGGGGCATTTCCAGCAGCGTATAATCGCCGCGCTCCATGCGTGCAAAGGTCAGGATGGATGGGGTTGCGCTGGCCAGCACCAGCGCCGCGCCCTCGCGCTTGCAGCGGGAAATGGCAATTTCTCGCGCGTCATACTGGGGAAAATGCTCGCTCTGGTAGCTCTGCTCATGCTCCTCATCCACCACGATCAGCCCCAGCCGCTCCACCGGCGCAAACACCGCCGAGCGCGCGCCGATGACCACCCGCGCGCGTCCCAGGCGGATACGCCGCCACTCGTCAAAGCGCTCGCCTGCGGACAGGCGCGAATGCAGCACTGCGGCCACATCGCCAAAGCGCGCGCGGAACCACGTGACCATCTGCGGGGTCAGCACGATCTCCGGCACCAGCACAATGGCTCCGCGCCCACGCTGCAGGCAGCGGCGCACGGCGCGGATGAATACCTCGGACTTGCCGCTTCCGGTGACGCCATGCAGCAAAAAGGCGCCCCTTCCGCAATCAACAGCGGGCAGCAGCTCGGATAGAACCTCCTGCTGCTCGTCTGTCAGCGCGGGATCGGGCGTCGGCGTCAGCGTGTCCGGATAGGGAGAACGCAATATTTCCTGTTCAATGAGCTCCGCGTATCCGCGCTGGCACAGATCGTTCAGACCCGTCCGCGCATCCTTGACCAGCTGCCTGAGCTCCGACACAGCGTGCGGCTGCCCGTCGGATAGCATTTCCAGCAGCAGGCGGCGTTTTCTGGCGTTTTTGCAGCCCGCAAGGGCGGCCTGCAGGTCATCCCCTGCAATCAGCAGCCGCGCCGCCGTTTCGGTTTTGATCTTTACGCGCCCGCCGCGCATCTGGGCGGGCAGCATCAGCCGCAGCGCCTCAGCCAGCGGGCAATGGGTATCGCGCGCGATTTCCTGCGCCAGATCAATCAACGGCGGCAAGAGGGCGGGATAATCCTCCAGCGGCTGGCGGATGGCCTTGATGCGGCTTTCGTCCAGCTGCGCCGTATCCGAAAGCCCCAGCACATAGCCCTCGGCACTGCGCGGGCCGAAGGGCACGCTGACGCGCATGCCGCGCACGATGTTCATGCCCTCGGGCACGCGGTAGGTAAACACCCTGTCCACGCTTTCGCTGGCGATATCTACGATGACCTGTGCGTACATGCCTTATCCCCGAAGCGCCAGCGCGCGGGTGAGAATCTCATCCGCCAGCGCTTTCTTGGTCATGATAGGCAGGCTTTCGGCCTGCTGACGGGTAATGATGGTGGCGATGTTGGTATCCACGTCAAAGCCCGCGCCGGGCTGGGTGACGTCGTTGGCCACGATCATATCCAGATGCTTGCTGTCCAGCTTCTTGCGGGCGTTTTCAACGGCGGTTTCGGTTTCGGCGGCAAAGCCGACCAATATCTGGCCGTCGCGCTTGCCCTCCCCCACGGCCTTGGCCACGTCAGGCGTAGGCACAAAGGTGAGCGTCAGCGCGCCGTCGCCCTGCTTTTTCAGCTTTTGCGGGGCGATCTGCTGCGCCCGGTAATCCGCCGGAGCGGCGGCCTGAATGACAATATCCTGCTCGGGCGCAAGCGCCAGCATGTGCTCCAGCAGATCCTCGGTGGTGCGCACAGGCTCTACCTGCGCACCCTGCGGGGGCGTAAGCGACACCGGGCCCGTCACCAGCGTTACCTGCGCGCCGCGGCGCAGCGCGGCCTCGGCCAAGGCATAGCCCATCTTGCCGCTGGAACGATTGGTGATAAAGCGCACGGGGTCGATATTCTCGCAGGTGGGGCCGGCCGTAACCAGCACGCGCAGACCCTGCATATCGCGCTTCGCGGTAAGCAGCTGCACGCAGCGCTCCACGATCTGCGCCGGCTCGCTCATGCGGCCCGCGCCCACGTCGCCGCAGGCCAGGTATCCGCCCTCGGGGCCGACAAAGTGCATGCCGCGCGCCTGCAGGATTTTCAGGTTTTCCTGTGTCGCAGCGTTTTCCCACATGCCGGTGTTCATCGCCGGGGCAATCAGCATGGGCGCGCGGGTGGCCAGACAGGTGGTGGACAGCATATCGTCGGCGATGCCGTGAGCCAGCTTGGCCATGATATTGGCCGTAGCGGGCGCGATGACAAAGAGATCGGCACGCTTGGCCAGGGAAACATGCTCCACCTCCCAGCGCTCGGGCCGTGCGAAGGTATCCACCACGCAGGGCTGGTTGGACAGGGTTTCAAAGGTCATGGGCGCAACAAACTCGGTGGCGTTCTTTGTCATAATCACGCACACCGCAGCGCCCAGCTTTTTCAGGCGCGACACCGCCTCGCAGCTCTTGTAGGCTGCGATGCCGCCCGTCACGCCAAATACAATTGTCTTCCCGTCCAGCACGCCCATGATGTTACTGCTCCTCGTCTTCCAGGTTGCGGCGATAGGTCAGCAGACCGCGGTTGATTTCCTCAATGGCGATGCTGACAGGCTTCATATCCTTGGGATCGATCAGGGGCTGAGCGCCGGCCACCAGCTGACGCGCGCGCTTGGAGGTTTCCACCACCAGGGTGTAGCGGCAATCTACCTTCTTGCTCAGTTCCACAATACCGGGCTTGTTTACAGACATTTTATTTTCCTCCACATTTTATTGATTGGGTGGGAATCGTCAATCTTCCATCTCGGGAAAATAGCGCACCGAGCGCTGCTTTTCAGCCGAGACGATATCCTTGAGCGTTTCATAGGCGGCGTCCACGTCATCGTTGATCAGCAGGTACTGATAGCGGTTCATCTGCGCCACCTCGCCGCGCGCGTTGTGCAGCCGGCGCTCAATTTCCTCCCGCTGCTCGGTGTGCCGGCCTTCCAGGCGGCGGCGCAGCTCGGCAAACGAGGGGGGCAGGATAAACACCGACACGCAGCCGGGCATGCGCTCCATCACCTGCAGCGCGCCCTGCGGATCGATATCCAGCATCACATTCCGGCCGTTGGCCAGCGCTTCCATCACGGGCTGACGCGGCGTGCCGTAGTGATGTCCATGCACCGCCGCGTATTCCAGAAAGCCGTCCTCGGCCACCATGCGCTGGAATTTCTCTTCATCGACAAAGTAATAATCGCGGCCATCCACCTCGCCGGGACGGGGAGAACGGGTGGCGTAGCTGACCGAAAAGGTCATGGACGGATCATCCCTGAGCAGCTTTCCATACAGCGTACCCTTGCCCGCCCCCGATGGGCCGGAGATCACCAGCAGCATACCCTTGCGTACCTCGCGCATACAAACGCTCCTTTGCAGCGGTGGATTTACTCCACGTTCTGAATCTGCTCGCGCAGCTTTTCGATTTCGGATTTCGCCTCCACCACCAGGCGGGCGATTTCCGCATCCAGGGCTTTGGAGCCGATGGTGTTGACCTCGCGGTTCATTTCCTGCACCAGGAAGTTGAGCTTGCTGCCGCACTCGGCCTCGCCGTCCATCAGCAGATACGCCTGATGAATGTGAGAATCCAGGCGGCTCAATTCTTCGTCGATGGCGGCGCGATCAGCAAAGATGGCCACCTCCTGCACCACGCGGGAGGGATCGATCTCCGTCGCGCCAAGCTCTGCGATGCGCTGGGTCAGGCGCTGGCGGTAATCCTCTACCACGCCCGGCGCGCGCGCCAGGATGCGCTGGCGAAGCGACTCCAGAAGCTGCAGATGCACTGTCAGATCGGCCTTGAGTGCCTCGCCCTCGCGGCTGCGCATGCGGGTCAGGTCGTCCAGCGCCAGGGCGATGGTATCGCGCAGCAGCGCGCCCACGGCCTCGCAGTCCTCCTCGTTTTCCGTCACGGTCAGCACATCGGGCAGCTGCGCATAGCGGTACAGGGGCATATCGTTGACAACGCCGGTGGCTTCGCTCAGCTCGGCCATCGCGTCGCGGTAAGCCGCCGCCAGCGCGGGATCCACCGACACCCTGCGCGCATCGGGGCGGGAATTGCGGTAGGTAATAAAAGCGTCCACATGCCCGCGCTTCATGGCCGCGCCCAGCTGGCGGCGGACGTCGTCCTCCGCAAAGCTGAGGTGCCGGGGCATGCGAAGGGAAATATCCAGAAAACGGTGATTGACGGACTTGAGCTCAACCGTCATCTCGCGCCCGTCGCGCACAATCTGTTCTCGGCCGTAGCCGGTCATACTCTGCATGGCTTCAACCTCCCTGCAACCATTGATTATAGCATAAAAAAAAGCGGCTGAAAACCCCGCGCAGCCGCAAAATGCATAAAAAAGGATACAAAAAAGCGCGAAGGCCCGGCATTTTCAAGCATGCCAAGCCTTCGCGCCGCAATGCGCTTACTTCTTGTTGCCAAACAGCCCGCGCACGATGGAATTGGTGCCCGAGCGCATGACGGAGCTGAGGGCGTTGGTAGCCGCACGCTTGGCCATGGTGCCCGCGCTGACCTTGCGGCCGCCCACGATGGAATTGACCAGATTGGTGCTCATGGAACGCGCCACGGAGGACGCGGCGTTGCTGACCGCGCGCTCGGCGGTCTTATACCGGGCGGCAGCCTGCTTTTCGGCAGCCTTCTGCGCGGCGGCCTCTTCCTTCAGGCGCTGCTTTTCTACCGCCGCTTCCTCGCGCTGACGCTGGCGCTCCGCCGCAGCCTCTTCCTTCTGCCGCTGCTTTTCGGCAGCCGCTTCTTCCTTCAGGCGCTGCTTCTCGGCGGCAGCCTCCTCGGCCTCGCGCTGCTGCTGGGCCGTCAGCTCCTGCCGGGCCGCCATGATGATCTCATACGCCGATTCGCGGTCCACCTCGTCACGGTATTTCAGCTCAAACTCATCGGAGAGGATCAGCTGCTTGACCCGCTCGTCATCCGCCGCGCCCATCAGGCTCTGCGGGGGCAGGATGCGCGCGCGCTCTACCACGCAGGGAATGCCCTGCTCGTCCAGGCAGCTGACCAGCGCTTCGCCCACGCCCAGGGCCATGATGGCCTCCTCGGTATCGAAGGCAGGGTTGACGCGGAAGGCCTTGGCGGCGGCGCGCACGGCCTTCATTTCGGAGGGCGTATAGGCGCGCAGGGCGTGCTGCACGCGGTTGGACAGCTGCGCCAGCACGTCATCGGGAATATCGGAGGGCGACTGGGTGACAAAGTACACGCCCACGCCCTTGGAGCGGATGAGCTTGACCACCTGGACGATCTTCTGCACCAGGGTCTTGGGCGCGTCGTCAAAGAGCAGATGCGCCTCGTCAAAGAAGAACACCATCCGGGGCTTTTCCAGATCGCCCACCTCGGGCAGGCGCTCAAAGAGCTCGGAGAGCATCCACAGCAGGAAGGTGGCGTACACATTGGGGCTTTGAATCAGCCTGGCGCTGGAAAGGATATTGATATAGCCGCGGCCGTTCACATCCGTGCGCATCCAGTCGCGGATATCCAGGGCAGGCTCGCCAAAAACGCTGGCGCCGCCCTCATCCTCAAAGGCAAGCAGCGCGCGCTGAATGGCGCCGATGCTGGCCGCGGACACGTTGCCGTACATCGTGGTAAACTCGGCGCGGTTTTCGCCGGTATACTGCAGCATGGCGCGCAGATCCTTAAGGTCCAGCAGCAGCAGCCCATGATCGTCCGCCACACGGAACACGATATTAAGCACGCCCGCCTGGATGTCGGTCAACTTCAGCAGCCGCGCCAGCAGCGTCGGGCCCATGCTGGATACCGTGATGCGCACGGGATGACCCTGCTCGCCGAAGATATCCCAGAAGCGGGTCGGATAGGCCGTATAGGGGAAGCTTTCAATACCGAAGGAGGCGATGCGCGCGCGCATGCTGTCGCTGTCCGCGCCGGGCCGGCACATGCCGCTCAGATCGCCCTTGACGTCGCTGAAGAACACCGGCACGCCCATGGCGGAAAAGGACTCGGCCAGCACCTTCATGGTGATGGTTTTGCCTGTGCCCGTCGCGCCGGAGATCAGGCCGTGGCGGTTGGCCATCTGCGGCAGGAGGTAGATATTCTTGTCGGCCGATTGTCCCAGCCAGATTTTTCCATCCGTATACATAAAACCCCTCCGTATCTTTTGCTTGCGATAGATGATTATATCACGAAGGGCGAAGTCTTGTAAAGCCTTGTGCAAGCCGCAGCGCGCTTTTTTGCCGCTATGCACAAAAAACGGCGCATTTTGCAGCTGAACATTTTGTACCATCTTTTTGCAAAAAATTCTTGCGTTTTTCACATATGCCGTCGTATACTATGACCGTAGGCGTGCAGGGCCGCCGCATTTTACCAACTGTAAGGAGAACGCCTTTATGAAGTCTGTAAACGGTACCGGCATGAAGCGCGCGGCGCTGATCAACGACCTATCCTGCCTGGGCAAGTGCTCATTAAGCGTGGCGCTGCCCATCCTGTCCGCTGCGGGCGTGGAAGCCGTCGCCCTGCCTACCGCCATCCTGTCCACCCACACCGGCGGCTTTGACGGCTATGTCATGCGCGACATGACGGAGGAAATGCAGGCCTTCATCGCCCATTGGCAGCGCATCGGCGTGCATTTTGACTGCATCTATACCGGCTTTTTCAGCTCTGTCCGTCAGATTGAAATCGCCCGGCAGTTCATCCAGGATTTTGCGCAGGAGGATACCCTGGTACTGGTAGATCCCGTGCTGGGCGATAACGGCCGCCTGTACGGCTGCTTTTCGCCCGATTATGTGCAGGAAATGCGCGCGCTGTGCAAGCTGGCGCACATCATTACCCCTAACCTGACCGAGGCCGCCCTGCTGACGGGCAGCAGCCCGGACGACCCGCCCGAGGCGATCCTGAGCCGGCTTGAAACGCCCAACGCCGTCATCACCAGCGTGCCCGGCGGCGAAGACGAGATCGGCTATCTGGCGCGTCTGAACGATCGCGTGCTCCGCGTGCACAAGCCCAGACTCTCGCTGGAGCTGCACGGCTGCGGCGATGTGTTCGCCTCCGCCCTGTGCGCCCAATTGCTCAATGATCAACCCCTGCCCGACGCGCTGCAAAAAGCCGCCGATTTCTGCGATGGCTGCATCCGGAAAACGGCGCAGCGTCAGCCCGGCCACTGGTATGGGCTGGCCTTCGAGGATATGCTGAAGGAACAAGACAACCCAACGTAAAGGAGGAATCACATGGAAACACTGCGCGGCAAAAAAGGCTTTATCTGCGATATGGACGGCGTAATCTACCATGGCAACCGGCTGCTGCCGGGGGTGAAGGAGTTTGTCGCCTGGCTGTACCGCGAAAACAAGAACTTCCTGTTTCTCACCAACTCGTCCGAGCATTCGCCCAAGGAGCTGCAGCGCAAGCTGGAGCGCATGGGTCTGGAGGTGGATGAAAGCCACTTCTACACCAGCGCCCTGGCCACCGCGCGCTTTATCAGCTCGCAGGCCCCTGGCTGCAGCGCCTATGTGATCGGCGGCGCGGGGCTGATCATGGCCCTGCACGACGAGGGCATCACCATGAACGATATCGATCCGGACTACGTGATCATCGGCGAGGGCAACACCTACAACTACGAGAACATCCTGCGCGCCGTACATCTGGTGCTCAAGGGCGCCAAGCTGATTGGCACCAACAGCGACCTGACCGGCCCCTCGGAGGACGGCATCATCCCCGCCTGCCGCGTCATGATCTCCCCCATCGAGATGGCGACCGGCCAGAACGCCTACTTTGTCGGCAAGCCCAATCCGCTGATGATGCGCACGGGGCTGAGCATCCTGGGCGTACACTCCGCCGAGGCTGTGATGATCGGCGACCGCATGGACACCGACATGGTGGCAGGCATCGAAACGGGCCTGGACACCGCCCTGGTGCTCTCCGGCGTGACTGCCCGCGAGGACATCCGCAAATTCCCCTATCGTCCGCGCCTGGTGCTGGACGGCGTAGGCGATATTCCGCCGAAGGAAAAATAAAAAGGCAGATCAGCAAAAGCCGCCGGACTGGAGGATTCCAGCCCGGCGGCTTGCTTATGCTTGATTTTATCAGGCGATCAGGCCTTGCCGTTGCAGCCCAGCACGTCCACGATCTTGTGCTCAACCAGCCCCTTGATGGCGCTGCGGGCGTCGGTGAGGTACTGGCGGGGATCGAAATGATCCGGATGCTCGTTAAAGTGCTTGCGCACGCTGGCGGTGAAGGCCAGGCGCAGGTCGCTGTCGATGTTGATCTTGCACACGGCCATGGTAGCGGCCTTGCGCAGCTGCTCCTCGGGGATGCCGACGGCGTCGGGCATCTTGCCGCCGTTTTCGTTGATGATCTTCACGAATTCCTGCGGAACGGAGGACGCGCCGTGCAGCACGATGGGGAAGCCGGGCAGACGCTTGGATACTTCTTCCAGGATGTCGAAGCGCAGCGGCGGGGGAACCAGGATACCGTCCGCGTTGCGGGTGCACTGCGCGGCGGTGAACTTGTACGCGCCGTGGCTGGTGCCGATGGCGATGGCCAGGCTGTCGCAGCCGGTGGCGGTGGCGAATTCTTCCACTTCGTCAGGACGGGTGTAGCTGGAATCGGCGGCGGAAACCTTCACGTCGTCCTCCACGCCGGCCAGACGGCCCAGCTCGGCCTCGACGGTGACGTTGTACTTATGGGCATACTCTACCACGCGGCGGGTCTGCTCGATATTTTCTTCAAAGGGCAGGTGGCTGCCGTCGAACATAACGCTGGAGAAACCGCCGTCGATGCAGGACTTGCAGGTTTCAAAATCCGGGCCGTGGTCCAGATGCAGGGCGATGGGCAGACCGCTGGTTTCAACAGCCGCCTCGACCAGCTTGACCAGGTAGGTATGGTTGGCGTAAGCGCGCGCGCCCTTGCTGACCTGCAGGATCAGCGGCGCGTTCTGGGCCTGAGCGCCCTCCACGATGCCCTGGATAATTTCCATGTTGTTGACGTTGAAAGCGCCGATGGCGTAACCGCCCTCATAGGCTTTTTTGAACATATCGCGGGTGTTGACAAGCGGCATAGGAATCTTCCTCCTTTAATCATTGGGAATCGCTCATACAGGAGCTATTATAGCATGAATGCGCGCAAGTTACAATCATTTTCTGAAAATCACAAATTTGCTGGCCACGTAATTGAAAATAACCACCAGCACGTTCATCAGCAGCTTTACCCACAGATCCGCGTCAGCCAGGGTATTCTTCAGCAGCGCCAGGCACAGGTTGAACAGCGCGATGTCAAAAATCACCCATCCCAGCACGCGGGCGGAGAAGAACAGGCCGATTTCCTTCCACAGGCCGCTGCCCTTTTTATCGCTGCGGAACACCAGGCGCTTGTTGGTAACAAAGGCGAAGATGACCGACAGCACGAAGGCAACTACCTGGCCGGAATTGGTGATCAGCGCATACTGCGCGCTGTCGGTGGCATAATGGGTCAAGCCAAACGCCTGCCGCCAGATATAGTACACGCCCCAGCTAACTAACGTGGTCAGCACGCCAAACAGCAGATACAAAAACGCCTCGCGCAGCTTATCGCGGTCATGCAGGATCGCTTTGATTTTTTCCATTCTTCTCATTCTCCAATGCTTCGTTTTTCAAGGTATCGCCCTCATCCCCCCGCGCATAGGCAGCGGAAAGAATGCTGTCCCGCGCCAGCGTTCTGGGCTTGCCCGCGCGGCCGGTCGTATAGGTGACTGTGCCTTCATCCATGGCCGTCACCGTCACGTTCATGCGGCGGATGCCCCGCTCGTCGGCCACCATCAGGGTGATCTTTCGCCCATGCTCCAGCGAATAGCGCAAAAACCGATCAACCATGGCTTTCTGTCACCTGATAAATGCGGATGCGCCCATCGCTGCTTTCAAACACCAGCGGATACAGCGCGTCCAGCGCTGCCTGGCTGGCGTGCAGCTCGTAGCGCTCGTAATCGCCCAGCAGAATGTAATCCACATCGTACTTCTGCAGCACGCTCTCATTGCCTGCGGGATCGGCATAGAACGCGCTGATGTCCATTTCGCGTGCGGACAGATCATAGCCGTGGAAGGTCAGCCACAGGCCCGGGCCGCACACAATCCTGCGCCCAGCCAGGGCGGATACAGGGTTGATGTGCTGCGTCCAGCAGATAAAGGTGCTGTCGCGGTCGGTGTTTTCCTCCACATACTGCGCGGCTTCCACATCGCTGGCGGCATACATCTGATAATCGCTCACGCACTCCCGCGCAATGGACAGCGTGCCCGTGGCCAGGCAGGCAATCGCCGTCATCACCGCCAGCACATAGCGGCCGCGCAGGCCGCGCAGACGATCAAAAATCTCCACCGCGTACTCCGCAGCCAGCACGGCGCACAGCGCCCACCAGACATAAAAGAGCTTGTTGTTGTCGTATTCGTTGGGCTGGAAGATGATCAGCTCCGCCACCACAAAGATGGTAAAGGCCCCGGCGGCGATAAAGCGGCGGCGGGGATTCTTGTCAAACAGCGACAGGATGAGCAATATCACCGGAATGCCGATGTTCTTGATATAGAAGAAAAGATAGCCGTCCCGCAGCCCGTTTCCGCCCGAATTGTTGACCCAGTTGAACTGGAAATAGACAAAGCTGCTGTTGCCGTTGGTGTGCCGGAAGGTAAAGCCGAACAATTGCGGCGCGGCGAGGATGCAGGCCAGCCCGCCATACAGAAGCCAGGGCCAGAGCTTGCCGCGATGGCACAGATCGTATACCATCCAGCCCGCGCTGAGCAGCCCAAGCGCCAGGAAGGAGTGCGTGTGCAGCAGTGGCAGGCCCCCCGCCATCACGCCCAGCAGCAGCATCTGCCGGAGGGGGAAGCGCTGCTCCTTGCGCGCAGCCGCATCATACAAAAGATAAATGCAGGGCAGCAGCATGCACCAGCCGCCCAGGAAGGTGCGCTGCGGCACAAACATATCCACAATGATGTTGCTCCAGCGCAGGTTGTAGTAGCTTTGCTCGGCATGGTTGGCCGGGGTCTGATACCAGCCGTACAGGATGGTATCCAGTCTGTCCAGCCAGGTACCGCTTTGCAGAGAGTTGACCGTGCCGCCGTTGCTGACCCCCAGCGTATCCAGGCTGTACAAAAAGCCCAGGCCGCCGTTGATGAACACAAACAGCGCGGCGATCGCCACCGCGCGCCGCCCGCTGGCCATGCGGTCCGCCAGGATCATATAGCCCGAAAAGACCAGCCCCATCATCAGCGTGCCGGGACTGATCACCGCCCAGCGAAGAGGCAGGCCGAAAAGCATGAAAGATGTGGACAGGCTGTCCATCAGGAAGGGATAGCTCAGCCGCTCGCCCGGCAGGATGCTGTATTCGGGCGGGAAGGCCGCGTCGCGCAGGCTGGTAATGATGCCCAGATGCAGCGGCAGATCGCCATAGGTGCTCTGCCCCACGTGCAGCGTGCCGTTTACCTCGCGCAGGCAGTGGGTATACTGCAAATACCCGCCCAGCAGCGTCAGCGGCGCCGCCACGCAGGCCATCAGGATCAGCAGCTGCCTGTCCTTTTCATCCAGCGCGCGGGCGGGGGTTTTATCGCGCATAACCCACACGGCGGCGGTGATCCCGGCCAGGGGAATCAGCGCCAGCATGTGCCCCAGCAGCGAAAAGCGCACGGCAAAGGCCAGCAGCGCGGGCAGCCACATCATCAGCAGCAGGCCCAGGCTCAGCCCCAGCCAGATGCGGACCTGAGGACGCTGCGCGGGCAGCAGGGCGCGGATCATCACGCAGCCCGCAAACAGATAAACCAGCAAATACAGCAGCGACAGCACAGCCTGTCTCCTTTCAAATGCGCAGAATAACCGATCCTATTATAACCGGCGGGCAGGCAAAAGGCAAACGAAACAGGCAAAGCGTTACAATAATTTTACACATAGCCCGCGCGCTTCGGGGAAAAATAGCCCTGCAGCCGCGTTTTGCTTGACGCGCGCCGGGCGACGTGATATCCTTTGTAGCTGAAAATACATCTTGCCGGAGGAGCCTGTCATGATTGCCATTGCCAATGATCATTCCGCGCTGGAAATGAAAAAAGAGATTATGTCCCTGCTGGACGAAATGGGCCTGGAATACAAGGATTTCGGCGCCTATTCTTCCGAAAGCTGCAACTACCCCGTCTTTGGCGCGCGCGCTGCCCGCGCGGTAGCCAGCGGCGAGTGCGAGTTTGGCATCCTGCTGTGCGGCACGGGCCTGGGCATCGGGCTGGCCGCCAATAAAATCAAGGGAATCCGCTGCGTTACCTGCTCCGATCCGCTGTCGGCCGAGCTGGGCCGCCGCCACAACAACGCCAACATGCTGTCCATGGGCGCGCGCATCATCGGGCCCGAACTGGCCAAGTGCATCGCCCGCGCCTTCCTGACGGCGCAGTTTGAGGGCGGCCGTCACGCGCTGCGCGTGGACATGCTGAGCGCCCTGGAGCGCGGCGAGGAGATCGAGTAAGGCGCGGTTTTCCCCAAGGAGTGAGGCGTTTGAAAAAGCCCGCGCTGCGATGCGCGCTGTTTATGGCGCTTTATTATGGCGCAAACGCCGTTTATCAGGGTTATATATCCAAGTTTTACCAGCAGTCAGGTGTCAGCGGCTCCCGCTTGATCCTGCTGCTGGTTTCTTTTCCCCTGCTTTCCATCCTGTCCCAGCCGCTTTGGGGCTGGGCCTCGGATCGCATGCCCCGGCGCAATGCGGCGCTGCTGATCACCGTGGGCGCATCCATTCCGCTCCTGTGCCTGCTGGGGCTGATGAAGAGCTGCGCCGGCATGGCGATTGTCAGCTGCCTGTTCGCGCTGTTTTATCCCTGCATACAGCCGCTGGGCGACAGCCTGATCCTGCAGACGCTGCAGGAAAGCCCCGTCCCCTACGGGCGGGTAAGGCTGGCGGGCAGCGTCAGCTATGCCCTGTGCAGCCTGGCCGCAGGCGCGCTGCTGGGGCAAAGCTACCGCGCCATGCCATGGATGGCCGCCGGTATGCTGGCGCTGCTGTTTGGCGGCGCGCTGTTGCTGCCGCCACAGGCAGGCCGGCCGCACACCCGCATTCGCGGGGGCTTCTGGCGGGTATTTCGTCTGCCGCACGCCCTGCCGCTGCTGGGACTGGTGATGCTGCTGCAGGCGGCGATGGGGTATTTTTACAGCTATTTTGCGCTGCATTTTACCAGCCTGAACGGCGGCAGCGGCGCGCTGCTGGGCTGGGCGTATCTGATCGGCTCAGCCAGCGAAATTCCCTTTCTGCTGCTGGGCGATCGGCTGTTTGATCGCTTCGGCGCGGGGCGGCTGATGCTTGTATCGGCCGCGGCGCTGGCGCTGCGCTTTGGCATTCTGGCGCTCGTCCGTTCCCCCGTGGCCGCGCTGGCCAGCCAAACGCTGCATGGGCTTGGCTTTGTGGTGATGATGCTGTGCATGGCCAAGTACATGAGCCGCGCAGCGCCGCCGGCTCTGCGAGGCAGCGCGCAGGCGGTCATCTCCATGGCAGGATACGGCATATCGCGCACCTTCGGCGTGCTGGCCGGCGGCTTTATCAGCAATCGCCTGGGCAGCATCGGCGCAGGCTTTGGTCTGATGGCCGCCGTGTGCGCCCTGGCGCTGATCGGCTTTGCACCGGTTTTTCTGCGTTTACCGGCCCTGAACGGCAAAAAATCCTAGCTTTCAGTCCTTTATAATTAAATTTAATCTAATAATTATATACTTTAATATGCAAAAATTATATATTGGTATTTTATATCATCTGCTCCCCATATTTGCCACTCATGCGCAGGCGGCGTGCGGCAACACTATCAAGGGTGATCGCAATGACCGGAATGAAACGCCTGATCGGCATGCCTGTGATCTGCGAGGGCAAGCACATCGGCTCCATCGTGCGCGGCGTGCTGCGCAGCGACGGCAAAGCCCTGCGCGGGCTGGTAATGCGCGATGGACTGCGCCTGTCGCGCTGGATTGAGGCAGACAACATCGCGCTGCTGGGCAAGCTGACGGTAATCAGCCGCCGCCCGCCCGTGCGCGTGCCCAAGGACGCGGGCTACCGCCTGTTTCGGGTGACGGACGCGGATGGGCTGCGCGTGGGCGTGGTGACAGACGTGCTGCTGGATGAGACGACGCTGCGCGTGACGGCGCTGGAAATCTCCTCCGGCCCGCTGGACGATCTGCTGGACGGGCGCTGGTACGCTACCGCCTTTGACGTAAGCAGCGCAGGCGCCACCGGCCATGTGACGATTCCCTGCAGGACCAACTGAAAGGAGGACGCCGCCATGAAACTATACGGCTACATGCTCTCAGCCGCCATCGGCTATACCGTAGGCACGCGAATGGGGCTGATGCGCAAGTGCGCCACGCGCTCCATGAAGCAAATGAAGCGCATCCTGTGCAGAAAGCTCGGCCTGTAATGACCGCGCTGCGCGGCGATGGCCGCGGTTTGCCGCGCAGGATTCGCCTGATCCTGTTTGCGGCAGCCGCGGCGCTGCTGCTGATCCTGTTTCGTCAGGCGCTTGGGCAGCTTTTGTGGCAGATTGCCCTGGCCGTGCTGCTGGCCTACGCGGCGCGGCCCATCTGCGCGCGCTTTGAACGGCGGCTGCCGCCGGGCGCGGCGGCGCTGTGCTCGCTGCTGCTGTTTCTGGCGGCGCTGGGCGGCTTTTTATGGCTGCTGGTGCCGCAGGTGATCCATCAGGGCACGCTGGCGGTGGAAGCCGTGCCGATGCTGATTGACATCCTGCAGGAATTTCTGGAAAAGCTGGCCGCTTCGCCCCTGGCCGAGCGGTTTAACCTGTCCCCTGCTCCCACCCAACAGCTGCTTGAAAAGGCGGGCGCAGCCGTGCTGGCCATCGTGCCCAAGGCGCTGCAGCGCATTGCCAGCGCCAGCGGCAAGCTGATGCAGGCCTTTCTGGCCCCCGTGCTGGCCTTTTATTTTTTGCGTGATCGCGAGCTGTTTTGTTTTCAGCTGTCGCTTTTAATCCCGCTGCAGCA
The DNA here is from genome assembly GCA_934647235.1 of uncultured Clostridia bacterium. Lineage (GTDB taxonomy): Bacteria > Bacillota > Clostridia > Christensenellales > Aristaeellaceae > SFMI01. The sequence goes on from CAKUFG010000003.1 coordinate 23,745, forward strand.
GCGCAAAAAACTGCTGACGGCCTTGCGCGAAATGCGCCGCGAAATCGCGGGATATCTGCGCGGCCAGCTGCTGGTCAGCTCCGCCGTGGGGATCCTGACGGCCATCGGGCTGCTGATCGTGGGCGTACCCGCCTGGCTGCTGCTGGGCATTATGATGGGCGTGTGCGATCTGATCCCCTACGTCGGGCCCTACCTGGGCGGCATTCCCATCGTGCTGTTTTCGCTGCCGCAGGGCCTGTATACCGTGCTGTGGGCAGTGGTTGCCGTGATAGCCGTGCAGCAGGCGGAGAGCATGTTCCTGTCCCCGCAGCTGATGAGCGGCGTGACCGGGCTGCATCCCGCCTATGTGCTGCTGCTGCTGAGCGCAGGCGGACTGCTGGGCGGCATCGCCGGGATGCTGCTGTCGCTTCCTCTATATGTGTGCGCGCGCGGCGCCGTCCGCGCCCTGCAATGCACGGCCCGCGAAAACGCGCCATAGTTTTTTGGCTTTTGGCAGCGTTTGCCCTATTGCCAATTTCTGACGCTCAGGGTATAATATCAGAGGAAAGGAGGTATCGCCATGACAAACCTGAATGATACCACCAAGCTCCATGCCCTGCGGGACAGCCGCGCCACCGCGCGCGATATTCTGCAGCACGTCTACCGCGCCCTGCAGGCCAAGGGCTATGATCCCATCACGCAGCTGACGGGCTTCATTCTCACGGGCGATCCTACCTACATCACCAGCTTTGATAACGCGCGCAGCATGATCTGCCGGCTGGAGCGGGACGAGATTCTGGAAGAAATCGTTTCCTTCTATATGTCGGAGAATTTTGATCAATGACGACGGGCAAGATCGTAGGGCTGGATGTGGGCGATGTGCGCATCGGCATCGCGGTGTGCGATGAAATGCGCCTGATTGCCTCGCCCTACAGCGTATATCGCCGGGTTGGCTTTGGCCCGGACGTCAAGCATATCAAGGCGCTGTGCGATCAGCTGGGCACACGCGATATCGTGTGCGGCCTGCCGCGCAACATGGACGGCTCCATCGGCTTCCAGGCACAGAAGGTGCAGGCTCTGGCCGAGCAGTTGGCCAACGCCGGGCTGAACATCGCCTTTCAGGATGAGCGGCTGACGACCGTAACGGCCGAGCGCGCGCTCATCGAGGGCGGCATGCACCGCCAGGAGCGCAAGGGAACGGTGGATAAGGTGGCTGCCGCCGTCATCCTGCAGCAATATCTGGACACGCTCAGAAATCAAACCTGATTTCTTTGCAATATTATAGGAGGATCAATCCAAACATGTCTGACGAAATCAAGAACAACATCCCCGAGGAAGAGGATAATATCGTAGAGCTGACCGACGAGGACGGCACGGTTACCAAGTTTGAATATCTGACCACGGTTCCCTATGAAGGCGAAGAATACGTGGTGCTGATGGTGCTGGATGAAAACGGCCAGGCCCCTGAAGAAGAGGACGGCGAAGTGGTCATCCTGCAGATCGCCCAGGACGACGCGGGCGAGGACATCTATGTATCCGTGGATGACGACGATGTGACCCAGAAGGTATTCGACCTGTTCCTGGAGGCCATGGACGCAGAGGACGAGGACTGAGCCGCCATCCGGCGCGCCCCGTTTGCCCCGCATCAGCCCGGTGTGCAAAGCACCGGGTTTCTTTCTAAGTAGTAATCGTCAAGGAGCTTCCCAATGAAAAAAACGCTGTTTGCGCTGCTGCTGATGCTTGCGCTGCTGCTGGCCCTTCCCGCCCTGGCGCAGGAGCCTGCCGCCGAGGCGCAGGACATCACCGACCTGTGCACCTTTACCCCGTCCAACGCCAAGAGCGATCTGCCCAAGATGCACGACGGCAAGTATAAAACCTATTGGAGCAGCACCAAAAAAGGATACCTGGAGATTTCTTCCCCCGACGATACCCCCATGTACGGCCTGTATATCAACTGGGCGCAGTACATCACCAGCTGGAGCCTGCAGGTGCCCGATGAAAACGGCGGCTGGACCACCATCCGCGCCTACGAGCCGGATCTGTTCAACACCGTGTACAACGAGTATCTGCCGCTGGAGGGCGGCTATACGCGCGTGCGCCTGCTGTGCCAGAGTCCGGACGATCGCCATGCCCTGCATATCGCTGAAATCCACGTGCTGGGCGAGGGCGAAGTGCCCTCCTGGGTGCAGCAGTGGAAGGTATTCTCCGGCAAAGCCGATATGGTGCTGCTGATTACCGATCCGGGCGACGAATACATTTACTTTGGCGGCCTGCTGCCCTATTACGCCGCGCAGGGCAAGGAAATCATGCTGTGCGTGGCCGTCAACACCAACTCCGCCTACAAGTGCGAGCTGCTGGACGGTCTGTGGCACTGCGGCATTACCAACTATCCCTATATCGCCTACTTCAAGCCCAACCTTTGCCGCTCCCTGCGCGCGCAGTACGATACCTGGAGCGAGATACAGTTTGTGCGCCATGTATCGCGCATTGTGCGCATTTACAAGCCCGATGTGCTGGTTACCCACTCGCCCGGCGGCGAGGGCGGCGACGGCGGCCATATGGCCTGCGCGGACGCGGCCAAGCGCTCGGTGCACACGGCCATGGACGATAAATACGACGTGGGCTACGGCGTAAAAATCTATGGCAACTGGCAGCTGAAAAAGCTGTATCTGCACAATCAGGGCGACAATATGGTCACGCTGGATTACGACCAGCCGTTGGATTTCTTTGGCGGCAAAACGGCCATGGAGGTCGCCCAGGAGGCCTATGCCATGCAGTCCTATCAGCGCAAAAGCGTGCCCGAGCTGCGCACGGACGGCTACTTTAACGGCGCGGTGTACGGCCTGGCCTACAGCAATGTGGGCGAGGATACCGTAGGCGGCGACCTGTTTGAAAACCTGGAAAACTGATTTAAGCTGGAATGCGGAAGCAAAAGCTTCCGCATTCTATTTTTTTGATATTTCCGCAATGTTTTTGTTCTTTACATTGCGCCGTATTCGCGTTATAATAGGTTATGCAATGTGAACGTTATGTTCACATGAGTACAAAAATGTTCGGAATATGGAGGACATGAGTATGAAAATGCGTTCTGTTCTCGCCGCCCTGCTGGCTCTTGTAATGCTGCTGGGCGTCGCCGGCGTTGCCGCCGCGGATGAGAAGACCACCGTTAGCTTCTGGGAAACCTTCACCGATGCTCAGCACGAGTATCTGGTAAAGGCCGCCGCCGACTTCAACGCCTCCCAGGATAAGTACACCGTTGAAATCCAGCAGCAGCCCACCAAGGGCTTCACCAGCAATGTCTACACCGCTGTGGTCAACGGCGTAGGCCCCGACATCATCTTCAACTATGCCTCCGAGGCTTCCAAGTATGTCTCCGCCGGCCTGGTCGCCAACCTGGATGAGTACATCTACGACGAGGAAATCGGCATCGAGAGCTTCGACGAGCAGCTGCCCGAGTATCTCTTCTCCGAGATCAACGGCTTTGAGGATGGCCACATCCACTACCTGCCCGGCGCCACCACCGGCCCCATCCTGTACTACAACAAGACCCTGTTTGAAGAGCTGAACCTGACCGTTCCCTCCACCTGGGAAGAGCTGGTTGAGACCTGCAAGGCCGTCAAAGCCGCCAAGGGCGAGGACGTGCTGCCCTTCGGCATCGACTCCCCCATTGACCTGGCGCAGACCCTGTTCCTGGAAGCCGGCTACACCTATATCGACACTGAGAACAAGTGCGTGGGCTTCGCCGAGGGCGAAAAGGTTGCCGCCTGGCTGGCCGAGCAGCTGACTGCCGGCCTGTTCTCCAAGGATGCTCCCTCCGGCGGCTACTTCTCCGATGACTTCAACACCGGCAAGGTCGCCATGTACTACGGCTCCTGCGCCGGCGTTCCCTACATCAAGCCCAATGGCTTTGAGTACGCCGTTGCCCCCGCTCCCTCCTCTACCAGCGAGTATAAGTCCTATACCATCTGGAACCGCGGCCCCATCGTCTTCAAGTATGAAGGCCAGGATGCCCGCGCCGAGGGTGCCTATGAATTCGTAAAGTATCTGCTGGCCACCCCCGAAATCAGCGAAGGCTGGGCCGAGGCCATGATCGCCATGACCCCCTGGGTTGCCGCCCAGCAGGTGGAGGGCTATGAGGCGTTCGTCGCTTCTCAGCCCGCGTTGGCCGCCGTGCAGGCCCGCACCGACATCGCCGTGTCTCTGCCCTCCGTCACCGGCGCTTCCGAGTGCCGCGACGCGCTGAAGAACCTGGTGGTTGCGCTGCAGGCCGGCACCGAGCCCGCCACCGCGCTGGCCGACTGCGTGGCCGTGTGCAACGCCGCGCTGCAGGGCAAGTAATTCGTTCCCTTGCGGAGAACCGGAATCGCTCCGGTTCTCCATTTTTCTGTCTAACGGATGGACAGGGTACAGCGCCTGCGGACGCTGTGCCGTATCCATGCGCAATATCACTACAAACGGAAGGCGAGGTTCGCACCCATGCAAGTAAGACTTGAGAACGTCACCAAAAAATTTCCCGGCGTAACGGCGGTCAATACCTTTTCCGTCACGCTGCCGGACGGCGAGCTGATCTGCCTGCTCGGCCCCTCCGGCTGCGGCAAATCCACCATTCTCAATATGCTTTCGGGCATCCTGCCCGTGTCCGGCGGCGATATTTACTTTGACGAGGACAATGTAACCAAGCTGCCGCCCGAGGAGCGCGGCATCGGCCTGGTGTTTCAGAACTACGCCCTGTACCCGCACATGACGGTGCTGGAAAACATCTGCTTCCCGCTGGAAATCAAGCGTGTGCCCAAGGATGAGCGCGTGGCCCGCGCCACCAGAATGGCAAAGCTGGTGCACGTGGATATGCTGCTCAACCGCAAGCCCAAGGAGCTGTCCGGCGGCCAGCAGCAGCGTGTGGCCATCGCCCGCGCGCTGGTCAAGGAGCCGCGCCTGCTGCTGCTGGATGAGCCGCTGTCCAACCTGGATGCACGCCTGCGCCTGGAAATGCGCGAGGAGATCCGCCGCATCCAGCTGCAAACGCAGGTAACCACCATCTTCGTCACCCACGATCAGGAAGAGGCCATGTCCATCTCCGATCATATCGTGCTGATGAAGGACGGCGTGATGCAGCAGTTTGATCAGCCGCAGGTGCTCTATGATGATCCTGCCAACCAGTTTGTGGCCGATTTTCTGGGCAACCCGCCCATCAACAACATCCCCGGCACGGTCAGGGGCGGCGTGTTCACCACCGAGGATGGTAAGGCCAGCGTCGCCCTGCCCATGCTGGAAAAGGTGCCCGACGGCGCGAAGGTAAACCTGTCCGTGCGCAGCGAAAGCTTTACCGTGCAGCCTGACGGCGCGCCCGGCACGCTGCAGTGCCAGGTAACGGGCGTGTTCAAGACCGGCAAGGAGGAAATGGCCGCTTTCCTGTTTGGCGGCGTGCCCTTCCGCGCCTATATCGACCTGGAAGAGGGCCTGCAGAAGGGGCAGACCGTATCGCTGGGCCTCAAAAAGCGCGGCGCGTTCGTGTTTGACCGCGAAACGGGGAGGCGCTATGTATGACCCAGAAGCTGCCCTTTAAGGAGCCCGGCCGCGCGCACAAGCGCCGCAACAACACCAGCCGGCTGACGTTTCACTTTGTGCTGTTCGCACTGCTGGGCGTGATGCTGCTATCTCTGGGCGCGTATGGCCGCGTAAAGCTGCATGGCATTTACGATCAGCAGCTGCTTTCCCGCCGCAGCGACAGCCTGATTACCGATTCCACCAACCTGGTCAAAACCACCGCCGAAGCGCTGGCCGGTACCAATAACAGCCTGCGCACCAAGATATCCAGCGGACTGAGCAGCAAATCCCGCTCGGTCAGGAATACCGCCGCGCAGATGCTGACCGACGGCAGCAGCGATCAGGAAACGCTGGCATTTATCGTCGATACCCTGTCGCAGGCCGCTGTATCCAAGCTGAAGGACGACGATGAGGCGCAATCTGCCCTCAAGCTCGCCGTAACTGAAAAGCTGACGGCAGAGCGCGACAATATCATCGCCGCCGTGCTGGCGGATACCAACGCGCAGATTCAGTCCATGTCTATCGAGGATGTGCGCCGCTCGCTGACCATGCAGACCCCCGGCTATACGATGATGTTTTACAGCGTTCTGATGCTGTGGGTGGGCGGCGTGCTGCTGGCGCTGGGCGTGGGCCTGGGGCTGGTGCGCTGCCTTGGCAGCGAAGATCTGCGCAAGAAAGTCACCGATATCATCGAGCCCATGGACTACCTGCTGCCCTTCTTCTTCGGCGTGATCGTATTCACCCTGTACCCCATGGTGCGCGTATTCATCATGGCCTTCCAGCAGCGCTATAAGCTGACGGGCGAATTTGCCGGCTGGGGCCTGGGCAACTTTACGGACGTGCTGCACGGCATCGGCACCAACCTGCCGCAGGCCATCGGCAACACCTTCCTGTACGTCATCCTGACCGTGCCCATCTCCACCGCCATCGCGCTGCTGCTGGCCTACCTGCTGAACCAGAAGATCAAGCTGCGCGCGCTGTTCCAGACCGCGTACTTCCTGCCCATGGTCACCAGCGCCACGGCCGTCGGCCTGGTGTGGAAATACATGTTCCAGGAAAACTACGGCCTGATCAACTGGCTGCTGTCGCTGTTTGACGTAGCCAAGATTCCGTGGCTGACCAAATCCGCCTACTCCATGGCGGTTATGGTGATTTACGGCATCTGGGACGCGCTGCCCTTCACCATCATCCTGCTGATTTCAGGCCTGCAGAACATTGACGACCACTACTACACCGTCGCCAAGGTGGACGGCGCGCGCGCCAAGCGTATCTTCTTCCGCATCACGGTGCCGCTGCTTTCCCCCACCATCGGCCTGGTGCTGATTATCAACAGCATTTCCGCCTTCAAGGTGTTCAACTCCGTGGTGGTGCTCTTCTCCGGCAGCCCCGGCCCCAACAACAATATGTACACCATGACCTACTACATTTACGAGCAGATCAACACCAGCCTGGAATATGGCCGCGCGGCCGCCGCCTCGCTGATTCTGTTTGTGATTATCCTGCTGTTCACCATGCTGCAGCGCTTTATCCAGCGCAAGTGGAAGTACGATTAAGGAGGGCAAGCGTATGAAAAAGCATTCTTCGCAGGCGCTGATCGGCGCGCTGGCCCTCATCCTGGGCTGCGTGATTTTTCTGACCGCGCTCATCGGCCTGACCACTGCCAACTCCCGCGTCGTCGTCACCGACGCCGACCGCCTGCGCGAGGCGGAAAGCTGCGAGCGCACGCTGGCAAGTCTGCACAAGCTGGTTGTTCCCCAGATTGACGATGTGGTGGCCTACTATCATCAGCGCGCCGCACAGGCCGAGGATGAAGCGCTGCGCCAGCGCTATGCCGAGCGCGAGACGCTGTTTTCCGGCCTGTATGACGAGCTGAGCGACAACAAGCCCCTCAGCGGTGAAACCCACAAAGCGCTGTACCGCATGCAGTCCATCGACGGCACGGATTTTGAGGTAACGCCGCTGAACATCCTGCAAAACACGCTGAACCTGCTGATCAAGAACCAGAATCAAGCGGCAGCCGCGCGCGCGGCCATCACCACGGATGAAGCCGCCCTGCGGGAGCTGCTGAATCAATCTGACGATGCGCAGCAGGCAAAGGCCGCCCCCTGGCCGTATTACGCGGGCATGCTGGCGGGCGTCGCCTGCATGGTGCTGGGCTTTGTGCTGAACCATACCTATCAGATGCGCCGGGTGCTGAGCCAGATTCTCCTGTATCTGCTGCTGGTGCTGGGCGCGCTGATCATGGTGTTCCCCTTCTACTGGATGATCTCCTCGTCCTTCAAGACGCGCATCGAGGTCAACAGCTTCCCGCCGCAGTTCATCCCCGGCAATCCCTTCAACATTGATAACTACCGCATCGCCTTCAAGCAGGCGCCCTTCGCGCGGTACTTCCTCAACTCCATCATCGTCTGCGCGTGCAGTGTAGCCATCGTCACCTTCACCACCATTCTGGCGGCCTTCGCCTTCTCCCGGCTCAAGTTTCCGGGGCGCGAGTTCATCTTCTCCGCGCTGCTGAGCATGATGATGCTGCCCTTTGAAATGCTGGTGATTACCAACTACACCACCATCATCCGCCTGAACCTGAACGACAGCCTGCCCGCGCTGATTATCCCCTTTATCTCCTCCATCTTCTACACTTACATCATGCGCAACTTCTTCGCCTCCATCCCGGACAGCCTGTACTGGTCGGCGCGCGTGGATGGCTGCAGCAACTGGCGCTACCTGTGGAAGGTGATGGTGCCCATCGGCCGGCCCTCGCTGGTGACGGTTGTGCTGCTCAACGCCCTGGCCAGCTGGAACAGCTTCATGTGGCCCCTGCTGGTGATCAAAACCACCAGGAACCGTACTTTGCCATTCGGTTTGTATGCATTCACCACCGAGGCCGGTTCTCAGCAGGAGTTGATCATGGCTGCCTCCACCGTAGTGGTATTGCCGATGATCCTGCTGTTCCTGTTCGCCCGCAAGCAGATTCTGCGCGGCGTAGCCCGCGGCGGCATCAAGGGCTGATTTGCACCGAAAAAGCAAAGCAAAACGGCGGCTGTTCCAGAATGGAGCAGCCGCCGTTCGTTATGCGGGGCACGTTTATGCAACGGCGTCCAGTCCTTCTTTTGAAGAAGAAGGCGGACGAAGAGAGACGTTTCTTTCTTGAGTCAAGAAAGAAACAAAGAACCTGTGTTATGGTCATGAAAGTCTATTGGATTAAACTGAACGACAGGGAGCTTGCAAGCAGGACCCGTGGCAGCGAAAAACTTGAATCGCTCGGTCTGGAGTAAACTCCGCCCGGGCGATTCTACATTTTTCCCCTTCGGTCTGGCTTTGCCAGCCCGCGCCGATTGCATCGGCGTGCCACAGAAGTGTTGATTGGACACTAAAATCAGACGCAATGATTAGCAATAGTTGGGCAGGACAGCCCTCCAAAAGGCTTCTCCTTGAGGAGAAGCTGTCGGGCTTGTCCCGACTGATGAGGCGCGTAATCCGCCGCTGCCTGTGGCAGATCAAGGCGGATGCAGCGCCAATGAGGCAACGAGTTTTGCAAGCGTTAGCGCTGCAAAACGACTATGCCGAATTGAGAGGGCCATAGGCCATGAAATGGCCGTTATTATGACCAACTAAAGGATAACGCCGCAACGGCGGCTACACCTCATCCGAGCGGCTAAAGCCGCCCACCTTCTCCTCAAGGAGAAGGCTTTGGGCTGGCCGTGCTTTTCAGCATGTGCAAATCACTGCGTTCCCCCTCATCCGTCTCGCTATTCGCTCGACACCTTCTCCCGTTTGGGAGAAGGCTTTTTTGTGCAATTGCCAAGCAGAGAAGGAATGTTGCTATATCAGCACACCACACTGAAGGCTTCTCCTTGGGGAGAAGCTGGCGAATGAAATGAGCCTGATGAGGGGGCCTGTTACGCGAAAATGCAAGCAGCGTCCTATGATACGTTCCCCCTCATCCGTCTCGCTGCGGCTCGACACCTTGTCCGCATGGCGCTTACGCCTGCGGGGCCTGCCACGCGGAAATGCAAGCAATACTTCATGCCGCGCCTTCCGCCCGACACGCAGAACGATCAATGTTCAGCTTTCCTTCATTACTTCCCCAAACAGCGCCTGATACAGCTCCCCCGGCGTTTCCAGCATGCAGCCACCCTGCGCGCCCTCGGCGATCATCTGCCGCAGCGCACCGTTGGGATAGCCCCACAGCGCGGCGATAAAATCACACCCGGCAGCGCGCGCCATATCGAAGCCGGGCTTCAGGTCGTCCACCACCAGAATGTCGGCAGGCGTCAGATCAAACTGCTGCATCAGCCGCTCCAACGGCTCGGGGCTGGGCTTCTGATGCTCCGCCCCAATTTCCCAGCCCAGCACGGCGTTTGGCTCGGGCAGGCCCGCCGCGGCATAATCCCGGCGGATATAGCGCGCATAGGAATGCGACACCACGCACACCAGCCCGCCCTCCGCGCGCTGGCGGCGGATGATCTGCGGCAGGCCGTCAAAAAACTCGGGCACACGCTGCTGCATAAACTCCTTCCAGTTATCATCCTGAAGCTGCATTTCCTCGGGCGTAAAATGATACACGTCGCGGCAGGTTTCCATAAAGCGGGATTCAAACCACAGGCGGGTAAACTCCTCCCGCGTGGCCGGGGTCAGCTGCGGGCGCAGGCGGCGCATGGTTTCCACGTAGGCAGGATAATGCACCGTGGGCGTGCTCTGCACGGAGGTGTCATCATGATCCAGAACCAGGCAGCGGTAGCGCGTCATACGTTGTCTCCTTTTCCACTTTCGGGCGCGGCAGGCAGGCACAGCGTAATGCGCGTGCCCACGCCCTCGCGCGTAATCACATCAAAATAGCCGTTGTGCGCATCGGCAATCCACTTGGCGATGGACAGCCCCAGTCCCGTGCCGCCGGCGCGGGAGCGCGCACGGTCAGAGCGGTAAAAGCGCTCAAAAATATGCGGCACATCCTGAGCGCTCATGCCCGCGCCGTTATCCTGAACGGACAGGCAGCTTTCACCTTTCTCATTGCGGAAGGCGCGCATGGTAATGCGCTCGTCCTCGGGCGAATAGCGCATGGCGTTATCGGTCAAAATGCGCGCGGCCTGCTTGATCATGCCTGCATCGCCCTGGGCGTACACAGGCGCAGAATCCGGCATCACAAAGGTGCGCGCAGGGGCAACCATGCGCATTTCCTCGCAGATTTCCTGCAGCACCGCCGTCAGATCCACGCGCGATACCGTCAGCGTCTGCCGGCCGCTATCGCCCCTGGCCAGGAACAGCAGCTGCTCTACCAGCCGCTGCATGCTGTCCGCCTCCTTCAGGATGGCGGCGATGGCCTCGTCGCGCACCTTCTCGTCGTTCTTGCCCCAACGATCCAGCATTTCGGCGTATCCGCGTATCACGCTGATGGGCGTGCGCAGCTCATGCGAGGCGTCGGATACAAAGCGCGTTTGCTGGCGATATGCCTCCTGCGTGCGGCGAAGCAGGCCGTTGACGGCCTCCTCCATGCCTTTCAGATCGCGGTCGCCCGTCTCAATATGCGCATTATCCACGCCGACGTTGAGCTGCGAAATGGCCTCCTCCAGATCATGGTACTTGCGGGTATCAAACGTTTTATCCAGCGATTGCGCCGTCTCGGCCATGCGGCGAAGCGGGGTCAGCAGGCGCTCAGCCCTGCGCCGCCCTGCGCCATATTGGCACAGGATCATCAAAAGCTCGGCGCACAACAGGGCGATAAACAGCAAAACGACACGCATGCAGTAATCCCCGGCGATGACCACATGGCTTTCCTGCTGCGTGGGCGCGCGGAAGGAATATACCGTCGTGGCAGGCCTGGTATACCAGGGCACCTCACTGCTGATCTGCACGCTGCGCCAGATGTTGGGCTGCCAGGCCGCGCCCAGGGCGGCCTTTTCCTGATAATAGCACCAGCCGCCCAGCGCCAGGGCCAGCACCAGCAGATTTACCCAGAACAGCACCGTGATCAACCGCCAGGTAAAGCTGCGGTTGATGCGCGCGGCGGTGGAGGTCATGCGGCGGGTTTCAGACATGGCTGTCCTCCGCCTTCATCACATAACCCACGCCGCGGATGGTGTGCAGGGTCTTTACATGATGCGTTTCGTCAATCTTCTGCCGCAGGTAGCGGATATAGACATCCACCACGTTGGTTTCGCCCAGATAATCATAGCCCCACACGGTGGACAGCAGCGTTTCGCGCGACAGCACAATATCCTCGTTTTCCATCATGTACTGCAGCAGCTGAAATTCGCGCCCCGTCAGCGTAGCCTCCTGCCCGTTGACGGTTACGATATGGCGCAGCGGGTCCAGCGCCACCGGCCCCACCCGCAGCACATCGGCAGCGGGCGCGGCTGCCCTGCGGCGCAGCGCCGTGCGGATGCGCGCCAACAGCTCCTCGATGGCAAAGGGCTTGGTAATGTAATCCTCCGCGCCTGCATCCAGCCCCGTCACCTTATCCATCACCGCATCGCGCGCGGTCAGCAGGATGACAGGCGTTTGCTTTTCGCGGCGCAGACGGCGCAGCACCTCCAACCCGTTCAGACCAGGCAGCATGATATCCAGCAGGATCAGATCATACGCGCCCCTCAGCGCCTCGTCCAGCCCCTCGCGCCCGTCAAAGCGCTTGGTTACGGCATAGCCCTCGTGCTGCAGCTCCAGCTCCGCAAAGCGCGCCAGCGATTCCTCATCCTCTATCAGCAAAATGCTTTGCTGCATGCAAAATACCTCTCCCTATGCAAAATGGCGTTGGAATTTTCTTCCAACGCCGGATATTCTGGGCTTACTTGTTTTCGTCGGAATCCGTATCCTTTTTCTCGTCCTCATAGACGACCTTTACGGGCGTAACGTTGACAACATTGTTGACGAAGTCCCCCGCCTTGTCCATGGCCTGGTTTACGTCGTCGTCGATGCGCAGGCCCTTGACGGAATAGCGGTAGCCAAAGATCATGGCGATCAGGGCTGCGGCGATGATCCACCAGAACATGAACGCCACCAGCAGGATAATCACCGTCATGGACAGCTCCATGCGGGTTTCGCCGCCCTTTTTGATCTGCACGGTAACGGCGTTGCACTTGCGGATAAAGCGGCCCAGGCCGCGCATCAGCTGGGAGATCACGCCTTCGCCGCGCTTTTTGCGCTCGGTGCGGGGCTTTTCCTCGGTTTTGGGGCGGGTGGTATATTCCGCCTGCTTTTCTTCGTTCAGACGGCCTTCGCTTTCCAGCATCAGCAGCGCGTCCAGCAAATCCCAATCGCACGCCTCCAGCGCGTCGCGCGCCTCCTCATAGGATACGTTCGCCTTCGCGCGCAGCTTTTCCACCATTTCAAGATGATCCATCTGTGATTTCCTCCATGTCGTTTGTTTTCTGAGTACGGTGGCAGTATACTGCGGGAAGATTAGACCGTCCTTTTGCGAAAATGAGAAAGAGATTAGAATTTGAAAACGCGCTCTAAGCCGTTTTTATTGAGCCGCCACAGCATCCTGCGCGTAGAACAGCTTCTCCTGGGTCTGCACGCCGGCCTTGCCGTCCACCGTCAGGCCGTTGCGCAGCTGAAACTCGCGCACGGCGGTTTCAGTCGCCTTGCCGAAGATGCCGTCCGGCTCGCCGGTCAGGTAGCCCAGCTCAATCAGCCGCGCCTGCAGATTGCGCACGCTGGCGCCCGTGCTGCCCTTTTTAAGCAGATACAGCCGGGGCGTTGCGGTCGCAGCGGCAACGGTGGGCGCAAGGGTGGGCGTTTCGGTAGGCGCCGGGGTGGGCGTAACCGCCACGTAGGGCGTGGGCGTATGCAGCGCCTCGTAGGGAATGGGCGTGGCCCCGCTGGCCGCAACCGCGCCGTTGGCCACCATGGTCATATAGATCAGCAATGTTTTCAGGATATCCACGTCGTATTCCTCTCCTTTCGTTCAAGCCAGGGGCTGAGATCAGATATCGATGAACTTGCGGAACTCCGGCAAAATGCCGATGCCGTCGGGATAGTGCGCCGCAAACTGCGGCACGGCGTGGCTGGGGAAGGAATTGCCCTCGATAAAGCGCGGGCCGTCGGCCGTGATGGCCACATCCCAGGCCACAAAGCGCACCTGCGGCACCTTGTGCATGGCCTGCAGGCACATATCCATGGCTTCCTTAAAATAAGGAATGGTAAAGCCTACAATGGGCGTGCCGGTGATGGGGTGCCTGTCATACACGTTGCCCGCCTTATCGGCAGCCACGGTCAGCAGCCTTCCGGTAGCCAGATCCACGCGCGCGGCCATGCCGCCCTGATCCACATTATCCATCACCTTGCCGTTGCCGATGCGCAGGAAGGCGTACACCACGCCCTCGCGCTTATCGCCAAGCAGGGTGGCGATGCGCACGGTATTGACCGAGGTCGGGCACAGGCGGGACATTTCGGGATGCTGCACCAGCAGCTCCTCCAGCAGGCCCGCGCCCTGCGCGCGCAGGGTATTGAGAAACGCGGGAATATCCTTTTCCCAATCGGCCTTGTTATACTTGACGATGCCCACGCCGCTGGAGCCCTCCAGGGGCTTGAAAAGCGCGGCGGGCAGATCGCTGAGGAACTCCGCCAGCGCGTCCGCCGTCAGGCTGTCGTCCACCTTGATCCATTTGCGGCCGATATAGGGCGCAAACAGGGTGTTGAAGGTGGTTTTATCATCAAAGTAGTGCCAGTACGCCTTATCATTCATGCGGCGGACAATGTTGTTGGAGATGCCGCGGGTAATGACGGTGCGCCGCTGCGCATCATTCAGCTTGTACATGGCGGCGATTTTATAGTCCATGTAGCCCGCGTTGTAGCGCAGCGCGCAGCGCAGCATATCCTGCATCAGCCAGGCGCGGCTTTTGCCGGTTTTTTCATGCAGCATATCGGCGGTCTGGCGCATTTTTTTCCAGTCCATTTTCATGGCGCGCTTGACCGCATAGCCCAGTTTGCTCATTGCCAGGGCACCTTCTTTCAATCTTTACGCATTGCTTACACATTGAAGCGGAACAGCGTCACATCGCCGTCCTGCATCACATAATCCTTGCCCTCAGAGCGGATCAGCCCCTTTTCGCGGCAGGCGTTCATGCTGCCCAGCTCCTTAAGGGTTTCAAAGGGCACAATCTCGGCGCGGATAAAGCCGCGTTCAAAGTCTGTATGGATTTTGCCCGCCGCCTGGGGCGCCTTGGTGCCGCGCTTGATGGTCCAGGCGCGGCATTCATCCGAACCGGCGGTGAGGAAGGAGATCAGACCCAGCAAATGATAGCAGGCGGTGATCAGCGTATCCAGGCCGCTCTTTTCGATGCCCAGCTCCTCCAGGAACATGGCGCGCTCATCGGCCTCCATGCCGGCGATTTCCTCCTCGATCTGGGCGGAAATAGCCACGCACTCGGCGTGCTCCTGCCTGGCGATATCGCGCACAGTGTGCACCATGGGATTGGTATCGATGCCGTCCAGCGCGTCCTCGGCGATGTTGGCCACATAGATCACGGGCTTGTCCGTCAGCAGGAACCAGCCGTCCACGATGGCCTGCTCATCCTCGGTCAGCGCGCAGGTGCGGGCAGGCTTGCCCGATTCCAGATGCGCGTACAGCTTTTCAGCCGTCTCGGCCTCGGCGGCGTATTTCTTATCGCCGGTTTTGAACAGCTTGCGCGCCTTATCCAGGCGCTTTTCCACCGTCTCCATGTCGGCGAAAACCAGTTCGAGGTTAATCGTCTCGATATCGCGCGCAGGATCGACCGAGCCGTCCACATGGATGATATTATCATCCTCAAAGCAGCGCACAACATGCACGATGGCGTCGCACTCGCGGATATGGGAGAGGAACTTGTTGCCCAGGCCCTCGCCGTGGCTGGCGCCCTTGACCAGGCCCGCGATATCCACAAATTCCACGCTGGCGGGCGTAACCTTCTTGGGCTCGTACATCCGGGCCAGCACGTCCAGACGCTCATCCGGCACGGCTACCACGCCGGAGTTGGGTTCAATGGTGCAGAACGGATAATTGGCGGCCTGCGCGCCCGCATTGGTAATGGCGTTAAACAGGGTGCTTTTGCCCACATTGGGCAGACCAACGACGCCTAACTTCATCTTAAAAACGTCCCTTCGCATCAGTATCGTATGGAAACGTTCCTATTATACCTGTTTATGGCGCAAAATGCAACTTTCCTGCATGTAAAAAGGAAAATGCTGTATCGCCGCTATTGCCGCAGCAGGAATAATTTGTTATACTGGGGTGGGATGAAAAAGGGCGCTTCTTTCGTCTTTATAGATGAAAACCCCTTTGGGAGGTATTTACCATGAAGAAAAAGCTTCTTGCCCTGCTATTGGCAGCCGCGCTGCTGCTGAGCCTGTGCCCGCTGGCCCTGGCTGAATTTTACGCAGAGGTTTACAACACTGAATCCTTGAACATCCGCTCCGGCCCCGGCAGCAGCTACAGCTGGCTGGGTGCCGTGCCCATGGGCGAGCGCGTGCGCGTGGTGGGTGAAAGCGGCAACTGGTATCAGATCATCACCCTGGATAACCGTCTGACCGGCTACATGAGCAAGAGCTTCCTGCGCGTGGTTGGCGGCTCCTCCAGCACCACCGAGCCCATCAGCGCCAGCAGCACGCCCTTTGCCGTGGTGTATAATACCGATACGCTCAACCTGCGCTCGGGCCCCGGCAGCGAGTACACCTGGCTTGGCCAGGCCAACCGCAACGACTGGGTAGGCGTCGAGGGCGAATCGGGCAACTGGTATCAGGTGCGCCTGTATTCCGGCCAGTATAAAGGGCAGACCGGCTACATGAGCAAGAATTACCTCAAGGTTGTGTCCGGCGCTTCCTCCACTACCGCCACGGTGAAGAACCCCTCGGGCACGCGGTTTCTGAACCTGCGCGAATCCCCCAGCTACAGCGCAAACGTGCTGGGCATCTTCTATGACGGCGCAACCTGCCAGGTGATCAACAGGCAGTCCGACGGCTGGTGGTACGTTTCCGTGCAGATGGACAGCACCACGGTGTACGGCTATTTCCGCTGCGAATACCTGGTCATGGGCGGCAGCAGCGTGGGCAGCATCGGCACCGCTTATGTGAACACAAGCAACGGCGGCCGGCTGAATCTGCGCACCTATCCCGGCTCCGATGCGGGCGTGCTGCTGCAGATTCCCAACGGCTCCGCGATGAACGTGCTGCTCAAGGGCAACTACTACTGGATGGTCAGCTACAACGGCGAAATCGGCTTTGTGGATATCTCCTACGTCACTGAGCGTACCCCAAGCCTGCCCACCGCCGCTCCCAGCATACCCAGCACCCCCACCACCACCGCGGGCACCGCAGTGGTGCAGACGGGCAACAGCGGCAAGCTGAACCTGCGCGAGCAGGCGTACTCCAACGCCGGCATCCTGGGCCGCTACAGCAACGGCACCATCGTGACCGTGCTGCAGAAGGGCTCCGCCTGGTCCTATGTGGAGGTGCAGGGGCAGAAGGGCTACATGATGTCCAAGTTCCTCAGGTTCACCTCCAGCGCCGCCTCCACCCGCCGGGTGTATAACCCCAACGGCGGCACCTATGTGAACCTGCGCTCCTCGCCCAACAAAACCAGCGGCAATGTAAACGTCCGCGTGCCTGTGGGCGCTACGGTATCGCTGCTATCCTGGGGCGCGGAATGGTCGCAGGTATCCTACGGCAGCTATACGGGCTATATGATGAGCTGGTTCCTGCAATAATAGCCACTTATATTCTGCAAATAATACAAACGCCGCGCGCATGCAGCCATGCGCGCGGTTTTGTTATCCTGTTCTGCTTTTACTTTTCAGTGCCCTCCACCGGGAACGTAACCTCCCAGTTGCCCTGAATCGGCTGGTCGGAAACAGAGTAGTAAGCGTTCAGGGTATAGCCGGTCAGCTCCGCCAGCGGCAGATCGAAAATCGCCTCGTCATATCTGTCCCCAATCTCCTTATCGGTGAAGAAGTCAAAACTCAGCGGGGCTTCCAGCGTTTTGCCGTCGGCGTCCGTCCAGTAAACATAGCCATACTGATCGGCGTTTCTTACATCCGTATAGTGCAGCTGCACGCGCGCTTTGCCATCTACCTCGCCCAGGGCGGTCAGCTGTACGCCGGGATAGATCTCATACGCCTGCGCCTGGGGCAGCAGGGCCGTGTTGAACTGCGTCTTATCCGGATTGCCTTCCATGCCGACGCCGCCCCAGCCGGACAGCTTGGTTTCAGGCACCTGCTGGGTGGCCTGCACGGTCAGGCGCGCAATCTCATCGGTGGGAACGTCCGCTTCGCCCCTGGCCCGGA
This sequence comes from uncultured Clostridia bacterium, assembly GCA_934647235.1. Lineage (GTDB taxonomy): Bacteria > Bacillota > Clostridia > Christensenellales > Aristaeellaceae > SFMI01. Next base: position 41,519 of record CAKUFG010000003.1, read on the forward strand.
CGCCCAGCGTCTTTTTCACGGTGAAGGTGATCTTATCGCCCGCAATTTCTTCGCCGTACAGCTGACGGATGGTCAGCAGGAAGGTCGCCGTGCGCGTGGCGGAATCATAGTCCACGCATTCGCCGCTTGCCTCGACCGGGGAGGCCGCGTGGATGGAATAGCTGTCAAACAGGTCGGCGTCCTTGGACAGCCGGTCGCCGGTCAGATCCTGCATGGTCAGGTAGATCTGCGCGGTATCCTCCTGCACATAGGCGCTGATTACCTCCATGCGGATGCCCTGATCCTCGCAGCTCATGCGCACCGAGCGGAAATACTGCGCCGTGGCGGGCGACACGCGGTACAGCAGCTCATACGCCGCCGGCACGGTATCCGCCATCGCGGGAAGGGCCAGGGCTGCGCACAGCACCAGGGCCGCGCACAGCAGCGCCGCACGGCGCACACCGCTGTAGCGGGCGGCTGGGGCAAAGCGCACGCCGGTCTGATCGCAAAAGCGCTGCCTGATATGCTGCAAATTCTGCCGATTCATTGTTTTTCTCCTTTATATATCATCATTCCAGGGTCAATCGTGCGCGCAGACTGTTCCGCGCACGGTAAAGGCGGTTTTGCACCTGGCGGGAGGTCATGCCCAGCGCCAGGGCGATTTCGCGCGGCTTCTGATCGCTCAGATACCGCCGGGTCAGCATCTCCTGCTCCTCCTCAGGCAGGGTTTGCAGGGCGGCAATCAGCTCCCTGCGCGTATCCAGGGACAACGCCTGCGCGCTGATATCCAGCGTCTGCTCGGCCAGGGTTTCCTCCAGCGACACTGTCCGGCTGCGCGCCAGGCTGCGATATCTGTCCGTCGCCCGGCTGCGCGCCACCATGCACAGGAAGGTTTTCAGCGTGCTGCGCGCGGGATCATAGCGTTCCGGATGCCGCCACAGATACACGAAGGCGTCGGCCACGCATTCCTCAATATCCTGCGGCCCGCCGCTTTTGCTCAGAACCGCCGCGCACACGCGCCATAGCAGACGAGAATAGCGATTGATGATGGTTTCCATCGCTGCCTCATCGCGGATTTGCACGGCGCGGCTCAGCTCCGCATCCGTCAAACGGCTCACTTCCTTTCCTGAGTTTGATTGACCGGTCGCTTATAGTACGCTGAAAAGAAGAAAAACGCTTACAAAAAAGCTGCTGAAAAAGCATCTGCTGATAAAGCTGCAATTCATACCGCAGCCATTATAGCATAAAAGCCTGCGGCAAAACAAAAGGATGTTGGTTCAGCTGCGTCCAAAACCAAAAAACAGCCGCCAACGCAGCTGCTTTTTGTCCTCCTCCTCCACCGCCGTACCGCCTAGATGTTATTTTCTGTCTCCTACCACGCCCCTTGTCTCATTGTAGCTGCGCACGATGTCCCGCAGCGTCTCAAAGTGTTCAAAGTCCTGAGAGTAAACGATGTTAATCTCGCGCATCATGCTCAGGTTCTCGATGGGCAAGACTGCAATTTTCTTCTTTTTCAGCTCATCCATGCAGGCGCTTTTGGCCAGCACGGACACGCCGAAATCGCGGCGGATCAGATCCTTGATCGTGGCGATGTTGTCGATTTCCATGATGACGTTAAAATCGTCGATGCTCATATTCTGGCTTTCCAGCGAGGATACGAACAGGTTGCGCGTGCTGCTGTCGGGCAGACGCAGGATCATCTTTTCCTTTTTCAGGGCGCTGATGGTCACCATGCTCTGCTTGGCCAGGCGATGGTTGGGCGATACCGCCAGCACCAGGCAGTCGGTATCCAGCATCAGATAGCGCAGCGAGGGGTGATTGAGCTTGCCCTCCACGATGGCAAAATCCAGCTCGTAGTTTTTCACCTTGTCGTACAGGTTGCTCAGCGTATCGGTGATGATCTTGACCGTCACGCCCTCGTGGTTGTTTACATACTTGGCCAGCGCCTCGGAAATAGCGTTGCTCTCGGCCGTATGGGTGATGCCCACGGTCAATTGCGTCAGCTGCCGCTTTTCGCTGGTCAAATCGCGCTGTAAATTGTTGTACAGCGACAGCATGCGTTTGGCGTACTTGATCGCCGTTTCACCCTCGTGGGTGATGCGCAGCTCGTTATTGACGCGCTCAAAAATGCGGATGCCCAGCTCGCCCTCCAGCGCGCGGATGTGCTGGCTCACCGCCGGCTGCGTCAGGGATAATTGCTCGGCGGCGCGGGTATAGCTGCCCGTCTCGGCCACCTTAATCAGGGAATACACCTTGGGATCAATCACAAGCATAGCCTCTCAGTCATCACAGTCACTGATAATGCAGTGTGTGCAGGATTAGAAATTATTATATCACACCTTTGCGCTTTGCGCCATCCCCGCCGCAGGCTGATCGATCAAAAGATCGGCGTGCTGGCGCATGAAGGATGCAAAGAACGCGATGGCCGTAACACAGCAGATCACATCAGCGATAGGCGTAGCCCATACGATGCCGTAAATGGGCATCGCGTTGTTGAGGATGAACATCAGCGGGATATCCACCAGACCCTTGCGCAGGATGGCCAGCAGGAAGGACTTCATGCCCTTGCCCGTCGCCTGGAAGAACGATATGAAGGCGTATGCGCAGGCCGAGAAGGGGCCGCCCAGGGACAGGATGCGCAGGAAGCGCGCGCCGTACACCACCGAATCCGAGCCGTGCTGGATGAATATGCCAATCAGCTGCCGGCTGAAGCACAGGCTGACCGTCATGCACAGCGTGGCCATGGCAACCGAGGCCAGCGTGGAAATCAGCACGGTGGAGCGCATGCGGCGGTGGTTGCCTGAGGCGTAATTGTAGCCAATCAGCGGCAGCACGCCCTGCGCCATGCCGCGCACGATGCAGTGTGCCAGCATGTTCACCTTCTTGGCCACACCGATGCCCGCCTGCATGGCCGTGCCCGCCAGGGACATCAGGTTATCCAGCACCGCATAGGAGATGTTTTCAAACAGCGTCATCAGGCACGCGGGCAGGCCGGTGCTCATCACGTCGGCCGGGATGCGGTCGTCCAGCATCCTGCGGGAGGGCGCAAAGCGCATCACCGAGCGGTCGCGGTTGCGGGCGATCACCCATACAAAGTAGCCTGTGGCCAGCACATTGGACAGCGCCGTGGCGATGGCCGCGCCCAGGGTTTCCTGTCCCTTGGGCAGGATCACAAACATGAACAGCGGATCCAGCGCCATGTTGAATACGCCGCCCAGCGTAATGCCGACGCTGGATTGCAGCGAGTGCCCCTCAGCGCGGATCAGATGCGCCAGCAGCGTGTTCATCGCCGTGCAGAAGCCGCCGAGCACCACCGTGCAGACCAGGTATTCCACCGCGTAGGCGTGCACCGTGGGATCAGAGCCGCCCAGCAGGTTGATAAACATATCGCGCATTAGATAGGCAGCCAGCGAATACAGCAGCGTCACCGCAATGCAGCCCCACAGCGAAAACGCCGCCGTGTGCCTGGCGCGCTCCGGGCTGTGCTTGCCAAGCGCACGGGAAATAACGCTTGCGCCGCCCACGCCGAACAGGTTGGAGATGGCCGACAGGAACATGAAGGCCGGCATGCACACCGTCACGGCGGTGATCATCGCATCGCTGCCCGTCAGGCCGATAAAGAAGGTATCGGCCATGTTGTACACCACCAGGATGATCTGCCCGATCACCGTGGGCAGCGCCAGCTTAAAAATAGCCTTGGGTACCGGGCAATGCTCAAACAGCTCTTTCTCGCTCGACTGATCCTTCATCGTCTTCTCCTTCGGCGGGTACAACCGCCACATGCTCAAACAAAATCAAAAATACAACCGCTGCCGTCCATGTCCCGCCGCTGAGCAGCGTCAGCAGGATATATCCGGTTTTCAGCGTCATCCGCCAGGGCGCCTCCCAGCACAGGCCAAAGGCCAGTGCGCACGCAGCCGCGCCCAGCAGCCCATGCCACAGGGCAGGCAGCCCTGGCACAAAGTCCAGCGCAAGGGAAGCCAGCAGGCACCAGCCAAACAGCATGGCGTCCGCCGCCAGCATCATGCCCAGGCCGCGCTGGCTGCGGATGCTGCGCAGTAACCCGCCAGGCAGGCATGGCCCAGCTTGCAGGCTGCGGGCAATCTGTCCGCGTTTTGCAGGCAGTGCGGCGTAGCGCCCGACCTGCCCCAGCATGCTCCGCGTCACCGCGCCCTGCCCCCTTCGCTTTGAATTGCCGCCATTATAGACATCCTGCGGCAGAATATCAAATAATGTTTCGATATCGTTGGATTACAAAACCTTATAAGCACGGCAAGTACGGAAGCCAAAGCGCGCGAATCTAATTAAATAAGGATAGAAACTGGAATTGAACCTCAAAACGTTTGCTGGAGCATGGCCGTTTTTTTCATTGATGCGATAAATTTTTCTTATCGGGCACGATTGCAGAAAGACATCGGCGCAGATGAAAATTTCGCTTGCATTTTTCGCTTTCCAGGTGCTAAAATACACACCGAAACGATACACGCAGTATGCCGCTGCTGATACGACACGGAGCGCTGCGGCTGTATCGCGGGTTGTGTTTTCCTGCCCTGCCGCAAACGCGGCAAGGGCTTTTTTATTGAAGGAGGAAGCATCATGGAAACACAATCCAACGCATTTCTGGGCACGGAAAAAGTAAGCAGGCTGATGCGTAAATTCGCGCTGCCCTGCGTGATATCGCTGCTGGTAGGCGCGCTGTATAACATTGTGGATCAGATCTACATCGCCAACGCATCCTACCTGGGCTCCTACGGCAACGCGGCCAACACGGTGGTGTTCCCGCTGACGGTGATCGCGCTGGCCATCGCCACCATGCTGGGCGACGGCTGCTGCGCCTTCGTCAGCCTCAGCCTGGGCGCCCAAAACCAACAGGACGCGCACAAGGGCGTGGGCACAGCCATCGTGGCGCTGATTGCCAGCAGCCTTGCGCTGACGGCGATTTACCTGATCTTTTTGGAGCCGATCGTGACGATGTTCGGCGCGCAGGTCAATGAGGAAACCTTCCGGCTGAGCAAAGAATACTTTTTCTATATCGCCCTGGGCGTGCCGTTTTACATGTTCGGCCAGGCGCTTAACCCCATCATTCGTTCGGACGGCAGCCCCAGGTTTGCCATGATCACGCTGCTTTCGGGCGCGATTCTCAACTGCATTCTGGATCCCATCTTTATTTACACCCTGCACTGGGGCATGATGGGCGCGGCGGTAGCCACGGTCATCGGGCAGATCGTATCGGCCGTGCTGGCGCTGATTTACCTGTTCCGCATGAAGGCCGTGCGGCTATGCCGCGACAGCTTCCGGGTGGAGGGCCGCGTGCTGCGCCGCATGCTGGGGCTGGGGCTGACAAGCTTCCTGTCGCAGATTTCCATCGTGCTGTCCATGGCGGCGGTACTGAACATGGTCAAAAAATATGGCGCAATGGATGCGATCTTCGGCCAGGAGCAATACGCGCAGATTCCCACGGCAGTGTTAGGCATCGTGATGAAGTTCTTCCAGATCATCATGTCCGTTTCCATCGGCCTGGCCGCGGGATGCATACCGGTGGTCGGATATAATATGGGCGCGGAGCGCCGCGACCGCGTGGGCGAGCTGCTGCGGCTGCTGACCTGGGCGGAGGCCATCGTCGGACTGGCCGCCACGGTAATCTTTGAGTGCTTCCCAAGGCAGCTGATCGGCATCTTCGGCGCGGCGGAGGAAAGCGTTCACTATACCAATTTCGCCATCCGATGCATCCGCATTTTCCTGGCCATGACCACGCTGTCCTGCGTCAATAAGGGCGCGTTTATTTTCCTGCAGGCCATGGGCAGGGCGGGGTTATCCACCGCGCTGTCCATGCTGCGCGAGATCGTATGCGGCGTGGGGCTTCCGCTGCTGCTGCCGCTGTTCTGGGGTCTGGACGGCATCATCTTCTTCATGCCGCTTTCGGATATCATCACAGGCGTCGCAGCGCTGTATGTGATCATCTCGCTGTGCAGGCGCTTCAGGGCTCCCGCCGCGCAAAGCGCCTGAAATACCAAAGAAATACAATCAGATATTCGGATTCTGATTGACAGACGGCGCTTCGTCTGCTAAAATATCCGCATTACAGAGCAAGGGTGCTGTGCAAGGCGTTCCCATGCTCTGTTTTACTTTTTAAGGGAGGGTTTCCGGAATGAGCAAGTTCACCAAGGAAGATATCGTTCGTATTGTGCGGGAAGACGATGTGGAGTTTATTCGCATGCAGTTTACCGATATTTTCGGCCAGCTCAAGAACGTGGCCATCACCGCATCGCAGATTGAAAAGGCCGTCAACAACGAAATCATGATCGACGGCAGCTCCATCGAGGGCTTTGTGCGCATTCAGGAATCCGACCAGTATTTACATCCCGATCTGGACACCTTCACCATCCTGCCCTGGCGTCCGCAGCACGGCAAGGTCGCGCGGCTGATCTGTGACGTATACAATCCCGACGGCACGCCCTTTATCGGCGATCCCCGCGGCGCGCTGCGCCGGGTACTCAAGAAGGCCGCCGATATGGGCTACAGCTTCAACGTAGGCCCGGAGTGCGAGTTCTTCCTGTTCCAGACCGATGAGGACGGCAAGCCCACCACCACAACCAACGACGAAGCGGGCTACTTTGACCTGGGCCCGCTGGATCATGGCGAGAGCACGCGCCGCGAAATCTGCATGGCGCTGGAAACCATGGGCTTTGAGATTGAAGCCTCCCACCATGAGGTGGCCGCCGGTCAGCATGAAATCGATTTCAAATACGCCGAGGCGCTGGCTGCGGCCGACAATATCATGACCTTCAAGCTGGCCGTCAAGACGCTGGCGCAGAAAAACGGCCTGCACGCCACCTTTATGCCCAAGCCCATTTTCGGCATCAACGGCAGCGGCATGCACACCAATATGTCCCTGTTCAAGGACGGCAAAAACGTATTCTTTGACGAGTCGGGCGACAAGAAGCTGTCCGCCGACGCTTATCACTTTATCGCGGGCCTGCTGCACCACATCGGCGGCATGACGGCCATCCTGAACCCGCTGGTCAACTCCTACAAGCGCCTGGTGCCCGGCTATGAAGCTCCCTGCTACACGGCCTGGTCGGCCTCCAACCGCTCGGCGCTGATCCGCATTCCCGCCGCGCGCGGGCAGGCCACCCGTGTGGAGCTGCGCTGCCCCGATCCTGCCTGCAATCCCTATCTGGCGCTGACGGTGTGCCTGGCCGCGGGCCTGGACGGCATTGAAAAGAAGATGACCCCGCCCGCCGAGATCACCGGCAACATCTTTGCCATGAGCCCCGCCGAACGCGAAGCCAAGGGCATCCACAGCCTGCCCGGCACGCTGCACGATGCGGTCGCCGCCATGCAGAAGGACGAGCTGGTATGCTCCGCCCTGGGCGAGCACATTGTCAGCCAGTATATGGCCGGCAAGGAGAAGGAATGGGATTCCTACCGCACCCATGTGAGCAATTGGGAAATTGAAAAGTACCTCGTCACCTATTGACGCTGCCGGGGGCTTTGAATGAACCGCCTGATCGTCGCTTTTTCATCCGATACCGCCGCGCGCCGCATCTGCGCATGGCTGGCACAGTCCGGGTTCCCTGCCCGGACTGTTTGCCGTACCGGCGCGGAGGTGCTGCGCGCCGTGCGCTATATGGGCGGCGGCAGCGTCATCTGCGCCGCGCGTCTGCCTGATTATACGGCGGATGAATTATACGACGATCTGGACGGCCAGGCTGATCTGCTGGTTATCGGCAAGCCGGAGCAGCTAATCGGCTGCGAAAACCCCGCCATCCGCCGTCTGCCGCTGCCGGTCAGCCGCTCTCAGCTGGCCGAGGCCGCCGAGGCGCTGACGCAGGCGCAGCAGGCACGTGCCCCCGCCAAGCCCTCCCAGCAGGATCAGGAGATCATCCGGCACGCCAAGACGCTGCTGCAGGCCAGGCGCGGCATGACCGAGCCCGAGGCGCACCGCTATCTGCAGCGCCGCAGCATGGAAGCGCACCGCAAAATGGCGGATACCGCCCGGCTGGTCATCGCGGCGCTTGAAAAAGATTGATTAAACAATTGATAATCAAAAAAGCATCCCCGCGTCCATTTCGTGACGCGGGGATGCTTTGTGATCAGGCGTCTGATTAAGGTCAGCCCACTTCGCTGCCGGGGGCGACGTCGCCGTCCACCGTCAGCACGCGCAGGTATTCGCTGCCGTCCTCTTTTTTCTCCACGGCGGAGAGGATCATGCCGTTGCTTTCGATGCCCATCATCTTGCGCGGGGGCAGGTTGGCGATGATGATCAGGTTCTTGCCGATCAGCTGTTCCGGCTCGTAGAACCTGGCGATACCGCTGAGGATGGTGCGATGCTCGCCGCCCAGATCCAGATCAAACTTAAGCAGCTTTTCGGATTTCTTTACATGCTCGCAGCTGACCACCTTCGCTACCCGCAGCTGGCACTTGAAGAAATCCTCGATGCTCACGCAGCCCTCGGGCAGCGCGGGCTTTTCTTTTTCCTTCTTTTCGGGTTTCTTTTCCGGCTCGGCCTTCTTTTCGGGCAGCTTGGGCGCGTTGGCCTCGGCCTCGGCGGCCAGGGCCTCCAGCTCCTTCCTGATATCCAGACGCGGGAACAGCGCCTCGCCCTTGCACACCTTCAGGCCCGCAGGGAGCTTGCCGAAGGTATCCAGAGAATCCCAGGTTTTGAGCGCCTCGTCCGTAACGCCCAGCTGCGCGAAAATGCGCTCGGGCGTGCGGGGCATGAAGGGCGAAATCAGCACTGCGGCATAGCGCACGCATTCAGCCAGCGTCAGCAGCACGTTTGCCAGGCGGGGACGGCTTTCCTCGCTGCGGCCCAGCACCCAGGGCTGCGTCGCGTCGATATACTTGTTGCACTCGCCGATGACCTTCCAGATCTCGGTCAGCGCCTGGGAGAACTGCAGCTTATCCATCTGCTCGCTGACCAGGGCGGGCAGCTGCGCGCAGTGCTGCTGCAGGGGCATATCCATGTCCTTGTCCACCGCGTCCGTCCAGGCGGGCAGCACGCCGTCAAAGTACTTTTCAATCATGGCCACCGTGCGGCTGACCAGGTTGCCCAGGTCGTTGGCCAGGTCGGCGTTTACACGGGTAAGGAAGGCCTCGTTGGTGTAGTTGCCGTCCGCGCCGAAGGGCATTTCGCGCAGCAGATAATAGCGCAGCGCGTCCGCACCGTAGCGGGCCACAATGGGCTGCGCGTATACCACATTGCCCTTGGACTTGCTCATTTTGTCGTTGCCAAACAGCAGCCAGCCATGGGCGAACACCTGCTTGGGCAGGGGCAGACCCAGCGCATGCAGCATGATCGGCCAGTAAATGGTGTGGAAACGCACGATTTCCTTGCCCACCAGATGCACATCCGCCGGCCAGTACCTGCGGAACAGATGATCATCGGGCGTATCATACCCCAGGGCGGAGATGTAATTGGACAGCGCGTCGATCCACACATAGACCACATGCTTGGGATCAAAGTCCACCGGCACGCCCCATTTGAAGCTGGTGCGGGATACGCACAGATCCTGCAGGCCGGGCTTGAGGAAATTGTTGATCATCTCGTTGGCGCGGGAAGCAGGCTGGATGAAATCGGGGTGCGTCTGCAGATAGTCCAGTAGCCAATCCTGATACTTGCTCATGCGGAAGAAGTAGCTTTCCTCCTGCATGGGCTCCACGGGACGGCCGCAGTCCGGGCAGCACTTTACGCCGTCCTTTTCCACCACCTGCGTGGAGGTCCAGAAGGCCTCGCAGGGCGTGCAGTACAGACCCTCATAGGAGCCCTTGTAGATATCGCCCTGCTCGTAGAACTGGCGGAAAATCTTCTGCACAACCTTTTCGTGACGCTCGTCGGTGGTGCGGATGAAGTCGTTGTATTCCACCTCCATCAGCTTCCACAGCTCCTTGGCGTTGGCCACGATTTCATCCACATAAGCCTTGGGGGTAACGCCCTTTTCCTCGGCCTTGCGCTCAATCTTCTGGCCGTGCTCGTCCGTGCCGGTCAGAAAATAGGTATCGTAGCCCTGCATTTTCTTAAAGCGCGCCATGGTATCAGCCGCCACGGTGGTGTAGGTATGGCCGATGTGCATGTTGCCGCTGGGATAATAGATGGGGGTGGTGATGTAATAGGTTTTCTTTTCCGGCATAGGGACATTCCTCCAATATCGCGTGTAAAAGCGCGTATTTTTATTTTCTTTCGTTGTAGGTGTTTTCAACGCCGCGCAACTGGCGGACAACCGAGCGCACATAGACCACCAGCGCCGTATAGGCCGCGCCCACGCCGATCCACAAAAGGATGATGTGCAGCGGCAGAGCCCATTGCTCAAAGCGGCTGTGGAAGAAGCTGAGAATCAGCGCCAGCGATACCGCCACCTGCGCAAACTTGCCCACAAACAGGCTGTGCACGACGATTTTGCGGTTATACAGGCACGCGCCGCCGATGACCATCAACAGCTCCTTGCCGCCCAGCAGCGCCACCGGCTCCCAGGGGATGATGCCGCGAATCAGCATGCTGGAAAGCACCGAGAGCACCATCAGCTTGTCCGCCAGGGGATCCATAAGCTTGCCGAAATCTGTGATGCACCGCATGCGCCGCGCCAGGAAGCCATCCAGCATATCGGTGGCGCTGGCCAGCAGGAATGCGCCCAACGCCCAGTAATCCAGATGGTACCCGAGCATCAGCACCCAGTATACGGGCACCAGAATCAGGCGGATCAGGGTCAGCACATTGGGGATCGTCCAGAGCCTGCGGTTGCTGTCGGACATGTCGCGTTCTCCTTTTTCTTCCGTTAGGGCATACTTCAACTCTATCATTATATCACAATATGTTTTTCAATGTAAATGCATCCCGGTGGTGTAAATGACCGAAATTTTCCATGCAAGCGTCAAAAGCCTCCAGCGCCTCCAATTCATCCTGATATAAAATGGCCGCGCGGAGCTGCAGAAGCCCCTGCGTCACCTGATCGGTATCGCCGTGGTTGATCCACAGCTGCACGGTGCCGCACTGCTTTTCCCATTGCTCGGAGATTTCCAGCGTGCGCTGCAGGGCTTCCTGCCAATTGCCCCTGCCCAGCGCCGCGCCCACGGTGAGAATGCGCTGCCGGTACGCCGTACTGATGCGGTAGCTGGCGGTTTCGCACACAATGCCCAGCGTCAGCACCAGTACGGTGGCGATGACGGTGATAATCAGCTGCCGCTTCATCCCTGCTGCACCGGCACGTCCATGTGCGCGCGCACAGCCTGCGCGCCCTCAGCATTGGTTTGCAGATAGACCTCGCCCGTGTTGTCCAGCGCCAGCAGCAATACGCTTGCCGGATCATCCACGCCCTGCGCGTGCAGAAAATCGGCTACCTGCCGGTCGCTCAGCCCTGCCTGGGCGATGGTCTGCTCGCGGCGCTCGCCGTCGGCAATCAGCACGGAGGCCGGATCATCCGGCGGCACGGTCAGGTTCATATCCTCGGGGGATACCGCACGGTTGGCCGCGAGCGGGAACACGCTGAGCATACCGTTTGTTTCCAGCACCGCCGTGCCGACCTCGTGGATGTTCATCACCCCATTGGCGCGCACAGCCTCCAACAGGTCGGATACCGTCATGCATACGCGCTTGAGCTCGTCGTATTGGATGCTGCCGTTCAGAATCAGCACGCGCGCCGTGCCGTTGAGCAGGCGGCGAAAGGGCGGGCTTTTCATGCCCAGCAGGCTGGCGGCGCTGTGCATGATCACCAGCGCGGCAATGGGTACCAGGCCGTAGGCCAGCGGGGTTTCGGCGCCGGACATGGGGCCGGCGGCCAGGTCGGCAATCAGGATAGCCAGCACCAGCTCGTAGGGCTGAAGCTGGCCGATCTGCCGCTTGCCCATCAGGCGTACCGCCGCCACGGATACGGTGTAGAGAATGACTGCGCGAAAGAAAATTGTCAGCATGCGTTTCCCTCCCGCGATAGTATCTGCCGCCGGCATGCATTGCAAACATGCTTTTTGCGCGCATTGACATTGCGGGCCGCAAATGCTATATTAGGAAACGAAATTTTGCTATTTTTTAAGGAGAAGCAGCATGCTGGAAGCACTCAAACAGCAGGTTTATCAGGCCAATATGGAATTGCCCCGCCGCGGGCTTGTTACCTATACCTGGGGCAACGTATCCGGGATTGACCGTGAGCAGGGGCTGGTGGTAATCAAGCCCTCCGGGGTGGAATACGATGCGCTGACTCCCGATGATCTGGTGGTGCTGGATCTGGATGGCCGCATTGTGGAGGGCAAGCTGAACCCTTCCTCCGATACCAGGACGCACCTGGAGCTGTACCGCGCCTTCCCCGCGCTGGGCGGCATTGTGCACACCCACAGCGCGCACGCGGTGGGCTGGGCGCAGGCGCAGCGCGATATTCCCTGCTTTGGCACCACGCACGCCGATTATTTTTATGGCGCGGTTCCCTGCACCCGGCAGCTGACCGAGGCTGAGATCGACGAGAATTATGAGCGCAACACGGGCAAGGTGATTATTGAGACCTTTGCGCAGCGCAATCTGGATCCCGTGGCTGTGCCCGGCGTGATCTGCGCCAGCCACGGCCCCTTCACCTGGGGCAAGAGTGCCGCGCAGGCGGTATATCATGCCGTGGTGCTGGAGGAGGTTGCCCGCATGGCGCTCTGCACCGTGCAGATCAATCCTGCCGCCGCGCCCGCGCCGCAGCATATTCAGGATAAGCACTACCTGCGCAAGCACGGCCCCAACGCCTATTACGGGCAGAAATAAAAGGTGGGGAGCAAGCCTATGAATCCGCAAAAGAAGAAAGAAACGCTGCGCTTTATCAAGTTCCTGCTGTTCTCCGCCAGCGCGGGGCTGATTGAGTTTGGCAGCTTTTCGCTGCTGAGCGCCTGCACGCCCTGGCCCTACTGGCCCTGCTACCTGATCGCGCTGACGCTGTCGGTGCTTTGGAATTTCACCTTCAACCGCCGCTTTACCTTTCAATCCGCCGCCAACGTGCCCGTGGCCATGCTCAAGGTGCTAGCCTATTACGCGGTGTTTACGCCGCTGTCCACATGGCTGGGGCACTGGCTCAGCGATACGCTGGGCTGGAACGAATACCTGGTGACGCTGCTGAACATGCTGCTCAACTTTGGCACCGAGTATCCGTATCAGAAGTTCGTGGTGTTCGCAGGGTCTATCGACAGCAAAAAATAAAGCGCTGCTGCCGTATTTTTGCGCTATTTCCCCATTTTTGCGGGGTTGTGAAAAGCGTAAAAACGTGGTAAAATAAAAACATGAAAAAAACAAGTGGAACCCTGCTGCTGTTGCTGACCGCGCTGATCTGGGGCACGGCGTTTGTCGCTCAGCGGACAGGCATGGATCACCTGGGCCCCATTGCCTTCCAGTCCATTCGCGCGCTGCTGGGCTTTTTGTCGCTGCTGCCGCTGGTGCTGCTGCGCAAGCGCGCGGGCAAAAGCGGCCCCATGCCTACTGTGAAGGCCAGCCTGTCCTGCGGCGCGGTGCTGGCGGTGGCCTCCACCGTGCAGCAGATCGGCCTGCAGTACACCACGGCCAGCAAGGCGGGCTTTATCAGCTCGCTCTATGTGGTGCTGGTGCCCTTGATCGGCCTGCTGCTGGACCGCAGGCCCGAAAAGGGCGTATGGATCGGCGTGCCGCTGTCGGTGCTGGGCATGTACCTGATGGCCTCGGTATCCGGCGAGGGCTTTTCGCTGGGCCGGGGCGAATGGCTGATGCTGGCCAGCGCGCTGCTGTTTGCCTGCCACATTGTGGTGGTAGGGCACTTTGCGCCCCAGGCAGACGGCGTTGCGCTCAGCTGCGCGCAGTTCTTTGTGGCGGGCCTGATGACGCTGCCCATCGCCTTCCTGACCGAGCCCATCCCCCTGACGGGCGTCTGGGAGGCCAAGTGGGCGCTGCTGTATGCGGGCGTGCTCAGCTGCGGCGTGGCCTATACGCTGCAGATTGTGGGGCAGAAGGATACGCCCCCCGCCATTGCCTCACTGACGATGAGCCTGGAGTCTGTTTTCTCCGCCATTGCCGGAGCCATGATCCTGCATGAAACGCTGCAGCCCCGCGAGATGCTCGGCTGCGCGCTGATGCTGGCCGCCGTGATGATCGCCCAGCTGCCGCTGGACAGAAAAAAACCGGTCGCCTGATTTCAAAGCTTACCTCCCGGCAGAAAGCACTCTGCCGGGATTTATTGTATCCAGTGCTCCGGACGCAGGCCCGCCGCTTTCATCTGCCTGCGCTTTTTTCGTTTTTTACAGGCTTCGCTTTTCAAAATCGCGGCGCACGCACGCGCGTCACGTTGATTTTTAGCGTTTTATCATATATAATGATATCATTCTTAGCCGACGGGAGGAAGCCTATGGAGCGTCGTGTTTATTCATCTCAGATGAGCCGCATTGCCGGGCGCGCGTGCAGGCGGCGCCCGCTGCAGCTGTGCCTGTGGGCGCTTTGGCAGCTTGCCCTGCGCGCCGCCGCGCTTTCGCCCCTGCTTCTGGCGCTCCGCTTTGGATATCCGCTGCCTGCGGCGCTGCTCATCTGCCTGGCGCTGTATCTTCTGCTGGTTTATCCCATGCGCTTCCGCGCCGCGCTGACGCTTACGCGCATGGTGCGTCTGACCGACGCCAGCGCGCTGCGCCCTGCCTCCTACCCTGCCCGTGTGGGCGCGGGCGCGCTACGGCTGCTGCTGGGCGGCGTATGGGGCGTGCCCTTCGCGCTGCTGCTTTACCGGCTGTACCAATATGTTTTCGTGCTGCCCGGCTCGCGCTTTAACCATGATTTTCTGGCGATCGGCGCGTTTTTCAGCGCTTCCGCCGCCGCAGAAACGCAGCTGCTGATCGGCACCATCGTCTTTTTCGGGCTTATTTTTCTGTCGCTTCTGCTGTTTCTTTATGGCTGGTGGCGCGGCGCTGCCTATGATTTTCAGCTGGTTGGGAATATCTCCCCCATCCGCGCCCTGCGCAGCGCCCGCCGCGCGCGCCGTTTGCCCCATGTGCGCAGCGCCCTGCGCAAAAATGCGCTGATTCACATGCTGATCTGCCTGCCGCCTATCCTGTTGCCGCCGCTGGCGCCCTATCTGCACCTGCGCGCCATGCTGACGGGCCACGCCATGGAGGATTTGCAGCTATTGTATGTATTTTTCCAGGCAGGCATGGTTTCGGGTGGGGTGGTTTATATCGCCGTCGGGCTGTTCCTGCTGCTGTATCTGCCCTTCCTGCCTTATCGAAAGCTGCGAAACGCAGCCGTTGTGGTGAACGCCTATGCCGATGTGCGCTGACGCCGCGATGCGGCTGGACCGCCTGCTGACCACGCTGGCCGTGGGCTCGCGCAGCCAGGTAAAAGCCCTGCTGCGCGCCGGGCGCGTGACGGTCAACGGCCAGGTTGTGCGCAGCGCGGATATGCATGTTCAGCCCGGCGACAGGCTGACGCTGGATCAGCAGCCGCTGGATGCGCGTACAACCCGCCATGTGCTGCTCAACAAGCCCTGCGGCGTGCTGACCGCCGCGCGCGATTCCAGGCAGCCCACGGTGCTCGATCTGCTGCCGCCCGCCTATCGCGCCTGCGGCTGCATGCCGGTGGGCAGGCTGGATAAGGATACCTCGGGACTGCTGCTGCTGACCACGGACGGCGAGTTGGCTCATCGTCTGCTTTCCCCCAAGCGCCATGTGTGGAAGTGCTACGAGGCCACGGTAGACGGCCCGCTGAACGCGCAGGACGCCGCCGCCTTCGCCGCCGGGCTTGAACTATCCGATTTTACCGCCCTGCCTGCGGAGCTTGAGATTCTGCGCTCATCCCCGCAGGAGGCCGTCGCCCAGGTACGGGTGCGGGAGGGCAAGTTTCATCAGGTGCGGCGCATGTTCGCCGCCCGCGGACGCACGGTCACGGCACTGCGCCGCCTGTCGCTGGGGCCGCTTACGCTGGACGCATCGCTGCAGCCCGGCGAATACCGCGAATTAACCGCCCAGGAGCTGACTGAGCTGCTTGCGGCGGTATCAAAAGAGGACGCTGAATGAACGATCATTATTACACCGAATCGCCAAACAGCCAAAGCCGCCCGGCCGAAGCGCGCTTTGACTATCGCGGGCGCTCGTTTACGCTGATCTCCGACGCGGGCGTATTCTCACGCGGTGAATTGGACAGCGGCACACGCATTCTGCTTTCCGCCCTGCCTGATCGCCTGCAGGGCCGCGTGCTGGACCTTGGCTGCGGCTGGGGCCCGGTGGGCGTGGCGCTGGGCGCGCTGTATCCCGATTGTCAGATCGTCTTTACCGATGTCAACCTGCGCGCGCTGGCCCTGGCCGAGCAGAACGCCAAGGCCAACCGGGTGACAGGCACCTTTATCCAAAGCGACGGCTTTGCGGGCATCGACGGCATGTTCGATTACATCATCACCAATCCCCCCATCCGCGCGGGCAAGGAGACGATTTACCGCATGTTCGCCGACAGCGCGGCGCATCTGAATCCCAACGGACAGCTATACCTGGTCATCCGCAAGCAGCAGGGCGCGCCCTCGGCGCTCAAATACCTGAGCACCCTGTTTGTCTCTGCGGAGGTCATTGAAAAAAGCGGCGGCTACTGGGTGATCCGCTGCATGAATGGAGGCACAACTTGATGAAGTACGACAAAGCATTTTTTGACGCTGGCATTGAGCGCAAGCACACCCGCTGCGCAAAATGGGACGCGGGCTTTATCGGCCCGGACGATCTGCCCATGTGGGTGGCAGACTGGGATTTTGCCTGCCCCGAGCCTATTGTACAAGCCCTGCGCCAGCGCGCGGAGCACGCCTGCTACGGCTACAACTGCGACGATCCGCGCGACGCGGCCGCCTTTTGCGGCTACTGGCAGCGGCACCATGGCGTAACCATCGCCCCGGAGCAGACCTATATGCTGCCCTGCGTGGTCACAGGGCTGAAGCTGGCCGCCCGCGCGTTCACCAAGCCTGGCGATGCAATTGTGCTGATGCCGCCCGTGTACGGCCCCTTCCGCCAGTCCATCGTGTGCAATCACCGTGAACCTGCCGCCGCCCCGCTTCTGCCCGACGCGCAGGGGCGCTACTCCATGGATTATGCCGCCATCGAATCGCAGCTCAAGGCCGGGGCGCGCTGCGTGTTCCTGTGCAACCCGCACAATCCCGTTTCCCGCGCCTGGAGCCGGGAGGAGCTGCAGCGCCTGCTGAACCTGTGCCTTGCCTATCAGGCCGTGCTGGTGTCGGATGAAATCCACGCCGATTTCGTCTACCAGCCCAAGCATTTCGTATCGGCGCTGACGCTGGAAGGAAACGAGCAGTGCGTGCTTGCCCTTGCCGCCGCCAGCAAAACCTTCAATGTGCCCGGCCTTCAGCAGGCCATGGCCATGTCCCATAACGCCCAGCTGCTTGCCGCCTTGAAAGAAGAGGCCGAGTGCGCGGGCGTAACCAGCGGCAACAGCTTCGCCCTGCCCGCCACGCAGGCGGCGTATACGGAGTGCGACGACTGGCTGCGCGGCCTGAAGGACTATCTGGAAGAAAGCCGCGCCATCCTGACCCGCGCCGTGCCGCAGCTGCTGCCCAAGGCCGTGCTTTCGCCCATTGAGGCCACGTGCCTGTGCTGGCTGGATCTGCGCGCCTATGCCCCCACCTGCGAGGAGCTGCAGCGCCGGGTCAAGAAGCATCATCTGGTGCTCAATGACGGCACCTTCTTTGATGAAACGCTGGGGCAGGGCTTCCTGCGGCTCAACTTTGCCTGCCCGCACGCGCGGCTGCTGGAAGGCCTCAAGCGCCTGGCCGAAGCCATGAACGATCCCGAATAAAACAAAAGGAGACTATAAAAAAATGGATGCCAAACTGAACGCCATTATCGAATCCATGCACGATGAAATGATCGATACCCTGCAAAAGTGGATCCGCGTACCCAGCGTCAAGGGTAAAGCCGCGCCCGGCGCACCCTTTGGCAGGGAAGTGCGCAGCATGCTGGATATGGCCCTGGCCGATTGCGAACAGATGGGCTTTAAGACGCAGAACTTTGACGGCTATATCGCCCATGCCGATCTGGGCGAGGGCAGCGATGAGGACGCGCTGGCCATCCTGGCGCATCTGGACGTGGTGCCCGAGGGCGACGGCTGGAAGTATCCCCCCTACGGCGCTGTGATTGAAAACGGCCGCATGTATGGCCGCGGCACCAGCGACGACAAGGGGCCCGCCGTGGCCGCACTGTACGCCATGAAGGCCGTCAAGGACGCGGGCATCCCCCTGCGCCGCAAGGTGCGCCTGATTCTGGGCTGCGATGAGGAAAGCGGCTGGGAGGATATTGCGCACTACAACAAGGTGGCCACCATGCCGCGCATGGGCTTCAGCCCTGACGCATCCTACCCCATCATCAACATCGAAAAGGGCATCTGCCGGCTGGAGCTGCACGGCGTGCTCTCCAGCGAGGACCTGCAGGTGATCGCCTTCAACAACGGCGAGCGCCCCAATGTGATCCCCGGCCGCGCCTCCGCGCTGGTGGCGGGCGACGCCGCGACCGCTGCGCAGGCCGAAGCTGCCGCCAAAAAGCTGGATATCCCCGCCGAGGTGCAGCTGACGGATGAGGGCGTAGCCATCACCGTGACCGGCATCAGCGGCCACGCCGCCTATCCCGAAACCGCCCGCAACGCCAACGGCGAAATGCTGCTGTTGCTGCGCGAGCTGGGCGTGCAGGGTGATCTTCGCCTGCTGGCCGATAAGATCGGCCTGGATTACAAGGGCGAAGGGCTCGAAATCAGCGTGTCGGACGGCGTCAGCGGCTATCTGACCTGCAACCTGGGCATCATCCGCGCAAGCAAGAGCGGCGTGTATGCCACGCTGGACATCCGCTATCCCGTGATGACCAATCCGGATATGATCTGCAAGAACGTATCCGCCTCCCTGCCTGGCATGCGGGTGGATGTGATGGAGCTGAAGGAGCCCCACTATGTGCCCGCAGGCAGCGAGCTGGTGCAGAACCTGCTGGATGCTTATCACGAGGTAACGGGCTATGAGCGCAAGTGCCTCTACACCGGCGGCGGCACCTATGCCCGTTCGCTGCAGGAGGGCGTAGCCTTCGGCGCGTCCTTCCCCCAGGATGAGGATCTGGCGCACCAGGCCAACGAATACGCCGATATCGAAGGCTTGTATAAAAACATTAAAATCTTCGCTTTGGCTATTGTAAAATTGGCGGGAAAAGCGTAAAATAGAGCTGCCTAATCTATCATTTTTCTAAGGAGGAATCCTTCCTTGCAAAAGAATGAAATTATCACCTGCATCAATTGCCCCATGGGCTGCCGCATGGAAGTAACGCTGGAGGATGGCGCGGTTGTATCCGTCAAGGGCAACACCTGCAAGCGCGGCGATCTGTACGCCCATCAGGAGTGCACCCAGCCCCTGCGCATGATCACCGCCGTGGCCCCTGTGGCGGGCAGCGTGGCTCCCGTCAGCCTCAAGACCCGCACCCCCATCCCCAAGTCCAAGATCGACGCCTGCATGCGCGCCATCGATGCGCTGCAGCTCAAGGCCCCCATCAAGGCCGGCGACGTGCTGATTGCCAACGTGGTGGACACCGGTGTGGATGTTATCGCCACCAAGTCCGTACTGTAAGCGCGTATTGCGTCCGTTGTTTTCTCTCGCGCCGCTTTCCATGATCGGGGGGCGGCGTGTTTTGCGTATCGGAAAGGAGCCGTTTATATGTCTTTAGCGCCCATTTTGCTATACCCCGCCTTCCGCTATGGCGCGGCCACCCCGTGGGGGGGCGATCAGCTGAAAGCCCGCTACGGCAAGCCCGCGCCCGATGCGCGCACCGGCGAAAGCCTGGAAATGAGCGTGATTCCGGGCCTGAACGCTGCCGACGCGCAGGGCACGCCGCTGTCTGAATTGATCGCACGTTATGGCGCGCAGCTGACCGGCACGCAGGAAACGGGCGAGTTTCCGCTGCTGCTCAAGCTTCTGGACGCCAGGCAGGCGCTGAGCGTGCAGGTGCATCCGGACGACGCTTACGCCCAGGCGCATGAAAACAAGCTGGGCAAAACCGAAGCCTGGATCATCCTGGCCGCCGAGCCGGGCGCGCAGCTGGTATACGGCCTGCGTCCGGGCGTTACGCGCGATATGCTGCGCCAGGCCTTTGAAACCGAGGCGCCGCTGGAGCCGCTTCTGCGCTTTGTGCCCGTACAGGCTGGCGATGTGTTTTACATCCCCGCCGGCATGGTGCATGCCATCGGCGGCGGCATCATGCTGTATGAGATTCAGCAGTCCAGCGACGTTACCTACCGCTTTTACGATTGGAACCGCACCGATGCGCAGGGCAACAAGCGCCCGCTGCATATCCGCCAGGCGCTGGATGTGGCCCGGCCAGAGCTGCAATTGGAGGCCGTCCAGCCGCAGCCCCTGCCCGACGCGCACTGCCGTCGAGAGCTGCTGCTGGATACCCCCTATTTCCGGGTAGAGCGCCTGAGCGATTGCCGGGAGGTGCCCTTCGCCGCCCATCCCGAGGCCTTCTCCGTGCTGACGGCGCTGGCGGACGGGCAGCTTTCCTGCCCCGAGGGTCGGCTCTCCTGCGCCCTGCCCGCCGGGCAAACCGTGCTGATTCCCGCCGACTGCCTGCCCTTTACCCTCAGCGGCGGCCCGTTTCTGATTTCCGCGCCGCGCGCATAAAAGCTGAAAGAAATTGTAAAATATCTGTGTACAGCGCTTTTGCGCTTGCCTTGAGCATCATTATTTGTTATAATAGGTCTGTATTTTACCGGAGGTTCTATGTCCGAAAGCAATTATCAGCAATTATCCGCCTTGCTGCCCGCCGGATGCGCGCGTGAAAACGTCGTGCTGGCTCCCTACACCACCATGAGAACCGGCGGCCCAGCCGCCCTGTTTGCGGAGCCGAGAAACGCGCAGCAGCTTGCGCGCGTTCATCAATGGGCGCAGGAAAAGGGCCTTCCCCTGCTGATATTGGGCAACGGTTCCAACCTTTTGATTGCGGACAGCGGCTTTGACGGGCTGGTGATCCACCTGGGGCGCGCGCTGAGCGAGGTCTCCGTATTTGCAAATACGCTGACGGCGCAGGCGGGCGCATCCCTGGCCGCCGCCGCGCGCGCCGCTGCGCAGGCCAGCCTGACCGGGCTGGAATTTGCCGCAGGCATCCCCGGCTCCATCGGCGGCGCGGTGTGCATGAACGCCGGCGCTTACGGCGGGGAAATCGCGCAGGTAATCGTCTCCGCCCGCGTTCTTACGCCCGAAGGCGTGCGCACGGTAAGCAAGGAGGAGTTGACGCTTGGCTATCGCTCCAGCGCCGTGATGCAAAACGGCTGGGTCGTCCTGGAAGCCACGTTTGAACTAACGCCCGGCAATCCCGATCAAATCAAGGCCACGATGGCCGATCTGGCCGCGCGCCGCCGCGAAAAGCAGCCGCTGCAGTATCCCAGCTGCGGGTCGTTTTTCAAGCGCCCGGTTGGCTATTACGCCGGCGCGCTGATTGAGCAGGCCGGCCTCAAGGGCTACCGCGTGGGCGACGCGCAGGTAAGCGAAATGCACGCGGGCTTCGTCATCAATCGCGGCCACGCCACATCCAGCGAAATCTACCGCCTGATGCAGGATGTGCAGCGCCGCGTGCAGGCGCAGTTCGGCGTAGCGCTGGAGCCGGAGGTTCGCCTGATCGGCCATTTTGAAGCATGAGCTTTTCCACAGAAGTCAAGCAGGAGCTTGTATCCCTGCGCATCGAAAAAAGCTGCTGCATGCTCAGCGAATTAAACGCGCTGACCCAATCCTGCGCCTCGATGACCCTGCATGGGCGCGGGCAGGTTTCCATTGCGTTTTCATCCGAGAACGTCACGGTGGCCAAGCGCATCTTTATCCTGCTGAAAAAGCGGCTGGAAATCAACGCCACCCCGCACTTTAACAAGGTAGAACGCTTTGGCGGCCGCCGCGTGTGCGTGATCCGCCTTTCCCAGGCCGATACCCGCAAGCTGATGCTTTCCCTGCACATGCTGCATGAAAGCGAGCAGGGCGAGGTATATCGCGGCCTGCCCCGCCGCGCGCTGACGCGCAAGTGCTGCCAGCATGCTTTTTTGCGCGGCGCTTTTTTAGGCGAGGGCTCCGTCACCGCGCCCGAGCACGGCTATCACCTGGAATTTGTATGCAGCAGCGAGCCCCGCGCGCAGGCGCTGTCTCAGCTGCTTACCCGGTGCGAGCTGGACTGCGCCGTCGCGCAGCGGCGCGGCGCATATATTGTGTATCTCAAGCGCAGCGGGCAGATTTCAACCCTGCTGGGCCTGATGGGCGCCGCCCGCGCCATGATGCACTATGAAAACATATTGGCGCAGCGCAGCCTGCACGAAAGCGTGCTGCGCGCCACCAACTGCGACCACAGCAATATGCTGCGCCAGCTGTCCGCCGCCCAGCGGCAGATCGCCGCGCTGCAGTATCTGAAGGATCAATCCCTTTTGCCTGCCCTGCCCCCCGCCCTGCGGAATATGGCGGAGCTGCGGCTGAAAAACCCAGACGCCTCGCTGGAGCAGCTGGGCGAAATGCTGGAGCCGCCCCTGGGCAAATCCGGCGTGAACCACAGACTACGAAAAATAATGCAGTATGCGCAAGCCTCCGGCGCGCCCGTACTCAATGGAGATGATAAAAATGATCACCCTGAAGCTGTCCCTCAAGCATAATTTTCCCTTTACGCAGGAAACCGCCGCGCGCTTTGCGCAGATGCTTTCCCGCTACGAAGCCTCGGTGCTGCTGCGCGACGCGCACCGCACCATCAACGCCAAGTCCCTGCTGGGCATCCTGTCGCTGGGCTATATCCAGCAGGAAGCCCTGGAGGCCGTGATCGACGGCCCGGACGAGCAGGCCGCCGCCAAGGCTCTGCAGGCTTATTTTGCAGGCTGATTTGTTCCGCCGTTTCCCATCTGATTGATAACGCTCTCCAGCCGCAGCGCTGTTTTTAGCGCCTGCGGCTTTTTTGCATTTACAGCGGCGCTTTTTCTCCAATTCCGCCGGTTGTGCGCCGCGCGTCTTCGTGCTATAATAGGCTGTATTTTTATGCTGCCTGGAGGATCCATGGAAGAATTCATTCTGCGTGCAGACAACGTTAGCTACGCCTATGAGGACAGCGAGGGTATGGCCGTTCGCGGCGTGACCCTGGGCTTCCGCGCGGGCGAAATGACGGCCGTGCTTGGGCACAACGGCAGCGGCAAATCCACGCTGGCAAAGCTGCTCAACGGCCTGTATATTCCCACCGAGGGCCATGTCACCGTGTGCGGCATGGATACCCAGGATGATCAGCACACCTGGGATATCCGCCGCAGCGCAGGCATGGTGTTTCAGAATCCCGATAACCAGCTGGTAGCCTCCATCGTGCGCGACGATGTGGCCTTCGGCCTGGAAAACATCGGCGTGCCCTCCGCCCAGATGCCCGCGCGCATTGAGACCGCGCTGCGCCAGGTGGAGATGCTTTCCTTCATCGATCGCGCCCCCCACACCCTGTCGGGCGGCCAGAAGCAGCGCATCGCCATTGCGGGCATCCTGGCCATGCAGCCCAAAGCGCTGATTCTGGATGAATCCACCGCCATGCTCGATCCCCGCGGCCGCCGCGAGGTGTTTGATACCGTCAGCCGCCTCAACCGCGAGCAGGGAATCACGGTGGTATGGATTACCCACTTTATGGAAGAGGCCGCGCGCTGCGGCCGCGTGGTCGTGATGGATGACGGCCAGGTGGTGATGGATGACACGCCCAAGGCCGTGTTCAGCCAGGCGGAGCGTCTGCGCGCCATGCGCCTGGATGTGCCGCCCATGGTGGCGCTGGGCGATCTGCTGCGCGCGCGCGGCCTGCCCATCGCGCATGCGGCCATGGACGTAAGCGATATGGCCCAGGAGGTGCTGAAATGCCGATAAAGATTGAGCATCTGTCCCACGTTTACCAGCCTGGCAGCCCCTTCCAGTCCGATGCGCTGCAGGATATTGATTTTACCATCGAGGATGGCGAGCTGCTGGCGCTGATCGGCCACACCGGCAGCGGCAAATCCACCCTGGCGCAGCACCTGAACGGGCTGCTTACCCCCACCTCGGGCCGCGTGCTGGTGGACGGCGAGGATATCAACCAGAAGGGCGCTAACCGCCGTGCGCTGCGCCAGCGGGTAGGGCTGCTGTTCCAATACGCTGAATACCAGCTGTTTGAGGAAACGGTATACAAGGACATCGCCTTCGGCCCCAAGAATCAGGGATTAACCGGTGACGAGCTGGACGCCCGCGTGCGCGAAGCCTTTGCCCGCGTGCATCTGCCCGAGGATGCGCTGCAAAAATCCCCCTTTGACCTTTCCGGCGGTCAGATGCGCCGCGTGGCGCTGGCGGGCGTAATCGCCATGCATCCGCGCGTGCTGGTGCTGGACGAGCCCATCGCGGGTCTTGACCCTCGCGGCCGCGACGAGCTGACCGAGATCATCAACGAACTGCATCAGGACGGCGTAACAATGGTCATCATCAGCCATAACATGGACGATGTGGCGCGCATCGCCACGCGCGCCGCCGTGCTGCACAAGGGGCGTCTGGCCATGCTTGGCACGCCGAGGGAGATTTTCTCCCGTGGGGACGAGCTGGCCGCCATGGGGCTGGATGTGCCGCAGACCGTGCAGCTGTGCCAGGCCTTGCGCGCGGGCGGTATGGATGTGCCCGACTGCCTGACCAATGAGGAGCTGTGCGAGGCCATCTGCCGCGCGCTGGGAAAGGAGGCGGCCGCCCATGCTTAAGGATATCACCCTGGGCCAGTATTACCCGGTTGAAAGCCCGGTGCACCGCCTGGATCCGCGCGTCAAGATCCTGCTGACCATCGCGTTTATCGTGGGCGTATTCCTGGCCAAAAGCCTGCTGGGCTTCCTGCCCGTCATCGCCTTTATCGTGCTGGCCGCCTATGCCTCGCATCTGCCGTTAAAGCTGCTGGCCAAGGGGCTGAAGCCCCTGCGGTTCATCCTGATTTTCACCTTCCTGCTCAACCTGTTTTTCAGCCCCGGCGATACGGTGCTGGTGCATGTGTGGCGCATTCAGATTACGCTGGAGGGCCTGCTGACGGCGCTGCGCTTCTCCGCCCGCCTGATCTTTCTGGTGACGGGCGCCAGCCTGCTGACGCTGACCACCCCGCCCGTGGTGCTGACCGACGGCCTGGAACGGCTGCTCAGCCCCTTTGCCAGGATCGGCTTTCCCGCCCACGAGCTGGCCATGATGATGACCATCGCCCTGCGCTTTATCCCCACGCTGCTGGAAGAGGCCGACAAGATCATGAAGGCGCAGATGGCCCGCGGCGCGGATTTTGAATCGGGCAATATCATCCAGCGCGCCAAGGCCATGGTGCCGCTGCTGGTGCCGCTGTTTATCAGCGCGTTCCGCCGCGCGGGCGATCTGGCCATGGCCATGGAAGCCCGCTGCTATCACGGCGGCGAGGGCCGCACGCGCCTGCGCATCCTGAAGCTGACCCGTGCCGACGCTGTCGCCGCGCTGATTACCGCCGCCATGATTGCGCTGGTAGCGGTGATTGGTTAAAACTTTCGCATGATAAAAGAGCTGTCTAACCAAGACAGCTCTTTTTTGTTATTCACTTCGCCGCATCCCTGGCCGCGAGCAATCCGGTGGCAAAGGCAAACTGCAGGTTATAGCCGCCGCAATCGCCATCCACATTGAGGATTTCGCCGCAGGCATACAGTCCACGATGCTTTTTGCACGCCATGGTAGCCGGATCAAAGTCTGCGGGATCGATACCGCCCTGCGTCACCTGCGCCTGATCATAGCCGCGCACGCCAGTCACGCGCAGCGGATAAGCGCACAGCATGCGCGCAAGCTCCTCGCCGCGATAGGCCGCCATGCGCTCGCGCAGCAGCCTTGGCAGCGCACCCAGCAGCAGCGCATCGTTGGGCAATAGCTGCGCCCGGCGCTTCAGGAAGGCGCGCACGGCAGGCAGATTGTCATCGGGCCGCCCCGGCTCAAGGCGCGCCATGCGATATGCGCCAATGCCCATCGCCGGGGAGAAATCCAGATACAGCATAGGCTGACGGCACGCGGACAGCAGCCGCTGCGCTTCGCGCGCCAGCTGCATGGCGCATACGCCGCTGACGCCGTAATCGGCAAACAGCACCTCGCCCTGCGTGCAGGCAACGGGCTGTTCACCGTCGCACAGCGTCAGCGTGGCGGGCAGACGCAGGCCACTCAGACCGCGCAGCGGCGCTTTTTCGGTTTCAATGGGAGTCAGCGCCGGAGCGGGAGCCACTAACTTGCAGCCCAGCGCCGTCAGCAGGCCATAGGCGTTGACAGCGCCCAGCTTGGGCGCAGCCAGCCCGCCGCAGCACACCAGCACGCAATCGGCATGATACGCCGCATCCGCCGTGCGCACGCAATAGCCGTCCTTTTCAGGCAGGATGGCCTGTGCCTGCGCGCCGGTGATCACCCGCGCATGCACTCGCTCCAGGTGCAGCCGCAGCACATCCAGCACCGCCGCCGCCTGATTGCAGGCAGGATACACCCTGCCGCTGGCGTCCGCGCGCGTGGGCAAGCCCAGCGCGTCAAAAAAACCCAGCACATCGGCCACGGGCATATGCGCCAGCACCCGGCGGGCAAAGCCCGCATCGCCAAAATAGCAGGACTCGCCCATATTGGCCAGGTTGCAGCGGCCGTTGCCGGTAGCCAGCAGCTTTTTGCCCACGCGGTCGCTGCGCTCCAGAATCGTCACGCGCGCGCCCATTTGCCCTGCTTGCACAGCGGCGGCGAGGCCAGACGCCCCGCCGCCGAGAATGAGAATCGATTTGTTTTTCATCAGTTTTTGATGTTCAGCTTCTTGGCCGCGTTTCTGTACGCATCCATGATAGCGTCCTGATGGCCGTAGCCGCCGTTCTTGGAGTTGCCCACATCCACAACGCCCGAGCCATGGGTCTTGCTGTTGACAAAGTGGATGCAGAACTGACCGTAGAAGTCGTTATCCGGGATGGTATCGCCGGCCGGGTAGTTATGCGGCACGCCATACATGGAGGCTGCATAGCTATGATCGCCGATGGTCACCAGGATGGGATGGCGCTGATACAGGTTCTTATCGCTGATTTCCTGCGCCGTCTTTACATTGTAGATCTTGCACATGGCCGCGGTATCGGCAGCAGTCAGGGGCTCCACGTCGGCATGCGCGCCGCCGCTCCAACGCTTTACGCGGAAGGAGATGCCCGTGTTCACATCGGTCACAACGGCCGTGCGGCCCTTGTAGAAAATACTCTGGATGCCGCCGGTATACCAGTCGATCAGCTCCGGCATATGCAGAGTAACTGTGGTGGAGGAGCCGTTGGTGGTTTCGCTCTTTTCCTTGGTGCCAAACAGCGAGTGCTGGGTCAGGGAGGTGGCGATGCCGTCCACAACCAGACCGTGATCCTCCTGATAGCGGCTGATGGCGCTGGCAGTGTTGCTGTCAAATACGCTGTTGACCTGGCTGTTGCTCATGTAGCCCAGCTCGGCCAGGCGAGCCTGCACCTTGCGCACGGCCTCGCCGGTGGAACCCAGCTGCAGGGTGGTGTAGCTGGCCTCGGGCTTGGAGTCGGGATCGCCGCTCTTGATATATTCGGCTTCTTCCGTCTTGGTCAGGATGCGCACCAGGTCGCCGCGGATCCAGCCGGTCACGCCGCTGATGGTTACGCCGTACCAGGTTACGCCGTCCACCACGTTGGTGGCGCCGCTGATCTTGCCGCCCGTACCCTGGGTGTAGATCAGGCCCACCTGACGCGCGCTGGGATTGCCCTCGGCGCGGACGACCACCTTTTCCTTGGTAGTGATGAAGGTGGTGCTCAGCTTGGACAGATCAGGCACAGCCGTGGGCGTAGCGGTGGGCTTGGCCGTGGGCTGGTTGTTCAGATAATCTCTGTATTCAGCGTCGGTCATCACCTTGGCGCAGTTGCCGCGGATGTAGCACTCGTTGCCGCCGACGGTGAGCTTGTACCACTCCACGCCGCTGACCTTGACCTTGGAATCAAACTTGAACACTGCGCCCAGCGCAGCCTGGCCGATGGTGCCCGCGCTGCTGGAGGGCGACTTG
Source organism: uncultured Clostridia bacterium (assembly GCA_934647235.1). Classification (GTDB taxonomy): domain Bacteria; phylum Bacillota; class Clostridia; order Christensenellales; family Aristaeellaceae; genus SFMI01. The sequence continues at coordinate 69,494 of CAKUFG010000003.1, forward strand.
CGCAGCCATACCTTGTCCAGGGTGGTCTGAATATAGTTGGTCGCCTTGGGCACGGGGGTAGGCGTAGGCGTGGCGGTGGGCATGGGCTTGCCGTTCAGGTAAGCATTCACCTGCTCGGGAGACAGGACGCTAACGCAGTCGCTGCGCATATAGCCGGTATTGCCTTCATACGCGACGTTGTACCAGTAATAGCCGTTGGCATAGCGGGTTCTGCCTACGATCTGCAGCACGGTGCCCTGCGCGGGAACCTGGCCGTACACGCCCGCAGAGGCGCTGGCGGCCTTGCGCAGATACACCTTATCGCGCGTGGTCATCAGATAGCCGGAGGAAACGCTTTCTGGCTTATCGGTGGTGTTGCCGTAGGCGTCGCAGGGCGTGCAGTAATCGCCCATTACATAGCCGGTTTCGTCGTTGTATACGATCTTGTACCAGGTGGTGCCGCCCACGGACACAGCCGCGCTGTAGGGGGCCACAACGCCCTGATCCAGCTGCGCCAGACGGGCGGAGGAGGTGCTTGTGCTCTTGCGGACGTTGACCGACGCGGTCGTCTTGATGTAGCCCCGCGCGCCGCTGGGGGCGGCGGTTACTGCGGGCGAGGTGGGAGCGGCCGTGACAGGATTTCCCGACGCATCGCTCTTGAAGCAGCAGGAGCCCAGCACATAGCCAAACACGTCCTCGGTGCTGCTGTATACATAGTACCAGGTAGAGCCGTTCACGATCTTGATGGCGTAGTAGGGCAGCACCTGGCCTTCCTCCGCATAGCCCACGCGGTTGCCCGTATTGGCCTTGGCTTCGCTGCGGATGTTGGTGCGGCCCTTCACGTTCATCCTGACATAGCCCAGAATGCTGGAGGGATCGCTGGTGGTGGTGGGCAGGGTGGTGGCGGTGCTGCCGGTGGACTTCATCATGGCGCAGCTGGCGATGATATAGCCAAAGGCGTTGTTATCCGCGCTGTAGCAGTAATACCAGGTGCTGCCGCCGCTCTGCACGGTGTAATAATAGGGCAGCTCGGTGCCCTGGGGCAGCTTGGCAATGCTGTTGCCGTCCAGCATGGCGGCAGATTTGCGCAGGTTGGTGTTGCCTTCGGGCGTAATCACGATGGTGCCGACCGGATCGCCGCCGCCGGAGGGCGCGGTGGTCGGTGCGGGCGCGGTGGTGGTGGTTTCGCTGGCCAGCATGGTCATGTTGCTGGCGCGCACATAGCAATCCGCGCCGTTCACGGTGATGATGTAATAAACGGTGCTGTTGATGGTGGCCGTGCCGGTCACATAATAAGCCTCGCCGGCGGAAAGCAGGCCCAGGCTGGTCAGCACGCCGCTTTCATAATGATAATAATTGGTGCTGGCGTTGTTGGGACGGGCATAGTTGGTCAGCGCCGACACATTGTTGGCGCTGTCCGTGCCCGTCTGACTGCCGGAGGGAAGCGTCGCGCTGCCGCTGAGCAGGGCGGCGTTGCCCCCCTGCTTCTCCCAGGCGTCAGCCTCGGAGGCGGACATCAGCGTGATGTACTCCTGGCTGATATAGCCTTCGTACTCCCGATCCAGATAATTGGGCCGGTTGGTAGAGACATGATAATAGGTTGTGCCGCCGGACACGACGGTGCCCAGGATTCTGCACACCCAGCCGGTATTCAGCTTGTCCCACACCACGGTATCGCTGGCCTTCTTGCGGAACCGCACGTTGTCATAATTGACATAGCCGTACTGCTCGTCCTCGGCCAGCGCGGCGGGCAAAACGCCCAGCGCCAGCACCAACGCAGCCAGCAGGCACAGCAGCCGGATACTCATGGCATGATGTTTGATCGTGTTTCTGTTCATAGCCCACCTCGTAATGCGCCCTCGCGCAGAATCTTCCACCTGCATTGTATTACGTTTTTATTACAAAGTCAAGTAGAATATGAAACATTTAGGGTAATTTTATCAACAATTCAGTTCAGTTTTTCCGCCGCACAGGCGCAAAGGGCCTCCGCCATCGCATCAGACAGGGCAAGCGTCTCCGCCCGGGCGCTGACATAGAGCTTGATCTTGGGCTCTGTGCCGCTGGGACGCACGCACAGCCAGCTGCCGCCCTCCAGCTCAAAGTACAGCACGTCGGAGGCCGGCAGGTCGATCCTGGTCGTTTTGCCCTCCTGCGTGCGCACGCCCGTCAGATAATCGCGCACCGCCGTCACGCGGATGTTGCCGAAGGCCTGCGGGGGATTTTCGCGCAGCCCGCGCATGATGGCGCGCATGCGGCTTACGCCGTCCTTGCCGGGCAGGGTGCGGCTGGTCACGCGGTCGCTGTACGCGCCGTAGCGGGCATACAGCTGCTGCAGGCGATCATACAGGGTGATGCCCTCCTGCATGCACACGCACGCCGCCTCGCACAGCAGCAGGGAAGCGTTTACGCCGTCCTTATCGCGCACCTGCGTGCCGCTGAGGAAACCGTAGCTTTCCTCAAAGCCAAACAGGAAGGTATGCGCGCCCGTCTCTTCAAACTGCTGAATCTTTTCGCCGATGAATTTGAAGCCCGTCAGCGTATCGATGCACGCGATATCAAAGCTGGCCGCGATGGCGCGCGCCATTTCGGTGGACACGATGCTCTTGCAGATCGCGCCGTTGCGCGGCAGCGTGCCGTGTGCCTGGCGCTGGGACAGCACATGGTACAGCAGCAGACAGCCGATCTGGTTGCCCGTCAGGGTATGGAAGATTCCCTGGCCGTCGCGCACAGCCACGCCCATACGGTCGCAGTCGGGATCGGTGCCGAACACAACCGTCGCCCCCACCTGCTCGGCCAGCGGAATGGCGTATCTGAACGCGGCGGGATCCTCGGGGTTGGGCGCGGTAACGGTGGGAAAATCGCCGTCGGGCGCTTCCTGCTCGGCCACAACGTTCACATGGGTGATGCCTACCTCGCGCAGCATGCGGCGCACCGGCAGGTTGCCCGAGCCGTGCAGCGGGGTGTAGACGATGCGCAGGTTCTTGCCCTCGGCCTGCAAAAGCTCAGGACATACGGACAGGGAGCGGATCATGGCGATGTAATCGTCGTCCACTTCCTTGGCGCCGATGATCTGCAATAGACCCTTCTGCTTGGCCTCTTCCTCGTCCATCACAGGCGCGCCCGCATAGGGCAGCGGACGGATATAGCCCGTTACGGCCTCGGCCGCCTCGGGCGACAGCTGCGCGCCGTCCTCCCAATAGGCCTTGTATCCATTATACTGGGGCGGATTATGACTGGCGGTGATCACCACGCCCGCAATGCAGCCCAGGTGCCGCACGGCATAGCTGAGCATGGGCACGGGACGCAGCGAATCAAACAGATACGCCCTGACCCCCGCCGCGCACAGCGTCAGCGCCGTCTCACGGGCAAACTCCGCGCTCATGTGGCGGCTGTCATAGGCAATGGCTACGCCGCGCTCTGCCCCGCCGGGGAAGGTATGAATATAGGCAGCCAGCCCGCGCGTGGCGCGGCGCACCACGTACACGTTCATGCGGTTGGTGCCGTAGCCCAGCACGCCGCGCATACCCGCCGTGCCAAAGGCCAGCTCAGTATAAAAACGATCTTCAATCTGTTTTTCATCCGTCAGGGCGGATAGCTCCGCCGCCAGCGCGTCGTCATTGGCAAAATCGTGCAGCCACTGCGTGTATACAGCGCGATAATTCATATCAGCCATGCTACATACCCCCTTAAATTTCCACCTTAATTATATGAAATAACCGCGCCGTTTGCAAGCATATTCTTGTAACAACAAGGGGGGATCCGCATTGAAGCGTTACAAGCCCGGCAAAACGCTGGGGTGTCTGATGTGCATTCTGCTTACCTGCGCGCTGATTTTAAGCTATCCCGCGCTTTCCGCCCGGCTGTCCGCCGCACCCAGCGCTCCGCCCGGCGTAAACGCGCCCCCGCGCCGGCTGCTTACCGTATGGCTGGCGGGCGATTGCCTGAACGCCGCGCCCTGGGTGCGCGCGCAGGCCGCTGCCTATGCCAAGGCACATAAGGGCGTGCGCGTGTGGATACGCAGCGCTTCGCAGGAGGAGCTGCAGGCGCTCTGCGAGGGTATGGACGGCGCGCCCGATCTGATTCTGTTTGCGCCAGGGCTGGATATTCCGGCGGACTGTCTGCGCCCCGTGTCTGCCGACGGCCTTTGCGCAGCCTATCGCGCCGCCGGGCAGGCGGAGGGGCGGCAGTTGGCCGTTCCGTTGTGCCTGGACGGCTATGCGCTGGTTTGCCCTGGGCAGGAAGCCGCCGCCACGCCCGCTCCCACCAGCCTGTTCGGCGCAGCGCCCACGCCTGACGCGCATACGCTGCCGCAGGCAACCGCTCTGCCGCGCGAAAGCTGGCCCGACCGGCTGATTGCGGACGACGCTTTCGGCGCAATGGCGCTGGAACGTCTGGGGGTATCAGGGGCAGTCGCCTGGCTGCCTGCCGCGCAGGTGCCCGCCGCCCTGCTGTCCGGACAGGCGGGAGGCGCGCTGTTGACGCTTACTCAGGCGCGGCAATGCCTGGCCTCCGGGCAAGGGCTTCAATTGCTGGCTGCGGCGGATATCACCGACCGCGTGGTTTTCGGCGCTCTCCCCAAGGGCGCCCAGCCCGCCGCCGAGGAGCTGCTTGACTGGCTGCTCTCGCACTCCGCCCAGCAGGCCCTTGCCGCGCGCGGCCTGCTGCCCGCCCGCGAGGGAATCACCCTGTACGGCGCGGATCAGCCCATCCTGCTCGCCGCCCAGCAGGCGCTGCGCGAGGGCACGCTGATCAACGCCTTCACCGCCTCCCATGCGCTCCGCGATGAGCAGACCATCGCGCAGACGATTTGCAGTATCCGGCAGACAGGCAATTGAAATTGCCCGCAAAACGCCCGTCTTTTCTTCCAAAGCGCCTGTTATTTTTCGCATTTGGCCCATCCGCGCCGCGCTTTTGCTTGAAGATTGCCTTCAGGCGTGTTATAATATCCCCGTACACTGGATTAAAAAGGAGAGCGATTCACATGTCTAAGGTATTGGTAGAAACTTCCGCGCGCCATGTGCACGTATCTGAAAAGGATCTTGAAACCCTCTTTGGCCCCGGCTATCAGCTGACAGTAAAGAAAATGCTGTCCCAGCCCGGCCAGTATGCCTGCGCCGAGCGCGTGGACGTAGTGGGCGAAAAGAAAACGCTGACCGGCGTAAGCATTCTGGGCCCCTGCCGCAAGGAAACCCAGGTAGAGCTGAGCCTGACCGACGCGCGCAGCATCGGCGTAAAGGCCCCCATCCGCGAAAGCGGCGACCTGGAGGGCAGCGGCGCGTGCAAGCTGGTTGGCCCCAAGGGCGAAGTGGTGCTGGAAAAGGGCGTCATCGCCGCCAAGCGTCACATTCACATGACCCCCGCCGACGCCGAGGCCTTTGGCTGCAAGGATAAGGATGTTGTATCCGTCAAGATCGACAGCGACGGCCGCGCGCTGGTATTCGGCGACGTGGTAGTGCGCGTCAGCCCCAGCTATGCCCTGGCCATGCACATCGATACCGATGAGAGCAACGCCGGCTGCGTCGCCCCCGGCACCATGGGCGAGGTTATCAAGTAAAAACCGCCTGCCCGCCGGATGGATTCTGCCCGTCCGGCGGGCGTTTTTTGCCCTTCACAAAAAAATTTCAAAAATTGCGAAAAAGCCCTTGACAAAATGGCGAAAAACAGGTAACATATAACACGCGCCACCGATAAGCCATCTGTTGCACAGGGTTGTTCTGGAGGAGCACTGGGGAGCATAGCTCAGCTGGGAGAGCATTTGCCTTACAAGCAAAGGGTCACAGGTTCGAGCCCTGTTGTTCCCACCACATACGGCCCGGTAGTTCAGTTGGTTAGAACGCCAGCCTGTCACGCTGGAGGTCATGGGTTCGAGCCCCATTCGGGTCGCCATCTTTATAATATGCCTCGATAGCTCAGTTGGTAGAGCAGCAGACTGAAAATTTGCGTGTCACTGGTTCGACTCCGGTTCGAGGCACCATTATGCGGTAGTAGCTCAGTTGGTAGAGCGCAACCTTGCCAAGGTTGAGGTCGCGAGTCCGAGCCTCGTCTACCGCTCCATTTTTTCTGGCGCCGTAGCCAAGTGGTAAGGCGAAGGTCTGCAAAACCTTTATACTCCGGTCCGAATCCGGACGGCGCCTCCAAAGTTCCCGATTGCATCTGCAGTCGGGAATTTCTTTTTACCTATCCCCTATTCTCTGTGCGCTTAAAAGCAAACAGGCTAATGCGCCATATAAAAATGTCCGCATCTCCGCACATTGACGCACGCCATTTTCCGTGCTATACTGTGCATGTCCGCACTGCGGGCAACAATTTCACATTTCAGCGCGCCCGGTTCCAGCTTGCTGGATGAGAGGGAAGTTCGGTGAAAATCCGTCGCAACAACCATTACCGTAATCAGGCGTTCCGCCTGTAAGTCGGGATACTTGCCGGGGGCGCACGCGGAGGCTGGCATGGGCCAGCAGCTTTTGGTTTTTGAAAAGCGCAGCCGCCTGTGTTTTTTGCGCGCTTTTCGGCTGTATCCGCAAAGCGCTTAATGAAGCACGGCCGTTGCGCTGTTCTCGCCCAAAGGCGATGAACAGCCTTTTTTATTGGAGGTTTGGCATGAAAGGGCAGTATGACCGCGAAGCCGCCGTCCGCCTGCTTGCGGATATGCGCGCAGCCCTGCTTGCGCGCGGCGAAAGCCGTTATCCTCAGCGCAATGATTTTTCGCCCGAGCAGGTGGTGGCCATCAAGGCGTTTTTAGGCCCCTGGCCGCGCGCGCTGGAGGCAGCCGGGATCAAGCCCCCGCGCGATCCTGCCCGCCGTGAAAAGCAGCTGCAAAAGCGCATCGCCCAGCGCCGCCGCGCCACCCAGTGCAAAATCGAAAAGCAGCGGCAAATCCGGGATTCCCGCGTCTGAGGCGCGTTATCCAGAATACACAAAGGAGCACGATTTACAATGAAGAAAGCGCTTTCCATCGCCCTGGCCCTGCTGATGCTGCTGGCCATGATCCCCGCTGCCCTGGCGCAGGAGACCGCGCCGGTCGTCTATGTTACCATCGCCAACCAGGATCTCAAGCTGGTGCAGCGCCCCATCGTCCTGCACGATACCGATAACGACGGCGCACTGACCATCGCGGATGCGCTGTACCTGGCCCATGAGGAAGGCTTTGAAGGCGGCGCGGCTGCCGGCTTTGCTACCCAGATGGGCGATTACGGCCTGATGATCACCCGCCTGTGGGGCGTGGAAAACGGCGGCGCGTATGGCTATTATGTCAACAACCAGATGTCCATGGGCCTGACCGATACCCTCAACGCCGGCGATTACCTGACCGCCTATGTGTACGCCGACGCCGCCGGCTGGTCGGATACCTATACCTATTTTGACGTCAACACCGCCGAGCCCGGCGAAATCACCCTGACGCTGTCCGCCATGGGCTTCGATCCCGTATCCTACGCCCCCGTATCCACCCCTGTGGCTGGCGCTGTCATCACCGTTAACGGCATTGCGGCTAACGCTGTAACCGACGAGAACGGTGAAGCCAGCATCACCGTGCAGGCCGGCGATGTGGTCAGCGCCGCCAGCGAAAAGCTTGTGATCGTGCCCCCCTGCTGCGTCATCATTGCCGACGCGACCGGGCTGTAATTCTCCATGCACACCCGCATTGCATGCAGGCAAGTCTCCGGCAAAAGGCGCGTTTTCGCCCTTTTGCTGGGGCTATTTTTGCTTATTTCGAGCCTTTGTGCCCATTCTGAAAGCGTTTCCATCGCCGCCCGCATTGATACCATCCTGTCCGCCCAGCAGTCCGCCGCAGGCGCGGACAGCCCGCAGGCCTGGCTGAACGGCGCGCTGTGCGAACAGGCGGGCGGCAGCGCAGAATGGTATATGCTGGCCCTGCGCCAATATACGCAGGGACTGGATTACACCGTCTATGCCGATGCGCTGCAGCAATATGTGGAAAGCACGCCGCCTGCCAGCGCATCCTCACGGCTCAAGCTTGCCCTGCTGCTGACGGCCTGCGGGCGAGCTGATCACCCCTTTGTCGCCGCCGCACGGGCTGAGGACATCGGCCGTCAGGGCGTGATGAGCTGGATCTATGGGCTGCATCTGCTCAACAACCTGCCGGATGCGGCGGGCGAGATCGACCAGCCCGCCGCGTCGCTCCTGTCCCTGCAATTGGCGGACGGCGGCTGGGCCGTGATGGGAGCGCAGAGCGACGCGGATGTGACCGCCATGGCGCTGCAGGCCCTGGCGCCAGCCCTGGCAAGCCGGCCGGATGCACAGGCCGCCGCTGATCGTGCGCTGGCGCTGCTGAGCGCCATGCAGACCGATACCGGCGATTACCGCAGCATGGGCACTCCCAACTGCGAAAGCGCCGCGCAGGTGATCATCGCCCTGTGCGCGCTGGGCATTGACCCATTGACCGACGCACGCTTTATCAAAAACGGCTGCTCGGCGCTGGACGCCCTGCTGCGCTATCAATTGGAGGACGGCGCTTTCGCCCACACGGCGGGCGGCGCAAAAAACAGCATGGCCACCGTGCAGGCGCTCAGCGCGCTGATTGCCCTGAAGCGTTTTCAGGCAAGACAGGGCAGCTATTATCTGCTGGATACGCTGCCTGCGGCGCAGCAGGCAGCCGCCGTTGGCTGGAAAACCTGTGCAGTCATCGGTATTGCCGCATTTGGAATTCTTTTCACCGTCATACTATGGCTCCTTAAAAAGCGTAATTACAAGAATTTCGTTTTTCTCTGGCTGATCTGCGGCGCGCTGGCGCTGGCCCTTTGCCTGCTGCGCATCGAAAGCACAGGCGATTATTACGCCCCCTCCCCAACCGTTTCAGCCAGCGCAGGCGAGGTGACGCTGACCATCCGCTGCGATACGGTGAAGGGCCGCACAGACGCGCGCTATATTCCGGACAGCGCCGTCATACTGCCCGAAACCAGCTATAAAATCGCGGAAAATGCCACAGTTTATGATGTTTTGGTGCAGGCGGCCAAGGAAAACCAGCTGCAGCTGGATTGCCAGGGTACGTATGTGGCCGGCATCAGCCACCTGTATGAATTTGACTTTGGCAATCTCTCCGGCTGGATGTACCGCGTCAACGGCGCTTTTCCCGACGTTGGCTGCGGCGAGTATCAGTTATCGGACTGCGACCGCATTGAGTGGCTGTACACCTGCGATCTGGGCCGCGATTTGCCTTGAAAGGAGGGACGGCATGCGAAGCCTCGACGAACTGCATCCATTATCCGTATTTTGCTATTTTGCTGGCGTTATGAGCGCAGGCATGCTGTCCCTGCACCCGGCGCTGATCCTTCTGTCGCTGCTTGGATGCTTGACGCTGCTGCTGCTTCATCGCCAGGTCAGAGCCCGCGCCCTGGCGGCCAGCCTGGGGCTGTTCATCGTGCTGGCGCTGCTTAATCCCCTCTTTTATCACGACGGTGTAACCGTGCTGTTCGTCGTCAACGACCGCCCCTTCACGCTGGAAGCGCTGCTGTACGGTGCGGCGGCAGCGGGGATGATCCTGAGCATGATCGGCTGGTTTCGCCTGCTCAGCCGCGCGCTGACCAGCGATCGGCTGCTGTACCTGCTGGGCCGCCTGTCACCCAGGCTGGCGCTGATGGTCAGCATGGCGCTGCGGTTTGTGCCGGCGTTCGCCCGGCAGGGGCAGCGCATCCATCAGGCGCAGCAGGGCTTGGGACTCTATCGCAACGAAAACGCGCCGGACGCGCTGCGCGGCCGCGTGCGGGAGTTTTCCATCCTGACCACCTGGGCGCTGGAAAACGGCATCGTCACCGCCGACAGCATGGCCGCGCGCGGCTACGGCACAGGCAGGCGCACCAGCTATGCCATCTTTCGTTTTACACGTGCGGATGCGCTGTTTATGCTCTTCTCGCTGGCGCTGACCGCCGTCACGCTGACGGCGATTCTATCCGGCGCGTTGAAATTTGATTTTTATCCCGCGCTGACCCTGCCCGCGGACACACTGCTCGCCCGCGCCGGGCTGTGCGCATACGGCGCGCTGTGCCTGCTGCCCGCGCTGATGGAAGGAGGCAAATGCATCCGATGGCGCTGCTTGCAATCCAGAATTTAAGCTTTGCCTATCCGCTTTGCCCGCAAAAGGCATTGGAAAACATCTCTTTTTCATTGGAAAAAGGCGATTTCTGCGTGCTTTGCGGGGCGACAGGCAGCGGCAAATCCACGCTGCTGCGCTGCCTGAAGCGCGAAATCGCCCCCAAGGGCGAGCTGGCCGGGCAGATTTTATATCAGGATCAGCCGCTCACCGCGCTGTCCGAGCGCGAAAGCGCATGCCGCATCGGCTTTGTCGCCCAGCGCCCGCAGCAGCAAATTGTCACCGATAAGGCGTGGCACGAGCTGGCCTTCGGCCTGGAAAACATGGGCCTGCCGCAGGCTGTCATCCGCCGCCGCGTAGCAGAAACCGCATGCTTTTTCGGCATCGAGGATTGGTTTGAGCGCGACGTTTCCACCCTGTCCGGCGGGCAGCAGCAACTGCTGTGCCTGGCCGCAGTGATGGTGACGCAGCCGGATATCCTGCTGCTGGATGAGCCCACCGCGCAGCTGGACCCCATCGCAGCGGGCAATTTTCTGTCCACCCTGCAGCGGCTGAACCGCGAGCTGGCGCTGACCATTCTGCTGATTGAGCATCGTCTGGAGGAAGCCATTCCGCTGGCCAACAAATTGCTTGCAATGGATAATGGTCGTCTGATTGCAAACGACGCCGTCCGACCGGCTGTACGCGCGCTGCAAGGGCATCCCGCCTTGTCCAGAGCCATGCCCGTCGCCGCGCGCGTGGCGGGCATGTGGCAGCTGCCCGATTGTCCGCTGACCGTGCAGGAGGGACGGCGCATGCTGGAAAATCAGCCATTGCGCAAGGATATGCCCGTTTTCGGCGCAGAATCGGGCCTGAACACCCCTCCCGCGCTGGAAATGCGCGATGTATTTTTCCGCTATGAACGCAATTCGCCGGACGTGCTGCGCGGGCTGAGCCTTACCGTGCGCACGGGCGAAATCTTCTGCCTGCTGGGCGGCAACGGCTCAGGCAAATCCACCGCCCTGGCCTGTTTGGCAAGGCTGCTGCGGCCATATGCGGGCAGCATTTCCGTGTTTGGCAAAAAGCTAAAAAGCTACGCCGGGCAATCGCTGTATCAGGACTGTCTGGCGCTGCTGCCGCAGGATGTGCAGACGCTCTTTTTGTGCAGCACAGTGGCGGAGGAGCTGCAAAGCGTCCACGCTGATACTGCGGGTTTTCCCATGGATTTTACGCCGCTGCTGAACCGCCACCCCTATGATCTATCCGGCGGCGAGCAACAGACGCTGGCGCTGTGCAAGGCGCTGGCCGCGCGCCCGCGGCTTTTGCTGCTGGACGAGCCAACCAAGGGGCTGGACGCCTGCGCGCGGGAGCGCATGACCGCCCTGCTGCAAGCCTTGCGCGCGCAGGGGCTGACTGTGCTGTGCGTAACGCATGATGTGGCCTTCGCCGCCGCGTGCGCCGATCGCTGCGCGCTGTTTTTCCGGGGCGAGGCAGTATCCTGCGGAGAGCCGCATGCCTTCTTTGCGGGCAACCATTACTACACCACGGCGGCCAACCGCATGGCGCGCGGCGTGTGCGATACAGCGATCTGCACCGAGGAGGTCGCCGCGCTCCGCCGGCCTCCGGAGGCGCAACCATGATCGTCATCCGCAGCGCCCGCGCACGGCGCATGCTTCGCTGGCTGATTCCATTTTTCATCATCCCCGCCCTGATTGCAGCGGACGTGTTTCTGCTGCACGAAAAGCGTTATGCCCTCATCGCGCTGCTGATTGTACTCTGCGCGCTGATCCTGTTTGCCACGGGCTTTGAGCGCAAACGCACAGGGCGGCGGCGGATGGTACTGGTTTCGGTGCTGACCGCGCTGTCGGTAGCCGGGCGCTTCATCCCGCTGCTCAAGCCGGTGGCGGCCATGACCATCCTGTCCGGCGTTTATCTGGGCGGCGAAGCAGGCTTTTTAGTCGGCGCGCTCAGCGCGGTCATCAGCAATTTTTACTTTGGACAAGGGCCATGGACGCCTTTTCAGATGTTCGCCTGGGGGCTGATTGGCCTGATTGCAGGCTATCTTTCGCGTCCCATGCAAAAAAGCCGCGGGCTGCTGCTCTACGGCTTGATTGCGGGAATCGCTTATTCATTTATCATGGATATCTGGACGGTGCTGTGGTACAACGGCACGTTCAATGCGGGACTGTACGGCGCGGCGCTGCTGTCCGCCATCCCCCACACCATCGCGTACATGGTTTCAAACCTGCTGTTTCTGGCGCTGTTTGCCAGGCCCTTTGGCGAAAAGCTGGGGCGAATCCGGCTGAAATACGATATTTAGCCAAGCTCCGCATCGATGGATGCGGGCTGATCCTCCAGCGTTTCGCGGTGAATGCGCTCCATGCGGCTGTCCAGCTGCTGCGCCAGCTCCGCGCAGGCAATCAGCTCCTGCTCCACGCGCTGCGCATCCTGCACGTTCTTTTTATAAAAAATCTTGTGCTCCAGGCTGGCCCAGCAATCCATGGAGATGGTGCGCAGCTGCACCTCCACCTTCATGAGGCGCTTTTGATTGTGCAGAAAAATGGGAATTTCCACAATCAGGTGCAGGCTGCGATAGCCATTGGACTTGGGATGCTCGATGTAATCCTTGCGCTCAATCAGCGTGATATCATCCTGGCTGAGCAGGCAATCGGCCAGCATATAAATATCGCTGGGGAAGGAGCAGATTACGCGGATGCCCGCGATATCGCGGATATTCTTTTCAATGCTGTCAATGGTCAGCGGCAGCCCTTTGCGCGCCACCTTATCCACAATGCTCTCGGGCGATTTCAGGCGGGATTTGATGGTCTCGATGGGATTACGATCATAGGCCAGGGACAGCTCCTCATTGAGGACGTTGAACTTGGTTTCCACTTCCATCATGGCGCAGCGATAATAGGCCATCAGCTCCTTATAGGGCATGGCATAGTCGCGCAGCCACTTTTTCAGTTCGCTGTCGTTCAGGCGCTTGAGCAGCGCCTGGCGCATGGGCAGAATTTCGTTTTTCATGGGATGCTCCGTTTCCGTATTTCTCCCCTACATTATACCGAATTTTGGTCTGAAGGGCAACCGGGCGCAGCCAGACATCTGCGCGCGTATGCACAAAAGCGCGGCTTTGCGCCAAGATTGCCCAAATAGCGAAAATATGGTATAATGATTAGGCAAGCTGAAGGCTTGGCCGGGTCGGCGGGCAGCGTATGCGGCACGCCGACAATCATGGTATAATGAGATAAAACAAGGTATTTTTGACAGGCAGGAGGTTGAGCATGGCTTCTTTTACCAGGAAAGCGATTATGGATTCCTTTATGAAGCTGGTAGATCAGCGCCCGATCAGCAAAATCACCATCAAGGATATCGTGGAGGATTGCGGGGTAAACCGCAACACGTTTTACTATCATTTCGCGGATATTCCTGCGCTGATTGAAGCCATCGTGCGCGACCAGGCGGAGGAGCTGATCCGCAATCACAGCACCATCGCAACCATAGAGGAGGCGCTGAACGTGGCGGTGGATTCCATCCTGCAGCATCGCCGTGCCGCGCTCCATATTTTCAATTCGGTCAGCCGCGATGTGTATGAGCGATACCTGATGCAGATCTGCCAGGATGCGGTGGAAAAATGCTTTGACGCCATCATCGGCGAGCGCCGTGTAAGCCCGCAGGATCGCGAAATTCTGATTCTCTCCTATCGCGCCTGGTGCTTCGGCCTGGTAATCGACTGGCTGGATCATGGCCTGAAGGACGATATCCGCCCCACCCTCACCCGCATGTGCGAGCTGCACAAGGGCATGATTGAGGAAATGGCAAGCCGGTGCGTTGTGGAATAACAGACAGCAGTATATAAACAAGCAGCATAAAAGAGGAGGCCGCCGGCCTCCTCTTTTTGCTTGCAATCTATTATTTAGGTCAAAATCTTGCGGAAATCCTCGCCGGGCTTCTGCGGATACACCAGGAAGCTGCGAACATCCAGCTCCACCTGCTTGCCGTTTTCCACGCCCATGCTCTCATAGGGATCGGCAATGATGCGCAGCTCCTGCCCGCCGCCCAGATCGACGCGGCAGTCGTCCACATCGCCCAGGTAGAAGTGGCTCTTGACCACGCCGCGCAGCATGCCCTTGCCCGCCTCGGCATACTTGATGTTCTCGGGGCGCACGCCCACGATCACCTTGCCGCGCAGGTCGCCCTTATAGGGCAGCTTCTGGTCGCAGCCATCCAGCGCGATCACACCCTCGGAGGCGACGCCCTCCACAAAGTCAATCTTGCCCACAAAGTCGGCGATGAAGGGATTGGCCGGCTCGCTGTAGATGGTGCGCGGGGAGCCTACCTGCTGAATCACACCGCGATTGATAACCACAATGCGGTCGCTCATGGCCATGGCCTCGGTCTGATCGTGGGTCACATAGACAACCGTGATGCCATACTGGCGCTGAATCTCCTTGATTTCAAAGCGCATGCTCTCGCGCAGCTTGGCGTCCAGGTTGGACAGCGGCTCATCCAGCAGCAGCAGGGCGGGCTCAGCCACCAGGGCGCGCGCCAGGGCGACGCGCTGCTGCTGACCGCCGGACAGCTGGCTGGGGATGCGGTCGCGGTACTGGGTCAGGTGCACAACCTCCAGCACGCGGTCAACCTTCTTCTTGATGGTCGCCTTATCCACCTTTTTGATCTGCAGCGGATAGGCCACGTTATCAAAAACGGTCATGTGCGGCCACACGGCGTAGCTCTGGAACACCATGCCGATATCGCGCTTTTCAGGGGGAATGAACACCTTTTCCGAGGATACCACGCGGTCGTCAAACAGCACTGCGCCCGAGGTGGGCTTTTCAAAGCCCGCGATGATGCGCAGCATGGTGGTTTTGCCGCAGCCGGAGGGACCCAGCAGGGTGATAAACTCGCGATCGGCAAAAACGGCGTCAAAATTATCCAGAACCACCGCGCTGCCAAAGCTCTTGGTTACATTTTTAATGGTTACGCTGGACATACTTGCCAACTCCTTTTTGTAATATGGAAATGCTTATCAGATGGAGAACTCGCCCTTGGTCAGACGGTTGAGCAGGAAGTTGAGCACCACTACGATCATCAGGATGCCAAACGCCATGGCGCAGCTTTGCGGCTGGCTGGTGAAGGTCCAGTATTCATACAGCTGGAAGCCGATGGTCTTGGTGGTGTTGGAATACAGCAGGGTGGTCATGCTCAGCTCGTAGAAGCTGGGGATGAAGATCAGGAACCAGCCCGCAGCGATAGAGGGGAAAATCAACGGACCGGTGATCCTGAACATTGTGCGCGTCCAGCTTGCGCCGGAAATCTGGCTGCATTCCTCCAGCGAAACGTGGATCTGGCTCATGGCGCTTACCACCGTGCGCATGCCCATCATCAGGTACTTGATCAGATAAGCAATAATGATGATGTAGGCCGTGTTGTAGATGTCTACACCGAAGGTGCCCTTCATGGTCATGATCAGGCCCAGGGCGATTACCACGGACGGCGTACCGGAGCCCAGCGTAATCAGGAAGTCCGGAATCTTGCGGCCACGAATGCGGGTGCGCTGCAGCAGATAGGACATCGTGCAGGCCACCACAATGCCGATGGTCGCAGTAATCACGCCAAAAATCAGGCTGTTTTTCAGGCAGTTCATCGTCTCCGTGCGGGAGAAGATGGTCTTCCACTGGCTGAAGGTGAAGTTTTCAGCATCAAAGAGCGACTTGCCCACGTCGATCTTGAACGAGGTGGTCAGGATCGTGGCGAAGGGAATCAGCACCACGATGACGGCGAACAGGCTGACCAGGATGGTCAGCGGCCAGCGCCACTTGCCCAGATCCACAATGTTGGGGCGGGTAGACTTGCCCGACACCGTGATGTACTGCTTGCGCGCCACCACAAAGTCGGACAGGTACAGGATGATGATGGCCAGCGCCATCAGGAATACCGCCAGTCCCGTCGCATCGCTGATGCCCTGCGCGCCCAGGCCGTTATACTCGATAATACGGGTGGTAACGGTGTGCACCTTGCCCGGCGCACCGATAATGGACGGAATGCCGTAGCAGCTCATCGCAGCCACGAACACCAGCAGCGCGCCGGCGATCAAGCTGGGGGTCATCATGGGGATGGTAATGCGGAACACCGTGCCCAGGGGCGACGCGCCGGAGATGCGGCTGGCCTCCTCCAGAGAGGGATCCATCTTTTCCATCGCGCGGGAAATGGTGATAAACGCATAGGGATAGTAGAACGTCGTCAGCACCCAGATCAGGCCGCCCAGGGTGTAGATGTTCAGCGGGCCGGGGGTATCGCCCAGGTTGAAGATCAGGCGGAAGAACTGGTTCAGCGTGCCCACATTGGGGTTGAGCAGGCGCAGCCACGCCATGGCGCCCACATAAGGCGGCACCATGTAGGTGAGCACAAACAGCGAGCGGAAGAACTTTTTGGCGTACAGGTTGGTGCGGCCCACCAGCCAGGCCAGCGGGAACGCCAGCAGCGTGCCCAGGATCATCGTGGCCGTGGCAGCAATCAGCGTGTTCTTGAGCGCGCCCAGGTTCATGGAATAGGTATACAGACGCTCAAACACCTGGAAGGTGAAGGAGCCGTCCGGGAAGAACGCCTTGATAATCAGATACACCATGGGCAGCACCTGGAACACCAGCATGAAGTCCACGATGGCAAAGATAATCACCCACTTGAAATCCAGATGCCAGCTGTGATCCTTGTACAGCATCAGGAACAGCAGCGCTATGTCCAGCGCCAGCAGGACACCCAGCAGGATCGCCGTGCGGCTATAGGTAACCATCATCTGCGTCAGCAGGGATACGCTGCCTTCTACCGTCATCTGATAGGCCAGGATACGGTTTTCGGCCGTACGCACCGCCTTTTTCAGGCCGTTTACATCGGCCGTGGGCAGGGGCGCGCCATCTTCATTGACGCTGACCAGGAACAGCTGCATCATCGCAGCCGCGCGTTCCAGGCCCGTCTTTTCGGCGGCCTTGGCCGCTACCTCGGGCAGATTGGCCGCTTCATCCAGCGCGGCATGCAGCAGCGCCTCACGGTTGGCGGCGCGCTCGGCGTCGCTCCAGGGCGCCATCTGCTTCTTTTCGGCAGAGGAAACCTTGGGGCCGTTGAGCGAATAGGTGATGGAGAGCAGTTCCAGCGTCTTGCGCTGCAGCTTATCCCCCGAAAGGCCGGCAAGCATCGCGTCCACGCGGGCGGACTGATCGGCCTTGGCGGCGCTGCTCCAGTTATCCTTGAGCAGCTCAATCGTGCGGGCGGTCAGGGTATCCTGCTCCGCCTGGGTCAGTTTTGCGGTAAGAGGCTGAATGGATTTTTCATACAGGCTGTCCACCTTGCCGGACAGCTCATGAATATAATGGTAAGCGTTTTCCTGGTCGAAGCCGGATTTCTGATATTCCCGGCTGCCCCACAATCCGCCTGCAATCAGCGCCGCGCCAAGCAAAAACAAAATCAGCAGCGCAACCTTGCAGCGCGTTTCGGCAGGGTCTTTGCGTTGTCTTTGAAGCTGTGTCTGCATTTACAGCACTCCTTCACCCTGTTTTCGTTCGTTATTTCTGAAAATTTGGGGGAAGTCGCCGCACGGACAACTTCCCCCATTTGGCATGTTGCGATCAGATTATGATCAGATTGCTTTCTGGATTACTTCTTGATGGTTACGGCTTCCTGGAACTTGGTGCGGATTTCCTCACGCTGCTTGTAGCAACGCTCCCAGTCAACGCCCATGTCCTTCTCGATCAGGCCGTCGGTATCCACGGAGTCAAAGGGAACCTCGGTGAAGCCCTTCAGCACGGAGTGCATGTAGCCGGCCACCATGAACTTCTGGCCTTCTTCGCTCAGCAGGAAATCAGTGATGGCTTCGCAGGCTTCGATGTTCAGGTTCTTGCTCTTTTCTTCGGCAACGGTCATCACGGTGGAGGGGATCAGGATCACGCCGTCTTCGGGATAGATGCAGCTGATCTTGGAGCCGTTGTCCTTGCGCTCCTTCAGCACGGACTCTTCCAGAATCATGATCACGTCGCACTCGCCGGTCTGCAGCTTGGCCAGGGCGGTGGAGCCGGACTCGATCATCACGTCGTTCTGGCCCAGAGCGGTGAAGTACTCGTAGCCATACTTATCGGACAGGGAAGCGACGGCGGCCATGGTGGTGCCGGAGCTGAGGGGGTTGCCCATGGAGATGCGGCCCTTCAGGCTGGTATCCTCGGCGAATTCCTTGAAGGTCTTGGGCAGCTGATCGGGGGTCTTCAGCTCGGGATTGTAGGCCAGCACCATGTTGCAGACGCGGACAGGATACCAATAGCCTTCCTTGTCGTAGTCGAAGCGCAGGTTCTGGGCGGCTTCGGTTTCATAGGCGTGCAGCCAGCCGCCTTCCTTCAGCTCCAGGCTGTAGGCGGGCTCGGCAACCAGCATCATGTCGCAGCCCAGGGTACCGGTTTCCATTTCGCCGGCCAGCTTGGTCTGCAGGGAGCCGGTGCCGCCGTAGAAGAAGAAGGAGCCGTTGTTGCCGGGGGTCAGGTTGGGGAATTCAGCCTTGAGGGCTTCGTCCATCATATCGATAACAAACGGATACATGGAGGTGTAGATGACCACTTCGCCGGTCACGTCCTCGTTGACGGCCAGCGCGGCGGGCGCCAGGCACAGCAGGGTAGCGATGCACAGAGCGATGGCAAGGATTTTCTTCATAGATGGGGCCTCCTTAAAATAAGTGATATTTTTTACGCTGGCATACCAGCATAAGATTCCAAAGGTATTCCACGTTTCGCATTTTCTTTCCGGAAGATATTATACCAGATATACCACATTTATGCAAGTATTTTTTTGCAATTTTTTCAAAATTTGTTGCCGGATCAGTTTTCCGCGTTTTTTCGATTGCTTTTCATGGAAAAACGCGCATAGAAAAAGCCCGCGGCCTTCCATCCGGCCGCGAGCCATTTTGCCATATTCAACGGCTTTATTCCGTCTTCTCCGGCACAATGAACTTATCCGGATTGGCATGATAGTAAACCAGGCCGGGCTTTGCCCCGCCGTCGTAATAGGAGAAGATTTCCTCCAGCGACAGCACCTGATAGCCCTGCTCCACCAGCCAGGGAATGAACAGGTCCACCGCGTCGGCCGTGGCCTCATAGGTATCGTGGCACAGGATGATATCGCCGTTTTTTACCTGCTGCTTGATGGTTTCAAAGGTCTTCTGGGCGTCGCGGGTTTTCCAGTCCAGCGTATCGATGGACCAGGTAATGATGGAAAGTCCCAGATCGCGGCACACGCCGCACACGGTATTGTTCCACGCGCCGTAGGGCGGGCGGACAAAATGCACCTCGCGGCCGGTCATCTCGGTAATCTTATCGATGCCGTTGGTCAGCGCGCGGCGGGCATAAGCGCTGGACAGCTCGCGCAGGTTCTCATGCGACCAGGTGTGGGTAGCAATATCGTTGCCGCTGGCTGCAACGGCTGCGACAGCCTCGGCGTTTTTGCCCATGCGGTTGCCCACCATGCAGAAGGTGGCATGGCAGCCGTATTTCTCCAGCGTATCCAGAATGCGCTGCGTGTACTCCGACGGGCCGTCGTCGAACGTCAGGGCGATCATGGGCTTGGTCGGGTCGATCACGCGCTCGGCCTTCTGCCCGGCTTCCTCCTCCGACAGGGCGGCGGGAGCCAGGCACAGCAGCGCCATCAGCAGGCAAATCAGTTTTTTCATCGGTATCGCTCCTTTTTATTGATTCGCAAAGGTATACATGCCGATCGCCGCAGCGATGGACAGGTTCAGCGAGTCGATTTCGTGATTATGCGGAATGCGCACCGGCTGCCCCATGGCGGCAAACTCCGCAGGCAGGCCGCTGCCCTCGTTGCCCATAATCAGGGTGAAGGGCGTTTTTTTCTGCGCCGCAGCCTGATCCAGCGGCACGGAGGCGTCCAGCATGAAGGGATACAGCATATGCTGCGGAAAATCCGCGCGGTAGGCGGCAAAATCATCATAATAACGCACGTTCAGGCCGAAAATCGCGCCCATGCTGGCCCGCACCACATGCGGATCAAAGGCGTCCGCCGCCGGGCGGATGATGGCGATATCCCGGTATCCGAAGCCCAGCGCCGTGCGCAGCATGGTGCCCAGGTTTCCCTTGTCGCTGGGATGGTGCAGCGCCAGATGACAGCCTTCAGGATTGAGCATGCCCTCAAACTTATCAAACACCACGGCGGCAAAGCAGTTCTCCTTGCCTGATATACGGCTGAGCGCGCGGTCGGCGTTTTCCTCGCGCACATGATGTGCCGCGCACAGGGCACGCAGGGCGCGCAGCCCTTCGCTATCTTCCGCGCGGCTGGCCACCAGCAGGCGGCGGGCAAGCTCGGGCCGCTTGCGCATCAGCTCCGATGCGGGAAACAGCCCCAGCGCGTAGCTATAGGACAGATCGCGGGAATACGCTTCCAAGCTTGGCATCAGCCTTCCTCCTTTTGCAGCAGCAGATCAATCAGCGCCAGCGCCGCCGCCTTGCCGTTTTCGCCTACCTCGCCCACCGGCCCCACGCACGAGGGGCATCCATGCCCGCAGGGGCAGTCGCGGGCGATCATGCGCGCATGGGTAAGCAGGATATCGCGCATGCGATAGGCTTTTTCAGCCAGGCCCACGCCGCCGGGGCAGTTATCATACAAAATCAATGTGGGCTTCTGCGTAAACGGGCACTTGACCTGATAGGAAATCGCCACGTCCCTGGGCGAGCACATCAGATACAGCGGTGCGACGATGCGCAAAAGATTGGCGATGCCCATCATGCCGTTTTGCAGGGTATCCTTGTCAAAGCGGGCGGCGTACTCCTCGCGCAGCGTCCACCACACGGCGGTGGTGTGCATTTCGCTTTCGGGCAGCATCACCGGGCCGAAGCCCAGATTTTCGCCGGTATCGAACTTCATCTTTTTGAACAGCTTGGTGATGGCCGTCACCTTCACCTCGCCCCAGGCAGCGTCCGCACCCTCCTCGGCGATATCCAGCAGGCTCAGGCTCACGTTCAGATCCGCGTCGGTGTAATAATCCACCTCCACCCGGCGAACGAAGGCCTTGCAGGCGTCGTAATCCAGGCGCTCCACCTGATACTGCACGCCCTCATGCAGATAGATGGCGTTTTCGTGCAGCAGCATCGGCACGGTAAAGCGATCCATCTCGCCGATCACGCGCACATGGGCGGGATCGGTGATATCGTTGATCAGGAAGTTCTCAGTCATGGCCGTGCGCAGGCTGATTTCGCTGGCCGGGAAATCCTCGGCCTGCCAGTGCCAGGTATCCCCCACATGGCGGATGATGCCCGCCTCGGCCAGGTATTCGCGCATCTCCTCCGCGCCCGGCGCGCCGCCCAGGGTTTCGCCATCCCGGAAGGGCAGCTCATAGGCCGCGCACTTGAAATGATTGAGCAGTACATACAGGTTATCCGGGTTAAGCAGCGCGTTTTCGGGCGACTGCCCGAAGAAATACGCCGGATGCGTGACGATAAACTGATCAATCGCCGCGCTGGAAGCCACCATCACCGTCAGCGACGTGCCCTTTCTGCGGCCCGCGCGCCCGGCCTGCTGCCAGGTGCTGGCAATGGTGCCCGGATATCCGCACAGCACGCAGGCGGTCAGCGAGCCGATATCCACGCCCAGCTCCAGGGCGTTGGTGGAAATGACCATATCGATGCTGCCCGCGCGCAGCCCCTGCTCGATCTCGCGGCGCTGGGCAGGCAGATAGCCGCCGCGATAACCGCGCACGCGCCCGGCGTTACCCACAGGGTCGCGCACCTGATCCTTGAGACGCTTGGTAAGCACCTCTACCTGCACACGACTTTTGGCAAACACAATGGTGGAAATATGATTGAGCAGCAGCGTCTGCGCCACGCGGCAGGTTTCATTGAGCACGCTGCGGCGGATGCCCAGCTGCTCGTTGACCACCGGCGGGTTGTAGAAAATCACATGCCGCTCGCCCAGCGGCGCGCCGTTATCATCAATCACCGTCACGGGGCGGCCAATCAGCGTTTCGGCCAGCTCCTTGGGATTGGCGATGGTAGCCGAGCACAGGATGAACTGCGGATGGCTGCCGTAAAACTCGCACAGGCGCATCAGGCGGCGCAGGACGTTGGCCAGATTGGAGCCGAACACCCCGCGATAGGCATGGATTTCATCGATGACGATATAGCGCAGGTTTTCAAACAGCTTGACCCACTTGGTGTGGTTGGGCAGAATGCCCGAGTGCAGCATATCGGGGTTGGTTACCACCACATGCCCGGCCTGGCGGATGGCGCGGCGCGCCGCGCCAGGGGTGTCGCCGTCATAGGTATAGGTTTTGATATCCGCGCCCAGCAGCTGAATCAGCTCGTACAGCTCGCTCACCTGATCGGCCGACAGCGCCTTGGTGGGGAACAGATACAGCGCCCGGGCGTTGGGATCCTTGAGGATGGCGGACAGCACCGGTAGGTTATAGCACATGGTTTTGCCCGAGGCCGTAGGCGTAACCACCACAATATCCTCGCCGCGCGCAGCAGCCTCAATCGCCTGCGCCTGATGGGTATACAGCCGCTCCACCCCGCGCTTTTGCAGCATAGGCGGCAGGGCGGGATCCACGCAGTCCGGCCAGGGCGCATAGCGCGCAGGGCGGGCAGGATCGACATGCCAGTGCGTTACGCACTGCATAAAGGGCGCGTTCCTGCGCAGCACGTCCAGCAGTTGTTCAATATTCATGGGTTATTCCTTTCCGATCAGATGGAAAAACGCCTGCTCGTCCAGCACGGGGATTCCCAGCTGTTCGGCCTTGCTCAGCTTGCTGCCGGCCTTCTCTCCGGCCAGCACATAGCTGGTTTTTTTGCTCACCGAGCCCGCCGCCGTGCCGCCGTGCGCGCGGATCATATCCTCCGCCTCATTGCGGGACAGCGAGGGCAGGATACCCGTGACCACGATGGTCATGCCTGCCAGCGGCTGGGGCATATCGGCGCTGGGCTTTGCGGTTTCACGCGGAGTCACGCCCGCCGCAAGCAGGCGTTCCACCATCGTGCGATCCTCGGGGAAGGAGAAAAACTCCACCACGCTCTGCGCCACGACGTCGCCCACATCGGGGATTTCCAGCAATTCTTCCTGGGTGGCGTTCATCACGCCCGCCAGCGCGCCAAAGTGCCCGGCTACATCGCGCGCCGTGCCCCGGCCGATATTGGGAATGCCTATGGCAAACAGGAAAGCGTCCAGCGCGCAGTCGCGGCTCTTCTGCAAGGCGGCCAGCAGGTTATCCGCGCGCTTGTCCTGAAAGCCCTCCAGCGACAAAAGCTGCCCGCGGGTCAGGTGATACAGATCGGCCGGATCGCGCACGCCGCACAGATCGTACAATTGCCCCGCCGTCTTTTCGGACAGGGAGGTGATATCCATCGCGTCGCGCCCGGCAAAATGCGCCAGCCGCGCCACAGCCTGCGGGCGGCAGGTCTGGCGATTGACGCAGTACAGATTGGCCCCGCGCTCCACCAGCGGCTCGCCGCAGGCAGGGCAGACGGTGGGCTTTGCAATTTCGCTGCCCGTCGAGCCGTCCTCCACGCGGCCGGTGATTTCGGGGATTACGTCGTTTGACCGGCGAATCCACACCGTGCAGCCCAGCAGCAGGCGCTTGCGCTGGATATCGCCGTAATTGTTCAGCGTAGCCTTGCGCACGGTAACGCCCGCAAAGTCCACCGCCTCCACATGCGCCAACGGGGTCAGCTTGCCCGTGCGGCCCAGCTCCCAGGTGACGCTCTCCAGGGTGGTGGTGGTTTCCTCGGCGGGGAATTTGAACGCCACCGCCCAGCGCGGGAATTTATCGGTAAAGCCCAGCGCCGCGCGGGTGCGGCTATCCTGAATCTTGATTACCGCGCCGTCGATCAGGAAATCCAGCGATTCGCGGGCGGCGGCAATCTCACGCACGCAGGCGACAACCTCCTGCGCCGTGCGCGCGGTGCGGAAATACGGGCTGACGGGCAAGCCCTGCGCGCGGATGAAATCCAGCATGCCGGGCTGATCCTGATAGGGTGGATCATCGATGGTGCCCACCTGATAGAAAAACGCGCTGAGCCTGCGCGCCGCCGTGACGGCGGGATCCAGATTGCGCAGCGCCCCGGCCGCGCCGTTGCGGGCGTTTTTGAGGGGCACGGCGGCCGTTTCGTTATATTTTTCCAGAGCGGACAGGCGCATGATGCACTCGCCCTGCACCTCCAGCCGACCCGTATAGGGAATGCGCAGCGGGATATCGCGGATGGTGCGCGCCTGGGGCAGGATGGCCTCGCCCGTCACGCCGTCGCCGCGCGTGGCCGCCTGCACCAGCACGCCGTTTTCATAGGTCAGGTTGATGGTCAGGCCGTCGAATTTATACTCCACGCCAAATACCGGCTCGTGGAAATCCCCCGCCTGGGCGCACAGGCGCTGCGCACGCGCCACCCAGTCGATCAGCTCCGGCTCGGACTGCACCTTATCCATGCTCCACAGACGGGTTACATGGCGGTATTTTTCAAACTCCCTGAGCGTTTCGCCGCCCACGCGGTGGGTAGGCGAATCGGCCATCTGCACGCCGGTTTCCTTTTCCAGGCGCAGCAGTTCATCATACAGCCGGTCGTACTGCACGTCGGCCATGATGGGCTCGTCCTTCGTATAATAGGCGTAGGCCGCGCGGTTGAGCAGCGCGACCAGCTCGCCCATACGCCGCTGCTTATCTTCCATGGGGATAATCACTCCTCAATTTTTACAATGGGGGCGATGGACTGCGCCAGCACCTTTTCGCCAAATACGGGGAACACGATGTGCAGCCGGGCCGCGTCGCCGCTGCCCGTCACCTCACGGATCACCCCTTTGCCGAATTTTGGATGCTGCACCTTATCGCCGACCTTGAACAGCTGCACCTGCACGTTGCGCGCGGGCGAAGCCACAAAGCCGCGCTGCACGCCGGGGATGTTCCAGGGCTGCTGGGCTGGACGGGCGGGCGCCCTGGGCGCGGGAGCGCGGCGCTGCGGCACGGTATCGCCGTAGCCATACTGCGGGCGGGACTCGTTATCCTGATAGCCGCCCTGCCTGCGCATGCCGCTGCCGCCGTAGCTGCCCCAGCCAGCGCCGCGCGCGGCAGGCGCGCCGTAGCCATAGGATGCGCTCTGGGCGGCGGAGCTTTGCTCCTCGCGGATCAGGCGCTTGGGGATCTCCTGCAAAAAGCACGAGGGCGCGTTGAACTGCATCTGGTTAAACAGCATGCGCCGCCGCGCATAGGAAAGATGCAGCAGCCTGCGCGCGCGGGTAACGCCCACATAGCAAAGCCTGCGCTCCTCCTCCACGCGGTTATCCTCCTGCATGGCGCGGGCGGAGGGAAAAATGCCCTCCTCCATGCCGCTCATGAACACCGCGTCGTATTCCAGGCCCTTGGCGGAATGCAGCGTCATCATGGTGACAAAGCTGGGCGCGCTGTCCTGATTGTCAAGCTCCGTAACCAGCGCCACGTTTTCCAGGAAGGCAAACAGCGATTTATCCTCGCTCTTCTGCTCAAACTCGGTCACAGCGCCCATAAACTCGCGGATGTTCTCGATCCTTGCCTGGTTTTCCTCATTCTCTTCTTTTTGATACTGGGCAATCAGCCCGCTGTCGTCAATCACCTTCTGCACAAACTCGGACAGCGGCAGCGTTTCCTTGGCCAGCAGCAGGGATACGATCAGGCTGGAAAACTCATTTACGTTTTTTCTCGCGCGGCTGGCCAGGGTATCGGGCGGCGCGGCCACGGCGGCATAGAGGGACATATCGTTCTGGCGGGCGTACTGGGTCAATTGCTCCACAGTGCTGTCGCCGATGGCGCGCTTTGGCACGTTGATGATGCGCGAAAGCGAGATATCGTCCGCCGGGTTCTGAATCAAGCGCAGATAGGCCAGCACGTCGCGCACCTCGCGGCGATCATAGAATCGCGTGCCGCCGTACACATGATAGGGAATGCCCGCGCGCATGAGCGTTTCTTCCAATACGCGGCTGAGGGCGTGCATGCGGTACAGGATGGCGATGCTGCCGTAGGGCGTGCCGCCGCGCTGCAGCTGGCGGATGCGCTGGCAGATCCAGGCCGCCTCGTCACGCTCGTCCGCGGCGGCGTATAGGGTAATCTTTTCGCCCTCGCCGTCCTCGGTCCACAGCTCCTTTTCCTTGCGGCCCTCGTTGTGGGCGATGATCTGGTTGGCCGCGTCCAGAATATTGGCCGTGCTGCGGTAATTCTGCTCCAGCTTGATCACCGTCGCATCGGGAAAGTCCTTTTCAAAATCCAGAATATTGCGGATATCCGCGCCGCGCCAGCCATAAATGGACTGGTCGTCGTCGCCTACCACGCACAGGTTGCGGCTTTCGCGGGTAATCAGGCGCACCAGCTGATACTGGGCGTAGTTGGTATCCTGATACTCGTCCACATGCACATACTGGAAACGGCTTTGATAGTATTCCAGCACCGGCGGATGCTCCACAAACAATTGCAGGGTTTTGACCAGCAAATCGTCAAAATCCAGCGCGTTGGCGGCGCGCAGGCGCTGCTCATAACGGGTCATCACATCGTGCGTTTTCTGTGAGCGGTAATCGCCGCCGCGCTTTTGCAGCCACTCGTCGGGCGAAAGCAGGCGGTTTTTCGCATCGCTGATATCGGCGCTGACCGCCTTGGGCGGCAGAAACTTTTCATCGATATCCAGCTCCTTGAGCACCGCCTTGATCACCCGCTGCTGATCGTCGTCATCATAGATGGTAAAGCTGCGCTCATAGCCCAGCTTTTCGATATCGCGGCGCAGTATCCGGCAGCAAATGCTGTGGAACGTGCCGATCCACGCCTCGCCCGCGTCCGCGCCGGCCAGGCGTTCGATGCGTTCGCGCATTTCGCGCGCGGCTTTATTGGTAAAAGTCAGGGCCAGGATATGCCAGGCCTTCACGCCGTGTTCCAGCAAATTGGCCACGCGGTAGGTCAGCGTGCGCGTTTTGCCGCTGCCCGCCCCGGCCAGAATCAGCACCGGGCCTTCCAGCGTTTCGGCCGCGCGGCGCTGCATGGGGTTCAAATCATTCAGGTTCATGCGTGCATCCTTTTCATCAAACAGTTGTTCGCGTTCAGTATATCACATCCGCGCGTAAATTGGAAGCAATAGAAATCAAAAGGGACGGCGCAAATTGCCATGCCCGTTCCGTCTTGAATCGCCCAGGGAATTGCTGCATGAATCGCCCAGGGAATTGATGCATTTTGTTTTACAAATTGCGCAAAATGTGCTATGATAATTTATTG
Source organism: uncultured Clostridia bacterium (assembly GCA_934647235.1). GTDB lineage: Bacteria > Bacillota > Clostridia > Christensenellales > Aristaeellaceae > SFMI01. The sequence continues at coordinate 96,751 of CAKUFG010000003.1, forward strand.
TAGAAATCAAGGAGGTGCGCGTATGCTGCGAGTTGCCGGGCTGAATGTGCCCCTGTGCGCCGATGCGGACGCGCGCGCCTGCGCGCTGGCGCTGAAAAAGCTGCGCCTGACGCAGCAGGATATCACCTCCTGGCGCGTGGCCAAGCACAGCGTGGACGCGCGCGACCGGGGCGACGTGCACTTTGTGTACGCCGTCGATCTCACCCTGAAGCAGGATGAAGCCGCCTTTCTCAGGCGCTTAAAGCCCGGCACGGCTGCATTGGCCGCGCCCGACGCGCCCCTTGCTCCTCCCCCTGCCGCATCGCGCGCGCACGCGCCGGTGGTGGTCGGCATGGGGCCCTGCGGCCTGTTTGCGGCGCTGTATCTGGCCCGTGCGGGCCTTAATCCCATCTGCCTGGAGCGCGGCGAGCGCGTGGATCAGCGTGCGCGGAGCGTGCAGCGCTTTTTCGATGGCGGCGCGCTGGATGAAAACAGCAACGTGCAGTTCGGCGAGGGCGGCGCGGGCGCGTTTTCGGACGGCAAGCTGACCACCGGCATCAAGGATCCCCGCTGCCGCCAGGTGCTGACCATCCTGCATGCGCACGGCGCGCCTGAGAGCATTCTCTATCAGGCGCACCCGCATGTGGGCACCGATCGCCTGCCTCAGGCAGTCGCCTCCATCCGGGAGGAGATTCTGCGGCTCGGCGGCCAGGTGCGCTTTGGCGCGCGGCTGACGGGCATCGAAACGCAAAGCGGCGCGCTGCGCGCCATCCGCTATATTGAGCGCGGGCAGGAGCAGGAATTGCCCTGCGAGCAGCTGATCCTGGCTGTTGGCCACAGCGCGCGCGACACCTTCCGCATGCTCTGCGACGCGGGCGTGGCGATGGAGCAGAAGCCCTTCTCGGTGGGCGTGCGCATCGAGCATCCGCAAAGCCTGATCAACCGCGCGCAGTACGGCGCGGCGGCAGACAGCCCCTATCTGGGCGCGGCGGAATACAAGCTGCACGCCAGGCTGCCCGATGGCCGCGGGGTGTACTCCTTCTGCATGTGCCCCGGCGGACAGGTCATCGCCGCGGCCAGCGAGGCGGGCGGAGTATGCACCAACGGCATGAGCGTATACGCCCGCGATGGGCAGAACGCCAATTCCGCCCTGCTGGTGGATGTGCGCACGCAGGATTTTCCCGACGCGCATCCCCTGTCCGGCCTGACCCTGCAGCGTCAATGGGAGCAGGCGGCCTTTGCCGCAGGCGGCGGCGATTATCGCGCGCCCGCCCAGCGCGTGGAGGATTTTCTGCATGACCGCGCCTCGCGCGCCCTGGGCAGCGTCACGCCCACCTACCGGCCGGGCGTGACCATGGCCGATCTGCGCGCCGTGCTGCCTGCCTATGCGGCGGCCGGGCTCAAGGGCGGCATTCAGCTTTTCGCCCGCCAGCTGCGCGGCTTTGATCATCCCGACGCAGTGCTCACCGGCGTTGAAGCGCGCTCCTCCAGCCCCCTGCGCATTCCGCGCGATGAAAGGCTGCAAGCCAACGTGCGCGGGTTGTATCCCGCGGGCGAGGGTGCAGGCTTTGCGGGCGGCATCATGAGCGCGGCAGTGGACGGGCTGCGTATCGCCCAGGCCGTGGCTGAACGGAACTGATTTTTGATCTATCCTTGCTTTTTTCCGGAGGTTTTGCATGCAAACGCCCCCTAATAATAACAATCAGAACAGCGGCTACGAGCAGCGCGGCTTCACCGCCGTCCCCACGGGCGGTCAGCAGCCGGTCGCCGGGCAGCCCTATTACGCCCCGCCCCAGCCGCAGGCTCCCGTGCAGCAGCAGGTGGGGCCCGGCGCGCCGCCGCCCTATGCGCAGCCTGTTCAGCCCCAGGGGCAACCCTATCCCCCGCAGGGACAGCCCTACCCGCCGCAGGGACAGGCGTATCCGCCCCAGCAGGCGCAGCCTTATCCCCCGCAGCAGGGGCAGCCGGCAGCGCAGCAGCAGCCCAACGAATACTATCAAAGCGCCTATCAGCCCCAGCAGCCCGATCCCTTCCCGCAGCGGCAGCAGCCCTATCACGCGCCCAGGCGCCGCAGCTATGGCAGGCTCAATCTGGTTCTGGGCGCGGTCATCGGCGTGCTGATCATCGTGCTGGGCGCCATCGCGGTATCCCAGCTGCTGGGCAGCCGGCAGACGCGCACGGCCTATGTCAGCGCGGGCACGCTGGGCTCCAACTATACGGGCGACGCGCTGATTGTACGCAACGAGGTCATGTACACGCAGGAGGGTATCTCCCAGATTGACTACGTTGCCACCGAGGGCGAGGTGGTCACGCGCGGCAGCGACGTGTGCACGGTGTACACCTCGGGCTTCAACACCCGCGAGTGGACGACGCTGAACAATTACCGCACCCAGATCAAGGAATACCAAAAGACCCTGCTGGCCGAGACCAACGTGGAGGCCGATTCGCAGCTCAAGCGCTTCAACGCAAGCGTGCTGGAGCGCGCGCAGGAAACGCAGTCCCTGGTGCAGGGCAAGAGCGGCAACCTGATCAATCAGGAGGAGTTGCTCAGCAGCATCATCGAGGAGCGTTCCTATTATCTGAAGCAAAAATATGCCGACGATCAGAAGCTGAGCCGTCTCTACGACGATGAAAAGACGCAGCTTCAGCGCATCGAAACCTGGACGAAGCCCTTCGTGGCGGCCGATCCGGGCATCATCAGCTTCTATACCGACGGCTACGAGCGCGTGCTCACCAGCCAGACCTACGATAGCTTCACCCCCGCCGAGGTGCGCAGCATGTACAAGGGCAGCCTGCCCAAGTCCGCAGCGCTGGGCCGCAACGAGGTAGCCGTATACCGCCTGGTGCGTCAGGGCGGCTACACGGTGCTGATGCTGTGCGACGATGTAGACTGGACGCCCACGGTGGGCGCATCCTACGAGCTGCTGGTGGAGAGCTTTGACAACACCCGCGTTTCGGCCACGGTGGAATCCGTCACCCGCTCGGAGGGCGAGCTGCTGGTGCGTCTCAGCGTGGTGGGCGACGTATCGCCCGTGCTGTACATCCGTTCCTGCCATGTGCAGCTGTCCGAAAGCATTTACAGCCTGACCGTGCCGGCCAACGCCATCACCACGCTGGATGGCGAAATGGGCGTGGTTGTTGTGCAGCCCGACGGCGAGTACTTCCTGCCCGTCACCATCATCAGCCAGGATTCCAACGAGGCGCATATCGTGCCGCAGCTGAGCAACATCCTCACCGTTGGCTCCGTCGTGGTGGTATATTAAGGAAAACGTCCTGAAATTTACATTCCCAGCGCCCTGAACGGTTGCATAATCTTCAATGTTTGTGTATAATAGGCAGGGTATGCCCGTGCTATTCCGGGCAATTTTCCAGCCGGGCGGCATGCCGCCGTATGAGGAGGAACCATGGCTTTCCGCAATTTAATGGACAGCGTTAAAAATTTCTTTGGCCCCAACAATTCTTTCTTCAACGGCCCCCGCGCCGAGGAGGAAGCCGCCTATAATCCCGCCCCGGCGGCCGGCGATGCGGGCTATTACGCCCAGCCGCAGCAGCAGGCCGCGCCCCAGCAGAGCGCGCAGCCCTATGCGCAGCCGGCCTATGATCCTCAGCCGCAGCAAAGCGCCTATCAGGCCCCTGCCTATCAGCCGCCCTACCAGCAGCCGCAGCCGGCCTATCAACAGCCGGCTTATCAGGCGCAGCCCTTCCAGCAGCCGCAGCAGCCTGCCCAGCCGCAGATGCAGCAGCCCGCCTATTCCGCATCCCCCCTGCAGCAGGGCTATCAGCCCCAGCAGCGCAACCGCCGCTCCGCCCAGCACGCGCAGCAGGCCCAGCAGCCCGAGGCTGAAAACGTAGTGCCCTTCCCGGGCGCCGCGCAGCAGCCCCAGCAGGCGCAGCCCGCCGCGCAGCCCCAGCAGGGCGCGCCGGCCAAGCAGCTATCCGCCTGCGTGGTCAACGCCCGCAGCATCGCCGATTGCCGCAACGCCATCGGCATTCTGCGCACGGGCGACTGCGTCATCGCGGTGATGGACAGCATTGCCGACCAGGCCGAGGTGCGCCGCTATGTCGATACGCTCAACGGCGCGTGCTTCTCCCTGGGCTGCACCATGACGCGGCTTTCCGCCCGCGTGGGCGTGTATCTGCTGGCGCCTGCCGGCATGCAGGTGTATACCGACCGCACCACCACCCAGATGAACGCGCAGTCCCGCGCCCCGCAGCGCGCTAATCCCGGCGCGCAACAGAATATCTGGCAGACCCTCCTCGAGCCTCAGCAGGGGCAGATGTCCTATGGGCAGGCCGCCTATCAGCAGCCGGTTAATCCCTTCGCCCCGCCGCAGCCCGTATACGCGCAGCCCCAGCAGCCCGCCTTCTCGGAGCAGCAGCCCTCCCAGGGCTATGTGCCCGATCACGACGGCGCGGAGTATCACAGCGCGGTCATGTAAAAGAATCATCGGCCATCCGCAAAGATGGCCTGTTTCCTTATTATCAGCGCTTATGAACGGAATATGATTACAGCCACGAAAGGAGCCGTTTTCCATGCCTATCACCGTCGCCATGATCGAAGAAAAGGAATTTAAGACCAAGGTTCGCGGCTACGACCCCGTAGAGGTAGACGAGTTTCTGGATGATATCTGCGACGAAATGGTCGTGATGCAGGAGGAAATCTCCAATCTGCAGGCGCGCCTGGCGCAGGCCTCCCGCACGCAGATGTACGCCCAGCCTGCCCCCCAGCCGCAGCGCGACGTCAACGCCGAGGCCTCCGACAGCGCCCAGCGCCTGCTGGCCCGCGCGCAGAAAATGTACGACGATACCATCGCCGAGGCCAAGCGCGAGGCCGATTCCATCCTGGCCAACGCCAACGCCCAGGCGCAGAACGGCCAGTCCGCCGCGCTGACGGCGGAATGCGACGCCCTCCGCAAGCAGGTAGAGGAGCTGCGCGCCTCCGCGCGCTCCTACCGCGATAAGCTGCTTCAACTGCTGCAGCAGCAGCGCGAGCTGCTGGACCAGAACTCCGAGCTGTTCTGACCTGCCTGATCAAATACAACAGCAATGGATAAAAAGCTATACGGCGCGCTGGAGGCGGGCGGCACCAAAATGGTGCTGGGCATTGCGGATGCGGACGGCCGCATTCTGCACACCCTGTCCCTGCCTACGCGCACGCCCGATGAAACAATGCCGGAGATGATCGCCTTTTTTGCCCAGCATGCCGTCTGCGCGCTGGGCGTGGGCACCTTCGGTCCGGCGCAGGTGCATGCCGAATCGCCCGATTACGGCAGCATCCTGCATACGCCCAAGCTGGCCTGGCAGGGCTATCCCCTGTGCCGGGAGTTTAGCCGTGTGCTGAACGTACCCTTTGCCTGCGATACCGACGTCAATGCCGCCGCGCTGGCCGAGGCTCGCCTGGGCGCAGCGCGCGGGCTGCACAGCTGCCTGTATCTGACGGTAGGCACGGGCATCGGCGGCGGGCTGTACTGCGAGGATCAGCTGGTGCATGGCATGCTGCATCCCGAATGGGGGCATATGCTACTGGCTCCGCGCGCGGACGATCCCACGCCGGATGGCTTTTGCCCCTTCCATCAGCACTGCGCCGAAGGGCTGGCCGCCGGACCTGCCATTGAGAAGCGCTGGGGCGTTTCCGCCCGCGACCTGCCTGAGAATCACCCGGCCTTCGATCTGGAGGCCTATTATCTGGCGCAGGTGTGCGTAAACGCGCTGATGACCGTATCGCCCGAGCGCATTTTGCTGGGCGGCGGCGTAATGCAGCGCGAGGGCCTGCTGCCCCGCGTGCGGCACTATGTGCGCCAGCTGCAGAACGGCTACATCACAGCGCCGGAGCTGGACGATCTGGATACCTACATTCAAACCCCTGCGCTTTATCCGCTCAGCGGCCTGGTTGGCGCGGCGCTGCTGGCGCTGTCCGCCCGCTGATTGACAAAAGGAGCGTTCGCCATGCAGCCCACCGCTTCCCCCGCGCCTGACGTTTCCATCAGTCAGGATCTGCGGCACGCGGCCAGCGTGCTGTCCAGGTTTTATGAAGAACTGCCGGTGATACTCACGCGCCTGCTTACGGCCGGCGCGGCGATTATCATCGGCCTTTTGCTGCTGCGGCTGTTCCGCCGCCTGCTCAACAAGCACCTGCGCTATCGTCCCGGCACCACGCGCCGCACCATGCAGCAGGTAGAAACGCTGCGGTCGCTGATTGGCAGCGTGATGAGCTATCTGATGTACTTTTTCATCGCGCTGGTGGTGCTGCGCATCTTCGGGGTGGATCTGGCATCGCTCCTGGCTGTGGCCGGCATCGGCAGCATCGCCCTGGGCTTTGGCGCGCAATCGCTGGTGAAGGATATCATCAGCGGCATGTTCCTGTGGATGGAGGGCAACATCACCGTGGGCGACATTGTGACACTGGCCGGCTGCACCGGCAAGGTGGAGGCCATGTCGCTGCGCACCACCACCCTGCGCGGCACGGACGGCACGCTGTACGCCATCCCCAACGGCGATATCCGCACCGTGGCCTGCCGCTCCCGTGGGGCGATTGTGGCGCAGGTGAACATCACCGTAGCCGTAGGGCAGGATATGCTGCGCGCACAGCAGGCCATCACCGAGGAATGCGCGCTGCTGGCCGCGCGGCTGGGGCTTGCCCATACGCCCACCCTGTACCCCGCCATCGCAGGCGACGCGCTGCGCGTCACCATGCGCGTAGAGTGTCCCTGCGAGCCCGATGAATGCTGGGCGCTGGAGCGGGAGATCCGCCTGAGCCTGTATGAACGGCTGCGCAAGGAAGAAATCAAAACCTGACGCTGATCGAACAATGCAAAAAACGGCTGGCTGGAGCGTTCTCCAATCAGCCGTTTTCTTTTACGTCCTTACAGCCGTCCGGCGGCGCGCAGATAGGCCCGCGGGTCGTTGCACAGCGGCAGGGTGGTTTGATAATGCATCGCGCGGGCGACCTGCTCGGGCGTATCCGCCGGGGTACAGATGATGGCGATATCATGGTCACGGTACAGCTTCACATGCTCGTCATCCAGCATATTATAGGGAATGCAGATGCCCCACAGCTCGTTCAGCGTGCCGTTCGGGCCGGGATGAAAATTGACCCTCCAGGGATAATCGTGCGGCGCGCCGATCACCCGGCGGCCAACACGCTCGGTCAGGTAGGATACGATATCGCAGTCCACACAGTTGAACACGCAGCGATTCATCATGCCCATCTGCTCAATCAGCGGCAGCGCCGCCTTGACCGTATCCAGCGTGTAATCGTACACCTTGAAGTCGATATCCATCAAAACATCCGGATAATCGCGCATATAGCTTAAAAACTGCTCCAGCGTAGGCAGATGCAGGCCCTCGTACACAACGCCGCAATGGATGCCGAAATCCAGCTGCTTGAGCTCCTTGAGGGTATAATTATGGATGTTGCCCGTGCCGTTGGAGCAGCGCTCCAGGTGGTTATCATGGGCGATTACCGGCACGCCGTCGCGCGACAGATACACATCCACCTCCACCAGATCCACGCCCAGGGCAATGCCCTCCTGCACAGCCAGCAACGTATTTTCAGGATAACGCTCGGAATAGCCGCGGTGCGCGCCGATAAACAGCCCATCCCGGCGCAGCAAGCTTTCCAGCTTTGTCATAAGCAGTGCCTTCTTTCCTTACGCCAGCGCATCATAGCGCCGCAGCAGATATTGACCGATTTCAAACGCCGTGCGGCACAGTTGAGGGTACAGTTCTTCCGGCGCGCGGCGCGTGGCATTCTGGATTTCAAAGGTGAAATCGCCCGCGTAATCCACTGCGCGCAGGCCCAGCAGCACATCATCCCACTCGAGGGTGCCGTGGAAGGGCAGCAGGTGCAGATCGTCCATGCGGTTATTATCGTGGATATGGAGGGCAATCAGTCGCTTGCCATACAGCTTGATGGTATCGTACAGGTTTTCGCCCATGTAGTGCGCATGACCCACATCCAGGCAGATCTGCACATTTTCCATGTTGATCGCATCCACCAGATCCACCAGCTCCTCCGCATGGGTGCAGTAGCGCCAATACACGCTGCCGTCCATCCGGCGGTTGCTGAGCATGTTCTCCACCGCGATACGCAGGCCATACCTGCCGGCCATGTCGCCCGCACGGCGCAGATATTCCACATTGGCGCGGCGGCAGGCGTCGATATTCTGCAGTTCGCGCGAGCCGGGCGCTTCATAGGGATGATAGATGATGGTATCGATGCCCAGCATCACGCAGGCCTGCATGATGCGCTCGGTCATCTGATGCAGCCAGGCCGTGTGGTCGTCCTGGGCAAAGTAATCATACATCGAGCCGTGCGCCTGATTGAACACAATGCCCAGCTTGTCCGCCTCGCTGCGCTGGGCTTCAATCCATCCCTGCCATTCCGAGGTAGTAAAGGGGTTTTCGCCGCGCACAGTATCCTGATTGCTGAACGCCGTAGCGCACCAGTCCAGTACCTGGAAGCCCGCCGCGCCCAGGGTGCGGATGGTATCCAGGCTGTGCTCCGCGCGCTGCACAGGATAAAGCATATTGGTAGAAGTGGAAAGCCGCATGTCCGGTTCCTTTCCGGGCGGATCAGCCCTTGACCGAGCCGACCATTACGCCCTTGACAAAGTACTTTTGAATGAAGGGGTACACGCACAGAATGGGCAGGGTGGTAACGACGATGGAAGCGCACTTGAGGGTATGCGAGGTGGGGGCCTGCTGCACATCGTCGATGGTCACGCCCATGTCCTCCAGCGCTGCAGTGGCCGAAATGATGATGGTGCGCATCACGTTCTGCACAGGCACGAGCTTGGCGTCCGTCAGGTACATCACGCCGGGGAACCACGCATTCCAGAAGGAAACGGCGTAGAACATGGCGATGGTGGCGATGGACGGCAGGCTCAGCGGCAGGATCACGCGGATCAGGATAGTAAACTGATTGGCGCCGTCCAGATACGCGGCCTCCTCCAATGCGTCCGGAATGGCATAGAAGAAGTTGCGCATGATCAGCATGTTCCAGGTGTTGCAGATATAGGGCAGCACCAGCGCCCACCGGCTGTTGAGCAGGCCCAATTCCTTCACCAGAATGTAGTTGGGCACCATGCCGCCGGAGAACAGCATGGTAAAGAACACCATGCCCAGGATGCCGTTGCGGCCGCGCAGCTCGCGCTTGCTGAGGGGGTAGGCCAGGGTAATCGTCAGGAACATGCTCAGCGCCGTGCCCGCAATAACCACAAACAGCGTGTTGGCATAACCAGTATACAGCTTATCGGTCTTAAAGAGAATACCGTAAGCCGAAGTATCCCAAACCTCCGGCCAGAGGATGAACTGGCCGCGCCGGGCAATCTCCGACGCGCTGACAAAGGAGGTGATCAGCACGCTCAGCAGCGGCACAATGGTGACCACCGCCAACAGGCCCAGCAGGATATACGATACGATAATAAAGATTCTTTCGCTTCTCGTGACGTTTTTCATAGCTTACCAGATCCCCTCCTGTCCCATTTTCTTGGCGACAAAGTTGGAGCCAAGCACCATCACCAGCGCGACGACGGATTTGAACACGTTGACGGCCGTTGAGTAGGAATAGTTCAGGCTGACCAGGCCCTCGCGGTAAACATAGGTATCGATGATATCGCCGGTCTCGTACACGGCGGAGGAATACAGCAGGAATACCTGCTCAAAGCCGGCGTTAAGCAATTCGCCGCAGCGCAGAATGAACATCAGCGAAATGATCGGCGCAATTGCCGGCAGCGTTACATGCAGAATCTTATGGTGCCAGTTGGCGCCATCCACAGTCGCGGCCTCGTAAAGCTCAGGGTCGATGCCCGTCATGGCCGCCAGGTATACGATGGAGTTCCAGCCGATGGTCTTCCACAGCTCGGTAATCACCAGCACGCCCTGGAAGTACTCGTTGCGGCCGATAAAGAAGATCGGCTCACCGCCAAAGGCCTTGATGATCATGTTGATCAGGCCGCCGTCCACGCTGGTAACGGTGCGCACGATGCTGCATACCACCACGGTGGACAGGAAATGCGGCAAATAAGAAACGGTCTGAATCGACTTTTTGTAGATTTTTCCGGGAATCGCGTTCAGCAGGATCGCCAGCAGAATGGACGAGGGGAAGCATACCACCAGCTTTTTCAGGCTGATGAGCAGGCTGTTGCGGATCAGCCGCCAGGCGTAAATGGACTTAAAGAACCGGCGGAACCAGTACAGCCCCACCCACTTGCTGTTGAACATGCCTTTCAGCCCGCTGAAGGGCTGATACTTTTCAAAGGCAATCACAATACCGAACATCGGCGCGTACTTGAACAGCACATACCACAGAACGCCCGGGATGAGCATCAAATACAGCAGCTTGTATTTATTAAAGGATTTCCGCCAGGTCAGGCGGTCGTTTATCGCTTTTGTTTTTCGGGCCAAGGCGTGGGCCTCCTTTCGGGTATGCGCCGGGAGACGGCGATGCGTGGCGAATAAAGGCCGGGGGAGGGAAATCGCTTTCCCTCCCCGCGGGATGGACGGGATTAATCCAGGCCCTTCGCGTGCTTATACTGGCGGGTCAGCTCTTCGCAGTATTCCTGCATGCCGATGCCGTACAGCTCCTGAATGAACTTATCCCAGTTTTCCTTGGTCAGTTCCTTCTGGCCGTTGAAGAAACTCATGATATCCTCTTCCACCTTGGTCTGAATATCGTTGTAGCTCATCACGTTTTCAGCCATTTCCGTGGTGTTGTAGTTGATGTTCAGGTCGAAAGGCGCCTTGGCGGCGAAGGTATCGCCCTGATGGCGGATCCATTCGTTCTGCATGTTCTGCACGCCGTCCGCATCGTACATGACGCAGTCAGATTCCACAGGCAGACCAACGGAGTACCAGAAGTCCTTGGAATACTTGGGATAACCGGCAGCTTCGTAATCCAGATCCTTCACGATATGCAGGGTCTTGGCTTCCTCTCCATAGGTTTCCACATCGTAATCCCAGTAGATGCCCTGCGGGCCCTTCTGCGCGCTGTAGTTATTCGCCCAGTCGGAGAACAGGAACTCCAGCACCTTCAGATAGGCGCGGATGGTTTCATCAGAGGATTTGGCGTTGAACAGCATCGCGCCGCTGGCGGCCTTGATCTGGGTTTCGCACAGCTCGCCGTTGCGGGTCATGCCGTTGACGGAGGCCCACCACTTCGCTTCGGGCACGTTGGCGCGCAGGTTGATATACTGGTTGCACAGGTCGGTGGAGTAGGCGGCAGAGGCAGCCACGCGGCCGGAGGCCAGATACTGCTTTACGGTGTTGGTATCCCAGGAGTAGTTTTCCTTATGGATGATGCCGTCAGCATACCACTGATGCATTTTTTCCAGGAAATCATAGTAGCCTTCCTGCAGATAGTAGGGTTTGACCAGGCCGTCGGTCTCGTCCAGCCAGTTGGAGTAGCCATACTTGGTGAAGCCGCCCAAGAAATGATATTCCATGGTAGTCATGTTGCCGCGGGTGATCAGGGCGATGGTTTCGCCGTTGCCGAAGGGATCGGCTTCCTTGACGGCATACAGATACTTTTCAAATTCTTCAAAGGTGGTCGGATAGGTTTCCTCGGTGTAGCCCAGCTGCTTGAGGAAATCCTCACGGATGAAGGACTGATAGAACACACGGTTGCAGTTGCGCGGCAGGCCCCATACGTTGCCTTCGCTGTCAGTCACAGTTGACAAACCGCCGAAGTTTTCCCAGGTTTTCATGGTATTCGGAATGGCATCCAAATACTCGTTGATGGTGCGGATCATGCCGTACTCGCTGTACTGCATCCAGTCGCCCCACCACACGTCGATGGTCGTATCGCCGGTCAGCAGCGCGTTCTGCTTTTCGGTGTTGTTGGTGCCGTCCAGGGTGATCTGGTTGATCAGCACGCCGGTGTTCTCCAGGATCCAATCCTGCACCAGCTTGTAGCCTTCATTAGAAGAGTTGGTGGCGGACTCGGGGCCGATGACGGTCACGGTGATGGGTTCGTCAGCGACGGCGAGGGGCGCCATAGCGCACAGCATCACCAGCGCCAGCGCGAGAGCAAGCAGCTTTTTCATCTGGGAAAAGCCTCCTTCTTTTTTTGCATCACACAGATGCATTTGCTGTTTTCAGCCTACTTAATTTTCTTCATCGCGGCAAGACAAAAAATCGGACATTTCAACGCAATTTTGCAGTTTTTGTTTGTTTTGTCTTTGTGCGTACCATTATATACATCTAAATTTTTATTCTGGTCAACACATTTCCGTTTTTTCGGGTAAAAAAGGCAAAAATCAGGTCCTTCAAAGCAAAAGCCTTCTCCCTGTGAGAGAAGGTCTTTTTGCTTGTTATCTCGCAGGGCGCGCTCAGCCCTCCATCCGCTTTTTGCGCATATATTCACTGGGCGACAGTCCGGTATACTGCTTGAATATCTTGCTGAAGTAATGCCCCTGGCTGTATCCCAGCGACTCGGCAATCTCCTGCACCTGCGCGTTATCAGCCAGCAGCAGCTCCTTGGCGCGCTCCATGCGGCAGTCGGTCAGATACTGCGTGTAGTTCACGCCCGTAACACGCTTGAACACCTTGCTCAGATACACTGAGGACAGCCCCAGCTTGTCCGCCGCAGCCGACAGGTTCATGTTGCTGCCGCAATCGTGCTTGAGCATTTCAAGCAGCGCCTGCACATAGCCGTTGGTTTCCTGCTTCTCCTGAGCGGCCTCGGTTTCCTCCATGCGGTTGATCAGCGTATGGCAGATGTCCATCACCGCGTCCACACTGTCCATGTTCAGCGCGCGGGTATACATATCCTGCGGGATATCCTTAAACTGCTCGGGCGCGCCGCAATGCTTGGAAAACGCCTCCATCACCGTGGCCAGGGTGTATACCATGCGGTGACGGATATGCAGATAATCCATCTGCTGCATGCTCTCCTTCAGCTCTGTTCGCAGATTTTCAAGGTTCAGCCGCGCCTCCTGCCAGGCCTCCTGCCGCAGGTTGGTGCTCAACTGGCTGCTCATTTCCCACATACGCAGCCCCACGGAGGATACGTAGTTTTCCACCTGCCGGTCGTACTGCATCTGGCGGCTGCCGCTGATGCGCTGATAGCGCAGCAGCATGGTGGCGCGCAGCCAGCACTCCTTGACGTCGCGCATATTTTCGCAATATCCGCCGATAGCCAGCAGGCTGGCGGATTCCATCTTTTGGGTCACACGCTGATGCCAGTCGGCCAACTGGCCGCTGCGCTGATTGAAATCCCCCGGCTCGCAGTGCAAGGCGATCAGCAGCATGTTTTCAGCCATCAGCACGCTTTCCAGGCCCAGGCTTTCAAAGCTCTCCCGCAGGGAGTGATGCATCATCTGCAGTTCGCCTGCAGCACGGTTCTTGGGCAGGCCCTCATCGTTAAACACATCCAGCACCGCCAGCAAAAAGCGCTCGCTGACAGCCGGCTCGTAGCGCATTTCTCCCTCGCGCTGTATGGGCACGCGCCCCAGGATTGCCCAGTTCCAGTAATGATAGCGCATGGCGGCGCGGCTTTCCTGCATCCACTGGCTCAGGTTTTCCATCTCGGTGCCGCGCAGCAGCAGGGGCATTTTTTCTATTTTCTCGCTGTCATGGTTCAGCACGGCCTGCGCCGGGTAAATGGCCTGCCGGCCGACATAGAACATCATGCCGATCATAATCGCCGCCATACACAGCATGACCAGCCCGACCGCCGCCGCCGAGCTGCTGATCTGCCGCTGAAGCTGTTCGGTATTGCAGATCAGGGTCAGGTTGCGATCCTGCGAGGAAATATAGCGCTTGGCGCAGAGTTTGCCCTGCTTATACTGCAGAAAATCCTCTTTTTCCTGCAAAAAATCCTCCAGTGGACGCTCGCCGGGCAGGTATTCCTGATACAGCGCCACCGCCTGCTTGGGATCAAGCAGCTCCCCAGCCTGCCCGGCCAGCAGCACCTGCCCATCCCCCGCCGTCAGGATCGTCACATCATCCGCATCCTCCTGGCCATTGAGGATATAGCTTTTATACAGCCTTTCCGCATCCAGGTTAAAGACGATATAAGTTGTCGCCGCGCCGCGGATAATGGGCTTATAGATCACGCTGATTACCTGATACGCCTCGGTGGGCGTGGGATAAATGGTGCGCACAGGCAGGGTGGTGCTGCTGCGGGAGGTAGCGTTGAGCTCCTGCAGCCACATCAGATCGAAGAACTTTTCGATGGTGGAGTCCATGCGCGGATAGGTAATCACCACGTTTTTGGTCGCGTCATAATAATAGATCGAATTGATGATATCGCTGCTGTCCTGCGAAGTGCGCAGCAGATCGCGCACAGAGGCCTTGAGGCTGACGTAGGCCGCCGTGCGCTGGATATCGGCATAAGGCGCTTTTTCGTTTTCCAGGTATGCGCCGTCCAGCACCTTGCTGTATGCCTTGACCTCCTCGGAGGTCATCAGCGATTGATACAGGCGCGTGACGGTCTGATCCATCAGCGTCAGCGCCGTATCGGCCTGGGCCAGGCGCGCACGGGTGTATTCGGCCTGCTGCTCCCGCAGCATGGTCTGCACATTTTTGATCCACTGTATGCAGATGATCCCCGCCGGAACCATCACGCACAGCATCGCCACCGCCAGCAGACGCATGCCAAAGCGGCTTTTTATACTTCTACCTGTCAAAGCGCTACGCTCCCGTATAAAATAAATCAAAATTTATTATAAACGGCGGCGCGCCTTCTGTCAAATGTATGTTTCAGGAAAATCCGGAGGCCAGAAAAACCGCCGCAGGCCATAGCCTGCGGCGGTTGTGCGTTTGTTTTACTCAGGAAAGTCCGAATCAGATGCGGGCGACGCCGGTCTTGTGCGCGGCTTCTACAACCGCAGCGGCGACAGCCTTGGCCACGCTCTTGTCCAGGGCGCTGGCGATGATGTTTTCTTCGTTCAGCTCATCCTCGGGGATCAGGTTGGCCAGGGCGATGGAGGTGGCAACCTTCATTTCCTCGTTGATGCAGGACGCGCGGCAATCCAGCGCGCCGCGGAAGATGCCGGGGAAGGCCAGCACGTTGTTGATCTGGTTGGGGAAATCGCTGCGGCCCGTGCCCACGATGCGCGCGCCGGCGGCCTTGGCCTTGTCGGGCATGATTTCGGGGGTGGGGTTGGCCATGGGGAACATGATGGAATCCGCCGCCATGGACTTGACCATTTCTTCGGTCACGATGTTGGGGGCGGAAACGCCGATGAACACGTCCGCGCCCTTCATGGCGTCGGCCAGGGTGCCCATCTTGTGCTCCAGGTTGGTCACTTCGGCGATTTCAGCATGGGCGGAGTTCAGATCGGGCATGCCCTTGCAGATGATGCCGAAACGGTCCACCATCGTCAGGTGCTTTACGCCCAGGTTCAGCAGGTGCTTGCCGATGGCAATACCGGCGGAGCCCGCGCCGTTGATGACGACCTTCACGTCGCCGATCTGCTTTTTAACCACCTTCAGGGCGTTGATCAGCGCGGCGGCCACCACGATGGCGGTGCCATGCTGGTCGTCATGGAACACGGGGATATCGCAGATTTCCTTCAGCTTGCGTTCCACCTCGAAGCAGCGGGGAGCGCTGATATCCTCCAGGTTGATGCCGCCGAAGCTGCCGGAGATCAGGTAGATGGTGCGTACCAGCTCGTCAACATCCTTGCTGCGGATGCAGATGGGGAACGCATCCACATCGGCAAAGGCCTTGAACAGAGCGCACTTGCCCTCCATAACGGGCATGCCGGCTTCGGGGCCGATATCGCCCAGGCCCAGGATGGCGGTGCCGTCGGTGATGACGGCCACCAGGTTGTTGCGGCGGGTCAGCTCGTAGCTCTTGTTATAATCGTTATGGATCACCATGCACGCCTCGGCAACGCCGGGGGTGTAAGCCAGGGACAGATCCTCACGGTTGTTGATGGGGCAGCGATTGATGACCTCAATCTTGCCGTTCCACTCATAGTGCTTTTTCAGCGATTCTTGTCTGATATCCATGGCATTAATCCTCAAAGGGGAAGTGATACTGGTTCAGGCCCAGCTCATCCCGGATCGCAATGATTTCCTTCTGCACGGAATCATTGATGGGTACGCCGGCCTTACGGGCCAGGCGGATTTCATGCTCTTTTTCGCCCGCGGTGTAGATGCGCTCGCAGCCGGGAGCCTTCTGGGAAGCACGCACGGCGCGCAGGATGTCGCCGGCCTTCTTGCGGCATACGTCCTCGCCCATGAAGTGATCGGTATCGATGGCAATGAAGAAGTGGCCCAGATGATAAGGACGGATGTTGCCGTTCTCATCCTTGCCGTCCAGATCCTTGCCGTACCAGCCATCCTGCAGGACGGCGGAGAGCAGCTCGATGATCATGGCGTAGCCATAGCCCTTATAGCCGCCCAGCGCTTCGCCGATGCCGCCCAGGGTGGTCAGCGCAGCCTGGCCGCCGCGGATCTTCTTGAGCGCTTCGCCGGCGTCGCCCGTTACGGGGCTGCCGTCGCGGGCAATCAGGGTGCCTTCGGGGATTTCCTTGCCGATGCGGGCGTAGTATTCCACGCGGCCGTTCTGGATGATGGAGGTAGCGCAGTCAATCAGGAAGTTGAAGTCCTCGTCGGTGGGAATGCCCACGGTCAGGGGGTTGGTGCCGAACATGCCCTCAACGCCGAAGGTAGGCGCAACGGAGGGACGGGCGTTGGTACCGGTCATGCCGATGCAGCCCGCGTTGGCGGCCATATCCGCATAGTAGCCGGCGATGCCGTAGTGGGTGGAATTGCGCACGGCGACCATGCCCATGCCGTATTCCTTGGCCTTCTTGATAGCCATTTCCATGGACTTATAACCGATGACCTGACCCATGCCGTGATGGCCGTCCACAACGGCGGTGGTGGGGGTTTCCTTGATGATTTCAAAGTTGGTCACGGGGAACTGGATGCCGGCCTTGATGCGGTCCAGATAGATGGGCTTGAAGCGGTTTACGCCGTGGGACTCGATGCCGCGCTTGTCAGACTCCAGCAGCACGTCCGCGCAAATCTTGGCATCCTCTTCGGGAATGCCGTAGCCCTTGAACGCATCCACAACAAAGTTGGTGATGACATCCCAGCTGACGATGTTGTTCTTCGCCATGATTGATATGCCTCCATCCTGAAAATAGTAGATTGGGGTACAAATGGTAAAGGGAATCGACATCCCAATTTCCACCAATACCAGTATAACATATCCAGCGGATTTGTCAATTCATCTATTGAAATATCGATACAAAAATATCAAGCTTTTTGTACCGCGCCTTTTCTTTTTGCTTTTTGCGCCTTTTTTTTTGCTTTTTGCGCCGTTTGCTTGACTAAAGCAGCCAAATCAGTATAATATCAAAGGTGATGTACGTCTCGTACATGATTATATCAGATAGAAGGAATCATCATGAGCGAAAATTGCACCCATGACTGCTCCACTTGCTCCAGCGCCTGCGCATCGCGCACCGCGCCGCAGGATCTGCTTGAAAAGCCCAACGACATGACCCATGTCAAAAAGCTGATCGGCGTGGTCAGCGGCAAGGGCGGCGTGGGCAAAAGCCTGGTCACCTCCATGCTGGCCGTGCTGATGAGCCGTCAGGGCTACACCGCCGCCGTGCTGGATGCAGATATGACCGGCCCCTCCATCCCCCGCGCCTTCGGCCTGCACGAGCAGGCGCAGGGCACCGATATCGGCATCATGCCCGTCGTTACCAAAACCGGTATTCGGGTGATGAGCCTGAACCTGCTGCTGGAGCACGATACCGATCCCGTTGTATGGCGCGGCCCGGTCATTGCCGGCGCGGTCAAGCAGTTCTGGACTGACGTTGTGTGGGGCGACGTAGACTTTATGTTTGTGGATATGCCTCCGGGAACGGGCGACGTGCCCCTGACGGTGTTCCAGTCGCTGCCGGTGGACGGCATTGTGGTTGTGGCCACCCCGCAGGAGCTGGTGGGCATGATTGTTGAAAAGGCCGTCAAGATGGCCGATATGATGAACGTGCCGGTGCTGGGGCTGGTGGAAAATATGTCCTCCTTCCGCTGCCCGGACTGCGGCAAGGTGCACGCCATCTTCGGCGAAAGCCATGCCGATGACATCGCCAAGGCCCATGGCATCTCCCCCGTGTGCCGCCTGCCCATCAATCCCAAGCTTGCCGCCGCCGTAGACGCGGGCATGATTGAGCTGATGGACGAAAACGGCCTGGACGCGCTGGCGGATAAGCTGGCCGGCCTGCTGCGGTAAATCCCGAATCTGCGCATCCATGCCTGCCATGGATGCGCTTTTCTTTGCTTGACAGCGCCGTCGGAATGGCATAAAATAGAAGCAGCACCTGGAAAGGAGTTGAATACCATGACAAAATCCATTATCACCGTCAGCCGTGAGTTTGGCAGCGGCGGCCGTACCATCGCCCATAAGGTGGCCGAGCTTCTCGGCGTTCCCTATTATGATAAAGAGCTGATCAAGGCCGTGGCCGAAAAGACGGGCTTTGATCCCAAATTCATTGAGGAGCGCGGCGAATACGCCCCCGGCCGGACGATTTTTTCCATGCTTCCTGTATTTGACGGCACGCAGGGCGCGCTCAGCGCGGCCGATTTTCTGTGGGCCATGCAGCGCCAGGTTATTATGGATCTGGCGGATAAAGGCCCCTGCGTCATCCTGGGCCGCTGCGCGGATTACATCCTGAAGGATCGTTCGGACGTGCTGAATGTGTTCGTCTACGCCGACAAGGCCTACCGTGCCGAGCGCATTGTGCGCCTGTACGGCCAAAGCGATAAGAAGCCCGAGGATCGCCTGGACGACAAGGACAAGCGCCGCAGCGTCAACTACAAGCACTATACCGGCCAGAACTGGGGCGAAATGCGCAACTACGACCTGTGCCTCAACAGCTCGCTCTTTGGCGAGGAAGCCTGCGCGCAGATTATCGCCGAGCTGGTCGAAAAGCGCTGAGCTCCTTTGGTAAATGCGGGCTCAACGCTGCCCTGATATCATAACACACAGCCCCTCTGCCTTGCTTATGCTGGGCGGAGGGGTATTTTTGCGCAAACAACCGCTATTTTGCTTGACACTGCTTGCCGCGCCTGCTATAATCTCTCCAATTATCGCAAGGGAGGGACAGGCATGACCAAGCAGGAAACCTATGATTATCTCACCGCGCACGGCGTGGCCTACGAGGCCATGGAGCACGGCGCTGTTTTCAACATGGCCGAAGCGGCACAGCTGGCCCTGCCGCATCCCGAAGCAGAAGCCAAGAATCGTTCGTCCGCGATGATAAGAAACAGGCCTATTATCTGCTTTGCGTGCGCGGCGATAAGCGCGTGGACCTAAAGGCCTTTCGCCGGCAGCACGGCCTGCGGCCGCTCAACTTTCCATCGCCGGAGGATCTTGCCCGCCTGCTAGCCCTGTCCCCAGGCTCCGTCACGCCGCTGGGGCTGCTCAATGATCAAAACCGCCAAGTAAAGCTCTACCTGGATCGCGATTTTCTGCAGCCGCCCGCCCTGATTGGCGCACATCCCAACGATAACACCGCCACCGTGTGGATTCAAACCGAGGATTTGATCGCTCTGATCCGCGCGCATGGCAATGATGTTGAACTGGCCGAAATAGCCTGAAAGAAGCGTGATACCATGGATAAGCGATTGGCAATGATGGATGCCATTTATGGCAAATACGATGAGCAGCAGCGCCTGACAAAAAGCCGCAAAGGCCAGCTGGAATACCTGACTACCATGCACTTTATTCATCAATATGCCGGGCGGCACGCCAGCATTCTGGAGGTCGGCGCGGGCACGGGCCGCTATTCTATTGCCCTGGCAAAGGAAGGCTATCACGTTACTGCCGTGGAGCTGGTGGGTCACAATCTGGAAATACTGCGTCAAAACAGTCAGAACGTTGCGAATCTTGTCAGCTATCAGGGCGACGCGCTGGATCTTTCACGCTTTGCGGATAACACTTTTGATGTGACGCTTGTGCTTGGCCCGATGTATCATCTCTACAGCGCTGCTGATCATCATCGCGCGCTGAACGAAGCCATCCGCGTCACCAGGCCGGGCGGCGTGATCCTGGTTGCGTTTCT
This sequence comes from uncultured Clostridia bacterium, assembly GCA_934647235.1. Taxonomy (GTDB): domain Bacteria; phylum Bacillota; class Clostridia; order Christensenellales; family Aristaeellaceae; genus SFMI01. The sequence continues at coordinate 116,763 of CAKUFG010000003.1, forward strand.
TTCCATATATGGTATTATGTTTACCAATTACCTCAAAGGCAATTTCCGTCTTGGCTTTGAGGAAAACTACACGCCGGATTATGCTGTCCGCCACTTTGAGGAGCAGGGCTTCACCGCCTTCGACATCACAGATTTTGAAAACCTGTTTGCGGACAAGCCTGTCTCCCACCTTTGCACTGTATCCACGGACAGCGTGCTGGAAATTGCCGAGCCACGCGCAGACTTTGCCCTCTCTGATGATGAGTTTGCCGTGTTCTTGCAATACCATCTTGCCATATGCGGCAAGCGTGAGCTGCTTGGCAGCAGCAACCATCTGCTTTACATCTGCCGCAAGGAGAACTGAAAGCAAGCATCAAAAAGCGCACTGCGATTGCTCAACAATGCGTTTCAGATCATCAGTACACGAGAAACAAACGGCATCAAAAAGCGTCTGCTAGATACACTAATTCTCATGAAGGAGTAAAGTATGAATCCCAAAATCACGATCTTCATTTGTGTAGCTTTCTTGTCTTTAGTAGTCGTCGGTTTTGTTTTGCTTTATTTCCCTGTTTCTGTGTTGCGCTACCTACCAATCTATGACTGTCACTTCGTGTATAAATACTATTTAGTTGATGAGAATGGAGACATCCAGGATGCTTCGTATCGTAGTGCTGAAGTGTCTCAATCAGATACCGAAAAGCTCTTTGAAGAGCTGATTGGCCAACGGTGGAGTACAAAGATATCAAATGATTGGAAGAATCACAAATTAGTATTTACTACAATATTGGGGATTAAGTTCTCAGTGAACATTCAAAGCCTCACTTCCGACAGAGCACAAATAAATGGGAGTGGTGCATGGCTCGACTCAGAATCGGCAATTCGTCTTTGGGCGATACTTAATCGCTACATTGTTGATGACCATGTTGCAAACGGACCATAAGTCTTCAATCTAGCGGAGCTTCGAAAAGAAGCTCCGCCTTTTCTATGCCCGAGAACAAGAAAGGACGTGACAAAATGATCACTCGCATTTTCGGCACCGTCACTGGCGGTCGCCTTAATCTTCGCGCGGCTGCGAATTCTTCCGCAGCTATAATTGCAAGCATTCCGAATGAAACCCTAAAATAATAATGGTTGAGTGTACATGGTGCATTTTATTTTCTGCCGCCCTTTGGGCGGCTTTTTTAATCCGGAGCGGCGGCATGCACGGCGCGAGGAGAAAATTTCCGAAAGAGGTTTCCTCTGAAAGGAAATTTTCATTCCTTTCAGATTTTCTGCCCGTGAGCCATCGGCTCACAAGAAAATCTGTAGCCCGAAAAAATGATTCTTCATTTTTTCGGTGGGCGACGGCTTTGCCGAAGCCCAAAAAGCGCACCGCGATTGCTCACGGTGCGCTTCTTATTTCGCTTTATCCGAATCAGAACTTGGTGGTGTTCAGACGGATGGAGGGGCCCATAGTGGTGCTCAGATACAGAGACTTCACATAGGTGCCCTTGGCGGTAGCGGGCTTGGCCTTGATGATCGCGTCCATCAGGGCAGACAGGTTCTCGCTCAGCTTGTCAGCATCGAAGGAAACCTTGCCGATGGGGCAGTGCGCGATAGCGGTCTTGTCCACGCGGTACTCAACCTTACCGGCTTTGATCTCGGAAATGGCCTTGGTCACGTCCATGGTCACGGTGCCGGACTTGGGGTTGGGCATCAGGCCCTTGGGGCCCAGGATGCGGCCGATGCGGCCGACAACACCCATCATGTCAGGCGTGGCAACGCAGACGTCGAAACCGAACCAGTTTTCCTGCTGGATCTTCTGTACCATGTCCATATCGCCAACGAAGTCAGCGCCGGCAGCCTTGGCTTCTTCAGCCTTGGGGCCCTTGGCGAACACCAGCACGCGGACGGTCTTGCCCGTGCCGTGCGGCAGAACCACCGCGCCGCGAACCTGCTGATCCGCGTGACGGGGGTCAACGCCCAGACGGATGCTCAGCTCGACGGTTTCGTCGAACTTGGCCTTGCCGGTCTGCTTTACCAGGGCAATCGCCTCGGCAGCTTCGTAATACTTGAGGGGATCGATCAGCTTTTTGCTGTCAACATACTTCTTGCCGTGTTTCATCTAATTTTCCTCCCCTCATTCTTCCACGGTGATGCCCATGGAGCGCGCGGTACCCTTAACCATGCTCATGGCGGCCTCGATGCTGGCGGCGTTCAGGTCGGGCATCTTCTTTTCAGCGATCTCACGAACCTGAGCCTGGGTCAGCTGGGCAACCTTGTCGCGGTTGGGGCGAGCAGAAGCGCTCTCGATACCCAGGGTCTTTTTGATCAGAACCGGGACGGGAGGCGTCTTGGTGATGAAGGTAAAGGAACGGTCAGAATACACCGTGATAACGACAGGAATGATATAGCCTTCCTGCTTTGCGGTGCGGGCGTTGAACTCCTTGCAGAAGCCGGGAATGTTTACGCCGTGCTGGCCGAGCGCCGGGCCAATCGGGGGGGCGGGAGTCGCCTTGGCCGCGTTAACCTGGAGCTTGATGATAGCGGTTACTTTCTTTGCCATGTTGAATGGCACCTCCTAAACAATTGTGGTAATGGCGGCACGATTTTTCACGTACCTCCCACTGGGGAAACGGGTTAAGTGTTGGCCTGTGCTCAGTCCAGCTTCTGCACCTGATCCATGTCGACCTCCACCTGCATTTCGCGGCCGAGGAACATCTTCACCTTCACGCGCAGCTTGGCGCGGATCGCGTCGATTTCCTCCACCGTGCCGGTGAAGTTCTCCAGGGGGCCGGAGAGAATGCGGACTTCTTCGCCAACGGCGATGCTGCACTTGGATTCCATGGACTGGCTGTTCAGCATCAGCTCAACCTCTTCGGGGGACAGCGCAACCGGCTTGGATTCCGGGCCGACAAAGCCCGTCACGCCGCGCGTGTTGCGCACGACATACCAGCTCTCGCTGGTGATGATCATCTTTACCAGAACATAGCCCGGAAACGTCTTGCGCTGATAGGTCACGCGCTTGCCGTTGCGGATTTCGGCAACCTCTTCGGTGGGCACGGTGATCTCAAAGATGAGATCCTGCATGCCGTTGTTTTCAACCGTCTTTTCGAGGTTATCCTTTACTTTGTTCTCGTAGCCCGAATAGGTATGCACAACATACCATTGGGGGGTCTTTTCCGTAGGCTCGGCCATGCTCGAATCTCCTTAATTGCCGCTAGCGGGGGCCTCGGTGGCAGCAGGCTGCTCAGAGGCGGTATCCGCAACGGTATCGTTCGCGTCGGGCTCAGTTACTCCTTCGGGAAGGGCTTCGTCCCCGGCGTCGGTCGTGTCATGATCGTGATCATGCACTTCGACATCCCCGGTATCCTTCAAAGAACTGATTGCGGTGACGAGCTTGGACGCGCCCATGTCCAAAAGACCAATGACCACGCCCATGAACACCATGAACACCAGCACAATGCAGGTGTAGTTGATCAGATCCTTCTTGGTGGGCCAAGTGACCTGCTTCAGCTCACGCCACATGTTCTTGAAGGGGGTGGCAATGTTGCGCGGGAGATTCTTGCAGAAGGTAATGAACTTGCCCTCTTTCTTGGGCTGCTCGGTGCCTTGCGCCTTCTCCTTGACGGTCGTTTTCTCGTCTGCCATGCTGTTACCTCGTTTCGCGGTGAGCAGTATGTTTCCTGCAGAAACGGCAGTACTTGTTCAGCTCAATACGGTCGGGGGTGTTCTTCTTGTTCTTTTTGGTGTTGTAATTGCGCTGCTTGCACTCGGTGCAGGCCAGCACGATGTTTGCTCTGGCTTCCTTAGCGGCCATGATGGAACACCTCTTTCGGTCAGATCCGCCGCGGGCGGGCAGTCCGCCCGCAGCGGTTTATATTGATGTGAATCCGGGATTACTCCATGATGGAGGTAACGGCGCCGGAACCCACGGTGCGGCCGCCCTCGCGGATAGCGAAGCGCAGACCATTCTCGATAGCGATGGGGGTGATCAGGGTCACTTCCATCTCGATGTTGTCGCCAGGCATAACCATCTCAACGCCGTC
>CAKUFG010000004.1 GCA_934647235.1 uncultured Clostridia bacterium
GCTGCACAGGATTGGCGCTCATGGCGACGGTAGCCACGTACACATAGCCGTAGCTCATGGCCATCATGCCCAGATCCTTCTTCTTGGTGCGCTTACCGGCGGCAGCAAACTTGGCGACCGAGCCGGTAGGCGTGGACTTGCTGGACTGGCCGCCGGTGTTGGAGTACACTTCGGTATCCAGAACCAGCACGTTGACGTCCTGATTCTGCGCCAGAACGTGATCCAGTCCGCCGTAGCCGATATCATAGGCCCAGCCGTCGCCGCCGAAGATCCAGATGGACTTCTTGACCAGCAGGTCCTTGTCGGCCAGCACTTCGCGGGCAGCCTTGCAGGCGTCGCAGTCGCACACAGTGCCGGTCAGATCCTTGCCGTTGTAAACAACGCCGGTCATGTCGATGCCGTCTTCGCAGGCAGCAATCAGCTTGGCCGCGGCAGCCTTGCTGCCCTCGGCGCTGTGCATGTTCTCCAGCCATTCCTTGCCGGCGGCCTTGATATCGTCGGTCACCCAATCGATGGCGATCAGCTTTTCAACCTTCTCGGCCAGCTTGGCGCGGCGCTGGTTGACAGCCAGGTTCATGCCGAAGCCGAACTCAGCGTTGTCTTCGAACAGGCTGTTGGCCCAGGCAGGACCATGACCCTTATCGTTGACAGTGTAGGGACAGGTGGGGGCGGAGCCGCCGTAGATGGAGGAGCAGCCCGTGGCGTTGGCAACCATCATGCGATCGCCGAACAGCTGGGTAACGAGCTTGACATAGGGGGTCTCGCCGCAGCCGGCGCAGGCGCCGGAGAACTCGAACAGGGGCTTCATGAACTGGCTGCCCTTGACGGTGTTCTTGTTGAAGGCGATTTCCGGCTCAGGCAGCTTCATGGCGAATTCCCAGTTGGCTTCCTGCACGGAGGACTCGTCGGACAGGGGCTTCATTTCCAGGGCCTTGGTCTTGGCGGGGCACACTTCCACGCAGTTGCCGCAGCCGGTGCAGTCCAGCGGGCTTACCTGCATGCGGTAGGTGTAGCCGGCCACTTCCTTGCCGATGGCCTTCTTGGTTACGAAGGAGGCGGGCACCTCGGTGCCTTCCTTCACCAGGATGGGACGGATGCAGGCATGGGGGCAAACCAGGGAGCACTGGCCGCACTGTACGCAGTTCTCGGGAATCCACTCGGGAACCTTGACGGCGATGCCGCGCTTTTCAAACTTGGTGGTGCCGGTGGGAACCATGCCGTCGGGCGTGAAGGCGCTCACGGGCAGCTTATCGCCTTCCTGATTCAGGATGGGCTTTACGATGTTCTTGAAGTACTCGGTGGACTCAACCACAACGGGCTGCGCGCCGGTGGCGGCATTGGCCCATTCGGCGGGAACCTTGACTTCCTTCAGGCCGGAGATGGCGATGTCGATGGCGTCCCAGTTCTTCTGAACGACGGCGTCGCCCTTCTTGCCGTAGGTCTTCTTGGCATACGCCTTCATGTACTCATCGGCCTTTTCGTAGGGGATGATATCGGCCAGCTTGAAGAAGGCGGCCTGCATGATGGTGTTGATGCGGTTGCCCATGCCAACCTGAGCGGCCAGCTTGACAGCGTTGATGATGTAGAACTTGGCGTGCTTCTTGGCCAGCAGCTGCTTCATGGCGGCGGGCAGCTGAGCATCCAGCTCGCTCTCGTCCCACTGGCAGTTGAGCAGGAAGGTGCCGCCGTCACGCAGGGAGGATACCATGTCGTAGGCAGTCACATAAGCCTGGTTATGGCAGGCGATGAAATCGGCCGCATCGATCTGATAGGTGCTGCGGATGGGGGTATCGCCGAAGCGCAGGTGGCTGACGGTCAGGCCGCCGGACTTCTTGGAGTCGTAGGCGAAATAGGCCTGCGCGTACTTATCGGTGTGGTCGCCGATGATCTTGATGGAGTTCTTGTTGGCGCCGACGGTACCGTCAGAGCCCAGACCATAGAACTTGCAGGACACGGTGCCGGCGGGGGCGGAGTTGAACTGCTCGCCCAGCTTCAGGGAGGTGCCGGTCAGGTCGTCGTTGATACCCACGGTGAAATGATTCTTCATTTCGCCTTCCAGGTTCTCGTACACGGCCTTCACCATGGTGGGGGTGAATTCCTTGCTGCCCAGACCATAGCGGCCGCCCACTACCTTGATATCATCGCGGCCGGCTTCACGCAGCACGGTGCAGACATCCTGGTACAGCGGTTCGCCCAGGGAGCCGGGCTCCTTGGTGCGGTCCAGCACGGCGATCTTCTTGCAGGTGGCGGGGATGGCGGCCAGGAAGTGCTTGGCGCTGAAGGGGCGGAACAGATGCACCTTTACGCAGCCGTACTTCTTGCCCTGCGCGTTGAGGGCTTCGATGGCCTCGTCGATGGTTTCGCAGCCGCTGCCCATGCAGATGACGACTTCTTCAGCGTCGGGCGCGCCCACGTAATCAAACAGGTTGTACTTGCGGCCGGTGATGGACTCTACCTGCTTCATGCACTCCTCAACGATTTCGGGCGTGGCCAGGTAGTGACGGTTGGCGGCCTCACGGTTCTGGAAGTAGATATCGGGGTTCTGGGCGGTACCGGCCTGATGGGGATGTTCGGGGTTCAGGGCGCGGGCGCGGAACTCGTTTACCTTGTCCCAGGGAACGATCTTGGCGATGTCTTCGTAGTCGATCGCGTCGATCTTCTGGATTTCATGGCTGGTGCGGAAGCCGTCAAAGAAGTGCAGGAAGGGCACGCTGGCCTTCAGCGCGGCCAGATGGGCGACCAGCGCCATATCCATCGCTTCCTGAACGGAGGAGGAAGCCAGCATGGCAAAGCCGGTCTGGCGGCAGGCCATTACGTCCTGATGATCGCCGAAGATGGACAGCGCGTGGGCGGCCAGGGCGCGGGCGGATACATGGAACACGCCGGGCAGCAGCTCGCCGGAGATCTTGTACATGTTGGGGATCATCAGCAGCAGGCCCTGAGAGGCGGTGAAGGTGGTGGTCAGCGCGCCAGCGGCCAGGGAGCCGTGCACAGCGCCGGCCGCGCCGGCTTCAGACTGCATTTCGGCAACGTGAACCGTCTGACCGAACAGGTTCTTGCGGCCCTGCGCAGCCCACTCGTCCACGTACTCCGCCATCGTGGAGGACGGCGTGATGGGGTAGATAGCGGCGACATCGCTGAACGCATACGCGATGTGGCTGACCGCTCCGTTGCCGTCGATCGTGTACTTGAAAGACATTTGGGGATCCTCCTTTATGGTGTGTATAAACACTGTCAGGCGGTATAGCAATACCAACTATACCAACAATATATTATAGATACAACCCCTCCCATTTGTCAAGGGAAACCAGGCCTCAGGCGGAAAATTGCCTGCAAAAAAATGCCCGGAAGCGTTATTTCCTCCGGGCATGGTGCAATGCTGTCCAATGGTCGCCGCCGGGTCAGGCGCTGCGCGCACAATCGGCGCGCATTGTCCCGTATCAGGCGGATGATCAGAATTTCTCCGGCAGCTCATGCACGGCCTTGAAATCATGCTGCGCATGCACGGTGGTTTCATTCTTTTCAATCAGCGCGCCGTCCTGATCATAAACCAGTTCGCTCACATAGGTGATTTCTATGTCGCCGCCCGTAACGGACAGGGTGCATTTGTCTCCGTTTGTTTCGATTCTTACATCGGAAAGCGCATTGAACTGCACCTGTACGTTGTGCTCCTTGGGAATCCACATATACTGCTGCGTGCTTTGATAATCGTTGGAATTTTCCGCATCAAAGCAGCCGCCGGTATAGCCGTTGTACGGATCGATAAACAGCATATAGCGGTATGTAATCTCAATGATCGGCAGCTCGTAGCTTGCCAGCTCCACCCGGCCCTCGGCGGTATCCTGATACAGAGTAATGGGCAGCACCACCTGATCCAGCGCGCGATGAACCTCCACGTTCTCGCCGCCGGAATAGATCTGCGTCATATCCTGCAGCCGCAATTGCAGCTGTTCCAGATCAGACATGGCATTGCTGCCGGCGGAGCCCGTCTGAGAGGCCGAAGCCAGGCAGGGCAGGATGATGATCATCAGAGTAAGCAGGACAAGCAGCAGCCGTTTCATGGTGTTTCCTCCTTTTAGTGTTGCAGGTGAAATATGGTTGATTTGTAAATATATTATAGCATCAGTTGCGTAAAAGAGCAACCCTCCCAGAAGTTTTTTCGCTATTCCGCCATGATAATTTACATTGTGCCGCCGCGCGATTTTTGTTATAATAAATAAAATACCTTCTGGAGGGTTTGCCATGCCGCCGCTCAATCTGCTGATCAAGCCTGCCTCCGGCCGCTGCAACATGCGCTGCCGCTACTGCTTTTATGCCGATGAAACCGCCCATCGGGAGGTGGACGATTACGGGCTGATGTCCGAGGACGTGCTGGAGTCCATGATCCGCAAGGCGCTGGCGCATGCCGAGGGCGCGTGCACCTTTGGCTTTCAGGGGGGCGAGCCGACGCTGCGCGGGCTGGATTTCTTCCGCCGCGCGGTAGAGCTGCAGCAAAAATACAATGTCAACAACGTGCGCATCGACAACGCCCTGCAGACCAACGGCACGCTGATCAACGAGGAATGGGCGCAGTTTTTTGCGGACAACAAGTTCCTGATCGGCCTGTCGCTGGACGGCATGGCGGGCCTGCACAATAAAAATCGCCCCGACGCGCGGGGCGAGGGCACGCTGCGCCGGGTGCTGGATACCGCCCAGCTGCTGCGCCGCCACGACGTTACCTTCAATGTTCTCACCGTCGTCACCAATGATACGGCGGATAAGCTTGACCTGGTATATGATTTCTTTGCCCGGCACGATCTGCGCTGGCAGCAGTACATCCCCTGCCTGGACGCCTTCGGCGAGAACCAGGGCTGGCTGACGGTGGACAAGTACGCGCAGTTTTTGTGCCGCCTGTTCGACCGCTGGGCCGAGGATGTGATGCAGGGGCGCTTCATCTACATCCGCCAGTTTGAAAACTACCTGGGCATGCTGCTGGGCCGTCCGGCCGAAAGCTGCGGCATGATGGGCTGCTGCGGCATGCAGTACACCGTGGAGGCCGACGGCAGCGTGTATCCCTGCGATTTCTATGTGCTGGACGCTTACCGCCTTGGCAGCTTTGTGACCGATGATTTTGACGCGCTGGATGAAAAGCGCCGCGCGCTGCGCTTTGTAGAGGCTTCCGCCGAGAAGGACGCGGAGTGCCTGAAGTGCCGCTATTACCCGCTGTGCCGGGGCGGCTGCCGCCGCGACCGCGACGACGGCGCAGGGCATCTTTCCCGCACGCGCTTCTGCAGCGCCTATATGAAATTCTTTGATTACGCGCTGCCGCGCCTGCAGCACATCGCCGCGCGCTGCGCCGGAAACAAGTAAAACAAGGGGGCTGCCACACTGGGCAGTCCCCTTATTGTCATTCAAAAATCATAGCTAACTTAGCCGAGAAGTAAAGAAGGGGCGCAGCTCCTTCTTTTTAGTTCCGCAGCGGCGGCGTGTACGGCGCGAGGAGCAGCCGTCAGGCTGCTTCCTATGTCATTTTCTGCCCGTGAGCCTTTGGCTCACAAGAAAATGACGTGCCCGCTGAAAGACTGCTTTAGCTGACTTTCAGCGGCCGGGTGTCATCCATTTTCTACCCGGCTATCCCAATAATCCAGAATCTCGCCGCTGCGGGAATCCATGATCACCGACAGATAATCCACCATGCCCTCGTCATAGCCATGGCTGATATTGATATCCACGCGCCAGATGGTTTTGGCTGGATTGATGTTCTCATACCATTCCGCCGTTTCAAAGTAGAAATAGCACGGCAGGCTGGCAAGCGTTTCAAGCTTCTTCCCCGTCTGCCCGGCGGCGTAAGCCAGAGCGATTTCCTGCGCCTTTTCCTGCGGGATATCCTGCCTGGTCGGCAGGACAGCGTTGTCATCGGGCAGCCACGCTGCAGCTTCCGCCTTTTCCTCGACCGACCAGGTGTAGTACGGCCCGCGCAGGGCCTGCTCCTGCGCCATGCGCTTGCTGGCAGCCTCATACCGGCGATTGTAAGCGTAGTCTTCCGCGTTGCTGGAAATCACCCTTTCTTCATCCCCGCGCACGACAATCACATAAAACTCGGCTTCCTCATCATCTCTGCAGAAGGTAAACCGCCACCAGGTCAGGCTGCCGTCGTGATCCGGGCAGATATCGCGGCACAGCTCCTGCCGGACGGTATAATCCTCCTGATTGAATTGGCCGTCGTCCACCGTAGCCTCCAGCGTCTGCCAGGCGGTATCCAGCGCGGCGAGGGCTTCGTCGTCCTCGGTATACGCCATAGGCTTGCCATAGTCGATATAGTAGCCGGGCTGCTTCATGTCCAAATCGTCCGGGCCGCTGCCGTTGGTATAGGAATTCTGAAAATCACGGAGGATTTCGCCCTGCTGATTGAAGGTAACGGCGCAGTTGCGCAGCCCGGTGCGGACAACGTAATACACGTTCCACAGATGCACATCGGGGGCGTCGGGCTCGTAATAGAAGCTGTAGCGGCGATAGACGAAATCCGCCTCCGTCATGCCGTAGCGCTCTTTTATGTGCGCGTCGGCAAAGGCGGTTGCCTGCTCCAGCGTCATATCGCCCTCGCCGGGCAGGATGTTGCGGGCTGGCAGATCGGCGTCAAAGCCGTAATCCAGGCGGATCTGCGTGGCCTTGGCCTTGATCTCCAGCGGCCATTCGTTGCTGTCGCCGTACTCATCCCACAGGGCGGTGATGCGGTTCATGAATTCATCGTACTTTTCCCGCATGCCGGGCTGAATCTCGGCAAAATGCTCGGGCACGATGCTGTCCATCAGCGCTTGCGTGGCGGTATCAAAGGCCAGGTTTTCGATGGGCAGGAAGCCGTAATCCTTGCCTGCCCGCACCTGATAGAACTGCGCCAGACGGCTGAGCACCTCCACCTGCGTTCCCTTGGACAGCACCGTGACCACGCCCTTGTCCCGGTCGCAGGCGGCGTACAGGCTTACCTGACCCGTGGCCGCGTCGGTCGTGACCGTGCCGGCGGGCAGCGCGGCGGGCGCGCCCGTCATTTCATCGGCGAAGGTCAGCGCGCACAGCGGGATCCAGGAGCCGTCCACGCCGGGGCTGTCCTTTGTTGCGCCCACGGTGATTTTGGCCCAGTAGATCAGCTTTGCCTCGGTCAGCGCCTTGGGCACGTTGTTGCCCGTCAGGTGAAGCTCGGTCACGGTGACGGGCGTTCCGTTCAGGCAGGTGCCTTGCGGCCAGGTGTAATCGGTGGTGCCTTCGCTGAAATTGGCGGATGGCGCGGCGGCGTTGCTTACATAGGCCGCGCGGGGCAGGGTAGCAAACAATGCGCGCTGCTCCTGGTTATCCTCCAGCATGGGATGAAGATAGTAGGGCGCGGCAAATTCCTGATCGGCGGAGACCTCCTCACCCGAGCAGGTGAGCAGCAGCCCTTCGCCCGTCGCGGCGGACAGGTAGGCGTGCCAGTAGCTGACGGCATAGCGGCCGCTGCCCTGCACGCGGACATCCGCCCGCACTACCGGCAGGGTGACGCTGCCAAAGGTAGCTGTGGTAAAGGCCACGCCCGCGCGCTCGGCGGAAGCATCCGCGGGAAAATCGCTGCCGCGCACAGCCTGAAGCAGCTGCAGACCCTTTTCGTATACCTCATCCTCGGTCATGGGCTGGCCGGGCTCCTGCATCAGCGCAGCCAGGCTGGGTACGTCATTATCACTGCTTTCAGTTGGCTCGGCGGCAAAGGCCACGCTGAAGGCCAGCGCCATCAGCAGCACCGGGCACAGCAGCAGCGCGCCCAAACGCCGCGCGCGGGTATTCATAATAGAAAGAATGCGGTTCTTCATGCCTCTTTTTCCTCCATAGAAGCTGGTAGACAGCACCGTGCCCCGCGCCCGCTGGCGGCGGATCACGGCGATGATGGTTTCAGAATAGTACTGGCGATCATCCAGCGATGCGCCGCGCATCACCCGCTCGTCGCAGGAGGCCTCGCAGGCGTAATCGATTTCGCGGCGCGCCAGGTAGATCAGCGGATTATACCAGTGCAGGCTGACGCAAAGCAGCTCCAGCAGCTTTACATACAGATCCCCGCGCTGATAGTGCGTCAGCTCGTGCCGCAGCACCAGACGCAGCTCGCTCAGGTTCAGATGGTTCTCCGGCAGCAGGATGCAGGGGCGGAAAATGCCTGCGATCATGGGGCTGTCGGCTGCCTGGCAAAGGTAGATGGGAATGGCGCGGCGTATGCCCATTTCATCGCGCAGCGCATCGTAGAGCGCCAGAATACGGCGGTCGCTTACCGGCTTTCGCCAGCGGCGCAGCATACGCAGATAGCGCACGTGGTGGGCCAGGCTGCCCAGCAGCATCAGCGCAGCGCCCGTCAGGTAAACCATGCACAGTACCGCGCCCCATTGCAGGGTACGGGCAGGCTGGGTGATGGTTGGCGCAGAGACCGCGCTGCCGGTATAGATGGGCACGAAATCCACGGCGGCGGACTGCACAGCGGGAGTGGCAGGGGTCTCCGTCCGGCGCGGGGTGAACACCGGCTCCTCCACTGCCCGCGCCACAGGGACGCTGGACAGCGTGACAACCGGGCACGGGGAGAGCGGGCGGATGGGGATCAGCGCGCAGAGCAGCACGGCCAGCCAGGCCAGGTACAGGCTGCGGGCGCTGATCCTGTTGCGCAGCATGGGCGTAAGTGCCAGCGCACACAGCGTAACCGCCGATACCGTCAGCGCGAAGGCCAGCAGGGTGGACAGCCAGGCGGTCATTTGCCCTCGCTCCTCTCCCGAGCCTTGCGCACAAAGTCGCTCAGCTCGTCCAGATCCTGATCGGACAGGCGGTCGCCCGCCAGCGCGGCGATCAGGCTGGATACGCTTTTGTGATGGTAATGATCCAGAAAGTTCTCGGTTTCCATGCGCAGGTATTCGTCGCGGGAGATGATGGGGTAGAAGGCGCGCTCGCGGCCGTTTCCCTTTTCCACGCGCAGAAAACCGCGCTCGGTCAGGCGCGCCAGCAGCGTCACCACCGTTTGCACCTTCCAATTGCGGCTGCGGCCAATCAGGTCCATCAGCAGGCCGGTCGTCACCGGGGGCTGCTGATCCCATATGGTTTGCATCAGGTCAAATTCACTGTCGGGCAGGCGCTGGGCTTTCATTGGTTAATTCCTCCATGCATGTAATAAGACACCGTGTCTTAGTTATATACTACAGTCTGTCTTATTAAATGTCAAGCGGTTTCTGATGGTTGTTACAATTCGGACAGAATGGGCAGTATAAAAAGAGCGGCTCATCCCAGCCGCCCCATAAGATTTCAGATGTTTGACAATTCGATTATTTCAGCTTTTTTGCAATCAGCAGCGCCGTCCCCTGCAGCAGGCACGCGCCCACAACGGACAGCGTCAGGCCGTAAAGATCGGCACGATACACGCCTGGCCAGCCGCAGCAGCGCGCAGCCTGCGCCGCCAGCGCCGCGCCCAGTACGCCGCACAGCAGGTTCCAATACCATTTTGCCGTATCGCAGCCCAGCAAAAAACGCGCCAGAAAGCCGGCCGGCACGCCGAGCACCATCCACAATACCGGCTGCATCGCGGTTTCCTCCCTTCCTTATCAGCATATTCCAACGCGCATGCGCGGTGCGCTTATGCGCATACTGATGCGGGAGGTGAGGCAAATGAGCGAGCATTGGAAAAAATCCAGCCGTCCGATTGACGACGTGGAGACCGTGGCCTCGGCCAACGAATGGACGGGCATGCTGCCCGCCATGCCGGCGGATGAGGATACGCAGCCGGTCCGGCGCATGATGCACGTGCATCCCCAGCCCAAGCGCGAAGCACCCCGCCCCGCCGACCGCTGACGCAAAACGCCGCCCAGTGAGGCTGGCAAACGGCGAAACACGTTTTCGCGCATGCTCAGCCGCCCTGGGCGGCACTATGTGCTTTTCATTCAAATCAGATCAGGCGTTCTGCACGCGCAGCAGCGTCGTGCCCTTGCTTACATCCTGCGGCTCGCCCGCGGTGATGACCACCAGGTCGCCCTCGTCGATCACATCGGCGTTGCGCGCGCAGTCCACCACATGGCGGCACAGCTCCTCGGTGGAGTTCTGCCGCAGCGAACGCACAGGATACACGCCCCAGGACAGGGACAGCTGCTGGAAGGTCTTTTCATCGGGGGTTGCGCCCACGATGGGCTCCTCCGGGCGGAACTTGGAAATCCCCCGCGCGCTGCGGCCCGTCATCGTCACCGTCAGGATGGCGCGCGCGCCCACATCCCGCGCCGTGGTGCACGCCGCGTCGCAGATGGCGTTGGTCGCGTCGCTCGTGTCCATATCGTGATCAAAGCCCTTGTACACGCCCATATCGAAGGCGTCGCACTCCGCCTGCGCGGCAATGCGCGCCATGGCGGCCACGGCCTCCACAGGATAGCGGCCGCTGGCGCTTTCGCCCGAAAGCATCACGGCTGATGTGCCGTCAAACACGGCGTTGGCCACATCGGTAATCTCGGCGCGGGTGGGGCTGGGGCTGGCGATCATGGATTCCAGCATCTGCGTGGCGGTAATGGCCACCTTGCCCGCCTGATAGCACCGGCGGATAAAGCGCTTCTGCAGGCCGGGCAGACGCTCATAGGCAATCTCCACGCCCATATCGCCGCGCGCCACCATGATGCCGTCGCAGTGGGAGAGGATCTCGTCAAAGTTATCCACGCCCTCGCCGTTTTCAATTTTGGCGATCACGCGCACGCGATGGCCGCCGTGGTAGTTGAGGAAGCGGCGCATTTCGATCATATCCTGCGCGCTGCGGGCAAAGGACGCAGCCACAAAATCCACATCGTTTTCAATGCCGAAGATCAGGTCGGACTTGTCCGCCTCGCTCAGGTAAGGCATGTTCAGGTGCACGCCGGGCACGTTTACGCCCTTATGGGTGGCGATGCGTCCGCCATGCTCCACCAGGCAGCGGATATCGGTATCGCTGGTTTCCTGCACGCGCAGGGATACGCGGCCGTCGTCGATGAGGATGCGGTCGCCCGCCTTCACCTCGCGCGGCAAATCGGCATAGGTGATGGATACCTGCGCGGCGTCGCCCTGCACATCGCGGGCGGTCAGGATAAACTCCGCCCCGTCTGCCAGCATGGCCTCGCCGCCCGCCATATCCTTCAGGCGGATTTCGGGGCCCTTGGTATCCAGCATCACAGCGGCGGCCACACCCAGACGATCGCGCACGGCGCGGAAGCGCTGCATCATTTCGCGGTGCGATTCATGGGTGCCATGAGAAAAGTTGAACCGGGCCACGTTCATGCCCGCGCGTAGCATGGCTTCCATCACTTTTTCATCCGCGCTGGCGGGGCCCAGGGTGCAGACAATCTTGGTCTTTCTCATTGCAATCCCTCCAAAATTACTGATAAAGCAAAACTTTCCACATATACAATATATCACAAATTGCAAGCCGCCGCAATATTTTTCGCTGCTGCGCGGCAGTTTTTATATTGTTTCCCGCGCCGCCTCATACGCGCCGAAAAAGCGCAGCGCCGGCGCAAGGCGGCTGTCCAGCACGCGCAGGCGCAGCCCCTGCACGCATTGCCCGTGCAGATTTACAATGCGCCGGCTGCCCACCACCGTGCCAGCCGCGGCCCTCTGCCATGCGCCGTCCACCCACGCCTCCAGCGCAAAGCGCTCGATCCGCTGGCTCAGGCGCAGCTGCTCGCGCAGCAGCACATAGCCGATGCGCTGCGGCGCGTCCCAGCGCACGGTGACCTGCCATTCTCCCGCATCGCCGCACGGCATGTAATAGGCCTCGTCCTGGCAAAGCACATGTTTGATTTCACACCCTGGCCGGGCGGGAGAGGCTGTGATTTCGCATGCCTCGGGCAGCAGGTTATGGGCAAAACGCGCGCGCAGCGCATCCCCCAGCTCCTGCAGACGGCGCGCGTCCGCAGCGTGCACGCGGCCCTCGCGGTCGGGCGGCACGTTGAGCAGGAAGGCCGCGTTGCCGCCCACCGACTTTTCATAAATCTCCAGCAGCTTTTCCAGCGGCTTTACCTGGCCGTCCTCCGCCGGATGATAAAACCACCCCGGCCGGATGGAGGTGTTCACCTCCGCCGGATACCAGACCAGATCGGTTTCGTTTTTCAGGATTTCCCGGCTGCCCAGATCGCGGTCCTGCGCGCGGATGGTACGCAGGCGAAAATCCGCGCCGTCCGCCTGCTGGCTCATAGAGGCGATTTTTTCGGTATCCCGCGTGCGGCGGGGCACCACGCTCCATTCCGATTCGCGGGTATCCCCCGCCTCGTTGCCGCACCAGCGGATATCCGGCCCGCACACATGGATGCACGCCTCGGGCTGCAGGGTACGGATGGTACGGTAATAGCGCTCCCAATCATAGCGCTGCCTGCGGCCGTTCGGGCCCTCGCCGCACGCGCCGTCCAGCCACACGCTGCATATCTCCCCATAGCCGGTCAGCAGCTCGGTCAGCTGGCGCACAAAGAAATCATCGTAGGGCCTGCCCGTGCCGTACAGGGGCTGATTGCGGTCCCAGGGCGACAGATATACGCCGAAGCGCAGGCCCTCCGCGCGGCAGGCTTCGGCGGCCTGGGCCACCACATCCTGCCGGTAAGGGCTGGCCGCGACGGTATAATCCGTCGCGCGGCTGGGCCACAGGCAAAAGCCGTCGTGGTGCTTGCAGGTCAGAATCATCCCCTTCATGCCGGCGCTGCGCAGGCACCGGGCCCACTGCCGCGCATCCAGGCGGGCAGGCGCAAACAGCGCAGGGCTGTCCGTGCCGTCGCCCCATTCCCGGTCGGTAAAGGTATTGATGGAAAAATGAATAAAGCCGTAAAACCCCATCTCCTGCAGCGCCAGCTGCCGGGGCGAGGGAACGATTGCGACCAGCTGCCGATCCTCCATAGCGCCTTCTCCCTGCCTTGAGCCTGTAGAATAATGAAATGATAAAACCATTATACACAAAGATATGCTTCATCACAAGACAAAAGCGCCCCGGCAATCGCCGGGGCGCATAAACGCTTTTGGTCGCTATTAATTTTCGGGGATGATCGTCATCCGCATGGGATCCAGCGCCGCCTCCGCCTGCTCGGCGGTAAGCAGCCCGCGCTCCACCGCCAGCTGGCCCACGGGCACGCGCGTGCGCAGGGACTCCTTGGCCAGGGAGCAGGCCGCGTCGTAGCCAATCAGCGGGCACAGCGCCGTCACGATGCCCACCGAGCGGTTGATCTCCTCCCGGCACAGGGCGACGTTGGCCACAATGCCGCTGACGCAGTGATCCGTCAGCGTGCGCAGGCCGTTGGTCAATTGCGCCATGCCCTGGCACAGGCTGTCAAAGATCACCGGCTCAAAGGCGTTCAGCTCCAGCTGGCCGGCCTCGGCCGCCATGGTGACGGTCATATCAAAGCCGATCAGGCGGAAGGCAATCTGATTGACCACCTCGGCAATGACGGGATTGACCTTGCCGGGCATGATGGAGGAGCCGTTCTGCCGCGCGGGCAGGTTGATTTCGCCCAGGCCGTCGCGCGGGCCGGAGGACATCAGCCGCAGATCGTTGCAGATCTTGGACAGGCTGACGCCGCAGCTTTTGAGCGCGGAGGACAGGGTGACATAGCAGTCCAGGTTCTGCGTCGCGTCGATCAGATTATCGCTTTGCGCAAAGGGGATGCCCGTCATTTCAGCCAGGATAGGCACCACGCTGCGCACAAAGACCGGGGCTGCGTTGATGCCCGTGCCCACAGCCGTGCCGCCCAGGTTCAAAAGCAGCTGCTCCGCCCGGGCGCGGTCGATGCGGCGGTATTCGCGGCGCAGCACGGCGGCATAGGCGGCAAACTCCTGCCCCAGTCGGATGGGCACCGCGTCCTGCAGCTGGGTGCGTCCCATCTTGACCACCGCGTCAAACTCGCGGGCCTTTTCGTCCATCGCGTCGATCAGCCGCTGCAGCTCGGCCAGCAGGCGCAGGGCGAAGGTATGCAGCGTCATCTTGCCGCAGGAGGGATACACATCGTTGGTGGACTGGCCGCAGTTCACGTCGTCGTTGGGGTTCACCAGCGTATAATCGCCCTTTTTGCCGCCCAGGATCTCGATGGCGCGGTTGGCGATGACCTCGTTGGCGTTCATATTGGTGCTGGTGCCCGCGCCGCCCTGGATGGGATCGACGATGAACTGATCGTGCAGTCTGCCGGCGATGATCTCATCGCACGCCTGCTCGATGGCGTGGGATACGTCCTCCCGGATGGTGCCGGCGGCCAGGTTGGCGCGCGCGCAGGCCTTTTTGATCCAGGCGATGCTGACGATCATATCCTTTTGCAGGCGCTGGCCGGTGATGGGAAAGTTCTCCGCCGCGCGGACGGAATGGATGCCGTAGTAAACATCCTGGGGAATGTGCATTTCCCCGATGATATCATGCTCAATCCTGAACGCCTCGCTCATGGTTGGCCGCCCCTTTCGCATATCGCAGATTGTTGTTGATATTATTATATGAAGCTGTTATACTATCTGCAAATACTTATATTGTTATCTCTCTTATTTATTTTTATCTATAAGAAGATGAGATCGGAGGTCGGCCATGTTCCGAGAGATGCGCTATGTTTACGAGGTCTACCGCGAGCGCAGCTTTTCCCGCGCGGCGCAGAAGCTGTATATCTCCCAGCCTTCGCTGAGCCTGATGATCAAAAAGGCCGAGGAGCGCGTAGGCAGCCCGCTGTTTGACCGCAGCACCATGCCCATCGGCCTGACCGAGACCGGGCGGCAGTATATCCGCGCGGCCGAGCAGATCATGGAAATCGAGGGCTCCTTTCAGCAATATATCAGCGATACCGAGGCGTGTCTTAGCGGCACGCTGGCGCTGGGCGGCACCACGCTGTTTACCTCCTATGTGCTGCCGCCGCTGATCAGCGCGTTTTCGGATCGCTTTCCCCGCGTGCAGGTGCGCATTCTGGAGGCGCACACCGCCGCGCTGGAGCGCGAGCTGCGCGAGGGCGAGCTGGACTTTGTGATGGAAAACTGCGCGTTCGACCCTGCGGTATACGACAGCATTGCCTATCGCGCCGAGCGGCTGCTGCTGGCCGTGCCCGCCGGCTTTGCAGTCAACGAGGCCGCCGCGGCCTATCGGCTGACGGCGGAGGAGCTGCAGGCAGGCAGGGACGCGCCGGGCGTGCCGCTGGCGCTGTTCAGGGACGAGCCGTTTCTATTGCTCAAGGAGGGCAATGATACCCGTCAGCGCGCCGACAGGCTGTGCGCCAAGGCGGGCTTCCGCCCCGGCGCGCGGCTGCTGCTGGATCAGCAGCTGACGGCCTACAACCTGGCCTGCTACGGGCTGGGCGTTACCTTTGTCAGCGACACGCTGGCCTGCAGCGTGCCGCCCGACGAAAGGCTGAATTTCTACCTGTTGGATAGTCCGCACGCGCGCCGCGCGGTGAGCCTGGTGTACAAGCGCAGCCGCTTTGTCACCCGGCCCATGCGGGAATTTCTGCAGCTGCTCTCCATTGACGGTAAATAGTCAGTATTGTGTATTTTTATACCATGCAAACGGTTGCCATTTTGTATTCTCCCAATTTTTTTGCTAAAAATATTGACAAATAGCACAAAATCGTATATGATACCGTTGCAGCAGGGAAGCGAGCGATAATCGAATATGGATAAGGCCCTTTCCCCAGCGCAAATTCGCGGTTTATCCGCAAAAAGGAGCGATACCTTTATGAAAAAGTTCTTCGCACTGCTTCTGGCTCTGTGCCTGGCAATGACGATGGTCGCCTCCGTTGCCTCCGCCGAGGACGGCAAGGTGTACTACCTCAACTTCAAGCCTGAAGCCGACGCCGCCTGGCAGGAGCTGGCCAAGACCTATACCAAAAAGACCGGTGTGCAGGTGACTGTCGTGACCGCCGCTTCCGGCACCTACTCCCAGACCCTGACCGCTGAAATGGACAAGAGCAGCGCTGCCCCCACCCTGTTCCAGTGCGGCAACCTGTCCGGTCTCCAGACCTGGCGCGATTACATGCTGGATCTGAACGGCACTGATTTCGCCAACGAAATGACCACCGCCGACTTCAACCTCTACGGCGAAAACGGCGAGCTGCTGGCCGCCGGTTACTGCTACGAGGCTTTCGGCATCATCGTCAACAAGGCTCTGCTGGAAAAGGCCGGCCACAAGCTGGAGGAAATCAAGGATTTCGCCAGCCTGAAGGCTGTTGCCGAGGATATCCACGCCCGCGCTGCGGAGCTGGGCTTTGACGCCTTCACCTCCGCCGGCCTGGACGGCTCCTCCTCCTGGCGCTTCTCCGGCCATCTGGCCAACATGCCCCTGTACTACGAGTTCCGCGATGACAACGTAACCGAGAAGCCCGCCACCATCAAGGGCACCTACCTGGATAACTTCAAGAACATCTGGGATCTGTACATCAACAACTCCGCCACCAAGCCCGCCGATCTGGCCACCGCTACCGGCGATCAGGCTGAATCCGAGTTCGGCACCGGCAAGGCTGCCTTCTATCAGAACGGCACCTGGGAATACGCCAACCTGATTGGCGAAAAGTTCGGCATGAAGTCCGAAGACCTGGCCATGATCCCCATCTACTGCGGCGTTGAGGGCGAGGAAAAGGCCGGCCTGTGCTGCGGCACCGAGAACTGCTGGGCTGTCAACTCCAAGGCTTCCGAGGCCGATATCAAGGCGACCCTGGACTTCCTGTACTGGGTTGTCACCAGCGAAGAAGGCACCGCGATGATGGCCGAGCAGTTTGGCCCCATCCCCTTCAAGGCTGCCAAGGCTTCCTCCAACGTATTCTTCAACGACGCCAACGCCTACATTGCCGAGGGCAACTACGTGGTCACCTGGGCGTTCAACCATACCCCCAACGTTGACGCGTGGCGCGCGGGCGTTGTGGACGCCATGATGCAGTATTGCGCCGGCGGCAGCTGGGACAACGTGGTTGATGCGTTCGTTCAGGGCTGGGCCGTGCAGTATGCCAGCGAAAACTAAGAAAACCTAAGCGCGGGGGAGCGGGATCATTCCCGCCCCCCGATTTTTCCGTACAGGGGGATTTACCATGCAGCAAATAACGCAGCCCAAGCGTAAAAAAGAAACCGTCGCCGTCAATTCGCGCCTGATTCGCCGCCCGATTCAGCGCTGCTTCGCCATCTTTCTGCTGCCTACCTTCGCGGCGTTCTGCATCGGCTTTCTCTGGCCGTTTGTAAAGGGGCTTTATCTTTCCTTCTGCACCTTTACCACCACCAGCAACGCCAAATGGGTGGGGCTGCAAAACTATCAGAAGGCGCTGACGGACGCCAGCTTTCTGCATGCCTTCTGGTATACGGCGCTGGTAGCCATTGTATCGCTGATCCTGATTAACGTGCTGTCCTTCGCCGTGGCCTACGCCCTCACACGCAAGATTCCGGGGGCCAATATCTACCGCGGCGTGTTTTTCATGCCCAACCTGATCGGCGGCATCGTGCTGGGCTACATCTGGCAGCGCATCTTCAACGGCATCCTGCCCACGGCCATCGTGCTCAATACCCACTATGGCTTCTGGGGTCTGATTGTGCTGATGTGCTGGCAGCAGGTGGGCTATATGATGATTATCTATATCGCCGGCCTGCAATCGGTATCCGAGGATATGCTGGAAGCCGCGCGTATCGACGGCGCGAACAGCTGGCAGATCCTGTGGAAGATCACCATCCCCACCGTCATGCCCTCCATCACCATCTGCACCTTCCTGACGCTGACCAACTCCTTTAAGCTGTTTGACCAGAACATGGTGCTCAACGAGGGCCGTCCCTACATCTTCCAGAACGGCGTGCAGATCAAAACCACCGAGATGCTGGCGCTGAACATCTACAACACCTTTTATATGAATGCAAAATCCCGCGGCGTAGGCCAGGCCAAGGCCGTGCTGTTCTTTATCCTGGTGGCCGCCATCGCGCTGATTCAGCTGCGCGCGACCCATGAAAAGGAGGTGCAGCAGTGATGCGTACCAGCAAAAAATGGGGCGTTGCGCTGTCCGTGCTTTTCGCAATGATCAGCCTGTTTTATCTGATGCCCATCGCCGTGGTGCTGATCAACAGCTTTAAGGACAACATTGCCGTCAACTCGCAGGTGTTCGCCCTGCCCAACAAAGAAACCTTTGTGGGCTGGAGCAACTACGTAAACGGCCTCACCTCCGGCGCGTATCCCTTCCTGTATTCGGCAGGCTACAGCTTTGTAATTACCATCCTGTCGGCCCTGCTGATCCTGCTGTGCACCTCCATGGCGGCGTGGTATATCTCCCGCGTGGATGATATCGCCTCCAAGGTTGTATACTACCTGTGCGTGTTCTCCATGGTGGTGCCCTTCCAGATGGTCATGTTCACCCTGGCGCGCACGGCCTATACGCTCAACCTGAACACCCCCTGGACCATCCCCGTGGTGTACCTGGGCTTTGGCGCGGGCCTGGCGGTGTTTATGTTCAGCGGCTTTGTCAAGGGCATGCCCCTGGCCATGGAGGAAGCTGCGGCCATCGACGGCTGCGGGCCCATCCGCACGTTCTTCGGCGTGGTGCTGCCCATCATGAAGCCCATCTTCATTTCCGTGGGCGTGCTGGAAATCATGTGGGTATGGAACGACTATCTGCTGCCCTATCTGGTATTGGACAGCACCAAGTACAAGACCATCCCCATCCACATCCAGTATCTGCAGGGCAGCTACGGCCATGTAGACCTGGGCGCCATGATGGCGCTGATTATGCTGAGCATCCTGCCCATCATCATCTTCTACCTGTGCTGCCAGAAGTACATCATCGCGGGCGTAACCGCGGGCGCGGTAAAAGGCTAAAAAAGGCCATCCCCTGAACCAGGCATTATCTTTGAAGGAGCTTCGTCTCCTTCATTTTTTACTTTTCATGCAATTGACAGCCACCGCACAACAGGATACAATGATATGGTATTATGCGTATGTTATGCGCTGCGTTTGGAGGCGATTGCTTGCACAAGTGGGATGTTCGCTTTATGGATATGGCGCATCTGGTATCCACCTGGACCAGCTGCTATACCCCCGGCCGGGCCATCGGCGCTGTGATTGTAAAGGACAAGCGCGTGATGACCACCGGCTACAACGGCGCGCCCTCCGGCCTGCCCACCTGCAAGGAGCGCGGCGAGTGCCTGCGCCGCAAGCTGGGAGTGGCAAGCGGCACGCACGCTGAAATCTGCTATGCCGTGCATGCCGAGCAAAACGCCATCATTCAGGCTGCCAGGCTGGGCGTGTCCATCGACGGCGCGACGCTTTACTGCACGCATCAGCCCTGCTCGCTGTGCACGCGCATGATCATCAACGCCGGGATCCGCCGCGTTGTGTACGAGCAGGGATACCCGGACGATTTCTCGCTGCAGCTGTTTCACGACGCGCAGATTCCCATTGAACAATACGACCCCGCTACGGGAGGTACTACGCCATGCTGAAGAAAATTCTTTCTATCGTACTGATTCTCTGCCTGTCCCTGCCTGCCTGCGCGCTGGCGCAGCAGGACCCCAAGCCCATCCCCACCTACGCGCCGGAGGAGATTCCCCAAACGCCCGAGGGCATACACCACTATCTGCTGCTGTGCGCCGACTCCTGGAACTGCGGCAGCGGCGACGCGATGGATCATTCCACCGACGGCATCATGCTGGTAACGGTGGATACCGTGGCGCACCGCATCATGCTTACCTCCTTTATCCGCGATATGCTGGTGCTGCGCCCCGACGGCAGATACGGCCGCATCAACGGGATTGCCGCACGCTTTGGCTTTGACGCGCTGCTCAACGTTTTCAAAACGCATTTCGGCATCGATGTGGATAAATATATCCTGGTGGACTGGACGGACGTGGGCGAGATCATCGACGCGCTGGGCGGCGTGGATATCACCATCACCAACGGCGAAGCCACCCGCCTGCGCGACAAGCTGACCTATAAATCCGACTGGACGGAGCCGGTGCTGTCGGGCGCGGGCACGTATCATTTCCGTGGGTACGCGGCGGTTATTTACATGCGCATCCGCTCAAGCGGCCGCGTGAACGGCGAAAGCTACGATTATCGCCGCACCACCCGCGCGCGCAACGTGGTATCCGCCCTGGCCGACAGCCTGCGCGATATCACCTGGCCCGAGGCCATCAAGCTGGCCACCGTGACCGTATGGAACAGCATTGTGGAAACCAACATGACCCTGGCCGATATGATGACCGCCGCAGGCTATGCCTTTGACCTGCGCAGCGCCGAGATTGAGCAGCTGCGTATCCCGGTGGGCAATACGGGGCATGAATTCTACTATTACGAAATGGCCACGCAGGAAATCGACTATGAGGTAAACCGCGAGGCCCTGCAGGCCTTCCTGCTGGAAAGCTATACGGTGCGCGGCGACGATACCGAGGATGACTGGGACTGGTAAACGCACTTTTCGCTTGTTTTTGCTTTTTATAAGATAAAGGGGGCCCTGCCTTTGCTGGATACTGTTTTGCACGCGATTCTTGATTTTGTCGGCGCGCATTCGGCGCTTTTGACGGTTTTGATTCTGATTGCCCTGGCCGTTGGCATGGTGCTGTGCCTGGCCGTGCAGAAGCGCCGCTTCACCGTGCGCGAAATCGCAGTGATGGGCATGCTGGCCGCGCTGAACATCGTGCTGGCCGAGGTATGCAAAATCACCATCATCCCCAACGCCCTGGTGCTGTCCTTTGGCTTTTTGCCCATCGCCGTGTGCGGCATGCTCTTTGGCGTGGCTCCCACGGTGACGGTAGCGGTAGTGGCTGATATCCTGGGCGCGCTGCTGTTCAGCTCGGGCTCGTTCTACTTTGGCTATACGCTCACGGCCTTTTTGGTGGGGCTGTTCTACGCGCTGTTCCTTCACAAAAAGGATCTGTCCATCGCCCGCTGCGCGCTGTGCCAGCTGCTGGTATCCATCGTGTGCTACGCGCTGCTCAACTCCATCTGGGCGCTCAACTGGGTCACCAAGACCGCCGCAGCGGAATACATCGGCACGCGGCTGATCATGCAGCCCATCCTGTATCCCGTATACCTGCTTTTCCTGCTGCTGCTGCGTAAATACCGCAAACCGTTGGAGGGGGCGCTGCGCAAATGACGGTAAACAAGCCCGAGATCCTGCGCGTACTGCAGGAAACCTACCCTGAAGCCAAGGCCGAGCTGCATTTTTCCAATCCCTATGAAATGCTGGTATCCACCATGCTGTCCGCCCAATGCACGGATAAGCAGGTGAACAAGGTCACGCCCGCCGTGTTCCGGGATTTTCCCAATCCCCGCGCCATGGCGGCTGCCACGGCCGAGGTGCTGTACCCTTATGTAAAGTCCTGCGGCTTTAAGACCAAGGCCGCCAACATCGTGGCTGCCTGCCGGATCATCACCGAAAAATACAACGGCGAGGTGCCCGCCGATATGGACGCGCTGACCAGCCTGCCGGGCGTGGGGCGCAAAACGGCCAACGTGGTGCTGTCCAACGCCTTCAACATCCCCGCCATCGCGGTGGATACGCACGTTTTCCGCGTCAGCAACCGGCTGGGTCTTGCGGAGGCCAATAACGTGCTGGATACCGAAAAGCAGCTGCAGCGCGCCATCCCGCGCGAGGATTGGAGCGCCGCGCATCACTGGCTGATCTGGCATGGCCGCCGGGTATGCACCGCGCGCAGTCCGCACTGCGGCGCTTGCCCGTTATCCGCGCTGTGCCGCGATTATCAAACCCGTCAGGCGGAATCCGCCGCAAGGAGCGCTCATGAGTCAGATACCCTCGCCCTATGATCCCACGCACGGCCATCACCATCAGGAGCATATGCACAGCGAGCACTGCGGGCTGTGCCGGATCGAGCTGGAGCATGTTTCGGTATCCGCCGGCGGCGATACGCTGCTGAACGATGTGAACATGCACATCCACTGCGGCCAGCTCACCGCGCTGGTGGGCCCCAACGGCGCAGGCAAAACCACGCTGGTGCGGGCGCTGCTGTCGCAGATTCCCCATACGGGGCAGATCCGCCATATGGATAACCAGGAGCGGCCGCTGCGCTCGGTGCGCACGGGCTATGTGCCCCAACAGCTGCCCTTTGACAAGCAGATGCCCGTCACCGTGACGGACTTTCTGGCCGCATCGCTCACGCGCCGCCCGGTATGGACGGGCGTCGGCAAAAAAACGCGCGCGCAGGTACTGGAAGCGCTGGCTCTGGCCCGCGCCGAAAAGCTGGCCAACCGCCAGCTGGGACAGCTCAGCGGCGGCGAATTGCAGCGCGTGCTGCTGGCCATGGCCCTCACCCCCACCCCCGACCTGCTGGTGCTGGACGAGCCGGTATCGGGCGTGGACCAGAACGGCCTGTGCCTATTTCTGGATACCGTATCAGCGCTGAAAAAGAGCCGCCACATGGCCATTCTGCTCATCTCCCACGATTGGTCGCTGGTGCGCCGCTACGCCGATACCATGGTGCTGCTTAACAAAACCGTGCTGTGCGAGGGCACGCCCGATACGGTGTTTGGCTGCGAAACCTTCCGCGAGGCCTTCCCCGCGGCGGCCGGCAAGGAGGCGTAAGGCATGGAAACCGTATATCGCGTGATGGATGCTCTGCTGCCCTTTGAGCTGTTCCGCTACGCCTTTATGAAAAACGCGCTGCTGGCGCTGCTGCTGCTGACCCCGCTGCTGGCGCTGCTGGGCACCATGGCGGTGAACAAGCGCATGGCCTTCTTCTCGGACGCGCTGGGTCACAGCGCGCTGGCCGGGCTGGGGCTGGGCGTGCTGCTGGGGCTCAGCAACGTAACGCTGATTCTGGTGCTGTTCGGCATCCTGTGGGCGGTGCTGATCACCCGCATCAACCGCACAGGCTCGGCCTCGTCGGATACCACCATCAGCGTGTTCTCCTCCGCCGGCATTGCGCTGGGATTATTGATCCTTTCCGGCAGCGGGCAATACAATAAATACTCCTCCATCCTGGTAGGCGACGTGCTGGCCATCGCGCCCGCCGATATCCTGTGGCTGACCATCGCGCTGGCCGTGGGCGTGATCCTGTGGGCGGCGCTGTATAACCAGCTGCTGCTCACCGCCGTTAACCCGCAGCTGGCGCAGAGCCGCGGCATCGCCGTCAGATGGGTGGAATACGCCTTTGTCATCCTGGTGGCCGTGGCCGTCATGCTCTCCATCCGCTGGGTGGGCGTGCTGCTGATCAACGCGCTGCTGATCCTGCCTGCCGCCGCTGCGCGCAACATTGCCCGCAGCGTTGCCCAGCATGCCCTGCTGAGCGTACTGATCTCGGTATTCAGCGGCGTGGCAGGGCTGTGCGTATCCGTGCCGCTTGGCTGCGGCGTGGGCGCGGCCGTGGTGCTGTGCGCCGCCGTGTGCTATGCCGTCAGCCTGCTGATTGGCCGCGCGCTGCGCGTGCATCTGCAAGCCTGAACAGCCGAGGTGCTTTGATGAAGCTTTATCACGACTCCCGCTCGCTGGATTGCCGCGCACCCTTCGGCGCGGTTCGCTGCGGCGATATCGTCCGCCTGCGCGCCTATTGTCAGGGCGCGCCGCGCGCTGTCAACGCCGTCGTTACGGTCAATGGCCAGCCGCACACCATCCCCCTGCAGCCCGACGGCCGCGACGGCTACGAGCTGCGCTTTGCCGCGCCCGCCACACCATGCCTGCTGTGGTACTATTTTGCGGCGGTGATGGAGGATGGCCAGACCGAATACCTGGGCAACGCGCACGATGGCCTGGGCGGCGTGGGCGAGGTGTACGACTGCGTGCCCCCCGCCTTCCAGATCACCGTATACGCACGGGATTACGCGCCCCCTGCCTTCCTGCGCGAGGGCATTATGTATCAGATTTTCCCCGATCGCTTCTGCCGCAGCCGCGCGCCGTGGTATACGCGCGAGGATATCTATCTGCATGAAAACTGGGACGAGGCCCCGCTGGCGCTGTTTGATCCCCGCAACGGCGATACGCACTCGCGGGATTTCTTCGGCGGCGATCTGCAGGGCATCATCTCCAAGCTCGATTACCTGCAATCGCTGCACGTTACCGTGCTTTATCTCAACCCCATCTTTCTGGCACGCAGCAATCACCGCTATGATACCGGCGATTATACCCGGATCGACCCCATGCTGGGCACGCAGGCGGATCTGACCCGCCTGTGCGAGGAAGCCGCCAAGCGCGGCATGCGCGTGCTGCTGGACGGCGTGTTCAGCCATACGGGCGACGACAGCCTGTATTTCAACCGCTATGGCCGCTATGACACCGTGGGCGCGTATCAGAGCCCCGATTCACCCTATGCAGGCTGGTTCACCTTTGAGCATTTTCCGGATAAGTACAAATGCTGGTGGGGCGTGGATACCCTGCCCGAGGTGAACAAGGAAAACGAGGATTATCGCCAGTTTATCCTGTCCGAGGATGGCGTGGCGCGCCGCTGGGTGCGCGCCGGCACATCGGGCTGGCGCCTGGATGTGGCGGACGAGCTGCCCATGCGCTTTCTGCGCGATCTGCGCACGGCCGTCCGGGCGCAGGATGCTCAGGCCGTCCTGCTGGGCGAGGTGTGGGAGGATGCGAGCAATAAGGTATCCTACGGCGCGCAGCGCTGCTACTGCCTGGGCGACACGCTGGACAGCGTGATGAATTATCCCCTGCGCGAAGCCGCCATCGGCTTTGTCACCGGCACGCTGGACGCCTATGCCTTCTGCCGCCGGGTAGAAAGCCTGCACGAAAACTATCCCCTGCCCTTCTTCTATTCGCTGATGAACCTGATGGGCAGTCATGACCGTGCGCGCCTGCTGAACGTGCTGGCCGGCGAAACCTGGGAGCAGGTGGATCCGCTGGAGCGCGGCGGCTGCCGCCTGAGCGATGCGCAGCGCGCGCTGGCCATCCGCCGCCTGGCCGAAATGTGGAAGCTTTACGCCGCCCTGCCCGGCATGCCCAGCGTCTATTACGGCGACGAGGCCGGCATGGAGGGCGCGGCCGATCCCTTCTGCCGCTTCCCCTATCCCTGGGGACACGAGGATGCGCAGATCATGGCCATCACCCGCGAGGCGCTGGCACTGCGCGCGTCCCGTCCCATCCTGCGGCGCGGCGCGCTGCAGCTGCACCCCATTGACCGCGATACCGTGCGCATCCGCCGCTTTGCCTATGCGGGCTGCGACGTATTCGGCGAGCCGCTGGACGACGCGGAATTTGAAATCAACGTGCACGCGATTCACGCCTAGTTTTACTTGACATCCCTTTTTCTTTGCGCTAAGATAACCTTATTGGAAAACGGCAGGCTGCGCGGAGGGCTTCATCTCCCAGGCGCAGTTTCTGTTTTCTGAAAATTTGGAGCGGTCTAAATTACCCGTTTCACACTGAAGGAGGCATTTTGATGCTGATTTCCACCAATTCCGGTCTTTACAGCGCCCGTCCCAACGATCTGCGCGTGCCCATGGCCGAGGCCATGGATTTCTTTGGCCGCATGGGCTTTGAGGCGGTGGACGTAAACTTTGCCGCCAGCATTTATGTGGAGCCTGAAAAGCATGAGCCCATCCTGGACGGCGATTGGCAGCAAAATCTGGATACCGTGCTGGCCGCCATCCGCCGCAATAACCTGGCGGTCTCCCACACCCACCTGCCCTTCTATAACTATGAGATGGAGGACAAGGAGCGCCTGGCCTTCTGCGATCAGATGACCTGCCGCGCCATCGACGCCTCGGCCTATATCGGCGCAAAGTACGCCGTCATCCACCCCCAGCGCGACGCCGAAAAGCACACGCTGGTTGACCGCACGGTGGCGCTGCTGACCCCCTTTAACGAGTACGCCAAGGCCCGCGGCGTAACCCTGTGCGTGGAAAACATGTATACCACCTATCCAGAGGAGCTGCGCGAGATTGTGGACCGCATGGCGTGCGGCGCATGCTGGGATGTGGGCCATGCCAATTTCGGCAAGCATCCGCAGTATGAAAGCATGACCCTGCTGGGCCAGCGCATCCGCGTGCTGCACCTGCATGATAACTACGGCACCCGCGACGACCACAGCATGCCCTACTTCGGCACCATCGATTGGGACGAAATCATGCGCGCGCTGCGCGATATCGGCTATGAGGGCACGTTCAACTATGAAGTCGCCGCCACGCACCTGCCCATGGCCCTGCGCGAGGATCACGCGCGCTATCTGGTGGACGCGGCCAAGCTGCTGCTTGGGCGCTGACGCCGCGCTGCATGTAGAAAAATTTCCTTTGTACCGGTTGAAAATACAGTTGACAGCCGCGTCTTTCCGCGTTATACTGGCAATAGTTCAATCGTTATTCCTTCCCAGTACAAGGGAATTTTATTTTCAGGCAATTTAGATCGGTCTAAAAGCTCAAGGGAGGCTGCGCGCACATGATCACCATCCGCGAAATCGCCGCCATCGCAGGCGTTTCCCGCAGCACGGTGTCGCTGGTGCTCAACAACAGTCCCCTGGTCAAGGCCGAAACGCGCGAAAAGGTGCTGGCCGTCATTCAGGATACCGGCTATGTGCCCAACAGCAACGCCCGCAACCTCAGCTGGCGCGCCACCAAGTGCCTGGGCATCGTCATCCTTTCCGATCAGAAGCGCTCCGCCAGCTATGATTATTCGCAGTCGGTGGGTCTGTTTTCGCTCAACGTAATGCAGGGGCTGATTGACCGCCTGGCCGACAGCGAATACAGCGTGATCATTGAGTATTTTCTGCCCAGCGCCGCTCCCGGCGCGCCGCAGCTGCCCAAGCTCCTGCGCGAGCGCAAGGTGGACGGCGTGTTCCTGCTGGGCGGCTTTCTGGACGGCCATCTGCTGCCGGACTGCCTGGCCACGGGCATCCCGCTGGTGGCGGTGGGCATCGACTCGCCCTCTACCCTGTGCGACTGCGTGATTTCCAACCTGGAGGGCGGCACCTATGACGCGCTGATGGCGCTTTATCAGCGCGGCCGCCGCCAGATCGGCCTGATGAACTGCCCGCACACCTTCCTGTCCGCGCAGCCGCGCCTGCGCGCCATGCAGCGCTTCTGCCGCGATACGGGCACGCCCTTCCAGCCGGATATGGTGCTCTACGGCCAGCACAACAACGGCGAAAGCGCCTGCCAGGCGCTGCGCGAAAGCTGGCAGGCGGGCCGCCGTTTCGATGGGCTGGTGGGTGCTAACCCCCAGGCCGCCTTGGGTGCGATGCGCTTTCTGTACGAGACGGGTCTGCGCGTGCCGCAGGACGTTTCCATCATCTCCTACGAGGATAATTCCCTGTGCGGCTACGCCACGCCGCCGCTGACGGCCGTTAACATCCGCCAGGACGCCATGGGCGCGCAGGCGGCGGAGATGATGCTTTCCCGCCTGGCCGATCCCAAGCAGCCCATGCGCTCCATCGTGGTGCCTTCCTATATGGTTGAGCGCGAAAGCGTTTAACATAAAAAACCCGATCTTTTTCTTATTTTTAATTTTTAGACCGGTACAAAAATCAAAAAGGAGCCGAAAACAGCCATGATTTCCGCTACTGTTCCCTCTTTGCAGTTTGATGTGCTTGTGGTGGGCGGCGGCCCGGCGGGCGTTGGCGCGGCGGTTGCCGCAGCGCGCATGGGCGCACGCACCGTCCTTCTGGAGCGCGGCGGCCTGCTGGGCGGCATGCTCACCGCCGGACAGGTACAGCCCATCCTGGGCAATGTCGCCCCAGGCAGCTTTTATGATGAAATCGTCGCCCTGCTGGCCGAGGGCCATGAGGATGTGCCGCTGACCGCCACGCGCAACGGGCGCGAAATCCACGTGGATGTGGAAGAGGCCAAGGAGCGCCTGCTGCGCCTGACGCACGAAAGCGGC
Organism: uncultured Clostridia bacterium; assembly: GCA_934647235.1. Classification (GTDB taxonomy): domain Bacteria; phylum Bacillota; class Clostridia; order Christensenellales; family Aristaeellaceae; genus SFMI01. The sequence continues at coordinate 27,717 of CAKUFG010000004.1, forward strand.
GTGGAGATCTTCCTGCACACCCCGGTGGTGGAGGTGCTCAAGGACGGCTCCCGCGTGACGGGCGTGCTGGCAGGCACGGCGCTGGGCCTGCAGGAGTTGCACGCCAGCGTGGTCATCGACGCGACGGGCGACGGCTTTGCCGCGATGCGCGCGGGCGCGCAGTATCACATCGGCCGCGAGCAGGATGGCCGCTGCCAGCCTGTAACCATCGAGTTTCTGGTCGATCATCTGGATGAAAGCCGGGCGCTGTCCTGCTTTGGCGGCAGCGATCCCGTCACCCTGCCCGACGGCAAAAAATACAGCCGGCTGTGCCGCGAGTGCTGTGAGCGCGGCGAGCTGCCCCAGAACGTATCCATCGTGCGCCTGCACAAAACCTTCTATCCCGGCGAGCGCAATGTGAACGCCACCCAGGCAAACGGCCTGGATATCCTGACCCCCAGGGACGAGGTAACAGCCGAGCTGACCCTGCGCGCGCAGATTGACAGGATCGTCGCTTTCCTGCGCAAGTATGTGCCCGGCTATGAAAACTGCCGCGTCAAGTCCTCCGCCGCCACGCTGGGCGTGCGCGAGACGCGCCGTATCGAGGGCCTGCGCCGCATCGAGGATATCGATGTGGAAACAGGCACGCGCTGTCCCGACGTGGTGGTGCACAAGGCATGGTTCCTGATCGATATCCACAATCCCGCGGGCGGCGGCCAGGCCGAGGGGCACTCCCAGCCCGCCATTCCCTATGATATCCCCTACGGCGCGCTGGTTCCGCGCGGCGTGGACGGCATGCTGACCGCCGGGCGCTGCATCAGCGGCACGCACCGCGCGCACGCATCCTACCGCGTGATGGCCATCTGCCTGGCTACGGGTCAGGCGGCGGGCACGGCAGCGGCGCTGTGCGCCAGGCGCGGGGAGCTGCCGCGCGAGCTGGATTATCATCTGGTGCAGGATGCGCTGCAAAAGGCGGGCTGCACGCTGTTTGACCAGGAATAAACAAGGGGAGGAACCGAGCATGTACAATTTTTCCTGTGCGCTGGATGAAAGCTACGCCGCGCAGGTGACGGTAGTGGGCGGCGGCCCGGCAGGCGTATGCGCCGCCATTGCGGCCGCGCGCAGCGGCGCCAAAACCCTGCTGATTGAAAGCGGCAACTGCCTGGGCGGCATGGCGACGCTGGGGCAGGTCAATCCTTTTATGACCTGCTATGACAAGGATGGCGACAATATGATCATCCGCGGCCTGTTCAAGGAGATCGTCGATCGCCTGGTCGTCCGCGGCGCGGCCATCGACCCTGGCGAGGTGCCCGCAGGCTCGGCCTTTACCTCCTATATCATCGTCGGCCACAAGCATGTCACCCCCTTTGACGCAGAAACGCTCAAGGTGGTGCTGGATGAAATGTGCTGCGAGGCCGGGGTGCAGGTGCTGTTCCACAGCACGTTCGTATCCCCTGTGATGGAGGAAAACCGCCTGACCGGCCTGGTCATCATGACCAAGGGCGGGCTGAAGCTGGTAAAGAGCGATATCGTAATCGACTGCACGGGCGACGCGGACGTTGCCTATCGCAGCGGCGTGCCCTGCGAGATGGGCGATGAGGCCAGCGGCCGCATCCAGCCGGTGACGATGTTCTTCCGCATCGGCAATGTGGATTCCGCCAGGGTGGAGGCCGATATCGATGCGAACCGCAATAACTTTTACCGCAAGGACGGCGTAAACTACCGCTCCTTCCACTGGCGGGTGGCCCAGGCCCGCGCCAATGGCGACTGGGATTTGCAGCGCGTATCCATCGGCATGTTCCGCGGCGTGCGCGAGGATGAGTGGAACATCAACACCTCCCGCATCATGGGCGTGGACGCCACCGATCCCGATCAGCTGTCCCGCGCCGAAATGGAAGGCCGCGAGCAGGTGCAGCAGATTTTCCGCTTTCTCAAAAAATACGTGCCCGGCTGCGAAAACGCCGTGCTGATGAGCACGCCCGCGCACATCGGCGTGCGCGAAACGCGGCACATCAAGGGCGAATATATCCTGACCACCGACGATGTGCTGCACGGCGTGCTCTTTGACGACAGCATCCTGCTGGCCGCCAACTCCATCGATGTGCACGGGCGCTTCGGCCCGATGAGCAACGAATACGTCACGGTGGAAAACGGCGAGTACTACGGCGTGCCCTACCGCTGCCTTGTGCCCCTGAAGGTGGAAAACCTGCTGGTGGCCGGGCGCAGCGTATCGGCCACTTCCGAGGCCGCCGGGGCCATCCGCGTGATGCCCCCCTGCATGGCGCTGGGGCAGGCGGCGGGCACAGCCGCCGCGCAGGCTGTCGCCGCGCATATCTCCCCCCGGCAGATCGACGTACAGGCCCTGCGCCATACCCTGCGCGAGCAGGGCGCATTCCTGGGCTGACTGATGCAGAATGGTAAACGCCACGGCGTTTCCAAAATATAAAAGAAAGAGGTACCCCACATGAAAAAGGCACTCGCTTTCCTGACCGCGCTGGTGCTGCTGCTGTGCGCCCTCCCCATGGCCATGGCCGATGAGCAGCCCGACATCACCTCCTGGATCCTGTCCAAGGATCCCGCCGCCGTCACCGGCACCGTGCGCTTCTGGATTCCCTTCAAGGGCTCCCAGGGCATGGACGACATGATCGCCGAGTTCAACCAGACCTACCCCAACGTCAAGATCGAGCTGACCACCTACAACAACAACTCTGACGGCAACCTGGCCGTCAACGCCGCCCTGATGAGCGGTGAAATCGACGTGCTGGCCTCCTTCGGCCTGGCCAACGCCTATCAGCGCTGGGAAAACGGCCTGTACATGGAGCTGACCGACTACATCGAAAAGTACAACATCAACCTGGTAGACAACTGGGGCACCGATGTGTACAAGTACGAGGATACCTACTACACCTTCCCCTGCGGCGGCCTGAGCTACTATGTTTCCATTAACATGAACGATTGGAACGAAGCGGGCCTGGGCGAGCTGCCCACCGAGTGGACGTGGGATGAGTATCTGGCTGCCAGCGCCGCCATGACCAAGAAGGACGAAGCGGGCAACACCGTGCTGTACGGCGGCTCCGACTACCACAGCGTCAACTACTTCACCTATGTATGGTATCAGGTAAACGGCCACGACCAGTACTACGGCGCGGACGGCCTGTCCAACTTCACCGATCCCCTGATCGTCAACGCCCTCAAGCGCGAGATCAAGGCCGAAGTGGAGGACAAGATCTGGTATCCCCTCGAGGTGTACCGCAACGATAACATCCAGACCCAGGACGTGTTCATGGGCCACACCGTAGCCTCCGCCATCAGCCCCAACATGGTGCGCTTCATCCGCGATACCGAAAAGTATCCCACCCAGTGGATCACCGGTTTCGCCCCCTGGCCGGTAGAGGAAAAGGGCCAGACCAACTATATGGCGGGCGTATCCAACTTCTCCCATGCCGGCATCGCCGCCAACTGCGCCGATGAAGAGGCTGCCTGGTACTGGCTGGCCTGGTATTCCACCTACGGCTCCCGCTACCTGATCTGCGCCGGCCATCAGTCCTCCTGGAAGGGCACCGATACCAACGCGCTGGTCGATCTGGTATTCGGCAGCGAAGAAAACGCCCAGAAGCTGGTGGACGTGGAATCCTTCAAGCGCGTGGTTGTCAACTATGACAATCCTCCCTACACCGACACCATCCTGACCGCCTACTCCGATGTGAACAAGGCGATCAACGAGTACACCCGCTATGCGCACCAGGGCCTGATGACCGCCGAGGAAGCCATGGCCCAGGCCAAGCAGGTTGCCGACGAAGCCATCAAGAACGCTGACTGATTTCAATCCCTGGGCGGATTGAAGCAACACAGCGCCCTCCCGCCTCGCCAAGGGGCGGGAGGGCCATAGAAATGAGGAAAACACCATGTCCAACCCTGATCTGGCAGCCCGCAAGCGGCTGACAAGGCGCACCAGCGCCCTGCAGCGGCAGGAAACCCTCATCGGATATGCCTTCATCCTGCCCGCGCTGATTGTATTTCTGGTCTTCGTGGCCTTCCCCTTCTTCGCCTCCATCGGCCTGTCCTTTACCAAGTGGAATTTCCTGGGCGGCTGGAAAAAGCTCAAGTGGGTCGGCCTGCAGAACTTTGCCAACCTGGCCAAGGATCGCCGCTTCGGCCAGGCCTTTGCCAACACGTTCATCTATTCCATCGCCACCGTGCCCACCTCCATCCTGCTGGCGCTGGTGCTGGCCTATATTCTCAACAACAAGGTCTATTGCAGAAAGCTGCTGCGCATGGCCTTCTTCATCCCCTACATCTCCAGCGCTGTGGCGCTGGCCGCCGTGTTCAAGTTCATGTTCCGCGACGACGGCGTGATCAACTCCATCCTGCTGGCGCTGGGCGTAAAGAACCCGCCGCAATGGTTTGTAAGCCTGCAATTGAACAAAATTCCCATCATCGTGATGGTCATCTGGACGGCCGTGGGCTATGAGCTGGTCATCTACATGTCCGCGCTGCAAAGCGTGCCCACCAGCCTGTACGAGGCCGCCGATATCGACCAGGCCAACGGCGTGCAGAAGTTCTTCTACATCACGCTGCCTATGGTGTCCCCCACCACCTTCTATCTGGTCATCGTGCGTATGATCGCCGTGTTCAAAATCTTCTCCTCCGTCAACATCATGACCATGGGCTCCACCTCCTACGCCAACACCTCCATGGTGGTGGAAATCTACAGCAACGCCTTTGGCAGCTACAAGTTTGGCTATGCCGCGGCGCAGTCCATGGTGCTGTTCGTGCTTATTCTCGTCATTACCCTGCTCAACTTCTGGGGACAGAAGAAGTGGGTTCATTATTAAAGAAAGGAGAACGCCCCATGAAAAAGAATGAAAGAGCGGCCGCCATCGTGCGCACTATCGTCGTATCGCTCATCGCCGTGTTGTTTGTCGTTCCGCTGGTATGGATGGTGCTCTCCTCGCTCAAAACCGCGCCGGAGGTATTCGCCCGGCCCTTCCACTGGCTGCCCGCCAAGGCCCAGTGGCAAAACTACGCCACCGTGTGGATGAACGAAGAGGCCTCCATGCTGCGCGCCTTTGCCAACACGCTGTATATCGCGCTGTTCAGCATCGTCGGGCAGATGCTCATCTCCTCTCTGGCGGCCTATTCCTTTGCCAAGATCAATTTCAAGGGCAAGCAGATCGTATTCATGCTGTTCCTGTCCTCCATGATGGTGCCCAGCCAGCTGACCATCATCCCCCGCTTTATGCTGTTCAAGACCATCGGCCTGTACAACAACCTGTGGGCCATCATCCTGCCCGCCTTCTTTGGCGCCACGTCCATCTTCATGCTGCGGCAGTTCTATATGGGATTGCCCAACGATCTGATCGAAGCCGCCAAGATCGACGGCGCGGGACATCTGCGCATTTTCCTGCGCATCATGCTGCCGCTGACCAAGGCCGCGCTGATGTCGCTGATCATCCTCACCTTCATCAGCAGCTGGAACGAATATATGGCTCCGTTGATTTTCCTGGTCAAGAAGGAATTGTACACCGTATCGCAGAATATCCAGTGGTACATGCTCGATGAATTCAAGGAGCATAACCTCACCATGGCCGCCGCCACCAGCGCCATCGTGCCGGTCGTGATCCTGTTTATCGTTGGGCAAAAATACTTTGTTGAAGGTATCGCCACCTCCGGCGTAAAGGGCTAAGCACTTTTTATGAAACAAACCTATACCATCGGCGTTGATTTTGGCACCCAGTCCGCCCGCGCCGTGCTGTGCCGCGTATCCGACGGCGCGGTGCTGGCGCAATCCGAGCACCCCTATGCCCACGGCGTAATGTCCGATCGTCTGCCCTGCGGCACGCCCCTGCCCCCCGATTATGCCCTGCAGCACCCACAGGATTTTCTGGACGCCCTGCACGCTGCCGTGCACGGCATACTGGAGCAGTCCGATATCGACCGCGCGGATATCATCGGCATGGGCATGGATTTTACCTGCAGCACGCCCATGCCCATGGGCAAGGGCGGCGTGCCGTTGTGCTTTGATCCTAAATTCGAACGCAATCCGCACGCCTATATCAAGCTATGGAAGCACCATGCCGCGCAGTGGGAAGCCGCGCGGCTGACCGAGCTGATGCGCGAGCACGACCCGGACCTGCTCGCCCACGTGGGCGGCAGGCTGTCCGCCGAGGCGTTTTTCTCCAAGGTATGGCAGGTGCTGCGCGAAGCGCCCGATGTGTTTGACGCGGCCGACCGCTTTCTGGAGGTGGGCGACTGGCTGACCCAGCAGCTCACCGGCAATGAAAACCTGGCCTGCTCGCTGGCCGCGCATAAGGCGCAGTACCGCGAGGGCATTGGCTATCCGCCGATGCTGCAATACGCCGATCCGCGCCTGGCCGGCATGATCGGCGCCAAGGTGCGCGGCAAGCTCATCGATATCGGCGCGGTCAGCGGATATCTGACGCAGCAGCGGGCCGCCTGGCTGGGCCTGCCTGCGGGCATCATCGTCACCGCCCCGCATCCCGACGCCATGGCTTCCCTGCCCGCGCTGGGCATCGCAGGTCCCGGCCCCGCCGCGCTGGCAGCCGGCACGTCCTCCGCCATGATCCTGTGCCACTCTAAATTCCTGCCTGTGGAGGGCACCACCAGCATCATGCCCAACAACACCCTGCCCGGCCTGTACGGCTATGCCTCCGGCCAGGCGGCCTTCGGCGACCTGCTGGGCTGGTTTGTCAACCGCTGCGCGCCCGAGGAGGTATTCCGCGCCGCGCAGGCTGCGCACATCTCCGCGCATGAGGAGCTTTCCCGCCGCGCCGCGCTGCTGCGTCCCGGCGAAAGCGGGCTGATCTGCCTGGACTGGTGGAACGGCAACCGTTCCTGCCTGGCTGATATGCGCCTGAGCGGCATGCTGCTGGGCATGACGCTGCAAACCCGGCCCGAGGAGATTTACCGCGCGCTGATGGAGGGACTGGGCTTTGGCCTGCGCTGCATCATCGATTCGCACGAGCGCGCGGGCGTACCCGTCCCCGCCCTGCATGTCAGCGGCGGCATCTCCTATAAGAATCCCGTGTTCATGCAGCTGCTGAGCAATATTCTTCAGCGCCCGCTCTACATTTCCAAGCCCCTGCCTACCCCGGCCGTGGGCATGGCCATCCTGTCCGCCTGCGCGGCGGGCGCGCAGAAGGGCGGCTACGATCAATTGGCCGAGGCTGCCGCGCGCATGAGCTGCCTGAGCGATATCAGCTATCAGCCCGACGCCAGCCAGGCCGCTGCCTACGACGCGCTGTATCAGGAATATATGACCCTGCACGATTATTTTGGCCGGGGCGCCAACGATGTGATGAAACGGCTGCGCGAGCTCTCCGCCGCCGCGAAGGAACAATAATATGCTTAATTTGAATAACGCCATCCGCCATCAGGCCGATATCTGCGTGATCGGCGGCGGCATGTCCGGCATGATCGCCGCCATTTCCGCCGCGCGCCACGGGGCCAGGGTGGTGCTGATGCACGACCGTCCTGTGCTTGGCGGCAACGCCAGCAGCGAGATCCGCATGTGGATCCGCGGCGCGGCTGGCAAGGAAAACCGTGAGGCGGGGATCCTGCAGGAGCTCGAGCTGGAAAACATCTACCGCAACCCCACCATGAACTATTCCATCTGGGACAGCGTGCTGCTGCAGGCCGTGACGGCGGAAAAGAACATCACCCTGCTGCTCAACTGCTCCTGTCTGGATTGCCAGACCGCAGGCAGCCGCATCACGTCCGTCACCGGCTGGCAGCTGAATACCTACGCCTTCCACACTGTGGAAGCGCAGCTCTTTCTGGATTGCTCGGGCGACAGCATCCTGGCCCCGCTGTGCGGCGCTGCGTACCGCGTGGGCCGCGAGGGGCAAAGCGATCTGGGCGAATCCGAGGCTCCCGCGCAGGCTGACCGCAAAACAATGGGCAATTCCTGCCTGATCGAGGCCCGGCAGACCGATCATCCCTGCCCGTTCATTCCGCCCAAGTGGGCGAACGTTTACCCCGATGACGCCAGCATGATGGACAAGAACCATGATTTCATCGGCACGGGCGTGAACTTCTGGTGGATTGAGCTGGGCGGCGAGCAGGATACCATTGCCGACACGCAAACGCTGAACATGGAGCTGCTCAAAATCGCCTTTGGCGTGTGGGATCATATCAAAAACCGCGGCGATCACGGCGCGGATAACTGGGAGCTGGAATGGGTGGGCTTCCTGCCCGGCAAGCGCGAAAGCCGCCGCTACGAGGGCGACTATATGCTCACCCAGCAGGATCTGTCCACCGGCCGTCCCTTCCCCGATGTGGTGGCCTACGGCGGCTGGACGATGGACAATCACCTGCCTGCGGGCTTTTACGCGCCGGGCTACTCCTCGCACCATCTGCCCGTCAACGCGCCCTATCCTATCCCCTATCGCTGCCTGTACTCGCGCAATATCGATAACCTGATGTTCGCCGGGCGCAACATCAGCGCCTCGCACCTGGCCATGAGCTCCACGCGCGTGATGGCCACCTGCTCGCTGATGGGCCAGGCTGCCGGCACCGCCGCCGCGCTGGCCGTGGAAAAGGCGTGCGATCCGCGCGGCATTTATCAGGATCATATGGCCGAGCTGCAGCGCCGCCTGATGGACGACGGCTGCTACCTGCCCGGCCTTACGCGCAGCCCCGTGCCGGTGCAGATCGATCTGCCGCCCGAGCAGCTGGCCATTCTGCAAAACGGCTGGGAGCGCCCGCATGCGGGCGTTGAAAACCGCATTCTGCTGCCCGCAGGCACGCGGCTGACCATCATCCTGCCCGCCCCCGCGCACCGTCAGGCGCTGCGGCTGGCGCTGGACCCTGATTTTTCGCGGGAGAGCATTTCCCCGCGTAAAAAGTATCAGGACTTTGCCATGCGCACGCATGTGTTTGCGGACGATCCGCCGCTGCAGCTGCCCGCCCCGCTGCTGCGCGAGGCTGCCCTGATCTGCGAAATGCCGGACGGCCCCACGGTCATAAAGCTCCGCCCCCACCAGGCGCTGCTGCATATTCCCCTGCCGGAGGGCGCATCCCGCCTTACCCTGTGCCTGGAATCCGCCTGGGGCGGCGGCGATATCGGCCTGTATGGCTGCGAAATCACAGACGCTTAAACTGCAAACCAAAACGCCTGCAATCGGCATTCAGATTGCAGGCGTTTTTTCACGCTTTCTTTTTGCTGATCGCTTCAATCGCCATCGAGGCCAGCAGCCCTGCGGCGCAGATCACGCCGCCCCAGAAAAGGCCGCCGGAGATATTCTGCCCCAGCGCCAGATCAATCGCAAGGCCGGTGAATATCTGCCCCAGGAAGGACAGCAGCGTCAGCCGGAAGGCAGCGATGCGCGGCACCGTGATATTGAGCAGCAGCACCACCGTTACGCCCAGCATGCCGCCGCACAGCATCCACGGCGCAGGCGCGGCAGAGGGCTTCAGCGCCGTGCCGCCCGCCAGCAGCCACAGCAGCAGGCAGCAGGGAAGGCCTGTTAAATGGTTGAAAAACGAACCCGTCAGCGCGCTGGCCTTTTGCGACAGCCGTGCATTCACCGTGCGCGAAAACACATTGGTCACGCCGGCGGCAATGGATACGAGCACCGCCAGCGCCGCATCCGCAATGGACGCATCCAGCATCACCGCCACGCCGATCAGAGAAATGCCCATGCCGATCCAGGTGGATTTGGCCACGCCGCGCCGGGGCATGCCCAGCAAGCCCAGCCCGTCCATCAGCGCGGCGGTCATGGTTTGCCCCAGCAGGCCCAGCGCCGTCAGGCTGGTTACGCTGATGCGCCCAAAGGCGAAATTGTTAAAGAACGTGGTCAGCACGCCGATTACGCCGCCCAGATAGGCCCAGGCAGGGGCATACCGACGGGCGAATATCCTTTCCCGCCGGACCAGGCACAGTATCAGCGCAAAGGCCGTGCCCACCGCGTGGATGACCACCGCAGCGGTGTACTCGCCCACGCAGGCCGTCAGCCCGCCGTTGATGGACACCATGATGGAAATCACCGCGCCCGTCAGCAGCGCCAGCAGCATACTCATCGTCATCATCTCCCGTACATGCCTATTGTACGCCAGGCAGAGCCTGCTGCATATGACATTTGTCATGGTATTTGCGGACAAATTGGTGTACAATAGCAGCAAAGGGGGCATGCTGATGCAGTCAATCGCCTTAACCGCCGCCGCGCGCGCGGCCCTGAGCCGCTATGGTCTGGATGCGCGCACCCTGACCGGCTGCCGGGTGCAGCAGTATCAGCCGGGCGAAACCGTGCTGCGCCAGGGCGACGACGCGGCGTATTTTCATATTGTGCTGGATGGCGCGGCCAAGGTGTGCGTCAACGCGCGCAACGGGCGGCATCTCATCCTGTGCTATTATGCCTCCAGCGGCGTGCTGGGCGATGTGGAATTGATGCTGCCCAGCCCAAAAACCACCAACACCGTCATCGCCGTCAGCGCCTTTTCCTGCGCGGCGGTGCCGCTGCGTGAAAACCGGGATGCGCTGCTGGGCAATCTGGCCTTTATCAGCCGCATTGGGCAGGAGCTGGCGCAAAAGCTGCTGCGCAGCAGCGATGCGCACATGATCTCCGCCCTCTATACCAGCCGTGAGCGCCTGTGCGCCTACATCCTCACCACCCAGCGGGGCGGGGTTTTCCGCGAATACCTGACCGACGCGGCGCAGTCCGTGGGCGTCAGCTACCGGCAGGCGCAGCGCATTATGCAGTCGCTCTGCGCCCTTGGCGTGCTGCAGAAGGTTGATTCCGGCTTTCAGATTCTGGATATGCCGCAGCTGCAGGCGCTGTCCTGTCAGGGCGAAGCCACTGCCTGATTGTCGCCGCTTTCTCCATCTTGCGCTTTTCAAGCGGCTATGATATCATATGCCTGTCCAATGATAGGAAAGGAGCTGATTCGCCTGTGAAAACGCCCGCAAAACGGCCCCATACGCCCTCGCGGCTGGGCGTCCTGATGGCCTCGCTGCGTCCCCGGCGCTGGCTGTATCCAATCTACGCGGCGCGCCAGCTGCGGCTGGAACGGCACGAAATCAGCTCCGCCCACGTCCCAAGATCGCTGAGCGGGCTGAAGCTGGCCTACGCCTCGGATATTCATTACGGCGCGCTGCTGGATGCGGAGCGCGTAAACGATCTGGCGGCGCGTCTCAACGCCCTGGAAGCCGATATCATCCTGCTGGGCGGGGATTACGGCGAGGATGCGGCCCACAGCCTGGAATTCTGGCGCATCGTGCCCGCGCTGCACGCGCGCCTGGCCGTGTGCGCGGTCATCGGCAATCATGACCGTGCGGATGGCGATATCGACGCGCTGTGCGCCGCCATGCAGGCCAAGAACGTCACCCCGCTGGTTAACAGCGCGCTCACGCTGCGCAGCGGGGAGGATACCATCGCCCTGTGCGCCACGGACGATTGCTATTGGGGCGATCCGGACTATCAGGACGTGGCCGCCCAGGTACGAGACGCGGATTATGTGATTTACGCCCCCCATGCGCCCGACGCATTGGAGGACGCTTACAATGTACAAAAGGACCCGTTTTTTGATCTGGCCCTGTGCGGGCATACGCACGGCGGGCAGGTGACGCTGCTGGGCTTTGCGCCCTACACCGCCAGCCAGCGCGGGCTGCGCTATGGCAACCATTACCGCTCGGGCGAAATTGAGGAGCACGGCGTCACCGTGCTGGTTTCCAACGGCGTGGGCACCACCTGGCTGCCGCTGCGGCTGGGCGCGCGGGCGCAGTATCACCTGATCACCCTCAGCCGCGCGCGGGCGCAATAAACGGGCCTTCATCAACAAAAGGAGAGGAATATTACCATGTGGTTCTGGTTTTCCCTGGCTGCCCTGCTGTGCTGGAGCGGCTCGGATCTGTTTTCTAAAATTGGCTGCCGCGAAAGCAGCGATAAAACCGCCTACCTGAAAATGGTCATGGCCGTGGGCATTGTGATGGGCCTGCACGCCTGCTACGAAATCTTCGTAAACGGCGTTGAAATCAACATGAGCATCATCCTGACCTACCTGCCCGTATCGCTGCTCTACATCGTATCCATGGCCATTGGCTATATCGGCCTGCGCTATATTGAGCTGTCCATCTCCTCGCCCATCTGCAATTCCTCCGGCGCGCTGGTGGCCATCCTGACCCTCATCACGGCGGGCCTTGGCGATATGGGCGCGCTGCAGCTGCTTGCCATCGCGCTGGTAGCCGGGGGCGTAATCCTGCTGGGCGTGGTGGAAGCCACCGAGGACGACGAGCTGCGCGCCGCCCGTCAGGAAGCAGGCAACCGCAAATACGCCAAGTCCTTCCTGGCGCTGCTGCTGCCCATCCTTTACTGCGTAATCGATGCGGCGGGCACCTTTGCCGACAGCCTGGTGCTGGAAACCCTGGATGAAGGCTCCGCCAACGTGGCCTATGAGCTGACCTTCCTGGCCGCCGGTCTGATCGCGGGCGCGTATGTGCTGTTTGTCAAGCGCGAAAAGCTGACCCTGCGCAGCGAAGGCCCCAAGTATCTGGGCGCTGTGTGCGAGACCATCGGCCAGTTCTTCTATATCTATGCTCTGGCGGACAAGGCCCACGTGGCCATGAGCGCGCCCATCATCGCCTCCTACTGCGCGGTGTCAGTGCTGTGGAGCCGCCTGTTCCTCAAGGAAAAGCTGAGCTGGAAGCACTATGCGGCCATCGCCATCACGGTGGCGGGCATTGCGATTATCGGCCTGTTGGATCCGTAAAGAAACCGATAAAAGTCAGCTAAACTGTGCTTTTCACCAAGCAAAAGCCCCGTCACAGACGGGGCTTTTTTCATTTATTCTCCAACAAATCCTCCATGCCGTACAGCCCTGCCGGGCGGCCGATGATCCACCGAGCGGCGCGCAGTGCGCCATGGGCAAACACCGCGCGGCTTTCGGCGCAGTGTACGATGGTCAAATGCTCCTCGGGGCCGTAGAACCCCGCCTCATGCAGCCCGCGCACCGTGCCGCCGCGCACGGACAGGATGCCCTCCCGCGGCAGCGCCATGGCCTGTGCCAGCACGATCGCCGTGCCGCTGGGCGCATCCACTTTGCCCGCGTGATGCCGCTCGATCAGCGCGCCGTCCCAGCCCGGCAGGCTGCCTGCCGCCTGCGCCAGCAGCCGCGCCATCACCGCCGCGCCCAGGCTGAAATTGGCCGAGCGCAGGATGGGCACGCGCTGCGCCGCCGCGTGAATTTGCTGCTGCTGGGCAAGCGAATAGCCCGTCGTGCCGCTCACCAGCGGAATGCCGCGCGCCAGCACGGCGTTAAGCACCGCGTCCAGCGCATCCGGATGCGAAAAATCAATCGCCGCCTCCGCCTTTTCCCCCAGCGTAAAGCCGTATTGTGCCGCCAGCGCCGCCACCTCGCGCCCCATGCGGCCCTCCGCGCCGAATAACAGCAGCCCCCTCATGCGGGCAGCAGCCCATGCCGGGCCAGCAGGCTCTGCAATCTTTCGCGGCTGCCTGGCTGCAGGGGCACCAGCGGCAGGCGCACCTCGGCACGGCAAAGCCCCAGCAGCGACAGCGCGTACTTGACCGGGCTTGGGCTGACCTCGCAGAACAGCGCGTCCGTCAGCGCAGCCAAGTGGCGCTGCTGCGCGGCGGCGGACTGCTCGCAGCCCTTCTGCTGGGATTGGCACAGGATACGCACGGCCTCGGGACACAGGTTGGACAGCACCGAAATCACCCCGCACGCGCCCAGCCGCAGGGCGGGAGCCATCCACTGATCGCTGCCGCAATACACAGGCAGCGGGGTCAGGGCAGTCAGGCGCGCAAGCTGCCCCAGATCGTCCGCCGCCTCCTTCACGCCGATCATCCCCGGATGGTGCGCCAGCCTTTCGCAGGTTTCGGGCAGCATGTTCAGCCCCGTGCGCGCAGGCACGTTATAGAGCATCACCGGCAGCGCGCTTTCATCCGCAATGCGCGTAAAATAGGCATACAGCCCGGCCTGGGTGGTCTTGTTGTAATAGGGGGTCACGCACAGCTGCGCATCGGCCCCATGATCGGCGGCAAAGCGCGCGCGGCGCAGGGTAACGCGCAGATTGTTGCTGCCCGTGCCCACGATCACCCGCACACGGCCCGCGATGCGCGTCAGCGCGTGGGCGGTCAGGCGCTCCCATTCCGCATCGCTGAGCGTGCTGGGCTCGCCCGTGGTGCCGGCAATCAGCAGCGCGTCAACCTTTGCGTTGATCTGCCGCTCCAGCAGCCCATCCAGGGCAGGATAATCAATCTGCCCGCCGCGAAACGGCGTGATCATCGCGGTGCATACGCCCGTAAACAGCGGCGTACCGGTCATATGAACGCCTCCTTTTCATGCAAAAAGCCCTTGGGAGCAGTGTGTCCCAAGGGCGGCGATTGCATGCGTCAGCGGCGGCGCGTTACATGCAGCATGCGGCGCAGGCACAGCACGGCCTTTTGCCACAGATTCAATTGTTCGTTCAGCGCGGTATACACGCGCCCGGCCTCCTGCACAGCGGCAGGCGACGGCATGTGGCGGCCATACTGCACGGCGCTGACCGCCTCAGCCAGACCCTGCAGCGATACGCCCAGGCTGTCCCCCAGGCGCGCGGCATAGGCCAGCGGCGTTTCGGCATGCTGCCGGGGCTTGCCCAATTGCGCGGCGCATTGCAGCGCAGCCTGCCACAAAAGCAGCAGCGCAGCCGCATCATCCTTTGCGCGGGCAGCGCGGTACATAGGCTCGGTCACACGGGCGCGCCAGGCCAGCAGCAGTATCAGCGCCAACAGCAGCAGCAGCGCCAGCCAGGGCAGGCGCGGGCCAGGATCCTTGGGCGGATCCTGCGGCGGAGGCGTAGGCGTGGGCGTAGGCTGCGCTTCGGGCGCAGGCGACGGCGTGGGCGTTGCGCCCTCGGGCGCAGGCGACGGCGTGGGGGTCGGCTGCGCATCAGGCGCAGGCGTAGGCGAGGGAGTAGGCGTGGGCGCAGGCGACGGCGTGGGGGTCGGCTGCTCCTGCTGCTCGGGCGGCAGGCTGCCGTCAGGCGTATTGCTCTGATCCTGATCGCCCGCGCCGGGGGTCGCGTCAAACGTCACCCAGCCCACTCCGCGCAGGTACACCTCGGTCCAGGCATGGGCGTTGAGCCCGCGCACGACGGTCGTGCCGCCCGCCTCGGGGCGCACCAGATACCCCTCGATATAGCGCGCAGGCAGGCCCGCCATGCGGCACATCACAGTCATGGCCGAGGCGAAATAGGTGCAGTAGCCCTGCCGCTCGGCCAGCAGGAACCAGGTTACAAAATCCACATCCGAGGGCGGCGTTTGCACCTGCAGGGTGTAGGTGCAGGTATTCTGCAGATAATCGCGCAGCGCCACAGCCTTTTCCCACGGCGTATTGCAGCCCTGGGTAGCGCGCTGGACGATATCGTAAATCTCCTGCTGCATATGGCCGGGAACAACCGTATACTGCGCCTGCGCGTCGGCATAGGCCGCATCCTTGGCGTTCTGATTGCTGGCAGCCAGCGCAGCCATGCCCGCGTCGGTGGCCTTCATGGGCAGATACTCAACGGTATAGGTATCCCTTGTCTGCAGATTGCGGCCCAGAAACACCTCAGTACCCAGATTGAAATAGGCGTTGGCCGTGCCCTCGACGGTCAGCGTGCGCAGGCGCTGGGGCACAAAGAGCGTGCTGGCACTGTCGGTAAGCATGATCACGCGCGCCGTTTTTTCGCTTTGCGCCGATACCAGCGGATAGGCAGCCTGGATCAGTTGATCGCGCAGCTCCCGGTATCGGCGCGAATACCAGCCGTAGCGCTGGGCGCTGATGCTGTCGTACCATGCCCCGCCCGTATAGGTATCCAGAATCGCGCCGCGCAGGTACAGCGTTTCATCGGTTTCCACCTGCATGACAATATGATCGCTGGGCGAGGGTTCTCCGCCCAGACGGCCCTCGCCCTGGGGCATCCAGCCGTCCGAGGCCAGGCTGTAGCGCGAGCGCTCCTCGCGGAACAGCAGCGTATCATCCAGCATTTCGCGCACGCGATCAGCCAGCTGCGCCAGCGCGGGCACCTTGGTGCCGTCCGCCGGGGCCAGCGCCATGGACAGCGCGCACAGCGCCGCAGCGGCAGCCAGCGCGGCGGCGGGCATGGACCGGCGCTGGGGCGTATCGCCCTCGGGATCGCGTGCATGCGTCCAGGCATACAGCAGCAGCAGCGCCGGCAGGGCGGGCAGCATATACGCGCTGGCCCCGCGCAGCCCCAGCAGCCACATGCTGCAAAGCAGCGAACCCACAATAAACACCGGCGCGTACAGGCCGTTATCGGGCGATGCCAGCGCGGTGCCCAGCAGGGCGCAGTACAGCGTCAGCTGCAGGGCGATCGTATCGCCATACAGCGGCAGCGCAACGCCCGCCCCGCGCAGATGCATCGCAATGGCATTCCCGGCGTTCAGGGCGCTTTGTATCCAGCCGCCGCCCAGCAGATAATGCACGCCGGCCGCTGCGGCAGCCAGCAAAAGAGACAGCGAAAACAGGTATTTGCGCGTGCGCAGCAGGGAAAACACCCCTGAAAGGCCCGCCGTGCAGACGGCAAAGCGCAGCATCTGCCCCTCCAGGCCAAAGCCCTTGAGCAGCGGCAGGCCCAGACCCAGCGCCAGCAGCCAGGCAATCAGCGCGCTCAGGGCCGCGCGCAGCCCCTTATCACGCAGGCGAGACATAGCACACCTCCACCATGCATTGCTGCAGCCGCACCACATAGGGGCGATCCTGCTCGGCGTCGGGCGTGCGCGTAATCAGATACACGCGCGCGGACGGCCCCATGCGCCGGATATGCGCAATGCCCTCCACCACATCCGCGCTCAGGCGGGAGGTAATAATCACCGTCGCGCCCGTGCTGCGCATGCGGCGAAGCTCCAGGTTGAGCACGCGGGCAAAGTCTGTGCCGCCCGTAAAGGGCTGGCGCGCCAGAAGCTCGGGCAGCAGGGCGATGCCGTCCGAGCGCCCGGCGGCCATATAGAATTCCGCCGTCTGCTCGCCATAGAAGGGCATGCGCACCGGCGAATCATCGCGCGACTGCATCATGGCCACCGACAGCGCGGTTTCGCACAGGGTATCGCGCAGGATGGCGCGGTTTTCCTCGCTTTCATCCGCCGCCCCAGGCAGGGTGCAGTCCATCAGGATCAGCGTATCGGGCGGCGCGGGCGTTTCATAGCGGCGCACGGTCAGCTCCCGCCGGCGTGCAGACAGCTTCCAGTGCACGCGCTTGAGCGGATCGCCCGCGCGATAGGCGCGCGTATCATCGGGCGAGGACAGATCCTCGCTGGTGCGGTTGGGCAGCGCGCGGCCATCGTCCGAGGACAAAAAGTGCAGCGCTTCCACCTCAAAATCGCGCGGCAGGGCCAGGCACTGCGCGGCCTCGCCCCCGCGTACCCGGATTTCAAACAATCCGAAGATATCCGAAAACACCCAGCTTTCAATCCCCACATCCACCACGCCCACATGCGGGGCGGGCAGGGATATCTGAGCGCGCGCTGGAAAGCGCTCGTAAGCGCACTCATACAGCTTGTCGCCCCCGCGCACGATAACCAGCATGGGCGATATGGGCGGCAGACGCTTATAATCAAACGTAAGCTCTGCCTGCATATACTCCCCGCGCGGCACGCTGGGCGTTGTCAGGCGGAAGCGGATATGCAGCCGGTGCCTGGCAATCAGCACGGTCAGAAGCGAAAGCAGCAGCGTAAGCACGCCAAAAACGGCGGACAGATACAGCATCCGTCCGCCCAGCGACATCCCGCAGAACAGGCAAAAGATGGATATCGCCAGCAGCGCGCCGCCCCGGCGGGTCATTGCGCGCCCGGCACCGGCACGCTGGAAAGCAGCCCCAGCAAAATCTGCTGGGCGGACTGCCCCTTCATGCGCGCCTCGGGGGTCAGAATCAGGCGATGGGAAAGCACCGGCAGCGCCATGCGCTTTACATCGTCGGGCAATATATAGTCGCGTCCCGCCAGCACCGCGCAGCCCTGCGCCGCGCGGATCAGCGCAATCGCCCCTCGGGGCGATACGCCCAGCGCCAGGGCGGGATGCTTGCGCGTCAGCGCCGCCAGCTGCGCCACATAGGCGCGCACCTCGCGGCTGCAATACACCGCGCCCACCAGCTCCTGCATGGCGATGACATCGGCCGCGCCGCACACGCTCTGCAGGCTGGACAGGGGCGAGGCCTGGCCGGAATAGCGCTCCAGCACGTCCATTTCCTCCTCAACGGAGGGATAGCCGATGGTGATGCGCAGGAAAAAGCGGTCCATCTGCGCCTCGGGCAGGGGGTAGGTGCCCACAAAATCCACAGGGTTCTGCGTGGCCAGCACCATAAAGGGGCGCGGCAGCGGATGCGTAACGCCGTCCACCGTCACCTGTCCCTCCTCCATCACCTCCAGCAGGCTGGATTGCGTTTTGGGCGAGGTGCGGTTGATTTCGTCCGCCAGCACGATCTGGCTCATCACCGCGCCGCTTTTATATTCCATTTCGCCCGTCTGCAGCGAAGGCATGGTAAAGCCCGTAATATCGCTGGGGGTTACGTCGGGTGTAAACTGAATGCGCTTGAACGAGCAGGACAACGACCGCGCCAGGGCGGCCACCAGCGTGGTCTTGCCCACGCCCGGCACATCCTCAATGAGCACATGGCCCTTGCACAGAAGGGCGATCAGCGCCAGCTCAATGGCCTCGTCCTTGCCCACGATCACGCGGCGGATGTTCTGCTGCAGGGTGTATACAATGGAGCGAACCTGGTTTTGCTGCATGGCTGCTTCCTTTCAAAGACAGATTTACACCCTTAGTATACCGCGAATCGACATTTTTTGCAATGTTTTCGTAAAGAAGATGAAACATTTACATCTATAGTGTTTCCTGAAAGCGGGGCGTTATTCCCGGGTCAGCGGGTTCCACTTGCCGCGCAGATAGTGCGTCAACAGCAGCACAAACAGCAGCAGATTGTGCGCAATCATGCACGCCCATGCCGCCACCAGTCCCATATGCAATAGCCGCGTGCAGATAAACGTGCCCAGGATGCGCACGCCCCACATGCCGATGATGTTGAATACAAAGGGCGTCACAGTATCGCCCGTGCCCTGCAGCATACCCTCCAGAATGATGGACACGCCGTAGAACGGCTCGGACACGGCCACCATGCGCAGCACCGTCGCGCCCAGGGCGATCACCGCCGCGTCGATGGTAAACAGGCTCATCATGCCCGGCGCAAAGGCAAACAATAATCCGCCGGATACCACCATCAGCGCCACCTCGATGGCCACCAGCATGCGCGCCAGCTGGCGCATGCGCTTTTCATCCTTCGCGCCCAGAGCGTTGCCCGTCAGCGTGGCCGCAGCCGTCTGCATGCCGTAGCCGGGGATGTAAAAGGCCGATTCCACCGTGTTGGCGATGCTGTGCGCCGCCAGCGAAATGGTGCCCAGGGCGTTGATCATGGAGGCAAAGGCCACATAGCCAAACGATGTGCCAAAGCGCTGCAGGGCCGAGGGCAGGGCCACCTTGAGGCAAGGACGCAGCACCTCCCAATCGGGACGCAGACGCTGGCCGCGCGGGGAGATCACCGGGTGCCGCCACAGCGCGCGGGTAATCCACACGCCGCCCACCACATAGGAAGCCGCGCTGGCCACAGCCGCGCCGATTACGCCCATGCCCGCGCCGGGCATCCAAATGGACAGGCCGAAAACCTGGATGGTGCGGGTTTCATAAATCAGCAGATAGTTGAGCACCACGTTAACCGCGTTCATCACCAGGCCCGCGCGCATGGGCGTTTTGGTATCGCCCGTGGCGCGCAGCGCGGTGCCAAAGATCATGCTGGCAGCGCGCGCCAGCATGGGAATATACAGGATGGCAAAGTACTGCGACGCCACCTGCTGGATCTCGGGCGCGGCGTGCATCCACACCGGCACGCGGCGGCTGAGCAGCAGCGGGATCACCGTAAACAGCGTGCCCGAAAACAGCACGGCCAGCACCGCCTGCGAGGAGGTACGCGCCGCGCGCGCCCGGTCATCCGCGCCGTAGGCCTGGGCGATAAAGGACAAAAACCCGATGCCCAGCGCCGACACCGTGCTGCCAATCAGCCAGCTGACGGTGGTGGTAGCGCCCACGGCCGCGGTGGCCTGCGCGCCCAGCCGTCCCACCATGGCCGCATCCACATACTGCACCGCCGTGCTCATCAGCTGCTCCAGCATGGTCGGCCAGGCCAGCGCCCAGATCATGCCCAGCAGCGCCCATTTTTCACCCTGCAAACGCTTGATTTTCATCTGTATCCACATACCTTTCCTCAATCGCGCACGCGCAAAATCCAGCATAGCGCACAGCCAGGGCATTTGTCAATGCGAAAATTGCAAATTTGCGTGTTTTTTCCCACAAAGGCGGCAATGTATGCTATAATGGATCGATACTTGCGTGTTCAAGGAGGATGTACCATGCGTTGCGGATGCATTGAGTGCGGCGCGTTTATGATTCATGCCGACGACGCGGAGGCGTGCGTGTGCCCCGAGTGCGGGCATCGCTGCAGCGCGTGCCTGGGCACCAACACGGTGGTCAGCCGCGAGCAGCTGAAAAACCTGGCCGCCGTGCGCTGGATCAATCAGGATATCGACCGCGCGCGCGACGCACTGGCCGGCAGGAATACGGACGAGGAGGACGAGCCATGAGCGGCGCGCTTCCCAAGCTTATTGCGGTGGTAGGCACAAACGCCTCGGGCAAAAGCAGCCTGGCCATCAGCCTGGCCCGGTCGCTGGGAGGCGAGGTGATCTCGGCCGATTCCCGGCAGGTTTATCGCGGGCTGGATCTGGGCAGCGGCAAGGTGACGGCGGAGGAAACGCAGGGCGTGCCGCACCATCTGCTGGATGTATGCGATCCCGGCACGTTTTTCACCATGGCGGATTTTCAGCGTCTGGCCTATCAGGCCATTGACGGCGTGCTGGCCCGCGGCCGCGTGCCCGTGCTGGCGGGCGGCACCGGGCTGTATGTGGACGCGGTGTGCGACGGCTATGTGCTGTCCAATATCGAGCCCGATTTG
Source organism: uncultured Clostridia bacterium (assembly GCA_934647235.1). Taxonomy (GTDB): domain Bacteria; phylum Bacillota; class Clostridia; order Christensenellales; family Aristaeellaceae; genus SFMI01. Next base: position 48,712 of record CAKUFG010000004.1, read on the forward strand.
GCCTATCGCCGCGAGCTGGAAAAGCTGTCCACCCCGCAGCTCTGCGCCATGCTGCAGGCCGCTGCGCCCGGCAATGCCATCGATCCCCAGAACCGCAACCGCGTGATGCGCGCGCTGGAAAAGCTGCACGACGGCGATACCCTGCCCGCGCAGAAGTGCCCGCGCTATGACGTGCTGCGCCTGGGCGTCACCTGGGATCGCCCCACCCTGTGCGCGCACATTGACGAGCGCCTGGCGCGCCGCGTACAGCAGGGCATGATCGAGGAGGTGGACGGTCTGCTCAAGGCCGGCGTATCGCCCGATTTTCTGTATCGTCTGGGGCTGGAATACCGCCTGATCAGCCAATACCTGCTGGGGCAGTTTGCCACGCAGGAGGAAATGCTGGACGAGCTTTCCCGCGCCATCAAGCGCTTTGCCAAGCGGCAGATGACGTGGTTCCGCCGGGATACGCGCATCCATTGGCTGGATATGCGCGCCGACCCGCTGCGCGAGGCGCAGGCACTGTGCGCGCAGTTCTTAACAGAAGAATAAAACGCACGGGGCTGTCAGGCAACGCTTGACAGCCCCGTTTTCATATTCGCTCTTTTGCTTATTCTTCGGTAATCCGCTTTTCAAAGTAGCGGCCCACCGCAGCCAGCAGGCGCAGGCATTCCTCCGCCATCTCGGGCGGATACTTGTCGATGGCGTTGGGCGCTTCAAAGTTCAGGTCGCCGCGATAGCCAATTTCCTTCATGCCGCGCAGGAAGCCTTCCCAATCCAGGGTACCGGTATAGGGCGCGACGTGCTGATCCAAATGGCCGGCGTTGTCGTGCATATGCAGGGCCTTGATGCGCGGGCCCATCAGCTTGACCGCGCGATATACGTTTTCACGCGCCAGGTGGCAATGGCCCGTATCGAAGCAGAAGCCGAACAGCTCCTCCCCGGCAATCTCGTTCAGCTCGTCAATCCAGCGTGCAGCCTCATAGAAATCCGAGCATACGCTGGCAAAGCGCGTGCCCTCGTCGCCGCGGCTGAACAGGTTTTCCAGCAGGCCCATCACGTGATGCTGCTTGAGGTCGGGAATCAGGGCAGTGTAAATGGCCTTGTTGATGGCCCATTCTTCCTCGTCGGACAGGCGCTTGTTATTCTCCTGCGGCGCGGCGGGATGGATGATGCACTGATGGCTGCCCATGTACTCGGTCACGGCGATGGCCTTGCGGGTGATGTCGATCATGCGGCGGTTGATATCCTCGCTGTATTCCACCCACACCGGGAAGGGCGCGTGCACCTGAGACACCACGATGCCGGCCTTGTCGGCAGCCTCTTTATAGGGGCGCACGGCCTCAATGATGGTCTCCAGCGGCTCATCCATGATGGAGGGGCCGCCCGCGCGCACCACTTTGCCGGGCATCAGATAATGGCCCATGCCAAACTGAATGCCGTCGATGCCCGCGCGCTTGAGCATGGCATAGCCCTTTTCGGGGCCAAAGCGATCGCAGGTGCTGCCTTCGTGAATGGAAATAATCATGATTCAAAAAGCTCCTTTTCTTTCTTTTGCGGGATCATAAAACAGATTTTACGCCTTTTCCTGAATGCGCTTACCAAAGTACGCGCCGGTTTCGGCAATCAGCTGCAAGGCGGTGCGCCACATGGGCTCGGGATAGCGGTTGAGCACATTGAAGGTTTCAAAGCTCAGGTCGCCGTCATAGCCGATATCGCGCAGGCCGTCGATGAAGGCTTCCCAGTTGCCAACGCCCATATAGGGTGCAACGTGCCAGTCGGTGTGGCCGTCGTTATCGTTGATGTGCAGCACCTTCAGGCGCTTGCCGATCACGTTCAGGCTGTAGCGCATGTTCTGGCCGGTCAGAGTGCAGTGACCCGCGTCGAAGCAGAAGCCAAACAGCTCCTCCCCGGCGATATCGTTCAGGCGGTCAATCCACTCCGCCGCCTGATGGAAATCCGAGCACACAGCCGCGTAGCGCATGCCCTCGGTGCCGCCGGTGAACATGTTTTCCAGGCACGCCACCACATGATGCTCGCGCAGGGCGGGAATCAGCGCGCTGTACATATCGCGGTTCAGCTCCCACTCCTCCTTGGCGCTCAGGCGCTTGGTGCTGTCAGGATGGAACGCAGGATGGATGACGCAATACTTGGAGCCCAGGTAGGCGGTCAGGGCGATGGTTTTCTTTTGCCCCTCCAGCACGCGGGCGTTGAGCGCGTCCTTCTCCGGCAGCCAGGACGGGAAGGGAGAGTGCGTCTGGGAAACCACCATATGCTGGCGCTCGGCCGCCTCCTTATAGGGGCGGAAAATATCATACAGCGCCTCCAGCGGCTGATCCATGGGCGCAGGCTCGTCCGCGCGAATCATCGCGGAGCTGAACCAATTATTCAGATTAAAATCGACGCCCTGAAAGCCCGCGTCGTGCAGCAGTTTGAAGCCCTCGTCCAGGCCATAGTAAGCCACTACCCGGCTGTTCTGTACCGAAACTCGCATTTGCATATGCCTCCATCAAATTTCGACGCAAGCGCGCCGATGCTGTCCTTTTTACTGTAACAACAGATTTTTCGTTTGTCAATGCAGATATCGGGAAAAATTAGCGTCCAGTATTGGCAGTCCAGGTCCTAGCCTTGCTTGATCCTCGCTGTCCAAAACACGCCCGTTCCCGCTTGCGCAGGAACGGGCGTGTGTCGTTCAGGGATGATTATTGGGGCGCGTGGATGTTTTCGTAAGCGGTATAGGCTTCAGCCACGATGTCGATGGCATCCTGCAGGCCCATGCCCCATACGTTTTCAACGAAGGTGTCAAAGTTATCCAGCGGCTCGTCGCCGGTGATGAACTGCAGCACCTTTTCGTTGACGTAGATTTCCAGGTCGTTCATGATATCGTTCTTATCATTGAGCTGATCGGAGGTATAGGACAGGGTGGGCAGCACCAGGGTGTTGTCAACCAGGGGATCGTCGCCCCAGCGCAGGCGGATGCTCAGCGCGCCCTCGTTGGTCTTGAGCTCAGCGTGGCACACCACGTCGGGCTGGCGCAGCTTGGCCCACACATGCTGCTTGTAGTAGTAGCTGGTATTGGTGGCGCTCATGGTGGGGTTCTTGAGCATGTTGTCGTTGTACACCTTGTTGCCGTCGGCGTCCACATCGTAGTTTTCGCCCAGGATGCCCCAGTTGGCCAGGGTGGAGCCAGCCTCGGTGTAGCAGTAGTTCATCCACTGCACGGCGGCTTCAATGTTCTTGCAGGTGGCGGTGATCACGCCGGTGCAGCGATAATCGCTGACCATGGAGTAGCCGGGCTTCATATAATCGTCCCAGTGCAGCTGCTGGCCCTCGGTCAGGCGCGGATAGGGAGCGGTCACAACGGTCTTGCCGTTGGCCACGCCGCGGTTATAGGCCGCCGCGCAGGAGTCAAAGTACATGCCCACCTTACCGGTGTCAAACAGGGTCTGGTTGTTCTTGGTGTTGCTGCCGATGAAGTCCTTGGAGATATAGCCCTTCTCGTACCAATCGTGCATCAGGGTCAGATAATCCTTGAAGGCAGGCTGCACCTGGCCGTAGAGGATGTTGCCCTCCGCGTCCTTGTAGAAGCCCTTCATCAGGTCGTACATGCCCAGGAACTGCGGCTCATAGCCGGTCTTGTCCAGGATGTAGGGGGTGACGCCATGGGCGAGCATCTTGGCAAACACGTCCTCCACGTCCGCCAGAGTGGTGGGGATGGCCGCGCCGATTTCGTCCAGGGTTTCCTGGGTCAGCAGCATGCGGCGATGCTGGGTATCGCCGGGCTCCTTGATGGTGTAGAAGGCGGCCACGCGGCCATCGCCATTGGAAACCTGACGCCAGATTTCATCGCCGGAGGTGATCAGCTGCCAGTAGTCGGGCGCATACTCGGGCAGATAGTCGGTCAGATCCACAAAGTAGCCGTCCTCCAGGCCCTGGAAAACGCCGCCGTCATAGTAGTTGCCGCACATGATGATATCCGGCAGCTCCTTGCCCAGGAACAGCAGGTTCATCGCTTCCTGCATACCGGAGGTAGCGGGATGGATGAAATTGATATGGATGCCCGTAGCCTTCTCCATTTCCTGAAAGAAGGGGGTCTCGTTGTAATCGGTCACGTAGTTGGAGATGGAGTTGGCGCAGTACACCGTCAGGGTTACGTCCTTGCCCTGGGTGTCGATGGGGTAGCCCGCCGCCATAGCGCCAGTGCACAGGCACAGCGTCAGCACGGCCAGCAGCAGCGCGGTCAGTTTGCGTTTCATGATTGGTTCCTCCTTATTTGATATTGCTTTGGTGAACGGTATCTCATCACCCTTTGACAGAGCCCAGCATGACGCCCTTCATGAAGTATTTCTGTACAAAGGGATAGATGCAAAGAATGGGGACGGTAGCCACGATGATGGTGCAGTACTTGATCAGCTCCTGCAGGTACTGCGCGTCCGCGTCGTCGGATATGCCGCCTGCCGCGTCGTTGATCAGGATCTCGCGCAGGATCATCTGCAGCGGCCACTTCTTGGAATCGCGCAGATAGATCATCGCCGGGAACCAGCTGTTCCACTGGCTTACCACGTAGAACAGGATGATGACAGCCATAGTGGCCTTGCTGACGGGAATGTAGATGCGATAAAGGATGACAAAGTCGTTTGCGCCGTCGATATAGGCCGATTCCCGCAAGGCTTCCGGCACGGCGGCAAAGGTGGTGCGCATCACGATCATGTTGTAGGTGCTCACCGCCGTGGGCAGGATGATGGCCCAGGCCGTGTTGTACATGCCGTAAGCGCTGATGGTGAGGAAGTTTGGCACCATGCCGCCGCTGAAATACATGGTAAACACGAACAGGAAGATAATGGCCTTGCGGAAGGGATAGCCCTTGCAGGACAGGGCATACGCGCCCAGGGGGGTCAGCGTCATGCCCACAATCAGGCTGCCCGCCACGTACAGCAGCGTATTGCGATAGCCGATGAGGATGTTGGGGTTGTTCATGACCACCTGATAGCCGCGCAGCGAAAACCCGGTGGGGAAGAACAGCGCGCCCGAGTGGGTGAGCAGCTTCATCGGATCGCTGAAGGAAGCGGCCAGGCAATACAGCATGGGATACAGGCACACAAAGCCCACCAGCGTTACCGCCGCGTAAATGAATACCAGCAGGATGATCTCCCCCGGCGTTTTTCTTTCTACCATGCCTCTCCCCTCCTTACCACAGGCTGGTTTCGCTCAGGCGCGCGCTGATCTTATTGGCCGTAATCAGGAAGATCAGGTTGGCCACGGAGTTGAACACGCCCACGGCGCTGCCGTAGCTGTACTGCGTCTTTTCCAGGCCGTAGCGGTATACATAGGTGGAAATCAGATCGGCCTTTTCATACACGATGGGGCTGTACAGCAGAATGGTCTTTTCGTAGCCCTGGGTCATCAGGTTGCCGATACGCAGGATCAGCTGGATGATAATCACCGGCAGGATGGCAGGCAGGTTGACATGGATGATGCGGCGGATGCGCCCCGCGCCGTCGATGGCCGCGGCCTCATGCAGCGAAGCGTCCACACTGGACAGGGCGGACAGGTAAATGATGCTGTTCCAGCCGATGTTCTGCCAGATGTTGGATACCACGTACACCGTGCGGTAATGATCCAGGCTGGACAGCAGATTGACTCTTGTCCCGCCGAAGAAGGCGATGATATCGTTGATCAGGCCCGTGGTCAGGCAGAACTCGCGCAGCAGGCCGCACACCACCACCAGCGCCACAAAGTGCGGCATGTAGGATACGGTCTGGATGGTCTTTTTGTACCAGTTTTCCCGCATTTCGTTGATCATCAGCGCCAGCAGGATGGGCGCGGGGAAGCCGAAGAGCAGCAGCAGCAGGTTCAGCGTCAGGGTGTTGCGGATGACGCGCCAGGCATAAATGCCCGTGAGAAACTTGCGGAAGTTCTTCAGCCCCACCCAGTCGCTGCCCAGGATGCCCTTGGCCGGCTTGTAGTTTTCAAAGGCGATAGCCAGGCCGCCCATGGGCACATAGTGGAACAGAATGTAGAAGATGATGACGGGCAGCAGCATCAGATAGATATTGCGGTAATGCCGCATGCGCCTGAGAAGGCCGGGCTTTTTCGCCGCAGCTGGCTGTATGCTCATATTTTCGTCTCCTTCTTCTTCTTGTATCGCGAGCTTTCCACCATGGTAAGGCCGGTGGAGTAATCCTTCTGCCGGTACTCGCCCGGCTCGTTTTCATACTGGCGGGTCCAGCCGTCCACCTCCCAATCGGCGGGCAGCTCGCGCCAGGGACGGCACTTCCACTGATAGCCGCGGAATGGATCGCGCGTGCGGTTCATCCAGTCCAGAATGCGATCATGCAGCTGATTGCGTACCTGCGCGTAGGCAGGATCGTCAATCAGGTTATTCAGGTTCCAGGGATCCTGCTGGATATCGTACAATTCGTCCTGATCGGTCATATGCAGGGCCAGCTTATAGCGGTCGGTCACGATGGCGCGCATGGGCTGATAGCCGCCGAAGCCGTCGTGATCGCGCTCATAGCGGTTAAACTCCACAAAGGCGCTGCCCTCCGCGTCCGATTCGCCGTTCTGAAGCCCAGGCAGCAGGGATTTGCCCGTAAACGCGCCCGGCACCGGCAGGCCCATGTAATCCAGCACCGTGGCGGGCAGATCGGCATGGGATACCGTGTGATGGTACACCTCGCCCTGATGCAGGCCGGGGCCAGCGATAATCAGCGGCACGCGGGCGATTTCATCATACACCGCCGGGCCCTTATGGTTGAGCCCATGCGCGCCCACGCCTTCGCCGTGATCGGAGGTATACAGGATCACCGCGTCGGGCAGCAGCGCGTGCACGCGCGCGATCACGCGGCCAATTTCATCATCGATAAAGGAGTTGCAGCCCCACAGCATGGGCGCGCGGTTGGGCGAGGCCTGGCTGGCCGCCGCCTGGGCCCACAGCTTCTGATACATGGGCTTGTTTTCCAGCGTATCCTGCTGCGCCGGGGTCAGCTCAGGCTCATAATCCTGATACATCCGCGCGTATTCGGGCGGACACAGCGAGGGGCCGTGCGGCTCGTCAAAGGAAACAGTGAGGAAGAAGTCGTCCTCCTGATGGTTCTGGATATAGCGCAGCGCGCGGTCGGCCACGCGATGGCCAAAGGTAAAATCCGCCGTGATGCCATCGCCCTCAAAGCAGGTGACCGCCTTGCGGGAGCGCAGACGATCCGCGTCGCTGTCCATCTCGTCCAGATAGCACTTCATATCGTACCAGTATTCGGGATCCCAGCCCTCGGGGCACACGCCGTTGCCGAAATAATCGCCGCCGTCCAGGTGCCACTTGCCAATGTAGGCGCAGCGCACGCCATGGCTGTTCAGGCGCTGGCCCAGGGTTTTCACATCCGCGCCCAGGGGCATGCAGTTGCCCCAGGAGCCGTTTTCGTGCGGGAACAGACCGGTAAACAAAAGCGAACGCGCCGGGCCGCAAACAGGCTGGGCCGAATAGGCATATTCATAGCGCACGCCCTGGGCGGCCAGCGCGTCCAGGTTGGGGGTGCGCATGGCGGGGTTTCCGTAGCAACCCAGCATATCATAGCGCGTGGTATCGGTCATAATCCAAACAAATTGCTTCTTGCTCATTAGAATTTATACGCTCCTTATAAATGTCAATATAGCAGAAAAAACAAATCTGTCAAGCCGGCGCAGATTCACCGTCCTGGCAGATTATCAGGGAAATTTATGCATCGTGTTTGTATCAAACGTCCAAAAAATATTTATTTATATTGTATTTACCTTCTATAAAATTCGCCTTGTTTTTCCAGTTGTTCCATAAGTTAGCGTCGTAAAACAGCAGTATTGTGCAACTATTAAGCAGTTATGAATCATCCCCGGCGTCCTGATCGCGGTACTGCGTGGGCGTCATGCCCGTAGCCTTGCGGAACATCCGGCAAAAATACTGCGGGCTTTGAAAGCCGCACATAGCCGCCACCTCGCTTACGCCCAGCTTGCAGGTGCTCAAAAGCTCGCGCGCCATGTTCATGCGGATGTTGTTGAGGAACTTGAGCGGCGAGGTGTGATGGATCTCGGTGAACAAATGAATGTAACGCGAGGTACTCAGGTTAGCCTGCGCGGCCAGCTGCTCGTTTGTCCATTGCTGGCTGCAGTGCTGATACATCAGCGATACGCTCTCGTCGATGCGCTCATCGCGCCTGCGCAGCGCCACCTCGGTATGCTGGGTGCGCTTGCGCAGCATGTAATAGATCAGCTGCAGCGCCAGCGCCTTCACCATGCCCGCGTATTCGGCGTCCTTGCGCTGCATTTCCACCGTAATGGCCTGAAAATAGCCGTCCAGATGCTTGCTTGCGCCCACATGCAGGATGGGCTGATCCTCGTCAAACACAGGCTCGGCCAGCGTGCGCATGGCGCTGCCCGTGCAGTGCAGCCAGCTGACCAGGCAGCGCTGCGCCGGATCATAGCGATATCCGTGCGCCACATGCGGGCGAATCAGCACCATATCCCCGGCGGAGGCCGTCATCTCGTTGCCGTTGATGGTAAAATGAACGCTGCCGCTCTGGATATACAGCAGCTGATAATCCAGCCGCCCGCCAGGACGATCCATCGCGTATCCGGCCGGATCGCCCGCCTCCATGGTGCGGTAACCGCAGCTGACGGGCAGCAGGTACGCCGTGTAATCCTCGCAGCCGTTGATGGGCCGCGTATCGCTCATCCAGCCAAAAGCGCGGTTCATAGGTTCTCCTCCATCTGCGCGGCGTACAAGCGCCCCGGATTGGCCTGAATGCTGTCATAATGCGCGGGCGTCAGCATGGCCGCCCCCTGCGCGGCGCGCGCAATCAGCCGCTTGGTCAGGTCGGGCACATCGGGGCTGGCCAGCGCCTCCGCCACAGGCAGCCACACCACCAGGTCGTTTTCATCCTGATCGGAGCGCGCGTCGCCCGCCGCATAATCCGCCGCGAAAACCACATACCAGTCCTTGGCGTTGAAGCGCACGCCCAGGATGCCCCGCGGCTCCACGCGCACGCCGGTTTCCTCATAGAATTCGCGGCGCAGCGCGTCCTCGGGGGCTTCGCCCATCTGCGCGTAACCGCCGGGGATAATCAACCGGCCCTTGCCCGCGCCATAGGTATGCCGCGCCAGCAGCACGCGCCCATCGCGCAGCACCACGCCGCCCACCGACTGGCACCAGTTGGTGTTGATCTCCGCCATTCTGCGCCTCCTTACTCGGTCAGATCGGCATATTTTGCCCCGATCACCGCGCACAGATCATCGGGCTGCAGCTCCACCTGCAGGCCACGCCGCCCCGCGCTGACGCAGATGGTATCAAACAGCTGCGCCGTCTCGTCAATGCAGGTAGGAAACAGCTTCTTCATGCCCAGCGGCGAGCAGCCGCCATGAATATAGCCCGTCAGGGGCAGCAGATCCTTTTGCGGCAGCATGGCGATGTTCTTTTCTCCCACGGCGTGAGCGGCCTTTTTCAGGCTCAGTGTGCAGTTGACCGGCACATCGAACACATAATACCGCCGCGACGCGCCCACTGTGACCAGCGTTTTGAACACGCGGTCAGGCTCTATGCCCGTCAGCGCGGCCACGGCCTCGCCGTCCACCGCGTCAGGATCATAGCTGTGCGTTTGATGCGCCACCCCCTGCGCGTCCAGCAATCGCAGGGCGTTGGTTTTCTCCTCGGTTTTCTTCAATGCGATTCGTCTCCAATCCCGATGCTCAGGGTAAAGTGCGCATGGTTTTCCGCACTGGCCGGCTTCAGGGTGAGCCCTGTGCCAGTCATCCCCTGATAGGTAACGTTATAGGCAATGCTCACGTCCCGATAATGATCTGTCTGCTCGCCTTCAGGACTGCGCCAGATTCGTGCAAACCGTCCGGCCTTCCACTGCCTGGCAATGCTCTCCGCCTTCACATAGCTTCCGCCACTGTTCGGCTGCGCGCGGACAATGCTCACCATGCCGTAGAACGCCTGGTTTTCAAAGCTGACCTCTGATACTGCGTGGTCACAGTTGAAGTATTCGGCTTCCAGCTCCGCGCGCACAATGTACCCCTCTTCATCCAGGGCAAAGCGCCACTCCGGACGGTAAGCATGCTCGCCCTCGCGGTCAGTACCCTCCGAAGCGACGTCCTGCCAAGCGCCCGTTTCATCCAGCCGCCAGCTGCTTTTATCGCCATAATACCTGGCCAGCATGTTATAGTTGCGCGCAAACTGCGCCACCGTCAGCCTGCCCCGGCAGGGCGGCAGCCCTTCGGCAAAGAAGACCAGAATGCTCAGCGAATAAACAACGATCCAGGCCCCTATGAGCGCCCAGCAGCGCCAGCGCTTTTGATCACGTATCAGGCAAACCAGCCCATTGTCCTTATCCCAGGCGCAGGTTTCTCCCTGTATGCAGCAGCGGCGGCCGTTTCTCCACGCGCATACCCAGCGCAGGATCGGCGCGCCAAAGCCAAATCCACTCAAAAACCGCTTCCACGTGCGTGCAAGCGCCTGAGCATAGGTAGGGCGTTCGCCCGATTCCGTTTCAATATAGATGCCCATAATCGCCTTGCCCGGCGTGGCGCCAAAGCGATGCAGCAGCAAGGGCTCAAGCAAAAATTGCAGCAATGCCGCCGCATAGGTAAACAGCAGCCACAATCCCCACTCGTCATATCTGGACAGATTGACGCGAAGCGCCAGGCTCAACACCACGCGCCATATCAGCATGCAAAGGTTGATATCCAAGAAGAAGGCAAACAGCCTGCGCCACGGCGTAAAGGCATAGCAGCGCTCTTCTGCCTGGCTGACAGCATGTTTTTGCCCCTGCGGCACATTCTGCGGGCGCATGTTGTTGGCTTTCTCCTCGTTTTTTCTCAATGCGGTTCTTCTCCAATCCGGATGCTTAAGTGCATGCGCGCCTCATTTTCTGTTTCTACCGGAATCAGCGCCGTGCCGGCCGCAGCAAAGCCCTGATACGCGCAGTCATAAGCAATGCTGACCCCCTGATACGTCATGCGCACACTGCCCGTATCCGACTGCTGCTTGAATGCCTGGGTAATACGCTGCGGCGCAAAGCTCCATGCATGCACGCCGGGCTGCGCGCAGACCAGGCTCAGCGTGCCCAGCAGCGTTTGATCCTCCAATGTACTGATCCACACCATGCCGTCGCAGTTGCGGTAATCCGCCCCCAATTCGGCACGCTGGATATATCCATCCGCATCCAGGGTGAACTGCCAGTCCGGACGGCCGATCTCCTCGCCAATGCGGACGATGAACACATCCGCCGGGGTGATATCCTCCCACGCGCCCGTTTCATCCAGCCGCCAGTTGGTTTCATCGCCATAGAAATCAGCCAGCATATTATAGTTGCGCGCAAACTGCGGCACCGTCAGCCTGCCCCGGCAGGGCGGCAGCGCCGCCGCGCTGCTCAGCAGCACGCTTGCAGCCGCGAACCCTGCATAGGCTGCGGCCATGCTCCAGCCGCGCCAGGCTTTCCGATCATGGATCAGGCAGACCAGCTCGTTTTCGCTGTCCCAGGCGCAGGGCTCGCAATCCTGGCAGGGGCGATAGCCCTTCTGCCACATACGAACCAAGCCAAAAATGGGAATGTTCGCGCCAAGGCCATACCAGAATCGCTTCCATGTGCGCGCACGCGCCTGGGCGCAGGTGGGGCGTTCGCCCGATTCCGTTTCAATATAAATGCCCATAAGCGCCTTACCCGGCGTGGTGCCAAAGCGATGCAGCAGCCAGGGCTCGATCAGCAATTGCAGCATCAGCGCAAGATACGCATGCAGCAGTGAAAGCAGCCCGCTGCCTTTGGTAATGTTCACATGAAAGCCCAGCGACAGCACAGCGTACAGCAGCAGCAGGCACAGATCATAATCCAGATTGAATGCCAGCAGTCTGCGCCACGGCGTAAAGGCATAGGGGCGCTGATCCGCCTGCCCGGCAGGATGATACAGCCGCTGCGCCTCAGGCTGCGGGTGAAGATACTTTTCTGCATCCAGGGTAGCATACTGCGCGCCGTCCTGCCGCATGCGCTGGCACAGCGCCTCCGCATCCCCGGCGCGGCCCTTGGCGTCGTTCCAGCGCCGCTCGCGCTCAGCCAGCACAGCTTCCAGCGTGCGCTCGCCCGATTGCAGCGCGCGGATGGTATCGATCGATATATCCAGCGACCGCAGCAGCCGCACGCGCCGCAGCGTTTCCACATCGACCGCCGAATAATCCCGATAGCCGTTGGGCTGCCGCTGCGGGGTAAGCAGGCTCTTTTCCTCATAAAAGCGAATATTTGCGCGCGTCATGCCGGACTGCCGTTCTACTTCCTGTATCGTCATGGCCCTATCCTCCTGTGGATTTTTGCCTATCATAAGGCGTAAAGCGGCTTGACAGTCAAGCATTTTTCAGGCAAAAGGCGCTTTTTACAGCCTGACACCAGCATTGTAACACATTTTCGGCCAAAAGCAAAATCCCCCGCCCGGCAAAGCCGGACGAGGGATTTGATTGTGCGGATTACACCAGCTCGATGATAACCATCTCGGCGCCATCGCCGCGGCGGGCACCCAGCTTGTAGATGCGGGTATAGCCGCCGGCGCAGCCCTTTTCCTGGTTGCGGGCACGATACTTGGGGCCCAGCTCACGGAAAAGCTTTTCGACCACGGGATGCTTGTTATCCTTGGTGCGCTCTTTATAATCGCTCTTGCTCTCCTCCGCGGTTTTCTGCTCCTGCAGATCGTAGAGGTACGCCATCATCAGGCGGCGGGCATGGAGCTTTTCGGGCATATCGTTGGTGACGGTCACTTCAACGATCTGACCCTTATCATTGTGATAAGTCTTCTGGACGTCCACGGTCTTATCATACTCGCGGACAGCCAGGGTAATCATTTTTTCCGCGACGCTGCGGACTTCCTTGGCGCGGGCCAAGGTCGTCTCGATGCGGCCATACCAGATCAGATTGGTGACCTGGTTACGCAGCAGCGCCTTACGCTGATCGGCCGTGCGGCCCAGCTTACGTTGCGTTGCCATGGGGAGTTCCTCCTTACGCCCTGGCGGGCGGTAACGTTAGTCGTCGGACGGGCGCAGGCTGAGGCCCAGCGCCTGTAGCTTTTGTTCCACTTCCTCGAGGCTCTTTTTGCCCAGGTTGCGTACCTTCATCATGTCTTCCTGATTACGCTGCACAAGCTCGGCCACGGTGTTGATGCCGGCGCGCTTGAGGCAGTTGTAGGCACGCACGCTCAGGTCCAGCTCCTCGATGGTCATCTCCAGAACCTTTTCCTTCTTATCATCCTCAGGATCGGGGAAGGAGACGGGCATGGTCTGGTCGGTCAGGCCGACAAACAGCTCCAGCTGGTCGCGCAGGATCTTGGCGGCCATGCTGATCGCCTCGTCAGGCAGCACGGAACCGTTGGTCCAGACTTCAAGCGTCAGCTTGTCATAGTCCGTAACCTGGCCTACGCGCGTGTCTTCCACCGTATAATTCACCTTGCGGATGGGCGTGTAGATCGAATCAACCGGGATGACGCCAATGGGCATCTGCGGGGTTTTGTTCTTATCAGCGGAAACATAACCGCGCCCGATGTCAATGGTAAACCAGATGTGCAGCTTGGCGCCTTCGCCCAGGGTGGCGATGTGCAGGTCGGGGTTGATCACCTCAACCTCGTCGTCAGCCTGGATATCAGCCGCCGTCACTTCACAGGGGCCTACAGCGTTAAGCTCCAGCGTTTTGGGCTGATCGGCATACATGCACAGGGAGAGCTCCTTGAAATTGAGGATGATCTCCGACACATCTTCCTTTACGCCCGGAACCGTGGAAAACTCATGCTGGACGCCGTCAATCCGAATGCTTGTTACTGCCGCGCCGGGAAGGCTGTTAAGCAGCACGCGGCGAAGCGCGTTGCCCAACGTGTGCCCGAAGCCGCGCTCGAGCGGCTCCACGGCGAACCGGCCGTAGGTGTTGTTGTCGGCAACCTCCAGACACTCGATGTGCGCTTTTTCGATTTCTGCGATCACGGCGTTCTACCCTCCTATTATTGGAAACCGTCGTTGAAAACTGCGTTATGCTATGCGACGTTCTTTTAACGGGAGTAGAACTCGACGATCATGTTCTCCTGCAGAGCAAAATCGATATCCTCGCGTACGGGCAGGGCCACAACGGTAGCGGTCAGCTCGTCGGCGTTGAAGGTGAGCCACTTGGGCAGGATGCGGGAGGCGTTGCCCTCGCGCACGGCCTTGAAGTGGGGCATTTCCTTGCTCTTGGCGCGGACGGTGATCACATCGTTTTCTTCCACAGTGTAGGAAGGAACGTCTACCTTCTTGCCGTTGACCAGGATGTGGCCATGCAGCACCAGCTGACGGGCCTGAGGACGGGAAGCGCCCAGGCCGCTGCGGTAGACAACGTTATCCAGACGGCGCTCCAGCAGGCTCAGCAGGTTATCGCCCGTGATGCCCTTCATGTTGGTGGCGCGCTCGTAGGTCTTGTAGAACTGGGTTTCCAGCAAACCGTAAGCGCGGCGGCACTTCTGCTTTTCACGCAGCTGCATGCCGTACTCACTGGGTTTACGCTGACGAGCCTGGCCGTGCTGACCAGGAGGGGTAGGACGCTTGCCAAGCGCGCACTTCTCGGAGAAGCACTTCTCGCCCTTCAGGAAGAGCTTGGTGCCCTCGCGGCGGCACATACGGCAAACAGAACCGGTATATCTAGCCATAATAGCCTCCTAAAATTACACTCTTCTGCGCTTGGGCGGACGGCAACCGTTGTGCGGGATGGGCGTCACGTCCTTGATCATGGTGACCTCAAGGCCGGCAGCCTGGAGAGAGCGGATAGCCGCCTCACGGCCGGAACCGGGGCCCTTGACGAACACGTCTACGGATTTGAGGCCAAACTCAGTGCTGGCCTTGGCAGCCGCTTCGGCAGCCATCTGCGCGGCGAAGGGGGTGCTCTTCTTGTTGCCGCGGAAACCCATGCCGCCCGAGGAAGCCCAGGACAGCGCGTTACCGTTGACGTCGGTGATGGTCACGATGGTGTTATTGAAGGAAGAACTGATATGCGCAACGCCGCGCTCGACGAGCTTCTTTTCACGGCGCTTGCGGGTAATCTTCTTCGCCTTGGGTTGAGTTTTGGGTGCCATTTAATTATCCCTCCGCGCCCCGCTAAGGGGCTTCATCAATTCAGCTTACTTGGTAGCCTTCTTCTTGCCAGCTACCTGCTTCTTGGGGCCCTTACGGGTGCGCGCATTCTGCTTGGTATTCTGGCCGCGGACAGGCAGACCACGGCGATGACGCACGCCGCGATAGCTGCCGATTTCCATAAGGCGCTTGATATTGAGCGAAACATCACGGCGCAGGTCGCCCTCCACCTTGAGGTGATGCTCAATGTATTCGCGCAGCTTGCTGATTTCGTTCTCGGAGAGATCCTTTACGCGGGTGTCCGGATTGATGCCGGTTTCGGCAATAATCTGCTGGGAAGTGGTCAGGCCGATGCCATAGATGTAGGTCAGGCCTACTTCCACGCGCTTCTCTCTGGGCAGGTCAACGCCCGCAATACGTGCCATGTGTTGGTTACACCTCCAAATGTGTTCGGTTGGTTATCAACCTTCAGACCGGGTGGGAAAGACCCCGGAAGTGTATGGATACTGCTCATGGTCCCTTGGGGAAGGGAAGTCCCCTTGGGCAGCCGCCCAGAGCAGTGAGCCATCTTGGATACGGCGGCAGTGTGCCGCTTTGGAAGCCGGGTGCTTCCTATTTTAATTGCTTAGCCCTGCTTCTGCTTGTGCTTGGGATTCTCGCAGATGACCATGACGTGGCCCTTGCGCTTGATGATCTTGCACTTTTCGCAGATGGGCTTTACAGACGGACGAACCTTCATGGGGAAATCCTCCTTGCTTGAGTTAAGCCTTTCGGCCTTTGAGATGGAAGGGCTTTTATGCCTTGCTGCGCCAGGTGATGCGGCCCCGCGTTAGATCGTAGGGCGAGAGCTCAACCTTTACCTTGTCGCCCGGATAGATGCGGATGAAGTTCATACGCATTTTCCCGGAGATGTGCGCCATGATGCGGTGCCCATTGGGAAGCTCCACCAGGAACATGGCATTGGGCAGCGCCTCAACAATCTTGCCTTCCATTTCGATGACGTCGTTCTTTGACAAACCGGGTAGCCCTCCTTGTTATGCTCGGTCGCATTTCACCTTTGCTCATCGCGCTTTAATTGGGGAAGATGATCCGCCGGACTTACGGGCGCAGCCTCGCCCGCATGGAAGGGCCGCAGCGCGCTGCGCACGTCGCTGTCCTTCAGGCGGTTCATTGCATAAAGCGAGAGGATTTCGGGCGCCTCATGCGGCGTCGCGGACAGATGCTTGCGCCTTTTCCGCTTGGGTTTATCCACCTTTCGGCGGTCGCCGTCGCAGATCAGCACAAAATCGTCATCCAACGATAATAATACCACAAAAGGGTATCCTTTGTCACGTCCTTTTTTTGAAAAAACAACATTTCCTTCCTTAATTTCCGGCTTCAAATGTTATTTTCTCCTTTCGGGGCGTTCTCCCAGCTGAATCCGGGATATGTGAGCACCTCGGGCAGGCCGTTTGTGATGGCGATGGTGTGCTCGTAGTGCGAGCAGGGCTTGTGATCGTTGGTCACGATCGTCCAGCCATCGCGCAGCTGATGCACCTGATAGTGCCCCAGGGCGATCATGGGCTCGATGGCGATCGTCATACCGCGGCGCAGACGCACGCCGTGGCCGGGCGTGCCGTAATTGGGCACGGCTGGATCCTCGTGCATCTCGCGGCCAATGCCGTGGCCGGTCAGATCGCGGATGACGCCGTAGTTGTACGATTCCGCCAGCTGCTGCACGGCGTGGCCGATATCGCCCAGGCGATTGCCGTCCACTGCCTGCCGCGCGCCCTCAAAGAAGGAGCGCTCGGTCACCTCGATCAGCTGCGCGCACTCGGGCGAAATCTGCCCCAGGCCCTTGGTGAAGGCGCTGTCGGCCTGCCAGCCGTCCAGCACCAGGCCGCAGTCCACGCTGACGATGCTGCCTTCCTTCATTTCGATGTGCTTGCTGGGGATGCCATGCACTACCTCGTCGTCAATGCTTACGCACAGCGTGGCAGGGTAGCCCTCATAGCCCAGGAAGGACGGGGTAGCATGCGCATGGGTGATCAGCTCGTGCGCGTAGCGGTCCAGATCCAGGGTGGTCATGCCCGGCGCCATCTTCTCGCGAAGCTGGCACAGCACATCATACAGCAGATGGCCGGCAGAGCGCATCTTGGCCAGCTGCAGATCATTTTTGATGGTAATCATTGCTTTTTCGCTTCCAGCGCGGCCTTGACGGCCCGGTAGTTCTCCTCGATGGTGCCGCGGCAATCCGCAGTGGAGAGGATGCCCTTCTTCTGATAGTAATCGATCAGCGGGGCGGTCTTTTCCTGATACACAGCCAGGCGGTTGGTCACCGTCTCCGGCTTATCGTCATCGCGCTGATACACCGCGCCGCCGCAGGCAGGACATTTGTCCTCCTTGAGCAGGGACGTGTGGTAGGTGCCGCCGCACTCGGCGCACACACGGCGGCCGGACAGGCGGTCGATGATGATATCGTCGGGCGTATCAATATTGAGCGCCACATCGATATGGGCAATCTGATCCAGCGCTTCCGCCTGAGCGACGGTGCGCGGGAAGCCATCCAGGATATAGCCATGCTGGCAATCCGGCTCGGCCAGACGTTCCTTGACCATGGCGACGACCACCTCATCGGGGACCAGCTCGCCCTTGTCAATATAGCGCTTGGCGTCCAGACCCGTGGGGGTCTGCTCGCGGATTGCACGGCGGAACATATCGCCGGTGGAGATCTGCGGGATGCCCAGCTCCTTCATCAGTCGCTGCGCGTGCGTGCCCTTGCCGGCGCCGGGGGGGCCCAGGAAAACAATATTCATATTGCGGGCTCCTTTCTATCTAAGCAGAAAACGGGGAAACGCCCACGCGCTGACCGCCCGAAGGCTGCCAGGGCTTGAGCGCCACAAAATCCCATCCCCCGCCCCAGAGGGCGGGAGTGGGATCTTGTATACTTTGGTTTGTTTTGCGCCCAGGATTAAAGGAAACCCTTGTAGTGGCGCATAACCAGCTGCGCTTCCACCTGGCGGACAGTCTCGATGGCTACGCTTACGGCGATCAGGATGGAAGAAGCGGCAAAGGGAATCTGCACGTTGTTCCATACGGACAGCAGCGTAGGCACAGTGGCCAGCACGGCCAGGAAGAGAGCCGCAAACAGGGTGAGGCGGTTGGAGGTACGCTGGAGATAATCCACCGTGACCTTGCCGGGACGGCGGCCATTGATGGTGCCGCCCTGCTTCTGGATGTTCTCGGCGATCTCGCGAGGATTGAAGGTAATGCTCGTGTAGAAGTAGGAGAACAGGATGATGAGAACCGCGCACACGATCAGATACAGCGCAGAGGATTGGGACATATAAGTGCTCCACCACTTGTATACGCCGCTATCGGTGCCAAAGAAGGCAAAGATCGTGCCGGGGAAGCTCATGAAGGAGTAGGCGAAGATCAGGGGCAGAACGCCCACAGCGATGACCTTCAGGGGGATATAGGTGCTCTGGCCGCCATAAGCCTTGCGGCCCACCACGCGCTTGGCATACTGAACGGGGATGCGGCGTTCGCCCATATCCACGAAGGTAACCAGGGTGGTGATCACCAGGCAGCTGATGATGATGACCAGGAACTGCCAGATGGTGGTGCCATAGTGGGTGATGCCCACCGCGTCAGTGAACGCGAGCACGATACCGTTGAAAAGGTTGGAGATGATGCCGGCGAAGATCAGCAGGGACACGCCGTTGCCGATACCGTTCTTGGTAATACGCTCACCGATCCACATCGCCAGGGCAGTGCCGCCGGCCATGATGACGCCGATGGTCATATAACCGAAGAAGTTCTGGTACGCAGGATAGAGCACGTTGCTGGACTTCTGCAGGCCGGCGATGATGCCGATGGCCTGCAGGGCAGCCAGCGCAACGGTGACATAACGGGTGATGCGGTTGATCTTCTGCTTGCCTTCCTCGCCGCCGTCCTTCTGAAGACGCTCCAGGGCGGGGATGGCAACGGTCAGCAGCTGCATAATAATGCTGGAGTTGATGTAGGGGGTAATGCCCATGGCCATGATGGTCATCTGGCTGAAGGAGTTACCGGTCATCATGTTGACCAGGCCCAGCATATCGTAACTGCTGGCCACTCTCTTCACAACATCGGCGTTGATGCCGGATACCGGAATCACGCCGACCAGGCGGAACAGCACCAACATCAGGAAAGTGTAGATCAGCTTTTTACGGAGTTCTTCGACCTTCCATGCGTTACGCAGCGTTTCCCACATTTCAGATCACCTCGGCTTTCCCGCCGACGGCCTCGATCTTTTCTTTTGCGGATTGGGTGTACTTGGTCACCTGAACAGTCAGCTTCTTGGTCAGCTCGCCGCCGCCAAGGATCTTCACGCCGTCCAGCACCTGCTTGACCAGGCCGGCTTCTTTGAGAAGCGCGACGGTGACCACGGTGCCATCCTCAAAGATTTCCAGGCTGCCAACGTTGACAGTCGCATATTCCTTGGCATAGATGTTGGTAAAGCCGCGCTTGGGGATGCGGCGGGTCAGAGGCATCTGGCCGCCCTCAAAGCCCGGGCGCTTGCCGCCGCCAGAGCGCGCCTTGGCGCCCTTGTGGCCTTTACCGGAGGTTTTGCCAAGACCAGATCCTACGCCTCGACCAAGGCGCTTCGGAGCAGTCGTAGAGCCGAAAGCCGGCTGCAACTCGTGCAGTTTCATGAGGTTGGCCTCCTTATTCGTTGATTTCTTCCACCTTGACCATGTGCTTTACAGCGAAGATCTGGCCGCGGATGCAGGGATTATCTTCCTTCACCACGGACTGGCCGATCTTGCGCAGGCCCAGGGCCTTGACGGTGTCGATGTGCTTCTGCAGGCTGGAAATGGGGGACTTTACCAGAGTAATCTTCAGCTTCATGGTTATATCCTCCTTAGCCCAGAATTTCTTCCACCGTCTTGCCGCGCATCTGCGCAACCTGTTCGGCGGAGCGGAGCTGCTTGAGACCTTCGATCGTCGCCTTTACGGTGTTGATCTTATTGTTGGTGCCAAAGCTCTTGGTGCGGATATCCTTGATGCCGGCCAGCTCCAGCACGGGGCGGGCGGCGCCGCCGGCGATTACGCCAGCGCCTTCCTCGGCGGGAAGAAGAACAACCTTCGCGGTGCCATAGTAGCCCACGATGGGATGCGGGATGGTGGTGCCGTTGGTGGGCACGTTGATCAGATGCTTCTTGCCGTCCTCGTTGGCCTTACGGATGGCTTCGGGAACTTCCTTGGCCTTGCCCATGCCAACGCCCACACGGCCGTTTTCATCGCCCACGACAACCAGCGCCACAAAGCGCATGTTGCGGCCGCCCTTAACGGTCTTGGAAACACGGTTGACAGCAACCAGTCTTTCCTTAAATTCGCTCTGGGGCTCTTCGCGGCGATCACGTTCTCTACGTTGCATTGCGTGTTGCCTCCTTCTTAGAACTCAAGGCCCGCTTCACGGGCGCCGGCAGCCAGAGCGGCCACACGGCCAGTGTAAACATAGCCGCCGCGGTCAAAGACCACCTTTTCAACGCCCGCCTGCTTGGCGCGCTCGGCTACGAGCTTGCCAACCAGCTTGGCCTCGCCGGACTTGTCAACTTCATCAAGCTGACCCTTGAGCGCCGGATCGAGGGAGGAAGCCTGCACGAGGGTAATGCCCTTGGTATCATCAATAACCTGGGCGTAGATATACTTGTTGCTGCGATACACGCAAAGGCGCGGCATTTCAGGGGTGCCGCTGATCTTTTTGCGGACGCGGGCGTGGCGGATGACGCGCACTTCGTTACGGTCACGCTTTTTGAACATTTGCAGTCACTCCTTTCCTTACTTGCCGCTCTTGCCTTCCTTGCGGCGGATATGCTCGTTCTCGTACTTAATGCCCTTGCCCAGATAGGGTTCCGGCGGACGGATCGCGCGAATATCGGCGGCAAGGTTGCCTACCTGCTGCTTGTTGGCGCCCTTGATGGTGATCTTGGTCTGCGCGGGGCACTCAAAGGTGATGCCCTCGGGCGCGTTGAGGATCACGGGATGGGAGAAACCGATGTTGATCGTCAGCACGTTGTTTTCAACGGCCGCACGATAACCGGTGCCTACCATCTCCAGGGTCTTGGAGAAGCCCTCGGTTACGCCGTGCACCATGTTGGCCACCAGCGCACGGTACAGGCCGTGCATGGCCTTGTGGGGCTTGGCGTCGCTGGGACGATTGAGAGTGAGCACGTTGCCTTCCTGATGAAGGGTGATCACGGGGTTGACCTGCTGGGTCAGGGTGCCCTTGGGGCCCTTGACGGTGACGAAGTTGTTTTCGTCAACCGTTACCGTCACGCCAGCGGGTACCGTAATCGGAAGTTTACCGATTCGAGACATTTGTTTTTCCTCCTAAGCGTGATTCGGTTACCAGATGTAGCAGAGCACTTCGCCGCCAAGGTTTTCCTGACGGGCGGCGCGATCGGTCATCAGACCCTTGGAGGTGCTGATGATGGCCACGCCCAGGCCGCCCAGAACCTTGGGCAACTCTTCGCAACGCGCATACACGCGCAGGCCGGGCTTGGAAATGCGCTTGAGGCCCGCGATGACGGGGGTGGACTTGCCATTGACGTACTTGAGGGTCACCTTGATCTGGCCCTGCAGGCCGTCGTCAATCACATCATAGGCTTTGATATAGCCTTCATCCAGCAGGATCTTGGCGATCGCTTTCTTGGTGTTGCTGGCGGGCATCACAGTCGCATCGTGCCGGGCGATTTGCGCGTTGCGGATACGGGTAAGCATATCGGCAATGGGATCATTTACGATCATGTTGTAACCTCCTTCTTACCAGCTCGCCTTGCGGACGCCGGGGATCTGGCCCTTGTAGGCCAGTTCGCGGAAGCAGATACGGCAGATGCCGTAGCGGCGCAGTACGCTGTGCGGACGGCCGCACAGACGGCAGCGGGTGTAAGCGCGGGTGGAGAACTTCGGCTCACGCTGCTGCTTGAGTTTCATGCTGAGTTTTGCCATTATTGTCTCCTCCTCGCTTAATGTTCAAAAGGCATGCCGAGCAGACGAAGCAGCTCTTTGGCTTCTTCATCGGTCTGAGCCGTGGTCACGAAAATCATTTCCATGCCGCGGATCTTCTCAACCTTATCGTACTCGATTTCGGGGAAGAGCAGCTGCTCACGGATGCCCAGGGCATAGTTGCCGCGGCCGTCAAAGGCCTTGGTGCTCACGCCGCGGAAGTCGCGCACGCGGGGCAGGGCGATGTTGACCAGCTTGTCCATGAACTCTTCCATGCGGGCGCCGCGCAGGGTTACCTTCGCGCCCACGTTCATGCCTTCGCGAACCTTGAAGTTAGCGATGGACTTCTTCGCCTGGGTCACCTGGGGCTTCTGGCCGGCGATTTCGGTCAGCTCCGCCACGGCGGTTTCCAGCGCCTTGGCGTTGTCCTTGCAATCGCCCAGGCCCATATTGATGACGATCTTCTCCAGGCGGGGGATCATCATCACGTTCTTATAGCCGAACTTCTGCTGCAGAGCAGGAACGGCTTCGGTCAGGTACTTTTCCTTGATGCGGGTAGCCATTGCCGTTTCCTCCTATCAGTCAATCTGTTCGTGGCACTTTTTGCAGATGCGGGTCTTGGAACCGTCAGCATTGACCTTCCAGCCATAGCGGGCGGGCTTGCCGCACTTCTTGCACACCAGCATGACGTTGCTGGCGTCGATGGCGGCTTCCTTGTGCACGATGCCGCCAGGCATGCCCTGTCCACGGGGCTTCTGGTGCTTGGTTACGATGTTGACACCTTCAACGATGACCTTGCCGGTCTTGGGGAAAGCGGTCACAACGGAGCCCTTCTTGCCCTTGTCCTTGCCGGCGATGACGATGACCTGATCCTTGGCTTTTACATGCAGCTTCATAAATCTGTCATCCTCCTATTACAGCACTTCGGGCGCGAGGGATACGATCTTCATGAAATCCTTATCCTCACGAAGTTCGCGGGCCACTGGTCCAAAGATGCGCGTACCGCGCGGCAGTTTCTGGTCGTTGATGATTACGGCTGCGTTGTCGTCAAAGCGGATGTAGCTGCCATCCACACGGCGGATGGGCTGATGCTGGCGCACGATCACGGCCTTCACCACGTCGCCCTTCTTGACGGTGCCGCCAGGGGTGGCGGTCTTGACGCTGGCGACGATCACATCGCCGATCGACCCGTCGCGGCGGAAAGAACCGCCCAGCACGCGGATGCACATGATCTCTTTGGCGCCGGAGTTATCGGCAACCTTAAGTCGCGTTTGCGGCTGAATCATACGGGATTTCCTCCTTTATAGTTTCCGCTCCATGCGGCCCCTTGGCCCATGGGCGGTCGAGAACGGTAGAAGACGCAAACGCTTACTTGGCCTTCTCGATGATTTCTACCACGCGCCAGCGCTTTTCGCGGCTGAGCGGGCGGGTTTCCATCAGGCGCACGGTATCGCCGATACCGCAGGCATTCTCTTCATCATGAGCCTTCAGCTTGCTGGTCTTGTTCATGATCTTGCCATACAGGGGATGACGAACGCGGGTTTTGATGGAAACCACAACGGTCTTGTCCATCTTATCGCTGACGACCACGCCAATGCGGGTCTTACGGATTCCTCTTTCTTCGGACATTGAAGTGCCTCCTTTCGGCTGATATTACGCCTTGGTCTTGGCAGTCAGGGCGGTCATGGCGCGAGCGATATCGCGCTTGACGGCGGTGATCTGCATTACATTGTCGAGCTGACCGGTGGCGAGACGGAAACGAAGGTTGAACAGCTCTTCCTTCAGATCCGCGATCTTCTTGGTCAGTTCTTCGGCGGACATAGCGGCGAATTCACTTGCCTTCATTCGTTACTCACCATCCTTTCCGTAGCTTTCACGGGTAACGAACTTGCAGCGCAGGGGCAGCTTGTGGCTGGCCAGGCGCAGCGCTTCACGAGCATCAGCCTCGGGCACGCCGGCGATCTCGAACAGCACGCGGCCGGGCTTAACCACGGCCACCCAGTATTCGGGAGAGCCTTTACCGGAGCCCATGCGGGTTTCGGCAGGCTTGGCGGTGACGGGCTTGTCGGGGAAAATCTTGATCCATACCTGACCGCCGCGCTTGGTGTAGCGGGTCAGGGCGATACGGGCGGCCTCGATCTGCTGGCTGGTAACCCAGCAGGGCTCCAGCGCAACCAGGCCGTATTCGCCGTAGGCGATGAAGTTGCCGCGATGGGCGGCGCCCTTCATGCGGCCGCGGAATACGCGGCGACGTTTGACTCTCTTGGGCATCAACATGGTTTATTTGCCTCCTTCGGTGCGCACGGCAGGCTTTTTTGCCTGGGGCAGGATCTGGCCCTTGTAGATCCACACCTTGACGCCCAGGCGGCCATACGTGGTCTTGGCCTCAGCGAAGCCATAGTCAATGTTGGCGCGCAGCGTCTGCAGGGGGATGGAGCCCTCATGATACTGCTCGGTGCGAGCGATGTCCGCGCCGTTGAGACGGCCGCCAACGGATACCTTGATACCCTTGGCCGCTTCGCCGCCCTTCATGGGGCGCATGGCGCGCTGAATGCTCTGCTTCATCGCGCGGCGGAAAGCGATGCGCTTTTCCAGCTGCTGGGCGATGTTCTCAGCAACCAGCTGAGCGTCGGTATCGGGAGATTTGATCTCCATCACGTTGATGTTGCAGGCATGGCCCAGGAACTTTTCGACTTCAGTCTTCAGCTCCTCGATGCCCTTGCCGCCGCGGCCGATGATCATGCCGGGCTTGCCGGTGAAGATGTTGACCGTCATGCGAGCGTCGCTGCGCTCGATATCAATGCGGCTGATGCCGGTGGCGTAGAACTTTTCCTTAAGCATTTCGCGCAGCTTGTGATCCTCGATGAGGTGGTTCGCGAAATCCTTTTTCTCGGCGTACCAGCGCGTGCTCCAATCGAAGATCACGCCTACGCGCGCGCCATGCGGATTAACTTTCTGACCCATTCGGAAACCTCCCTCTCTTACTTCTTTTCGTCAAGGATCACGCTGATGTGGCTGGTGCGGCGCAGCATCGGGGAAGCCGAGCCGCGGCTGCGGGCTACATAGCGCTTAAGGGTGGGGCCGGGATTGGCATACACCTCAGCAACGTAGAGCGTGCTGCGATCCATTTCCTGGTTGTTCACGGCATTGGCGACAGCGCTGGAAAGCAGCTTGTATACCACGGGCGAAGCCGCCTTGGGGGTATACTGCAGAATGGCCAGGGCCTCGTCCACATTCTTGCCGCGGATCAGGTCGATGACGATCTTTACCTTACGGGGAGAGATGCGCACGTGCTTGACATGGGCCTGGGGGCGCTTATCGCGGGTTTCGGCGCGCTTAGCACCCTTTTCACGGGTATTGGTTGCCATACTCTTTTTCTCTCCTTCCGTTATTTGGTGGTCTTTTCGCCAGCATGACCACGGAAGGTGCGCGTGGGTGCAAACTCACCCAGCTTATGGCCAACCATGTCCTCGGTCACATAGACCGGCACATGCTTGCGGCCATCGTGCACGGCGATGGTGTGCCCGACGAAATCGGGGAAAATAGTGGAGGAACGGGACCAGGTCTTCAGAACGGCCTTCTTCCCGGTCTTATTCATTTCCTGAACGCGCTTAAGCAGCGCTTCCTGGATATAGGGGCCTTTCTTGACGGAACGGCTCATTTTTCAGATTGCCTCCTCTCGAATCGCTCTTACTTCTTGCCCGCGCGCTTGACGATCAGGCGGTTGGAATACTTCTTGTGCTTGCGGGTCTTGAGGCCCAGAGCGGGCTTGCCCCACGGAGTAACAGGAGCGGGCATACCAACGGGGCTCTTGCCCTCGCCGCCGCCGTGCGGGTGATCGCAGGGGTTCATAACCACGCCGCGAACGGTGGGACGGATGCCCATGTGACGGGTGCGGCCGGCCTTGCCGATGCGCACGTTTTCATGATCGGTGTTGCCCACGGTGCCGATGGTGGCATAGGCGTCCATGGGAACCATACGCACTTCGCTGGAGGGCAGACGGACCTGCGCGTAAGCGCCTTCCTTGGCCATCAGCTGGGCGTAGGCGCCGGCGGAGCGAACCATCTGGCCGCCGCGGCCGGGCTTGATTTCCACGTTGTGGATCAGCGTACCAACGGGGATCTTGCTGACGGGCAGCGCGTTGCCGGGCTTGATGTCGGCGTTTTCGCTGGCCAGCACGGTGTCGCCCACATTCAGGCCCAGAGGAGCCAGGATGTAGCGCTTTTCGCCGTCGGCGTAGTTGAGCAGCGCGATGAAGGCGGAGCGGTTGGGATCGTACTCGATCGCGGCCACCTTGGCGGGGATGTCACGCTTGTCGCGCTTGAAATCGATGATGCGGTACTTTACCTTGTTGCCGCCGCCCTGATGACGGACGGTGATCTTGCCCTGCTTGTTGCGGCCCGCGTTCTTCTTGAGGTATTCGGTCAAGGACTTTTCAGGAGTCTTTTTGGTGATCTCCTCGTAAGTCAGCACGGACATGAAACGGCGGGCGGACGAAGTCGGCTTATATACTCGAATTGCCATTTGCTTTTCCTCCCTTAAGCCATGCCTTCGAAGAACGCGATGGGCTTCGAATCTTCGGCCAGCTTTACATAGGCTTTCTTCACTTCGGCGGTGCGGCCCTGATGCACGCCCTGGCGCTTCATCTTGCCGATGGTGCGCACGGTGTTGACCTTTTCCACCTTGATGCCTTCAAAGACGGTTTCCAGCGCCTGCTTGATTTCGGTCTTGTTGGCGGAGATGGCCACCTCGAAGACGTAGCGCTTATCCGCGATGCCGTCGTAGCCCTTTTCGGTCAGGACGGGGCGCAGGATGATGTCATGAGGATTCTTCATTAGGCGTACACCTCCTGAATGTTCTCCATCGCTTCGCGGGTAACAATCAGCTTGTTCGCGCGCAGGATGTCGTACACGTTGAGGGTGTTGACGTAGCAGTCGTCAAGCAGCGGCAGGTTCTTGGTGGCGCGGATGACGCTCTCGTCGCGGCCGGGCAGTACCAGCAGCGCGCGCTTTTCCACGTTCAGATCCTTGAGCATCTTGGC
Organism: uncultured Clostridia bacterium; assembly: GCA_934647235.1. GTDB lineage: Bacteria > Bacillota > Clostridia > Christensenellales > Aristaeellaceae > SFMI01. Next base: position 75,795 of record CAKUFG010000004.1, read on the forward strand.
GGCGAACTTGGTCTTTACTTCCTCAAACTTGATCTGGTCTACCACGAGGATTTCGCCGGCGTTGAACTTTTCAGTCAGGGCGCTCTTCATGGCCAGACGGCGTACCTTCTTGGGCACGTTGATAACGTAATCGCGGGGCTGGGGCGCAAACACAACGCCGCCGTGCGCGAACTGAGGCGCGCGGTTGCCATGATGGCGAGCGTTGCCGGTGCCCTTCTGGCGATAGATCTTACGGCCGCCGCCGCGCACCATGCCGCGCGTGAGCGCGCTCTGCGTGCCCTGACGCTTATTGGCAAGGATGGAGCGGACGACCAGATGCATGGCGGCGGTGTTGGGCTCAATGGCGAAGATTTCGTCCTTGAGCTGCATTTCGCCAACGCTCGCGCCCTGCATGTTCAGCACTTGAATACTGGGCATAATCGTTGTTCCTCCTTATCAGGCTTTCACCGAATTGCGCACAAGCAGCAATCCGCCGTTGGGGCCGGGCACAGCGCCGCGCACAAGCAGCAGGTCGCGCTCCGCATCCACCTTGACGACAGTCAGGTTCTGGATGGTGGTGCGCTCCACGCCGTAGTGACCGGGCATGTGCTTGTTCTTGAACACGCGGCTGGGGTCGGAGTTAGCGCTCATGGAGCCGACGCCGCGGTGATACTTGGAGCCGTGCGCCATGGGGCCGGTGTGCTGGTTCCAGCGGTAGATCGCGCCGGTGAAGCCGTGGCCCTTGCTGGTGCCGGTGATGTCGATTTTGTCGCCCTCGGCGAACACGTCGGCCTTGACGACCTGGCCTACCTCGTAGGACGCGGCGTCATCCAGGCGGAACTCGCGCAGATAGCGGCAAGCGGCGACGTTCGCCTTCTTGAAATGGCCCATTTCGGGCTTGTTGACCAGCTTCTCGGCGCGCTTTTCGGCGTAGGTGTCAAAGCCGAACTGCACGGCCTCGTAGCCGTCCTTTTCGTTGGTCTTCTTCTGTACGACGGTGCAGGGGCCCGCCTGAATAACGGTAACGGGAACCAGGCTGCCGTCGGGCATGAAAATCTGGGTCATGCCGAGCTTTTTGCCCAAGATCGCTTTCTTCATGATTTGCTCCTCCTGCCTTACAGCTTGATTTCGATCTCGACGCCGGCGGGAAGATCGAGCTTCATCATGGCGTCCACAGTGCGCTGGGTGGGGTTGTGGATGTCGATCAGGCGCTTATGGGTGCGGCGCTCGAACTGTTCGCGGCTGTCCTTATACTTGTGCGGCGAACGCAGGATGGTGACGATCTCCTTCTCGGTGGGAAGGGGAATGGGGCCCGAAACCTGGGCGCCCGTGCGCTTGGCGGTTTCCACAATGCGCTCGGCGCTGCGATCAATCAGGTTGTGCTCATACGCCTTGAGCTTGATGCGGATTTTCTGGTTGGCCATCTTTTTTCCTCCTATTTTTATCGTTCTCGCGGTCAAAGGGGGGAGCATCCTTTTCACCCGCGCCTCCGCGCAGTCGGAGGACGCGAATGGGGAATCCCTCTGACTTTCTTCCCCGAACCGCATGGTCGGCGGCGGGAAGTGTGAGCCCGTCGCCCGGTCTGGCCGGGCTGGTCCGCTGCAATTACCCGCCAAGGCCGGGCGGCAACTTGCAGTTTCATCCCATAAACAGACAACAGTCATATTATATAGGAAACCTGCAAAAAGCGCAAGGGGTTTTTTGAATTTTTCCGGAATTTTTTTGCTTCAATTTTCAAAAACCCCTTGATTTATTTGGCTTTTTCCGCCATCCGTTTTCGCGTTTATGTCCACGCCGTCGGGCGTGTCGCAATCGCCCCTTTTTTATTTGTTTCCAAAGTTTTTCCATGCATGGCAGAATTATGTCAAATTTTATAGATCAATTGACGTTTGGCTCGCATACGTTTATAATAAGAATGTTTCATTTTGTTCACATTCGATTTTATCTGTATTGGAGAGGATTGCGCCATGTTCGGACGCCGCTCGGATGGCCATCTGGTCAAAAAGCTGGACCCTATCGTAGCCCTTACTTCCTATATCATGCCCACGCGCTGCGACGCGCAGATCTTTACCGATTACAAGGCGGACTTCGAAAAGTTAGCCCGCTATATCGCCGCCAAGAGCGACGAGGGCTACCGCATCACCTTTATGGAGATCATCATCGCCGCCTACATCCGCACCGTCGCGCAGCTGCCCGAGATCAACCGCTTTGTCGCCAACAAGCGCCTGTACGCCCGCAGCGAGCTGGCCGTATCCTTTGCCCTGGTGCGCGATTCGGCCGACGGCAAGCTGTCCGAAAACACCACCAAGTGCTACTTTGACCTGAACGACACCATCTACGATGTGTCCGACCGTATCCGCGACACAGTGGAAGCCTGCCGTAAGGAGGACGCGGACAACAGCACCCTGAAGGTAGCAAAGCTGCTGATGAACCCCTTCCTGGCCAACATTGTGGTCTGGCTGGCGCGCGTGCTGGATCGCTACGGCATCATGCCCCGCTGGCTGCTCAACGCCAGCCCCTTCCACACCAGCATGTTCGTCACCAACATGGCCTCCATCGGCCTGCCGGCCATCCAGCACCATATCTACAATTTCGGCACCTGCTCGCAGTTTGTCTCCATCGGCTCGGTGGAGCGCGGCGTGGCGCTGGACGCCAAGGGCAATGTGGTGCGCAAGCGCCTGCTGCCTCTGGGCGTAGTGTGCGACGAGCGCATCTGCGAGGGCGCGATGTACGCCAAAATGCTCAGCATCATGGGCCGCCTGCTCAATAACCCCGAGCAGCTGGAGCAGCCGCCCGAGCGCGTGCTCTACGACGAGGGGCACGAGTTCCATCTCCCCCAGCCCAAGCGCCACCGCTTCTTCCGCAAAAATAAGGAAGAAAGCGTGCAGGCGTAAGCGGCTGCAAACAAAAGCGCACGCAGGCAGCATCCATCATCATCAACGGCCGGTCGGGTTCTTCCCGCACGGTCGTTTCAGGCTGTCGAAAAAACTTTTCGACAGCCTGCCGATGAAAGTCAGCTAAAGCAGGCTTTCAGCGGGAACGTCATTTTCTTGTGAGCCTGCGGCTCACGGGCAGAAAATGACACAGGAAGCAGCCTGACGGCTGCTCCTCGCGCCGTACACGCCGCCGCTGCGGATTAATAGCGCCGCCAAAGGCGGCTGAGGGCAGGCGATTTTGCAAATCGCTGCCCGAAACCCGCGCTTGCCGTATGGCAGTAGCGCGGGGCGTACAAATGAAGGGGCTGCGGCCCCTTCATGCATCCCAAGAGCTTTAACGAGGCTTTTTTGACAGCCTGCCACGGCCGGTCGGGTTCTTCCCGTCCGGCCGTTTTTATTTGCTTATTCGATAACGCATTATTCTTTTCAAAGCCGCTTGCATCCATGCATAATTTGGTTTATAATATTCCTACAATCACATTCCTCTATATCTGTGCGAAGCGCTTTTACTGACTCCCCCATACGACCGACAAGAAAGGAGCCTAACATGAAGTACTATATCGCCATCGACGCCGGCGGCACCAAGACAGACAGCGTGCTCTTCGATCAGGAAGGACACGTCCTTGCGCGCGATCTCCGGCGCGGCGCGAACGCCTTTGACCTGGGGCCGATGGAAGCGGCCGCGCGCATCAGCGGGGCTGTCGAGACGCTGCAGGAGCGGCTGTCCGAGGATGCTAAAATCAGCGGGGTGTACGGCGCGGTATCCGCCGCGCACTACTATCCCGAGATTGCCCGCGCGGTATCGCGCGCAGCGGGCGGCGCACCCTGCCAGTTTAACGGCGTGGTATACAATGTTATGGCCGCCGTGCTGGGTCGCGAGGACGGTATCTGCATGATCTCCGGCACCGGCTCCTATGTGGCCGCGCGCAAGGGCGACGCGCCCATGCTTTATCTGGGCAGCAGCGGCTACATGCTCGATACCGGCGGCAGCGGCTATGCGCTGGGGCGCGCCGCGCTCATCGCCTCCCAGCGGGAGCGCGAGGGACGCGGCCCCAAAACGCTGCTGACAGAAATTGTAGAGCGCGATATGGGCGAAACGCTGATCGACCATCTGCCGGCCATCTATGCGGGCGGCCGCGCCTATGTATCATCGTTTGCCTATGCGGTGTTTGAAGCCTGCGTGCAGGGAGACCCGCAGGCCAAGGCCATCTTCCAGGAGGGCGTTGATTACTTTGCCGATGCACTGAAGCATGCCTGCGCCTATCTGGATAAGCCCTGCGTTGTGGCGCTGGGCGGCGGCATCTTCCTGCATTATCCCAGCTATGTAAACGCGCTGCGACGCCAGGCGCCCGCAGGGTGCGAATTCCGTCTGCTGGATGCGCCGGCAGTGTACGGCTCGGCGCTGGAGGCCATGTGGCGCGACGGCCAGCAGACAGGCCCCGCCTTCCGCGAGCAGTTCCTGCGCACCTATGAGGCGCTGAGCACGCGCCGCGGCACCTCCTACGCATAACGCCATTCGGCCGGGCAAAAGGGTTGACCGCCCGCTGCGCAGGGGCTATAATGAATGCGTCATTCTGCGCAGAAGGAGCGTTCTTATATGAAGCCCATCACCATTGCCATCGCGGGCTGCGGCTCGCGCGGGCTGCAGGCCTACGCCAAGGGACAGGTCTATTACCCCGACCGCATGCGCATCGTCGCTGCGGCCGATATCCGCCCGGGGCAGCTTGCGCTTGTGCGCGAGCGCTATGGCCTTACGCCGGAGCAATGCTACGACAGCGCCGAGAGCATGCTGCGTCAGCCACGGCTGGCGGACGCCATGTTCATCTGCACGCCCGACCGGCTGCACATTTCCCAGGCGGAGGCCGCGCTGGCCAAGGGCTATCATCTGCTGCTGGAAAAGCCCATCGCCGAAACCGAGGCGGAATGCCGCGAGCTCGAGCGGCTGGCGCGGCAGGCAGATCGTCATGTGATCGTATGCCATGTGCTGCGCTATGCGCTGTTTTATCAAAAGCTGAAAGAATTGCTGGATGGCGGCGCGGTGGGCGAAATCCAATCCATCCAGGCCATTGAGCGCGTGGGCTACTGGCACCAGGCGCACTCCTTTGTGCGCGGCAACTGGGGCAACGCCGGAAAAAGCTCGCCCATGATCCTGCAGAAATGCTGCCACGATATGGATATCCTGCTGTGGCTGACGGGCAGGCACTGCCTGCGGGTATCCTCGTTTGGCTCGCTGGCGCACTTCAACGCCCAGCATGCTCCCGCCGGCGCGCCCCTGCGCTGCACGGACGGCTGCCCGGCGGGCGACGCCTGCCCCTATAACGCCGTCAGCTACTATATGGGGCAGCTGCGCAAGGGCAATACGGGCTGGCCGGTCAACGTGGTTGCGCCCCGCCCCAGCGAGGAAAGCGTCATGGCCGCGCTGCGCGAGGGCCCCTATGGGCGCTGCGTGTATTATTGCGACAACGACGTGGTGGATCATCAGGTGGTCAATCTGGAGCTGGAAGGCGGCCTGACGGTCAGTTTTACCATGTGCGCCTTTACCGCCCACGGCGGGCGCGAGATCCGCGTCATGGGCACGCAGGGCGAAATCTTCGGCGATCTGAACAGCAATACGCTGCGCGTGATGCGCTTTGGCCAGCCGGACGAGGTGATCGATCTGGGCAAGCTGAGCGATGAGTTCAGCGGCCACGGCGGCGGAGATGCGCGCCTGCTGGACGCCTTCCTGCACCTGATTGCCCAGGATGCGCCGGCCGCCAAGGGCATTACGGATATTTCCGACTCGGTGGAAAGCCACCTGGCGGCCTATGCCGCCGAGCGCTCCCGCCTGCGCGGCGGCGCGGTGGAAACGCTGTAGGAAAGAAAGCAGCCTGTCGAAAAGGCCTTTTTCGACAGGCTAAAAAGAAATATTGTGAAATCCGGTACAAATTGGCAGAATTATGCTATAATCACTGCGAATCAAGCGATACTGAAAGGAGCCCTTTTCCTATGAAAGATACGCTGCATCTGGCCGATCCCAAGCCCCGCATGGTTGCGCACCGCGGCACCAGCGGCCTGGAGCTGGAAAACACCAACTCCGCCTTCGTCGCCGCCGGCAACCGCTCCTACTTCGGCATTGAAACCGATGTGCACCGCACTGCGGACGGCCAGTTCATCCTGTTCCATGACGACAACACCAAGCGCGTCGCCCAGGATGAAATGATCATTGAAAAAACCTGCTACGAAACCCTGCGCGCCATCCGCCTGGTGGATAAGGACGGCAAGAAGGGCCGCAAGGATTTGATCATGCCCTCCCTGCGGGAGTATATCCAGATCTGCAAAAAGTACGAAAAGGCCAGCGTGCTGGAGCTGAAGAACCACTTCAAGCCCGAGGACGTGTACGCCATCATCGATATCATCGATCAGGAGGGCTGGCTGGATCATACCATCTTCATCTCCTTCGACCTGCAGAACATGATCTGCATCCGCGAGCGCCTGCCCGAGCAGAAGGCGCAGTTCCTGATCTCCGATTATCCCGACTGGCTGGTGGATACGCTCAAGCTCCATCATCTGGACCTGGATATCAAGTACACCGCCCTGACTAAGGAGCGCGTGGAGGAGCTGCACGCCGCCGGCATCGAGGTGAACGTGTGGACGGTGGACACGCTGGAGGATGCGCAGCGCATGGTGGAATACGGCGTTGATTACATCACCAGCAATATTGTGGAATAAGCTTTTTAAGCAGCTGCGGCGGCCGCAATATCGCGGCCGCCGTTTTCATACGCAGGGGGATATATAATGATGTATACGCAGCGCTATGCTTCCCCACTGGGCGGCATTTTGCTGGCGGCGGACGATCAGGGGCTGACCGGCCTGTGGTTCGAGGGCCAGAAGTATTTCGCCAGCGACCTGTCCAGCGAGCACACGGAGGCCGATACGCCCGTGCTGCGCGAGGCCGCGCGCTGGCTGGACGTTTACTTTTCCGGCAGGGAGCCGGATTTTCTGCCGCCGCTGCACCCCATCGGCTCGCCCTTCCGGCAGGCGGTATGGCAGCTTCTGCTGCAGATTTCCTACGGTCAAACCATGACCTACGGCGATATCGCCCGCCGGCTGGCCCAGCGCATGGGCAAAGCGCACATGTCCGCCCAGGCAGTGGGCGGCGCGGTCGGCCATAACGAAATATCCATCATTATCCCCTGCCACCGCGTGGTAGGCTCGGACGGCAGCCTGACCGGCTATGCGGGCGGCGTTGATAAAAAGCTGCGCCTGCTCACGCTGGAGGGCGCAGATACAGGCGCATTGTACGTGCCCACGCGCGGCACGGCGCTGTAGACCGTCTTTTACAGCCTGCGCACCGGGTGGCGGATCACGGTTTTCCACCGCTCCGGGGGCACCTTGCGCGCATCGGACAGATAGATTTCATGATGCCAACGCGCATCGGAAAAGTCGTTTGCATAGCCGTTTTCAGCAATATAAGCGTCCATTTTTGCAACGCTGGCAGGTTCGTCGTCAAAGGGTCCCACGTGCAGCAGCTGCACGCACAGCCCCTCGTCCACAGGCAGGAACTCCACTGCGGAGAAATCCTGCTTTTTCTTTTGCGCAGCCTCCGAAACCGCCCAGTCAAAATCCGCCCGCGAGACGAAATCCGGCAGGCGAATCACCGATATCCATTCAAAGCGCTGCTTATTGGCATAATCAAAGCCCGTCGTGCCCGGCTGCCGCCAGAAGCCCTCCAGCGGCGGCACCACATAGTCAAAGTACCCGTCGATGCGATGATCGCCGTGCTTGCTCATTTTGATGGTAAAGGCCACGCCGTACAGCAGGCCGATGGCCGCCTTGTATGCGCCGCCTTCCTCGTTGGGATCGCCCTGCCCGCGCACGGCGATGTAATTCATCGGCGGCACGGTGACAAGCTGCGGCTGCGCCTTGGGCAGGTAAAACTCTTTATATTCCTTTTTATAATCAAACGCCATATCAGTTCTCCTTACGCGCGCAGCAGCTTTTCCAGCGCCGCGCCGTCCAGCTGATTGACGGTAACAAACCGTCCCTGATAAAACACCGCCCAGTTGTTGAACACGCAGGGCAATGCCTTGGCCTGCGCCAGCGTATCCACATGGATGAAGCGCGCGGGGATGCCGTGCGCCTCGCAGTACGCCCGCAGCTTATCCACCCGCTGCGGGATAAAGGGGCACTGATCGTCATAGTAAACGGTCAGCTCCTGCTCGTCGATGCGCTGACTTTTTGCATTCTCCGCAAAGCGCGGCACGCTGCCATCCAGGCTCAGCGCCAGCAGCTGATAGCCGTCGGCCGTGCGATCAACGCACGTGAAGCCATATTTCTGCGCAAATTTTTGATCGAACAGCCAGGCCTTCTGCTTATCCGCGCCCAACATGCACACGCCGGACTTGCCCCGCGCCTTCGCGTCGGCAATGCAGTATTCCATCAGCTGCCGCCCATAGCCGTGGCCCTTCAGATCGCCCAGCACCCACAGGCAATAAATATACAGGTAGTTATCCCCCACCACGGGCGTCCAGGCCGTTTCCAGCGGCGCGTATTCAATAAAAGCGCAGCCCTTGGCGTTCACCTTGCGAAGCACATGGCCCTCGTCCAGCCGCGCGGCCAGCCAGGCACGCTTGGCCTCCACGCCGGGATGCGCCTTCTGCGTGCGGATGATGCAGCACAAATGCTCCGATGCGATGTTCCCGCTGTCCAGGTTGATAAACTCTGTATCCATGGCCAAACGCTCCTTTTACCATCAAGCGATAGAATCCAGTTGTTGCATATCAACCAGATTATATCGTGTTCCGCGCGGCGCGTCAAGCCTTATTCCGTCTGCGTGCCGGCAGGCTGTTTGGCCGCGTCCATGGCCTTTTTCTGGGCGTTATAGCGCTCGCGCAGCTTGCCCAGCGCATCGCAGGCAGCCTTGAGGGCGGCCTCGTCGTCCTGGCGGGAGGACAGCGGGATGAACATGCCCGGAATGCGCGCAGCAGAGAAGCGCACCGTACCGTCCTCGCCCATGGCGGCGCTCAGGGCGTTCAGATCGGGCAGATACCGCTCGTCAAAGCGCAGCAGCAGGCCCGTAGGCTGGCGCTGCGCCACGCCAACGCCAAAGGATACGCACAGCGCGCGCAGATAGGCAACGTTCAGCAGCGTCAGCACGCTTTGCGGGATATCGCCGAAGCGGTCCAGCAGCTCGTCGATGATATCCCCCATTTCCTCCTGCGTGCGCAGCATGGAAATGCGCTTGTAGATTTCCACGCGCTGGCTGCCGCCGCGCACATAGGCTTCGGGCAGGTAGGCGTTCACCTTCAGATCCACGCGCGGCTCCAGCTCGGCGGGCGCGCCCTGCTCGCCCTTGGCCTCGCGCACGGCCTCCTCAATCAGCTTGCAGTACATATCATAGCCCACCACAGAGATATGGCCGCTCTGCTCGGGGCCAAAGATATCGCCCGCGCCTCTAATCTCCAGATCGCGCATGGCGATGCGGAAACCCGCGCCGAACTGCGTAAACTCCCGGATGGCGGCCAGGCGCTTTTCCGCCGTTTCGGACAGCGTTTTCTGCGGCTGCACGGTGAAATAGGCATAGGATACGCGGTTGGAACGCCCCACGCGGCCGCGCAGCTGATACAGCTGGGACAATCCGAAGCGGTCGGCGTCATAGACGATCATGGTATTGGCGCGCGGCACATCCAGGCCGTTTTCAATGATGGTGGAGCACAGCAGCACATCGTACTTGCCGGCGTAGAAATCCAGCATCACATCCTCCAGCGCGTGCTCCTGCATCTGGCCATGGCCGATGGCGATGCGCGCCTCGGGCACCAGCTGACGCAGGCGGCCCGCAAAGGCGTCGATATTGGCCACGCGATTATAAAGGAAATAAACCTGACCGTCGCGGGCAATCTCGCGCAGGATGGCGTCGCGCACCAGGCTTTCGTTATAGTCCATCACATAGGTCTGCACGGGGATGCGCTCCTCGGGCGGGGTTTCCAGCAGGCTCATATCGCGCACGCCTACCATGCTCATATGCAGCGTGCGCGGGATGGGCGTGGCGCTGAGGGTGAGCACGTCCACGCTCTTTTTCAGGTTTTTGATGCTCTCCTTGTGCGCTACGCCAAAGCGCTGCTCCTCGTCGATGATCAGCAGGCCCAGATCCTTGAACTGCACATCCTTGCTCAGCAGCCGGTGGGTACCCACCAGGATATCGCACTTACCCGAGGCGGCATGGCTGATGGCCTCGCGCTGCGCCTTGGGCGTGCGGAAGCGGCTGATCACATCGATATTGACCGGGAAATCATGGAAGCGCTTGAGGCATGTATAATAGTGCTGCTGCGCCAGGATGGTGGTGGGCGCCAGCAGCGCTACCTGCTTGCCATCCTGCACCGCCTTGAAGGCCGCGCGCATGGCTACCTCGGTTTTGCCGTAGCCCACGTCGCCACACAGCAGGCGATCCATATTGCGGGTGGATTCCATATCGCGCTTGATATCAGCCACCGCGCGCGCCTGATCGGGGGTCAGTTCATAGGGAAATACCTCGTCAAACTGCTGCGTCCAGGCCGTATCGGGGGCAAAGGCATGGCCGGGCGTGGCCTCGCGCTGGGCATAGAGCTGCACCAGATTAAAGGCCAGCTTTTTCAGGCCCGCCTTGACCTTGGCCTTCTGCTTCTGCCACTCGCCGCCCGAAAGGGAGTTAAGCGGCGGTTCGCCGTCGGTGGAGCCGATGTACTTCTGCACCCGGTCAAACTGATCGGTGGGCACATACAGCCTGTCGCTGCCCTTATATTGAATCAGCAGATAATCGCGCCACGCGCCCTCGCTTTGAATGCGCTTTACGCCCTGATACACGCCTACGCCGTGCATCTCGTGCACCACATAGTCGCCCTCTTTCAGGTCGGTAAAGGCCTCGATGCGCTGGCCGCTGCTCTTGCGGGTGCGGGTCTTTTTGTAGCCCGCGCCGTAAATATCGGTATCGCCGATCACATACAGCGCGCACTGCGGCCAGATGAAGCCGCGCGACAGCGTATGCGGGGCGATGTGAATGTGCCCGTCCATGCGCGCATCCACGCCGCGCAGGGTATCAAGCAGGCGCTCGCCGCGCGCCTCGCCGCCGGAAAGCAGGTAGATTTCGCCGCTCTCCTGCCGCCAATGCGCCAGATCGCCCGCCAGATCGCGCACGCTGCCGTGGTACTGCGGCGCGTCCAGGGCGGATATTTTGAGCGGCCTTCCCTGCTTGAAGCCCGCCAGCTCGCGCAGGAACTCCTGCATGGTCAGCATATCGCAGGCGTTCACCGCGTCCAACGCCTCCTGCACGGTGCGCAGCACGCCCTCCTGCTCGGGCAGCGCCATTTCGCGCTCGATGGCCAAGGACAGGTCGGTCAGATAGCCGCTGACGCAGTCGTCCATGCGCGTGCGGCAGCGGTCGGGCGTATCGATTAGGATAATGGGATTGTCCATATATTCCCACACGCCGCAGGTGCGGGGCAGCAGGATATGCGCCAGCAGATCCATGCCGCGGCACAGCCCGCCCGCCTCCAGCGCCTCCGCCTCGCGCAGGAAGGCGCGCAGGCCGTCGCGGGAATCATCGGGATTTTCATCATAGGATAGCTTTTTTTGCGCGGGATGCTCGCGCAGGCGGCTCAGCGCGCTCTCGGTCAGCAGCCGCAGCGTCGCGCCCGCGCGGGGACGGTCGGCGGCGGGCAGCAGGTATTCGCCCGCCGGGGCGATGCTGGCGCTGTCCAGATGCTCCACGCTGCGCTGGCTCACGCAGTCAAAGGTGCGCATGCCGTCGATTTCATCATCAAAAAACTCAATGCGCAGCGCGTCGGTCTCACAGGGCGGATACACATCCACAATGGCGCCGCGCAGGGCGCACTGGCCTTTGCCCTCCACCATGTCCACGCGCTCGTAGCCCGCCTCAGCCAGCCGCGCCATCAAATCGGATGGCTGCATCTGATCGCCCGTATGCACGGTTACGGTCATGGCCCGCGCCACCTCAGGCGGGGTCATGCGCCACAGCAGCGCGTCCGCAGGCAGGCAGAGCACGCGCATTTCGCCGCTTTGCAGGCGGCTCAGGGCGGTCAGACGCTGCCACTCGCCCTCGCGGCTGGATACGGCGCGGGCAAACTGCCTTTCGCGGGCAATCATCGTGCCCGCCCCCTGGGGCAGGTACTGGCCGATATCCTCCGCCGCGCGGGCGGCGTCGCGGTCGCCCGGCGCGATATAGAGCACCTGACGGCCGGTTTTGAGCGCAATGGCGGCGGCCAGCGCTGCGCGCGCGCCCTCGCCGATTTCATAGGCGGCCGCGCCCGGCTGCGCGGTGATCTGATCGCAAAGCTGGGCAAAGAATTCGCTTTCAAGCAGCGGGGACAGGATAAAATCGGGCATGACGGCCTCCTTCTTTTTTGTACGCAAAGATGCCCGCCCGGGGAAAGCCATACCCCCGCGCAGGTAAGCAGCATTATATCAGACGGAGGTTTTTCTGTCAATCGGCTGCCGAAATTGAACATTTGCTGTTTTTCCTTCAAAAATCATACTAAACCAGCATAAAAAGAGCCGAATATGTAACCGACAGATGTTAAAAAACATTGACAAATTATAAAATTTCGGGTATTCTTGTAGCGAATCCAAAATATTTTTGATTCGTGAGATTTAGGGGGAATCGGTATGAAAAAGTCCTTGCGCGTCCTCGCTGCCCTGTTGCTGATGATGATTCTGCTGTGCTCCACGGCCAACGCCGCCGGCGTAAGCGAGGCCTGCCTGGATGAGCACCAGGCGAACTATCTGCGCGTGCAGGCCAAGGTTACCTCCGCCAATGCGCAGATCCTCACGCTGGTGCGCTACTGCCAGCTGACCCCCGAGGATGACGTGGACTGGCTGCTTTTCCGGGTGGAGTGCATCGCCAATTCGGCGAGGGCCTACGGTGAGCGCTATGGCTTTGCGGTCGAGTGCGAGTATCGCTGGTATTGGATCGATGGCCGCTGGGTGGAGATTGACCCGCTGAAGGTGATCAACGTTCTGCCGTAAGGTTGCGGCCGAGCCATTAAATGCAAAAGCAACGCCGCGCCGGGCACATCGTCCGGACGCGGCGTTATGCGTTTTTTAGGGGTGAAACAGGTTGGAGGGGCTTTTTACCCATCATGCGCAGGAGGACGCCCGCGGCAGCGCAAGCGGGCTGTCGCTGCTGGCCAAGAGCGGCGATATCGAAATCATGCGCCAAATGGTCACTGCCGGCGCGACGCTGTGGCTGTCGCCGGGCAGCGAGGAAAACACATTTGAATTTTTCTTTGTGCAGCGCGGAAAGCTGGAAATCGCGCCCGAGGGCGACGATGTAGAAACGCTTGGCTCGGGCGACTGTTTTTATGTGCATGGGCTCAAGCAAAATGTGATGCTGCGCTGCGTGGAGGCGGCGGAGCTTTTATATGTATCCAACTGTCCGGTATTTGACAGCGAGGCCTACTGGCAGCAGGAGCTGCAGGGTCTGCTGCGCCGCATTGATGAAAAGGATCACTATACCCAGCGCCACAGCCGCGCGGTGATGGAATACGCCCTGCAATTATACAAGGAGCTCAAGGATCACTGCCCCGGCCTGAAGCTGGAAGATTTCGTCATGGGCGCGCTGTTTCACGATGTTGGCAAGTGCAACGTGCCGGGCGATATCCTGCGCAAAAAGGCGCGGCTGACCGACGAGGAATACAAGCTGATCCAGCAGCATCCCCTCGACAGCGCCCGGCTGCTGGAGCCCATCTACGGCCCGCGCATTGCCGAGCTTGCCTATTCGCATCATGAGCGCATGGACGGCCGCGGTTATCCGCGCGGGCTGAAGGGCGATGAAATTCCCTTTGAGGCGCGCATCCTGGCCGTGGCGGACGCATTTGACGCAATGACCAGCGACCGCGGCTATAACAGGGTAAAAACCTTTGAGGAAGCCGCGCTGGAGCTGCAGGGTCTGTCTGAAGCCTATGATCCGCTGGTGACGGCCACCCTGGTGCGCCTGGTGCGCGAGGGCCGCATCGGCCCGCAGGCCGCCCAGCAAAGCGAAAAATAACAAAAACAGTATCAGAAAAACGGCTGATCGGGGTTTTCCCCAGCCAGCCGTCTTATTTTGCTTATTCCTCCTTGGCCCAGTAGAGCACCGCGTCCACCGCGCGCTTCCAGCCGCGCAGCAGCTGCTGCCGCTGGGCAGGATCCATCGAGGGCACAAACTTGCTTTCCACATGCCAGCCATGCGCCGTCTCGGCCAGGTCGTCATACACGCCCACCGCCAGGCCAGCCAGCAGGGCCGCGCCCAGCGCGGTGGTTTCCAGCACCGCCGGGCGCTGAATGGCTACGCCGCTGATATCCGCCTGGAACTGCATCAGGAAGTTGTTGGCCGTCGCGCCGCCATCCACGCGCAGCACGGCCGGCGTTTCGCCCAGATCGCGCGCCATGGCCTGGAACAGATCGTTGCTCTGATAGGCAATGCTCTCCAGCCCCGCGCGTACAATCTGCGCATGGCCCGTGCCGCGCGTCATGCCAAACAGCGTGCCGCGCGCATACATGCTCCAGTGCGGCGCGCCCAGGCCCGTAAAGGCAGGCACCAGATACACGCCCTCGTTATCGGCAATGGAGGTGGCCAGCGCCTCGCTCTGGCTGGCCTTTTCCACAAATTTCATTTCGTCGCGCAGCCACTGGATGGTCGCGCCGCCCATGAACACGCTGCCCTCCAGCGCGTAGGTGGGCTGTCCGTTCAGCCGCCAGGCCATGGTGGTCAGCAGGCCGTTTTCGGACAGCTTGAACTCGCTGCCCGCGTTCATCAGCATAAAGCAGCCCGTACCGTAGGTGTTCTTGGCCATGCCGCGCTCAAAGCATGCCTGGCCGAACAGCGCCGCGTGCTGGTCGCCCGCCATGGCGGCCACGGGCACTGCCACGCCCAGGATGTCCTCGTCCAGCATGCCGATCACTTGCGAAGAATCCACCACCTGGGGCAGCAGCTCGCGCGGGATATCCATGATGCGCAGCAGCTCGTCGTCCCACTGCTGGGTATGCAGGTTGAACAGCATCGTGCGGCCCGCGTTGGTGGCATCCGTCACATGCGGATGCCCCTGCACCAGATGCCAGGCCAGGAAGCTGTCGATGGTGCCAAAGCACAGTTCGCCCTTGCGCGCGCGGTCGCGCACGTTCAGCGCGTCCAGCAGCCACTGCAGCTTGGTTCCCGCGAAATAGGCATCGGGCACCAGGCCGGTCTTTTCGCGGATCATTTCGGCATGGCCGTCTCTGACCAGCTTTTCCACATAGGGCGCGGTGCGGCGGCACTGCCACACGATGGCGTTGTGCAGCCACGCGCCGGTTCTGCGATCCCACAGCACGGTGGTTTCGCGCTGATTGGTAATGCCGATGGCCGCGATTTCAGCCGGATCGATGCCGGTATTGCGCACTGCCGCACGCAGCGATTCAATCTGCGTGGACAGGATATCGCCGGGATCATGCTCCACCCAGCCGGGATTGGGATAATGCTGCGGGAACTCCTGCGCGGCGGAGCCGATCATGCGGCCCTCGATGGTAAACACCACCGCGCGGGAGGACGTGGTGCCCTGATCCAGCGCCACCAGATAGCGTTTGTTCATATTGAATATCTCCTTTTAACAAAAGGGAAGAGAGGTGCTCGGCTTCTCTTCCCTTTTTTATCATGCCTTCTGATTATTGAATGCGGATGCCGTACATCTTCGCGTTATCCTTAGAGCAGGTGCCGATGACCAGCATATCCTTGTACACGGCGGGCGAGCCCTGAATTTCGCCGCCCAGGGACAGCACGTTGCACACCTTGCCCGTGCTGCCGTCCAGCAGGTACAGGTTGCCGGACTGATCGCCCTGGATGATCCACGCATCGCCGGCCTCGTTATACACGGCCACGGGGGAGGAAATGGCCTGGGCATCCATCTCGTATTCCCATTCCACAGAGCCGTCCATCTTATTGAGGGCGATCACGGTGGATTTGTTGGCGCTGCCGGTCATGTTGACGGTAAAGATGACCAGGCCGGAGATGCCGTTCTGGCCCACGACGGGGCTGGCCTTGCAGCCGGAAAGCTGATCCTTATTGTACAGGCAGGAGATTTCGTAGCTCCAGATTTCCTCGCCGGTCAGCGCGTTGAGGCGGCGGATGGTAACGGGCTTTTTGCCGTTCAGGCGCTTATAGGAGGTGTTGCCGGTATACAGCGCCAGGTCGCCGTTCTCGTCAAAGTCCAGGGCGATGGCCGCGTCGGTATTATCACCCACATCCTTGGCCCAGACAGCCTTCATGGTGTTGCTGTCGATGCACTGCAGGATGCCCTGCGTGTCGGCGGTATAGATGTAGTTGTTGTACATGGCCACGCTGGTTTCCGCGCCGGTCATGTTGGCCTCTTCGGACTTGGCCTTGGTCTTGAGGAACACGATATCCTTGTTGATCGTCAGCGAGGGCTTTTCGGATTTGTAATCAAAGTTGGTGTTGAGCGCGATGGTATAGATCAAGCCGTTTTCGCCCGCGACGATCATGGTGTCGCTGTTCATATCAAACAGCGCCGTGCCGTCGAACGCGCCGTTGGCGCAGTAGGCGTCCTGCTGCTTGGAGGTTTTGCCGCTCATGAACATCAGCTCGGAATTGTCCAGCAGGTTGAACAGATAGTAGCCATAATCGCCGCTCTTGTTGGCCAGCTTGGAAATCGCCTGCCCCACGCCCAGCATGGGATAGCCGTAGGGGTTGACCGACACGCTGGATTTGAGCGGGTAGCCCACATTGATGGGATCGCGGGTGGGCTGGCCGTCGTTGAGATCGACAAAGTGAATTTTGCCGTCCAGGCCGGCGAAGATGACCTCCTTGAGGGCCTTGACGGTGCGCTTGCTTTCGTACAGGTTCATCAAGTTTTCGCGGGCTTCCTGCGCCCATTTGATGATGGCGGGCTGGCCCGTCCAGCCGATGCCGTACCACACGCCGTTGCTTGCCGTGCGGATGCTGCCCATCTCGTATTCCCACTCGATGGAGAGCTTTTCATCCTCTACCTCAACCGTGCCGGAAGCGGCGTTCTGGCGGAAGGAATTGCCGCGGAAGGTGAACACGCCGCCGTCATAATAGGTATACTTGTCCGGCGCGTTCATGCTGATGGCGGTTTCGCGCTGGTAATCCGTTACCTTTTTACCATTGCGGTAAACCGTCTGCGTCAGGCTCAGCTTGGCAGGATCGGCGCTGTCGTCGGCAGCCGCCTGCAGGATGGGCATGGGCGTGGCCGTCGGCTCGGGCGTAGCCGTGGGAACGGGAGTAGGCGTAGGCGTGGGGGTGGGCGTAGCCGTCGGCTCCGCAGTAGGCGCAGGCGTGGGCGTAGGCGCCTGGGTGGGAGCCTCAGTCGGCACGGCCGTGGGAACCGCTGTGGGCGCTTCCGTCGCCACCGCCACGGGCTGGGCGGTAGGCGCAACAGGCACTACAAAGAAGGTAGGCTGCACGGTGGCCGGAGCCGGCGTGTCGGTAGGCACATCGGTAGGCGCATCGGTGGGGGCCTGCGTCGGCACAGGCGTGGGCACCTGGGTAGGCACGGGCGTGGCGGGCTGCACAACGTTGAGCAGGATCGCGCTGTCCGTGGTGCGCCAGGCGTCGTTTTCCTGCACGGCGGCGTACACATTGCCCAGATACGCATTTTCAAAGCGCACCGTAACCACCCAGGTGGTATTGGTGGGCGCATCCTTGCACTGGGCGCTGCCGGGCAGGGCCATGCCCTGCTCGTCCATCAGGCGCACGTTCTGCACGGCCTTTGTGGTGGTAATGCTGAACTGCACCTGCGTGCCGGCGGTGATATCGCTGCTGACGGTCTGGAACAGATGGATGCCCGCAGGCTCCTCCTCCACGCCGACCAGGCGGAGCACGCCGCTCATGTTATCGCGCAGGCTGTAGAGCGCCCCGGCAAAGCCGGAATCATCCTTGGGCCGCTCCACAAGCTTGGGCAGCAGGCACATCGCGCCAAAGAACAGCGCCAGCACCAGCACCACGGCGATGATCACCGCCAGCCAGCGATGGCCGCGCGGCGCTTCATCCTCATCCTCATAATACTCCTCGTCCGGATACAGCTGCGAATCCAGCTGCGCGCTGCGGGTCTGATACTGGCCACCGCGATAATTATCCGCGCCCTCGTTTTCCTCGCCGTATACGCGCGCGCCGGGCTGCGGCTGGGCGTACTCGGTGGTGCGGTGGAAAACGGTCGGCTCGCCGTTCACGGGGCGCGCCGCGCGCGTTTCCTCGGTTTGGGCGGCGGGCTGCGGCGGCGCGGCGGGAATAGTGCGCGCGCTGCGCACGGGCGGCATCTTGCGGGTAGCCTGCGGGTCCTGCCCGGAGGCGTTCTGCTGCGTCTCGCCCTCCTGCTGAATCTGCTGATACAGCTGCTTATGCCGGTCCACGCGGCGATGGCGCGCGGGGGCAGCGGAGACGTTCTGCTCCGATTCGGGTTTGAAATCAAATTGATCAGCCATGCTGCAATCTCCTTGCAAATCGTCAAAGATCGTAAATGGACAGAATCTCAGTTTGTTATTATACCAGCATCCGCCCAAATTAGCAAGCGTATTGCGGCAAAAGGCGCGGCTGCGCGCATGTTTTACATTATATCATCTCCCGCGCGCCGCCTTCGCATGGCCTGCGGACGCAAAATTTGTGTAAAACCCGCGTTTCTGACAAGAAATAACTGGCGCAATCGATCTGTTATGTGTTATAATGGTTTTGTAACATTTTTGCCTCCAAAGGAGAAAGCCATGCCTAAAGTTGCTCGCAGCCGCAAGGGTACCGGCCGCCGCATCAAGCGGAAGGATTTCCGTGCGCCCATTCTGGTTGTTTTTATTGCCTTTGCCGCATTTATGGCAGTGCTGTGCCCCCTCATGCCTGTGGAGCAGGCCATGAACGCCGAGGGCTCGGGCTCCGGCCGCTATAAAGGGCTGGTCATCAGCGAGATCATGTCCGCCAACAAATCCGCCTTTCCGGATGAAAACGGCTCCTTCTGCGATTGGATTGAAATCACCAATACCACCGCCGAGCCCGTCAGCCTGGAGAGCATCAGCCTGTCCAACCGTCCCGACAAGGCCAAGTTCATTTTCCCTGCGCAGACCCTGCAGCCCGGCGAAAGCGTGATCGTTTACTGCGACGATTATAATCAGAACGAATTGGGCAAGGCCTATCACGCCAAGTTCAAGCTGTCCTCGCTGGGCACGCATGTGTACATGTTCAATCCCTCCGGCCTGGCCATTGAAAGCGTGGAGGTGCCTACCCTCAACGCCAATGAATCCTACGCCCGCATGGAGGACGGCAGCTTCGAGATCACCGATCAGTTCAGCCCCGGCTATCCCAACACCGAGGAAGGCCATGTGCAGTATCTGGCGCAATACACCATCCAGGCCGATACCCTGCGCATCAACGAAATCATGGCTGCCCCGCGCAGCGGTCTGCGCGACGAGGACGGCGACCTGTCCGACTGGGTGGAGCTGTACAACGCCGGCTCCGAGCGCATCTATCTGAGCAATTACGCCCTGAGCGACAATGAAAACAAGCCGCTCAAGTGGTTCTTCCCCGAAAACGCCTACATCGATCCCGGCCAATACTACATCGTGTTCTGCTCAGGCAAAAACCGCGACGGCCGCGAGACGGGCTATCCGCACACCAATTTCGGCCTGTCCGCCGAGGGCGAAACGGTCACGCTGTCCAACGCCCTGGGGCAGCTGGTTGACCGCGTACAGTTTGATAACCTGGCTGTGGACTGCAGCTATGGCCGCGACGACGCCACCGGCACCTGGAAGGTGTACACCCTGGCCACGCCGGGCGAACCCAATAACGCCAACGGCATCGCGCGCGCGGATGAATATCTGCGCGCGCTCAACGCATCCAAGGTGTATATCAGCGAGGTAATGTCCTCCAACGATAATATCCAGGCCGTGGCGGGTGAAGCCAACAAGGACTGGGTGGAAATCTACAACGCCGGCACCGACGCGGTGGATCTGAGCGGCTGGGGCCTGTCGGACAACATCAACTGGCCCCGTAAGTGGCAGTTCCCGCAGGGCACGGTCATCTGGCCGGGCGAATACAAGATCATTATGTTCGACGGCAAAAGCACCGTTTCCGCCAGCGGCACGCTGCACGCCTCCTGCAAGCTTACGCGCGCGGGTGGGGAAACCGTTACCCTGTCCGACGCCAGCGGCTATGTGCTGGATAAGCTGTATCTGCCCCTTGTTCCCACCGATTACAGCTACGGGCGCACCCTGGGAACGGGCGGTTTTTTTTATTATGACGCGCCCACGCCCGGCAGCGCCAACAGCGCGGGCTTCCTGGGCTTCTCCGAGACCCCCGCGCTGGAGCTGCCCGGCGGCCTGTATGCCGAAAACGTAACCGTATCCATCACCGTGCCTGCGGGCGCTACCGTGCGCTACACGCTGGACGGCTCCATTCCCACCGTCAGCAACGGCACGGTGTACACCGGCCCCTTCACCCTGAACACCACCACCGCCGTGCGCGCGCGCGCCTTTGAAACGGGCCTGCAGCCCTCCGAAACCGTATCGGCCACCTACGTGCTCAAGACCTATTACACCCTGCCCGTCGTGTGCCTGATTACCGATCCGGATGGGCTGTGGAACCAGCAGACGGGCATCTTCGCCGCAGGCGAGGGCATCGACCTGAAGAGCTATAAGGCAATTACCTTCAAAAACCCCACCCCGCTGTACCGCATTCAGAAGGAAAACAAGGTGCGCGTCAGCGCCTATGCTGAGATGTTTGAGGTGGATACAGGCGAAACCGTGTTCAGCCAGGGCGTGGAATTCGGCCTGATCGGCCAATACAGCCTGGATATGCCGCAGAAGTCCCTCAAGGTAACAGCCAAGGCGCGCTATGGCAGCAAGTACATCAACGGCCGTCTGTTCCCGGATCGGGATTATGAACAGTACCGCGCCTTCGTGCTGCGCAACAGCGGCAACGACTGCGTGTGGACGCGCATGGTGGACGGCGTGCAGAGCCGTCTGGTCGATCAGTGGGATACCACGGTCATCCATCAGGCATGGCGGCCAGTGATCGTATACATCAACGGTCAATACTGGGGCCACTACAACCTGCGCGAGCGCGTAAGTGAGTACTTTGTCGCCCAGCACGAAGGGCTGAGCATGGATCAGGCCAAGTCCATCGACGTGCTGGAAAGCAACGGCACCAAGTCCACCCAGATCAACAACGGCACCAACGCCGAATGGAAAGCTCTTATCAACAAGGTAAAAACCCTTTCCCCCGGCAAGAACCCGGAGGATCTGCAATACATCCTGGATAATGTGGATGTGGACAATTATTTTGACTACGTGATTCTGGAATGCCTCTTCGCCAACACCGATACGGGCAACGTTCGCTACTACAAGGTGCCGGGCGGCAAGTGGAAATGGATTCTGTATGATATGGACTACGGCCTGTACTTCTCCAACAGCAATGGCGTGGGCAACTACCTGAATCTCAGCGGCTACCATGGCGTAAACAAGGATATCAGCAACGTGCTGATCCTCAAAATTCTTGAAAATGCGGATATGAAGGATCGTTTCCTGACCCGCTTTGGCGAAGCCTTCCGCTTCTTCACCACCGAGCGGATGCTGGCGCAGATTGAGGAGTGCTATCAGATTCTCAAGCCTGAAATGGCCATGCACTACGACCGCTGGGCCGAGGAGAACCTCAAATCCATCTCCTTTGACCAGCCGCAGACCAAGGACGGCTGCCTGCGCTACTGGGAAAGCCGTGTGGAGCGCCTGCGCAACGTAGTCCGCAAGCGCCCGGCCTACTGCTGGCGGCAGGTGGCGGAGTATTTCAAGCTGACCGACGCGCAGATGGAGCAGTACTTCGGCCCCATCCCGCTGATCTCCACCGACGCGACCTGGGACAGAGACAAGGACAAGGAAGCGGACATGACCTACCTGTACGGCAGCAACTGGAAAGCGCTGTACGGCCAATAATCCCCCTTGCGCGTTCTTTCCCGCGATTGTATAATGAAAAAGCTGTGTGCAATCACACATAAGGAGGTATTCCAATGAACTTTATCCCGGTACTGATGACGGCCATGTCCAAATCGGACGTCGCCAACGCCACCGATTTCTGGACCTCGCAGTTTTCCTCCTTCACGCCCGCCACGGTGCTCTTCACCCTGGCGTTCGCGCTGATTACCGGCCTTCTGATCTCGCTGGTGTATAAAATCACCTATCGCGGCGTGCTCTACAGCCCGCAGTTTTCCATGGTGCTGATCATGCTTACCCTGGTAACGGCTCCCGTGGTCATGGCCATCGGCAGCAACGTGGCGCTGTCCATGGGCATGGTGGGCGCGCTGTCCATCGTGCGCTTCCGCACGGCCGTCAAGGAGCCGCTGGATACCTGCTACATGTTCTGGGCCATCACCATGGGCATCCTGCTGGGCGCCAAGCAATACGCCATCGCGCTGGTGGTTGTGGTGGGCATCGGCGTGATCCTCATCGCGCTGAGCTATGTGCGCTTCCGCCATCCCAACGCCTACCTGCTGGTGATCCACTATGACGAGGGCGCGGAGCCCGATATCGACGCCGAGCTGCGCCGCTGCACGCACGACAGCCGTATACGCTCCAAGACCGTCACCCGCGGCGGCGCGGAAATGACGGTAGAGGTTCGCCTGGGCAGCCGCTCCGACATCGTAGGCCACATGCTGGATATCAATGGCGTGCACGACGCTACCCTGGTAGCCTGCCAGCATGAAACGGGTGCCTGATCATGGCTGTGCCGCTTCGACATGAACTGAAGTTTTTCATTTCGCCGCTGCAGTATCAGGTGCTGTCGCGCACGCTGAAGGCCACGCTCAGCCCTGACCCCAACGGCGATGAAAACAATCAGTATCATATTCGTTCGCTGTACTTTGATACCGTTTACGATTCTGCCCTGTACGACAAGATCAACGGCAGCGCGAACCGCGATAAGTACCGCATCCGCATTTACAATTTCAGCGATGAAATGATCCGCCTGGAATGCAAAAGCAAGTTCCGCGACCTGATCTCCAAGCGCTCTGTACGCATCACCCGCGACCTGGCCGAGCAGCTGATATCGGCCGATCCTACAGGGCTGGAAAGCACAGCCTCGGGGCTGGTCAGCGACGCCTTCCGCGAGATGCGCACCAACCTTCTGCACCCCGTGGTCATTGTGGACTACCTGCGCGAGGCCTATCTGCACCCGGCGGAGGAAGTGCGCATCACCTTTGATATGCAGCTACGCTCGGGGCTGAACAGTGTGGATATGTTCAATCCCTACCTGCCCACAGTGCCGCCCTTCGATCATGACGAGATCATCCTGGAGGTCAAGTACAACCAGGTGCTGCCGCCCTACATCGCCAACCTGCTCTCCTGCGCGCTGCGCGACGGGGCGTGCCGCTCTGCCATCAGCAAATATGTGTACTGCCGCCGCTTTGAATTCAAGGATTTTTAAGCCGAAAGGAAGCCTGCTGTTATGAATAAGCTGTCGGAGCATATTGTGCTGGCCGCGCATCGCGGCGATCAGGCGCACGCGCCTGAAAACACCATGCACGCCTTCGAGCGCGCCATCCGCCTGGGCGTGGATATGATCGAGACCGATATCCACATGTCCAGCGACGGGATGATGTTCATTATGCACGACGACCTGGTGGACCGCACCACCAATGGCCACGGCATGACCCATCAAATGACCTGGAAGGAGCTGCAGGCGCTGGACGCGGGCAGCTGGTACGGCCCGCAGTTTACCGGCACGCGTATCCCCTCCCTGGAGGAGTTTATGGACTTTGTGCAGGCCACCTCCGGCCTGTGGGTCAACTGGGAGCTCAAGGATTATCCCGAGGTATGCGGGCAGGATTTCGCCCTGCGCAGCGCGGATGGACTGCTGCGTGCCATCGCGGATTACGACCTGACCGACCGCAGCACGCTCAACAGCTTTTCCTCTGAGGTGCTGGAATACGTGGCCGCCGAAAGCTGCGGCGAAATGCCCATCCACGGCCAGGGCGTAGCCCCCACCAGCCGCATGCACGGCAAGGCCGCCCGCGCCCCGCAGGATTATTGGGACTGGGCCTGCCTGTATACCGACGATCATACCATCCCCTCTGAGCCGCACTACGCCGCCTGCAAGGCCCTGGGCATCCAGCCCTGCGTGTGCATCCCGGATACCATGGAAAACTACGAAAAAAGCGTGCGTCTGGGCTGCCGCATGTTTACCAGCAACGATCCCGAAACCGCCGCCCGCCTGCTGCGCGAGCTGGGCGTAAGGGACTAATTGGTTGAGATGAGATAACGCCTTCTTCCGTTTGGAAGGAGGCGTTTGTCTTGCAGTTATTATTAACCGCCAGCAACATCCACATCAGCGAGCTTGCAAATAAGCCTTCTCCTTGAGGCGAAGGCTTTTGGCGGCCGCATTTTTCGAGATATGCAAACCGCCGCGTTCCCCCTCATCCGTCTCGCTGTGCGCTCGACACCTTCTCCCGCTTGGGAGAAGGCTTTTATAGTCGTGCTTTTTTAGCTGTGAAACCGCACCATGGCATGAATATAACTACCAAAAGGCTTCTCCTTGAGGAGAGACTCGACAGCTTTTATTGTCGTACAGTTGGCAAGCAGAGCAGTATGCCGCTGCATTTTCGCGGCCAACGGAAGCCTTCCCCTTGGAGGGGAAGGTGGGCGGCTTTAGCCGCTCGGATGAGGTGTAGCCGCCGCAGCGGCGTTATCCTTTAATATGATAACGGCTGCTGCGCAGCCTGCACCTCATCCGGCTCATTGCATTCGCCACCTTCTCCTCAAGGAGAAGGCTTTTGGCGGCCGTTCTCTTCAACAATCGATAACTGCTGCGCCTGATTTCCGCACCCAACCATCGCGCCCCCGTGGCAGCGGACAGCGCAGCTGGACGCAGGGCTGGCGCAGCCAGACCAAAGGGGAAAGCAGGAAGCGAACGGAGAAAAGCTGGCTTTCATCCGGGCGGTTCAGGCTTTCACCTGCCACGGGGGGCGGCAGGTGGCCAGGGCCACTCCCTGTTTTATTCCAGCAGCTTTCCCGTCCACAACACAGGTTCTTTGTTACTTTCTTCACTGAAGAAAGTAACGTCCCCTCCATTCCCCCCTCCCCCGAAAATTTTCTTCCCGCCTTGCTTGCCGCAGGGCGGATTTTGATTTATACTGAAAAGGATTGCAAGCAAAAGAGGGGAGGCTGCGGCCTTGAAGTACATCCTGCGGTATATGAAGCCCCTGGCAGGAAGAATCATGGGAGGAATGAGCATCAAGCTCTTCGGCACGGTCATGGACCTGCTAATTCCCTATATTCTGGCGCACATCATCGATCAGGTAACGCCCCGGCACGATGTAAAGCTGGTGCTGCTGTGGGGCGGCATCATGATTGTGTGCTCCTTCCTGGCGTGGCTGGGAAACGTGCTTGCCAACCGCGTGGCGGCGGGCGTGGCGCGCGATTGCACGCGCAGCGTGCGGCACGATCTGTTTGACCACATTGTGCATATGCAAAGCCGGGATATCGACCGGCTGACCATCCCGTCCCTGATTTCGCGCATGACCACCGATACCTTCTATATTTACCGCATCGTAGGCATCACCCAGCGCCTGGGCGTGCGCGCGCCCATCATGCTGCTGGGCGGTATCCTCATTACCCTGACGATGGACTGGGTGCTCTCGCTTGTGCTGATTGCCATGCTGCCGCTGATGTGCGTGCTGGTGTACCTGATTTCCCGCAAGGGCGTGCCGCTCTACGCCGCGCTGCAGCGCCGGGTGGACGATCTGGTGCGCGTGGTGCGCGAGAATGCCTCAGGCGTGCGCATCATCAAGGCGCTGGGCAAGACCGAGCATGAAAAGGAGCGCTTTGCCCAGGTGAACGCTTCCGTGGCGCAGCAGGAAACGCACGCCTCGGTGATCATGGCCATCAATAACCCCACCATGCAGTTTATCCTCAACGCGGGTCTGGTGCTGGTTATCCTGGCCGGCGCGCAGCGCGTCAACAGCGGCCTGACCGAGCCGGGCAAGATCGTGGCGTTTTTGAGCTATTTCACCATCATCCTCAACGCCATGCTGTCCATCACCCGTTTTCTCACCATGTATTCCAAGGCGCTGGCCTCGGCCCACCGCCTGCAGGAGGTGCTGGATACCGAGCTGGAAGGCAGCACGCAGCCGGCCGAACCGGCCGATCCCAACGCGCCGCATATCCAGTTTGACCACGTCACCTTCTCCTATAACCATGTCAGCCCCAACGTGCATGATGTGTCCTTCTCCCTCAAGAAGGGGCAGACGCTGGGCATTCTGGGTCCCACGGGCGCGGGCAAGAGCACGCTGATTCGCCTGCTGCTGCGCTTCTATGACGCCGATTCGGGCTGTATCCGCATCGACGGGCAGGATGTGCGCAGCATGGAGCTGTCCTCCCTGCGCGGGCGCATCGGCGCGGTGTTCCAGAACGACGCGCTGTTCCGCGGCGAGATCGGCGAGAACATCCGCCTGGGGCGCGAAATCACCCTGGATGAGGTAAACGACGCCATCCGCCGCGCACAGGCGGAGAGCTTTATTAAGGAAAAGGGCGGCGTAAACAGCGAGGTGCAGTCCCACGGCAGCAACTTCTCCGGCGGTCAGCAGCAGCGCCTGCTGCTCAGCCGCGCGCTGGCGGGCACGCCCGATATCCTGCTGCTGGACGATGCAACCAGCGCGCTGGACTTCAAGACCGAATCAGCCTTCCGCCAGGCGCTGCGCGAGCAAAGCAAGGCGACCACCACCATCATCATCGCCCAGCGCATCAGCGCCGTGATGCACTGCGACCAGATTCTGGTGATGGAGGATGGCGAAATGCTGGGCCTGGGCACGCATGAGGAATTGATGCAATCCTGCCCGCTGTATCAGGAGATTGCAGCGCTGCAGATTGGAGGTGAGGCGCAATGATGGGCGGCGGCATGGGCGGCCGCAGCAAGTACGGCAGCCCCAATCCCAAGGTGGAAGAAGAACTGAAACGGCCGCGGCGCGGAATTCTGCTGCGCCTGGGCAAATATCTGTGGCAGATGAAGTGGTTTTTGCTGCTGGCGCTGGGGCTTACCATCGGCGGCAACACCTTCTCCCTGCTGGGGCCCACGCTGTCGGGCAAGGCCATCGACTGCATCGGCACGCAGGCCGGCGGGGTGGATTTTGCCGGCGTGCGCCGCTACGCGCTGCTGATGGTGCTGTTCTACCTGGCTTCGGCCATTATGAGCTATTTCCTGTCGGTCACGATGGTGTATGTCAGCCGCAAGGTCACGCTGCGCATGCGCAGCGACCTGTTCAACCACATTGCCGATATGCCGGTGGGCTTCTTTGATACCCATCCGGTGGGCGATGTAATCAGCCGCATTTTCTATGATATCGACACCATCAACACCTCCCTGTCCACGGATGTGGTCAGCATCCTGGCCAGCTTCATCACCATCTTCGGCTCGCTTATGATGATGCTGCGCCTGTCCTCCGTGCTGGTGCTGGTGTTTGTCATCACCATTCCGCTCAGCATTCTCATCACCCGCTTTATCACCACCCGTACCAACCCGCTGTTCCGTCTGCGCTCGCGCAAGATGGGCGAGCTGAACGACTTTGCCGAGGAAAAAATCTCGGGCATGAAGACGCTCAAGGCCTACCATCAGGAGGGCAGCGTCACCGACCAGCTGGACGCGCTCAACGGCGAGGTGGTGCAGGCCTACTATAAAAGCGAGTATTATTCCAGCATCACGGGCCCCTCGGTCAGCTTTGTCAACAATCTGTCCCTGTCTCTCATCAGCGTGTTCGGCGGGCTTCTGTACATGTCCGGCGGCGTGCAGATCGGCGGCCTGGCCATCGCGGGCATGACCATCGGCGGCATTTCTTCCTTTATTATGTATAGCCGCAAGTTCGCCGGGCCCATCAATGAAATCGCCAACATCTTCGGCGAATTGCAATCCGCTCTGGCCGCGGCGGATCGCGTATTCTCCCTGCTGGACGCGCCGCTGGAAAGCGCGGACGCGGCGGACGCGGTGACGCTTGCCGATGTGCGCGGCGATGTGGAAATGAAGGACGTCAGCTTTGGCTACGAACCGGGGCGGCTGATCCTTAAGCACCTGAACATGCACGCCCGCAGCGGCAACCTGATCGCCATCGTGGGCCCCACGGGCGCGGGCAAAACCACGCTGATCAACCTGCTGATGCGCTTCTATGATATCAACGACGGCCAGATCACCGTGGATGATCACGATATCCGCCATATCACCCGCAAGAGCCTGCGCGGCGCGTACTCCATGGTGCTGCAGGATACCTGGCTGTTCTCGGGCACCATTTACGAGAACATCGCCTACGCCCGCCCCGACGCCACCCGCGAGGAGGTCATCGAGGCGGCCAAGGCGGCCAAGATTCACCACTACATCATGAGCCTGCCGCAGGGCTACGACACCGTGATCACCGACGACGGCGCCAACATTTCCAAGGGCCAGAAGCAGCTGATGACCATCGCCCGCGCCATGCTGGTCAACGCGCACATGCTGATCCTGGACGAGGCCACCAGCAACGTCGATACCCGCACCGAGGTGCAGATTCAGCAGGCCATGCGCCGCCTGATGCGCGATAAAACCTGCTTTGTGGTGGCGCACCGCCTGTCCACCATCAAAAATGCCGATCTCATCCTGGTGGTGCGCGACGGCAACGTGGTGGAATCCGGCACCCACAAGGAGCTGATGGCCAAGGGCGGCTTCTACCGCGAAATGTACGACGCGCAGTTCCATTAAAAAGATTTGCAAAAACGCGAATTTTCTTAAAAATTCCGCTTGACAATCCCGCCGGGATATGGTAATATATTTTTCGCAAGTGAAATTGCTTGCGGGAATGGCGGAATTGGCAGACGCGCATGATTCAGGTTCATGTGTTCGTACGAACTTGCAGGTTCAAGTCCTGTTTCCCGCACCACGGAACCCTTGAGAAATCAAGGGTTCCGATTTTTGTATGTGCGGAAATACCCAAACCGTACCCAAACGATACCCAATCATCACATGTTTTCAATGAAGGCCTGCATCCTGTTTGCCGATTCGCGGCGCATGGTGTCCGTCACGTGACCGTAGCGATCCAGGGTGAACGCCGCGGAATAGTGCCCCATGTTTTCCTGCAGGGTCTTGATGTCGTCCCCTGCCCGAAGGCTGTTCACCGCGAAGGTGTGGCGCAGATCGTGCACCCGATAGTGCTCCAGGCCTGCAGCCGCCAGAATGTCCTGGAATTCCTTCCAGATGGTAGGCTGCGAGTAATGACTGCCGTCTTTGTGGGTAAAAACCAGATTGGGAAACTCCCCCGGATTCCAAAGGTCGCCCATCAGGAGCCGCTGCTCCGCCTGGGCGATTTTGTGCTTTTTGAGCACCTGCATGATGTAGGGAGCGGGAACAATGACGCGGGTCTTGCCGTTTTTGAGGGTGCCGAAGCGATACTTCTGTCCCTTCTTGCGGGTCTGCACCAGCTGCTTTTCCACATGAATCACTTCGTTCTCGAAGTCCACGCAGTCCCAGGTCAGGCCGATCAGCTCGCCGATCCGCATCCCGGTGAAGGTGGCCGTCAGAAACAGCGTCTCGAAGGGGTTGCCTTTCAGCGCTTCGAACAGCTTTTTCTGTTCAGGTGCGTCCAGGGGCACCACCGGCTTCTCCACCACCTTGGGACGGATGGTGTAGGTGGACGGGTTCTTCGTCAGATACTCCACCCGCATGGCCATGTCCAGCGCCCGGTGCAGGATGCCGTGGATGTTCTTGATGTACTTGGGGCTCACTCCATCATCCCGCATCTTGTTGTAGAATTTCTGGATCATGGGCGTCCGCAGATCCTTGAGCAGTACGTCACCGAAGGCGGGTTTCAGGTGTAGCCGCACCACGGACTCGTACTGGAGCGCCGTGTTGGGCTTTACATCTGCCAGGTACTCCTTCAGCCAGGTGTCCAGCCATTGCCCCACGGTGATAACATCCTCCGGTTTGGGCTTGGGTGGCTCCTTGGGAGCGGCAGGTGGGGTAGCCGCCTGCCCTCCGTCGATGCCCAGCAGCGCTTTCATCTTCTCCCGGCACTCCTTCTGAGTGCGGGCGTAGACGCTCTTGCTGATCAGCTTGCCCGTCTTGGGATCGGTGCCCAGGGTGACCCGGGCCTCCCAGGTGCCATTGCTTCTTTTTCTCAGATTTCCTTCGCCGTTAGCACGCTTCAGCGCCATAGTTTTCTCCTTTCTGAATTGCACGCATACGCCTTACGAGGGCGTATGCTATCCGGTTTTCTCAGAGTAGACGCATTCCGCGTCATAAACGCTTCGCGTTTACTCCTGAATCCAGTCCATCAGGGACTGCCGCGATATCAGGATCTTTTTCCCCACCTTCACGGACCGTACCTTCCCGGCGCGGACAACTTCGTGCATGGAGGGTTTGCTGATCCCGATCATCTCGGCGGCCTCGGAGACTGTCAGCGTGACTTTGCTTTCAGGCGAAGATTGTTGCGGTATATCGTTTTTAAGGTGCGCAGGCTCTGGACCGGGAGCAGCCTCATCGAATTGCAGAAGCAGCTGATCCACGATCTGATGTACCTGTTCATTAGTATAGAATGCCGAGCTTCTCCTCATTGGCGCTCAGATATTCCACAAACGTCTTTCGCTTCATGGGCGGGTAGGCGTTTTCATCGCACCAGGTACAGTACACGGCGTACAGATCCTTAGAGCTGATGGAACGTTCCGGATCGCGGACAATGTATCCCTTCGACTCTAGGAACAGCTCGATGTTGTTGGCGTCCTTCTTCACCATCTCCCGGTTCAGCTTGGCCCGACTGCTCTCTGTGAATTGGAAGCTGTTCTTCACCAGCCGCAGCAATCCTGCCATCGCCCAGAGAAAGATGCCCTCCATTTCTTCACAGAGCTTTTCCGAAAGGTTGGGATCATCGATTCTATCCGGCGGTTTTCGCTTTGTTGTCAGGATCAGCTGCCGGCGGAAGAAGCCGTCGCTGCGATCATACAGGGAAACCAGATCGCCGTTGGAGAAGGCCAGGATGCGGGCGTACATGAATCCCTGATAGCTCTGCTTGCCCTTACGCTCCAAATCCATTTTCCCCTTCGCCGTGACAATCGCTTTGATGTAGTTCGTCTGCTTCAGCGCTTCCAGCCGCATATCGTCGTCGATCATCAGGTGAATGTGTTCCAGGTCGGCACGGGCGAAAGGGTTTTCAGAAATCTTTCCGACGCTTCCGTCCTTCGCGTTGGGGCCGAACATCCGGGACAGCACATGGCCGATCTGGCTCTTGCCTTCGCCGCCGCTGCCCTTGATCACCATCATCTTCTGTCCGGCGTTGCTGGGAATCAGGCAGTACCCGATGAATTCCTGCAGTGTGGGAATGTCCTCCGGCCAGCACAGCTCTGACAGAAATTTCAGCCAGCGCTCCGGCTTTTTCACTTTCGGATTGAACCGAACAGGGAACCTGCTGCGGACAATTTCATTTTGCGCTTCGATGAAGCTGCCGTCCAGAAACACCGTGCCATTCTGCACGTGAACCCGGTCTGTCTGCGGCAGCAAACCCGTCACCTGGGCTTTGATGCGAAGATCCTTCATGATGTCATCCACCTTTTTGCTCATCCCAGTGACGATGAAAGGCTCCAGCTGCTGATAGATGTTTTGCCGCATGGCGTTCTCATCGGTGACCCTTCCTGCCGGGGTGAAGAAGGAATTCTCGGTGTAGGCCAGCCGGTGCCGCTCCAGAAATTCCCGACAGAAGATGGGCTCATTGATTGTTTTGCCTGTGAACCATTCGGGCCAGGAATCAAGCCGCTCGATCTTTTTCTGGGCCACTGTTCTTCACCTCCTGACATCCTTCGTTGAGGATCTCTTCAATTTTTGCAACAGCATCCGTGCTCCTGATGTGATCCATGATTGCTTTCCGCTCGTCCGGGTCGGATGAAAGCAGACGATCAATGGCATCGCTCAGTGGCGGCAGGTGATGAACAGCATGCACGAATCGGTCATCAATATTTTCATCCTTGGGATCAGAGGGCGCGAAATCTTCCTTCCATTTCTCCAGGAGCCGCTCATATTCGATCAGGATTTTGAGCACGCGCTGTTCCTCTTGCCTTTCGATCACGGCAGTGGGCAGCTTCGGAATCGGCGCGCTTTGCCCCGGCGGCAGCGGCTGAATGTTGAAATCATTCGCCAGCTTCTTCGCCGCGTCATACAGCGAAAGATCGAACAACCTGGCCGTGAAGTCGATCACATCGCCGGTGGTATGGCAGCCGAAGCAGTAAAACCGTTCGTCGATTTTCATGGAAGGATGACGGTCATCATGGAATGGACAGCAGGCCATGCCGCTGCGATTCACCTGTACGCCGTAACGTTCTGCTGCCTGACGGGTGGTAACTTGGGATTTGACTTGGGTAAAAAGTAAACTCATTATTTCCTCCTGTTGCTGATGTTTCTGTTGTGCTTTCTGCTGTATGTCCGATCACACAGCAGGAGGACATCCCGCCGTCCTGCGTTCGGATCATGCTTCGCGACGGCATGACGCAGGAC
>CAKUFG010000005.1 GCA_934647235.1 uncultured Clostridia bacterium
GTGCGCTCCTCAGCAGGGCGCCTGCAAGCTGAGCCTGAACGTCAAAAACGGCGTGATCGAAGAAGCGCTGGTGGAAACCATCGGCTGCTCCGGTATGACCCACTCCGCCGCCATGGCCAGCGAAATTCTGCCTGGCAAGACCATCCTGGAAGCGCTGAATACCGACCTGGTGTGCGACGCGATCAACACCGCCATGCGCGAGCTGTTCCTGCAGATCGTATACGGCCGCACCCAGTCTGCGTTCTCTGACGACGGTCTGGTCATCGGCGCTGGCATGGAAGACCTGGGCAAGGGCCTGCGCTCCATGGTGGGCACGATGTACGGCACCCGCGCCAAGGGCACCCGTTATCTGGAAATGACCGAAGGCTACGTCGTCAAGATGGCGCTGGATAAGGACAACCAGGTTTGCGGCTATCAGTTCCTGAGCCTGGGCAAGATGATGGACGCCATCAAGAAGGGCATGAGCCCCAATGAAGCGTACGAAAAGAACATCGGCACCTACGGCCGCTTTAAGGCTGAGGACGGCGCGGTCAAGTGGATTGACCCCCGCAAAGAGTAAGAGGAGGCGCGTGAAAAATGGCTCTGTTTGAAGGTTATGAACGCCGCATGCCCCAGCTCCAGCCCGTGCTTGAAAAGTATGGCTTCAAGGATTTTGACGAGCTGAAGGCTTATAACAATTCCAAGGGTGTGGACGCCTACAAAATCGTGGAAGGCATCCAGCCCATCTGCTTTGAAAACGCCAAGTGGGCCTACGAGCTGGGCGCTGCGATCGCTCTGAAGAAGGGCGTTAAGACCGCCGCCGAAGCCGCCGAGTGCATCGGCGAGGGCCTGCAGGCCTTCTGCATCCCCGGCTCCGTTGCCGACCAGCGCCAGGTAGGTCTGGGCCACGGCAATCTGGGTGCGATGCTGCTGAACGAAAAGACCGAGTGCTTCGCCTTCCTGGCCGGCCACGAGTCCTTCGCCGCCGCCGAGGGCGCCATCGGTATCGCCCGCAACGCCAACAAGGTGCGCAAGACTCCCCTGCGCGTTATCCTCAACGGCCTGGGCAAGGACGCCGCCATGATCATCAGCCGCATCAACGGCTTCACCTATGTGCAGACCAAGTATGATTACCTGTCTGCCGACGTGAAGGAAGACCATGCGCTGACTATCGTCAACGAGACGGCCTATTCCACCGGCGAGCGCAGCAAGGTTCGCTGCTACGGCGCGGACGATGTGCGCGAGGGCGTGGCCATCATGTGGCATGAGGGCGTGGATGTATCCATCACCGGTAACTCCACCAACCCCACCCGCTTCCAGCATCCCGTTGCCGGCACTTATAAGAAAGAGTGCTGGGAAGCCGGCAAGAAGTACTTCTCCGTGGCTTCCGGCGGCGGCACCGGCCGTACGCTGCATCCCGACAACATGGCCGCCGGCCCCGCCAGCTATGGCATGACCGACACCATGGGCCGTATGCACTCTGACGCGCAGTTTGCCGGCTCCTCCTCCGTGCCCGCGCACGTGGAAATGATGGGCCTGATCGGCATGGGCAATAACCCCATGGTCGGCGCGACCGTGGCTGTGGCCGTGGCCGTGGAAGAAGCGCAGAAGAACGCATAATTCCCGCTTTGCTTTATCAAAAGGCTCCCAACCTTCATGGCTGGGAGCCTTTGCAGTTACGCGCTTTCATATCATGCAAGGAGAACAAGATGATACTGTACCATATCAGCGATACGCTTCAGCTGGGCCAAAGGATGACGCCGGACTACAAGCAGAACACGGAGCTTGTCACGCCGTTTGTGCAGGCGCTGAATCGCAGCGAGGATTGCTTTTACGCCCTGCTGCTCAATGCAAAGCTGATGAAAAGCGTGCTTAAAAAATTTGGCATGCAGGATATGCAGACCAATTATGTCAAATGGGCAACGGAGGGCATTTTTGAGTTTATCCGCCTCCAGGAATATCCGCAGGGGTATAGCCGGATGACCAGCAACTATTTTTATGATAATCTTTCGGATATCAAGCGGCTGTACCTTGAAGACTGGAACATGAAGGAGAAGCCGGAGCGCTTCAATTTTCATGTTTATGAAGTCGAGGTGGCGGATAACGCCCCGCAGAAGCGCGACATGCTCCTGTTTGACAAAGCGTTCGACGCGATGTGGGAGCATGACGACATCCATACGGCGATGGACTGCGCCCGCGCGTATTTTGCAGGCAAGCACAGCGAAGCGCCGGTCTGAGAGATTTTAAGCGATAAGCCCGCCGAAACGGTGAGAGATATCTCTGATATATTGCAGCGCGTATAGCGCAAGGCCCTCCTGATCAATCAGGGGGCTTTTTTGCGCTTTCGTCCTGGCATCATTGACAGCCTGCGGCTGGGCTGATATACTTGAAAAAAACACTTATTTTGCGGAGGATGCGGCATGAAAAAGGCGCAGATCGGCATGGTTGGCCTGGCCGTTATGGGCGAAAACCTGGCCATGAATATGGAAAGTCACGGCTTTACCGTGGCGGTATACGATGTGCGGCCCGGCGTGGTGGAGCATTTTATGCAGGGGCGCGGCGCAGGCAAGGGCTTTATCGGCGCGCATTCCTGGCAGGAGCTGGCCGACAGCCTGCAGCCCCCGCGCAAGGTGATGCTGATGATCCGCGCGGGCGAGCCGGTGGATCAGGTTATCGCGCAGCTGCTGCCCGTTCTGTCGCCGGGCGATACCATCATCGACGGCGGCAACAGCCACTTTCCCGATACCATCCGCCGCGCCCAATACGTCGAAAGCCAGGGCTTGTACTACCTGGGCACGGGCGTATCGGGCGGCGAGGAGGGCGCGCTGCACGGCCCCAGCATGATGCCCGGCGGCAGCCGCGCTGCCTGGGAGCATGTGAAGGATATTTTTCAGGCCATCTGCGCCCATGTGGATGGTCAGCCCTGCTGCGATTATGTGGGGCAGGACGGCGCGGGCCACTTTGTCAAAATGGTGCACAACGGCATCGAATACGGCGATATGCAGCTCATCTGCGAGGCGTATCAGCTGATGCACGACGCGCTGGGCATGTCTGCCGATGAAATGCAGGCGGTGTTTGCCGCCTGGAATAAGACCGAACTGGATTCCTATCTCATTCAGATTACCGCCGATATCCTGGGCAAGCGAGATCAGGACGGCGCGCCGCTGGTGGAGCGCATTCTGGACGCCGCCGGGCAAAAGGGCACGGGCAAGTGGACGGCCATTGCTGCGCTGGAGGAGGGCGTGCCGCTGACGCTGATCAGCGAGGCGGTGGCGGCGCGCAGCCTGTCCGCCATGAAGGACGAGCGCCTGCGCGCAGCGGCCGCCTATGGGCGCGAGGCTGCCCGTTACACAGGCGACCGTGCCGCATTTGTGCAGGATCTGCGGCAGGCTTTGTATGCGTCCAAGCTTGTATCCTACGCCCAGGGCTATGCGCTGATGCGCGACGCGGCCCGGCACTACGGCTGGACGCTCAACGACGGCGGCATCGCGCTGATGTGGCGCGGCGGCTGCATCATCCGCAGCGCCTTCCTTGGCAGAATCAAGGAAGCCTACGATGAAAACCCGCAGCTGGAAAACCTGCTGCTTTCGCCCTATTTCATGCGGCAGATGCAATCTGCGCTGCCTGCCTGGCGGCACGTGATGGCGCAGGCCATGCTTTGCGGCGTGCCCGTGCCCGCCATGAGCGCGGCGCTGAGCTATTTTGACGGCTACACCTGCGGCCGTCTGCCGGCCAATCTTCTGCAGGCGCAGCGCGATTATTTCGGCGCGCATACCTATGAGCGCACGGATTGCCCGCGCGGGCAGTTTTTCCATACGGATTGGACGGGGCATGGCGGCGATACCGCGTCGAGCACCTACAATGCATAAAGAAAGAAGCGCTGTTTGATGAAGCTGGTTTTTCTGTTCGGCAACTGCGCCGTGGGCAAAATGACGGTGGGGCAGGCGCTATGCGATATCACGCGGCTCAGGCTCTTTCACAATCACATGACCATCGAGCCGGTCATTGCGCTGTTTGGCGATTACAAGCCGCGCGCCGTCGCGCGGCTGCGGGATGTGATCTTTGAGGAATTCGCCGCCTCCGATCAGTACGGCATGGTGTTTACCTATATGTGGGCCTTTGATCAGCAGGCGGACTGGGACTATGTGGAGCACGTCAGGCAGATTTTCGCCCCCTACGGCACGGAGTTCTACTATGTGGAGTTGGTTGCACCGCAGGAGATTCGTCTGCAGCGCAATGTAAGCGAAAACCGCCTGCGCAATAAAGCCTCCAAGCGCGATATCGAAGCCTCCAACCGGCGGCTGATCAACGACGATCTGAAATACCGCTGCGAAAGCCTGCCGGGCGAAATCCCCTTTGATAATTATCTGCGCATCGACAACAGCTTCCTGTCCCCGCAGGAGGCCGCGCGGCAGATTCAATCGCACTTCAATCTGTAAAAATCACCCCATTTATCTCAAAAAGGAACCGTCTTTTTTATGAAGGAATACATCAAGGATATGCGCGCGCTGGTGGGCAGCCGCCCCATCCTGCAATGCGGCGCCAGCGTGATACTGGTAAACGAGCGCGGCGAGCTGCTTTTGCAGCAGCGCGCGGACAACGGCATGTGGGGCTATCACGGCGGCAGCGTGGAGCTGTTTGAAAACGTGGAGCAGGCCGCCCGCCGCGAGCTTCTGGAGGAAACTGGGCTGACGGCCCGGCAGCTGACGCTGTTCGGCGTGTTTTCCGGCCCTGAGCTTGCCTATGTGTATCCCAACGGCGACGCAGTATCCAATGTGGACGTGGTGTACCTGTGCCGCGATTATACCGGGCAGCCTCACCGCCAGCCCAGCGAAATCAAGCGTCTGGACTGGTTTGCACCCCAGGCTGTGCCGCCCATGGCGGAGATTATGCCGCCCAACCGTCCGGCGCTGCGCCAATATCTTGAGAGCGTGGGCGCGGGCGCGCGCTGATTGTGCCAAAGGAGCTGATAAGCATGAGCCATAAAAAGCTGATTCTGATTGCCGACGACGAGGTGGCGATCCACGATTCATTGCGGCTGTATCTGCAGCGTGAAGGCTATGAAGTATACTCCGTCTTTCGCGGCACGGACGTGATGGAAGCCTTTCAGCGTATGCGGCCCGATCTGGTGATTCTGGATATCATGATGCCTGGCCGCAGCGGCACGGAGGTGTGCGCCGATATCCGCGCCGTCAGCATGACCCCGGTGATCATCCTGACCGCCAAGGGCGAGGAGGCCGACCGTCTGCTGGGCTTTGCCCTGGGCGCGGACGATTACATCGTCAAACCCTTCAGCCCGCGCGAGATCGTATCGCGCATCCGCGTGATCTTCCGCCGCATCAACAGTCTGGAAACCGCGCAGGAAAAAAACGAGCTGCAAATCGGCAACACGCGCATCAACCTGAGCCGCTACGAGGTGTGCGTAAACGGCGAAAAGGTGGTGTTTTCTCCAAAGGAAGTGGAAATCCTGCACCTGATGGCGGCGCATCTGAATCAGGTGTTCACCCGTGAACAGCTGCTGGATTCCATCTGGGGCTTTGACTTTGACGGCGACAGCCGCGTGGTGGATACGTCGATCAAGCGCATCCGCAAAAAGCTGCCCGAGTGCAGCACGCTGGCCGTGCGCTCCGTATACGGCGTGGGCTATAAGATCGAGGCGGCCGATGCGTAGATACCGCGCTTATGTGCAGCCGCTGATGGCGCTGCTGGCCGTTTGCATCCTGCTGATTACAGGCGGGCTGTATATGCTGTCCAACCGTCTGGTCAGCAATTCCTATGCGGGCCTGTCCCGTCAGGAAATCAGCCAGTGCGTTTCCATCGGTCAGCGGCTGCTGGCTGATTATCGTTCAGGCAGGATTACGCTGGATGAGCTGCGCGAGGCCGTCAATCCCACCCTGAACCCGGCCGAAGCCTTTCTGCTGCTGACCGATCCCGAGGGCAATGTGCTGTGCGCCACCGAGGCGGCGGCGGACGCGCTTTCCGCCCTGCCCGTGCGGCGCTTGCTTCAGGAACTAACGCAAAGCGAGGAGCCGCAGCCCGTCGTCAACCATGCCACCGAGCATACGCTGCTTCTGATGGGTCAGCGCACGCCCGAGGGCGCAGTGCTGGCGGGCAAATCGCTGTCCGCCTATACCAGCGCGCTGACGGTTTTTCGCGGGCTGCTGCTGCGCTATGTGCTGCCGCTGGCCGTGCTGCTCCTGACCGTGTCCATGTACCTGTCGCATGTGATGAGCAAGCCTGCGGATATCCTGGTGGAGGCCGCGCAGAAGCTCAGCGAGGGCGAGCTGGTGCAGATTGAGCAGCCCCTGCCGCCCGATCTGAAGCCCATCGGGCAGGCCTTTAACCGCATGTCCCACCGTCTGGGCGCAGTGCTGGGCGAGGTGGGCTACGAGCGCGATATGCTGGCCCTGGTGCTGGAAAGCCTGCACGAGGGCGTGATGGCCATGGACGAGGCGGGCGATATGCTGCATGAAAACCGCGCCGCGCGCCGGCTGCTGGGCGGGGAACGCTCCAGCGCCTATCGCACGGTGACGGAGCGCCTGCAGCGCGCCATCACGGAAACGCTGGAGCCCGAAAAAATGCAGCTGGGCGAAAAAACGCTGCTGATTCGCTGCAGCCCCCTGCCAGTGCGGCAGGATCAGCGCCGCGGCGCGATTGCCATGATTCTGGATATCACCGAGGCCGAGCGCCTGGACCGCACGCGCCGCGACTATGTGGCCAACATATCGCATGAGCTGCGCACGCCGCTGGCCTCCATGCGCGGCATTGCCGAGGCGCTGCGCGACGGGCTGGTGACGGATGAGGCCGAGCGCCATCGCTATGACGAGATGATCGTCAGCGAGATCCAGCGCCTGTCCCGGCTGGTCAACGATCTGCTGGAGCTGTCCTCGCTGCAATCCAACCCCGCCGCCTTTGAAACCGAGCAGATTGATCCCGTGGAATCGCTCTATGAGCTGTACGACCGCACCAAGCGCCTGGCCGAAAGCAAGGGCGTGCGCCTGACGCTGACCGTGCCGGAATACGACGCGGCCCCCGTGATCACCAACGAGGACCGCCTGCAGCAGGTGCTTACCATCCTGCTGGACAACGCCATCAAGTTTACCCCGGCGGGCGGGCAGATTACCCTGGGACTGGAAGCCACCAATCGCGGCGCGCGCTTTTTTGTACGCGATACGGGCGTGGGCATGGATGCGGAAACGCGCCGGCACTGTTTTGACCGCTTTCATCAGGGCGATAAAAGCCACCGCGCCTCGGGCAGCGGCCTGGGGCTGGCCATCGCCCGCGAGATCATGGCGCGCCTGGGCGCGCGCCTGACCGTGCGCAGCGAGCCAGGCGCAGGCAGCGAATTTTCCTTTATCCTGCGCCAGGAAAACCAAGCATAAGGAGCATCAGGATGATTCGCAAAATTATCTGCATTGACGAGGATAAATGCATCGGCTGCGGCCTGTGCGCCCATGCCTGCCAGGAGGGTGCAATCGGCATGGTGGACGGCAAGGCCCGCCTGCTGCGCGAGGATTACTGCGACGGCCTGGGCAAGTGCCTGCCCGCCTGCCCCACCAACGCCATCACCTTTGTGGAGCGCGAAGCTCCCGCCTTTGACGAGGCGGCGGTGCGCGCCAGCCAGCAGAAGGCAGCCCGGCCTGCCCAGGGCGGCTGCCCCGGCCAGAAGATTCGCCAGTTCAATACCCGCGAGCCTGCCGAGGGCGCGCCCAGCGCCTCTCAGCTGCGCCAGTGGCCCTGCCAGCTGCGCCTGGCGCCGGTCAGCGCGCCGTATTTTGCGGGCGCGGAGCTGCTGATTGCCGCCGACTGCACGGCCTTTGCCTATGCGGCCATCCATCGGGATTTCATGCGCGGCAGAATCACGCTGATCGGCTGTCCCAAGCTGGACGATGCGGATTATGCCGACAAGCTGACGGAGATTCTCCGCCGCAACGATATCCGCAGCGTTTCGGTGCTGCGCATGGAGGTTCCCTGCTGCGGCGGGCTGGAGCATGCCGCGCGCAAGGCGCTGGAGCGCAGCGGCAAGGCTCTTCCCTTTGACGTGACGATTGTTTCAATCGACGGCTCCGCCGTGCGCTGAAACGCGCCGCCGCGATGTATTTTTTATCAGGAATCCCGCCACACTCTGAGCAGGAGGTGACGGGATGAACCGGGAAATTTTCAAGGCCGCCGCGCCGCTTTTTCGCTATCGCCGCGCGCTGCACCGCATGCGGCGCAGGCAGGGAACGGAAAACTGACAGAACACAAAGCCGCCGAAGCATGCGCTTCGGCGGCTGTTTTTACTGATGTTTACAGTTTATTTGAAAATCGCTTCAACTGCCATCTGTCCTGCCGTATGGCCGCTGGCAATCGCCCAGCCAAACAGCGTGGCCGTCATATAGATATCGCCCTCCAGGCCGCCGACAACCTCACCCGCCGCGTACAGGCCGGGGATGGCTTCCTGCGCAGTGGTGAGCACCTGCATATTATCGTTGATATGCAGGCCGCCCAGGGTGGCATAGTAGCGCACATACACGCGCAGCGCGTAATAGGGGCCTTCCTCGTTCAACGGGGCGTTGAGCTTTCTTCCAAAGGCGTC
This sequence comes from uncultured Clostridia bacterium, assembly GCA_934647235.1. Classification (GTDB taxonomy): domain Bacteria; phylum Bacillota; class Clostridia; order Christensenellales; family Aristaeellaceae; genus SFMI01. The sequence goes on from CAKUFG010000005.1 coordinate 8,558, forward strand.
GGCTTCGCCGGCAGCATAAGCCTGATTAAACGCTTGCGCAGCGGAGGAAACCGCCTCATAGGGCAGATTCACCTTTGAGGCAAGCTCCTGCAGCGTTTGCGCCTTCTTGTACACTGGATCGCCGGTATAATCGTCCGCGGTCCACTTCTGCACATCTTCGGCGCTGTATACGCGAGAGGTCGCGGCGTTCAGCGCTTCAAAGCCAGCCTGATCCATAATCAGATACTGCGCCTTGTTTTTCTTCATCGCCTGCACGGTATCCCATGCCTTGCCCTTTTCATTGCAGAAGCGCACGCCATCCTGATTTACCATGAATACGCCGTTATACTCAAAGCTGGGGCCGCCGCCTACACCCTGGCCATTGCCGCTGGGCAGCTTAATGGCAATCGGCTGCATGTTCACCATTTCCATGTTGATCAGATCGGCGTTCAGAGCTTCAGTCATGGCAATCGCATCGCCCTGCGCTCCGGCATGGCCGGCATAAACATAATCGTCAAAGTTTACATCCTGCGGCAGCAAATCGCGGTTCGCGCCGTAGCCGCCGCTGGCCAGGATCACCGCCTTGGCGCTGATGGTATAGCGCGTATCGGCGCTCTGGGCAACCACGCCGCAGACCGCGCCGTCCTTTACAAGAAGCTCCTTGGCAGGCGTACCCGTCATCAGCATTCCGCCCGCCGCAGTGAACTTCTCGCCCAGATTTTTGACAACACCCGCGCCGCGGCACTCGCCGGAGTAATAGCGCTTCGCCGTTTCAGGGCGCACATAGGGCACAGCCGCGCCGTCATCAGAAACCAGCCAGTCGAAGGAGGGGCCGATAATGCGGGAGAACAGCTCCACCGTCGCGCGGTCATTCTTCTGGTGGCCGTTGGCCATCATATCCTCTACCAGCTTTTCGGGAGAATCCTCATAGCCATCCTCCTGCTGCCAGCGGGAGCCCGTAGCAATCGTGCCCGCGCCTGCGGTAGCGCTCGCGCCGCCGATCATGCCCGTCTTTTCCAGCAGGATCACAGAGCAGCCCTGCTGCGCGGCGGTCAGCGCGGCAGTCAGGCCCGCAGCGCCCGCGCCGACAACCACGATATCAGCGTCCAGCGCTTCTTCCTTCAACTCGCTCTTTTCAGCTGCAGCGGTCATCCTCTCCAGGTCCGCGCCCGCCTGCGTCAGCGCATCCTTCAACGCAGCCTTAAAGGCGTCGCTGGTGATGGTCGCGCCCGTCACAGCATCCACGGCAATCGTCTGTTTTGCCAGCACGGCCTCCACCAGCATAGGCAGCGCCGCCGCGCCAACGCCCTCTGTTTCAGACTGCTCCGCCACTTCAATGCCCGTAATCCTGTCCGCATCGACGGTTACATTCAAAACGATGCTGCCGTGATACCCCTGTGCGGAAGCCTGATAGGTTCCGGCAGTCATGCCCTCCGCCAGCGCCGCGCTGGACAGCAGCATCATCAAAGCCAATAACAGTGCCGCAATTCTTTTCATATAAAACCTCCCTTTCTTATGTAGACGACCGGTCTACTATATCAGTATAAACGTATTTTCTTGCCTTGTCAAGCGCTCATCCGGCATGTTTTTTGTCTGTTCTTTCCTTTTGCAGCGCGGTGGAATGCCATTTGATGCTTGACATGGCATAAAGTACACCCTATAATAAAAATATGGATAAACGAGATTTGATTCTTCAGACGGCAGAAAAGCTGTTTTCTGAAAAAGGCTATTACGGTCTGGGCTTAACCGAACTGCTTAAGCTGTGCGATATCCCCAAGGGCAGCTTTTATTACTACTTTCCAAACGGAAAAATCCAGCTGCTGCAGGATACGCTCAGGCGCGCTTATGTCCACATTGCCAAGGGCTTTGAAGCCAACCTGGCCCATGAGGATACCGCGCTGGCGGCCTTTGACCACATGCTTGATTTCTGGATTGCCGGGCTGCGGGAAAAGCGCCATTTTGCCTCGCGCTTTGTTGCGATGATTGCAATCGAGTCGGTCTACCTTGACCCCTGCATCCACCAGACCTGCGATCAGATTTATCAGGACTGGCAGCAGCTGTATGTCGATCGTCTCATTGCCTTCGGCTACAGCCCCGCCGACAGCCTGGAGAAAGGGCACGCGCTGTTTTCCCTGTTTCACGGCACAATGATCACCACCTGGGTAAAGCAGGACCCCTCCGACTATGAATCAATCCGAAACGCGCTTTCCGCTATTTTAAGCGATGCGCCAGAAAAAACCGGCAGCGCGTCTGCATAAAGCAGCGCAAAGCCGGTTTCATCTTTTATGATATGAACTGGACGACGACGGCCGCTTGCCGCCGCCCATTAAAAACGCATCTGCCGGCATAACGGCAGATGCGTTTTAGTTCAGGCGTTCTTGGGATCGATTTCCCCTGCCGCCTGCAGCGCTTTCTTGGTCAGGAAGGGGCCGACCAGCTCGTAAATCAGCGTGGCGCACAGCACCACCGCGCGAATCTGCGCGCCGTACTGCGGCAGCTGCGCAATGACCAGCTGCGCCATACCGATGGCTACGCCAGCCTGCGGCAGCAGCGTAATGCCCAGATACTTGCGAATGCTCGCATCCGCATGCGTAATGAGCGAGCCAATATATGCGCCAAAATACTTGCCCAGCGAACGTGTGAGCATATAGATAATGCCCAGCAGACCCACCGTGGGAATGACCGACAGCTCCAGCTCCGCGCCCGAAACGACGAAGAACAGCAGCAGCACCGGCGGCGTCCAGCGATCGCACAGATCCATCACCACGGCGGTATCCGCGCCCAGGTTGCAGTAGACTGCGCCGATCATCATGCACAGCAGCAGGGAGCTAAGGCTCATCAGCTCGGCCAGCGCAATGCCCAGCAGCACGGCCGTCAGGCACAGCATCAGCCGGTTGGCGCGGGAATGGAAGAAGCGAATGCCCACGGCCAGCAGCAGCCCGATCGCGCCGCCAATGGTCAGGGAAAGCACGATTTCCACCACCGGGTCGATCAGCATATTCTTCACCGTCAGCGCGCTGCCATTGGCAAAGGTGCGTGCCAGCGCCAGCGAGATGGCGAAAACAATCAGTCCCACCGCATCATCCATGGCCACCACAGGCAGAAGCGTGGAGGTCAGCGGGCCCTTGGCGCGGTATTGGCGCACCACCATCAGCGTAGCGGCGGGAGCCGTGGCCGCGGCAATCGCGCCCAGCGTCAGCGCTTCGGCGGCAGGGAAGCCGCAGATCAGCAGCACCGCATCCACCATCAGCACGGCCGTCATGGCCTGGAAGAAGGTGATGGTAATCACCCGGCTGCCCAGCATTTTCATGCTGGAAAGCTTAAACTCGCCGCCGATGGAGAAGGCGATGAAGCCCAGTGCCACGGTGGAAATGATATCCATGGATTTGAGCACGCCCGAGGGCACCAGCCCCAGGCAGCTGGGGCCGATCAGCAGGCCCGCCACCAGGTAGGCGGTTACATTGGGCAGATGCACCAGCTTGGCAAGGCGGGTAAAGAGCAGACCCACCAGCATGGCCAAAGCCAGACTAAGCAGCATTGTCATTTTCAGCGCCTCGCTTCGTGCGTATCCGTCAGCTCCGCATCGTCGATGGGAACGGTAAAGAGCACGCCATGGTTGGCCTCGGTCAGGTTGCCGGCCACCGCATGGATAATGCGCTTGGCCACGGGCACCTGATCATCCTGCAGGGCGGCAAAGATCATCTTGCCGTTCTGCTGGGTAGGATTAAGGAAAGCGCGCAGAGAGCCGAAAATCGGTGGCGGCTCGCTGGACGTTTCAGAAATGGCGCGCAGCATGCCCTCGCAGTCCACCACGGTCGCCCCGCCAATGTGCTGCTCCAGCATGGAGGCCAGGATCGGATAGACGTGCTGCGTATTGTTGGTGATGTAAATCAGCAGTTTCATCTTGCATTGCCTCCGTTTCTTCTATCAGAACGGGGCAATTATACTCCCTCTGCAAGATTCTGTAAAGCCCTTTGATGTATTTTTGTCGGACAAAATATACATTTAAGCGCTTTGACACATTTTCGCGCAGCATGCTATAATAGGCTGTCATTTTGCCGCGCAGAAAAGGAGATGAACGCGCATGTCAACGCAGCGCACCGTATGGGCGCAGGACCGGCAGATCTGCTACACGCTGGAAGAAAAAAGGGTAAAGAACATCAACCTGCGCGTCCGCCCGAACGGCAGCGTGTATGTTTCTGCGCCCTATGGGGCCGACCGTGCGCGCATCGACGCCTTTGTGTGCAGCAAGGCGGGGCTCATCCTCGCCGCGCAGCAGGCGCAGTCCGCCCCCGCCCGCGCGCCGCTGCAGTATCAGACCGGCGATGAAATCCAGCTGTTTGGCCGCACCATCGCGCTGCGCGTGATTCAGAGCGCGCGCGACGAAGCGCAGCTGACCGGCGGCACGCTGCTGCTGCGCCTGCGCCATCCTGAGGATCCATCCGCCCGCATGCGCCTGACGGAGCGCTTTATCGACGGCCAATGCCAGGCCGTATTCGCCTCCGCGCTGGACGCCGCCTTTCCCCCATTCGCCAGTCTGGGCTTCGACAAGCCCCTGCTGCGCATCCGCGATATGAAAACCCGCTGGGGCTCCTGCATGCCGCAAAAGGGCGTTGTCACCATCAACCGCAGGCTCATTCAAGCGCCGCCGGGCTGTATCCGCATGGTTGTCACGCACGAGCTGTGCCATCTGATGCACCCCAATCACGGCGCGGGATTCTACGATCTGCTGAACCGCTGCATGCCTGATTGGTCCCAATACAAGGCTATGCTGCGCCAGAATGCCGTTCAATGGCTGCGGTAAGCGCGGCATAACCACTAAAAAAGCGCCTGTGCTGTTTCAGCACGGACGCTTATTTTTTGCTTTGAAAGGCGATCAGGCCTTCTTGGCGATTTGCGCCAGCTGGGCGAAGCCCTCCGCATCGTTGACGGCCAGATCGGCCAGCATCTTGCGGTTGACCTCAACGCCCTGCTTCTTCAGGCCGCTGATCAGGGTGGAATAGTTCATGCCGTTCAGGTGAGCGGCGGCGTTGATGCGGGTGATCCACAGGCTGCGGAACTCGCGCTTGCGCAGCTTGCGGCCGGTATAGGCATAACGCAGGGAGCGGCGAACCTGCTCGCTCGCGGTGCGATACTGCTTGGATTTCGCGCCAAAGTAGCCCTTTGCCAGCTTGAGCACCTTACGACGCTTCTTATGGGCGGTAACAGCCCTCTTAATACGTGCCATGGTAAATCCTCCTTGCCGGAAATGGGCTTATTTGTACGGGATCAGCGTGCGGATGGTGGCGGCTTCAGCCTTGTTCTGCAGCACGCCGCCCTTGCGCATATGACGGATGCGCTTGGTGGTCTTCTTGTTGAGGATGTGGTTGCAGTTCATGCTCTTATGCTTGACCTTGCCAGTCTTGGTCAGAGAAAAGCGCTTGGCTGCGCCGCGATGCGTCTTTTGCTTAGGCATAGGGGTTCCTCCTTCCGGGAATGATATAAGGATTATTCGGCGGCAGGCGCGCTTTGCGCGGCCTTGGCCTTGTCACCCTTGACAGGTTTGTCCGCCTTGGGGCCCAGGATCATGATCATGTGCCGGCCTTCAAGCGAGGGACGCTTTTCGACTACGGCGACGTCCTTGGTGCGATCAACAAAATCCTGCATCACCTTCAGGCCGATTTCCGTGTGGGTAATCTGCCTGCCGCGGAAGCGAATGGAGACCTTGACCTTGTCGCCGCCCTGAAGGAACTTGATGGCGTTCTTGGCCTTGGTCTGCACGTCGTTTTCCTCGATGGTGGCCGAAAGCTGCACTTCCTTGACGGAAATGACCTTTTGGTTTTTGCGCATTTCACGCTCGCGCTTGGCCTGCTCGTAGCGATGCTTATCATAGTCCATCAGCTTGCAGACGGGCGGCTGGGCGTTGGGCACAATCTTGACCAGGTCCAGTTCGGCCTCCTCGGCCAGCTCCAGCGCGCGCTGCGTGGGCAATACGCCCAGCTGGGCGCCGTCCGCGCCGATCACGCGCACCTCGCGGTCGCGGATTTCTTCGTTGATCATCAGTTCGGCAGCTATGTCGATGCACCTCCATCATGATTCCGGCTTTCTTGATGAAAAAGAAAAAGCCGGCGGATGAAACCACCCGCCGACGCACAAATAACATTGCAGATCGGATTGCCTGCACCGGGCGAAACGGAATTCGCGAGGTGAGGAGCGGGCGGCTCCTGCTTAACGCAGTGATTATTATAACAGGGACGGCCCGCTGTGTCAAGGTCTTTTTTCAGGTTTTTATGTCATTGTTTTTTCAGGTTTTTATGTCATTGTTACGCTTCTTAGTTATTTCAGTTTTTTCGGCCTTGCCATGCAGCTAAAAAGCCCCTACAAAAAGCACCCCAGCCTTTCCCAGCGCCGCGCTTGATTTCTTTGCCCTTCGCATCGTATAATAAGAGATGCAATGGAGGTTTATTCTCATGAAAACCCTGATTGAGCTTTATGACGAGCGTCCGCTGGAAAACGTATTGAGCACCGAGGTGTTTTCCCCCGAGCGCACGGTATTTATCTGCCCGCCCGAGGTGGGGCGCGATGCACGTCTGCAGCAAAAGCTGCGCGAGTATTTTGCCCATCGCGGCGTGCAGGCCGAATTGGAATTCGTCACCGCCAGCCTGCTGGACGCCTCCGCCGTGGCCAAGCATCTGCGCGAGGTGGTAGCCCGCTATCCCGACTGCGCGCTGGATATCGCCGGCGGCACGGACGCGGCGCTGTTTGCCGCCGGGCTTTTGTGCGCCAACGTCGATATCCCCGTATTCACCTACAGCCGCAAGCGGAATACGTTTTTTGATATTCGCGGTGCGGCCTTCGCGCGCGATCTGCCCTGCCAGGTACGGCTGAAGGTGGAGGATTGCTTTTTGATGGCGGGCGGCGCGATGCGCACTGGGCGCGTGGACAACGCCGTGCTCGCGCGCTATGCCGGGCTGATCCCCCAGCTGTATCATATTTATATGAAGTATCGCCGACAGTGGAACGGCATCGTCACCTACATTCAGCGCATTTCGCAGGGACAGGAAGGCCATCCTACCCTGCTGGTGCAGGGCGCGTATCAGGTAAAAGCGCCGCAGGGCGGGCGCGTGCAGGCCAATCCGGACGCGCTGCGGGATATGCAGTCCGCCGGGCTGATTGACGACCTGTTCATCAGCGAGCAGGAGAGCGTGCGTTTCTCCTTCCGCGATGCGCAGGTGCGCGCCTGGCTGCGCGATGTCGGCAGCGCGCTGGAGCTGCATATTTACCAATCCTGCCGCGCGCTGGGCGTATTTGATGATGTGCGCACCAGCGTGGTAGTGGATTGGCAGGGCGGCAATCAGCCCGACGCCGTGACCAACGAGATCGACGTGATGGCCACCTGCGGCGTGCGCCCCATCTTCATCAGCTGCAAAACCTGCGATGTGAAAACCGAGGCGCTCAACGAGCTGGCCATCCTGCGCGATCGTTTTGGCGGGCAGATTGCCCGCGCCGCCATCGTCACAGCCGAGCGCGGCCGCGCCCCCATGCGCCACCGCGCCATGGAGCTGGGCATCGATGTGATCGACCTGGAAGACCTGCAGGGGCCTGACCTGGCGCGCCGCCTGAAGGCGCTGAGCCGGTGAGCTTTTCCAATATCAGCAATCGCCATATTGCCATATATATGAATTGAGCCGCGCAGTCATCCTGCGCGGCTCTTGCTTTGCGTTTACAGCACAATATCCCCCGGATTGTATCCATACGGCAGCTTTTCGTCCTCCTCCAGGAAGCGGAAGCTCTCGTCCTCCAGCACAGGCAGGAAGGCGGCGTAGGGAATGCGCTCAAACTCGCAGCCATAGGTGCTGCTGCCAAACCAGCCGCCCTCGTGGGCGCGAAGGTTCAGATCGCGGGCAAACTTGGTGCGGTTGCTGCAGTCATGCACCAGCATGTCCCAATTTTCTTCATCGGCCTGGCGCATCAGCTTCAGCGTCAGTTCACGGCTCCAGATGGGCGAAACATAGCCGTGGCGGGACATATACAAATTTTCCCCAGCGTAGTTTTCCAGATTATTATCGTTCAGATGCAGCTCGGCGCAGTTGATAAAATCAGGCCTGGCAGCGAAAATCTGCGTCTTTTTGCGCTGGAAGCCTTCATAAAAGGCCGGCGTCATGGGCGTTTCGATGCCGATGAAGGGAATGTACCTGCGGGCGATAGCCATGGCCTCGATCACCTTGTCGGCGCAGTTGCTTGCGCCCAGGTTGAAGCGCAGCTCATCCAGCCCCGCCTCGCCCAACGCGCGCAGGTTTTCCTCCGTGGCCAGGGTTCCGTTGGTGTACATGTGCTGATGCACGCCTGCGGCATGGAAGGTGCGGATCACGCCGTAGTACTTTTCAATTTCCATAAACGGTTCCAGATACACATAGGCAATGCCCGTGGGCTTCTTCTGGATGGACAGCAGCAGCTCCATATCGTCCTCGCGGAACTTAGTGCCGCCGATCTCCCACATGCCCTCGCCGATGGGCTCCTGGCAGTCCAGCATACCATAATCATAGCAGAACGGGCACTGCATGTTGCATTTATTGGTTTTGCGCACGGCGCTCAGCCCTGTGCCGGTCAGGCAGGAGCGGCAGCCCCTGGAAAACTTTTCATCGCTGCCCACATAGCAGGTACGTCCGTTCAGCGATTTCAAATGCGGAATTTCGCGCATCAGGCTGTCGAAGCGCGCCTCGGCCGCCGTTTCAATCTGCGCAATCACGGCGTAAGCCAGCTCCCGCTGATGGGGCATCAACGGCTCGTCCTCGGGCATCTGGGCAAAAAAGCGAAACCACAGCAGCGCGTCGCGTTTAGAAATCTTCATCCTTTGTTCCTCCCATTGCGGACGGCGCACGGCGCTTCGCCCGGCATGCCTGTATTCTATCACAGGCAGCGCTTGTAAACAAGCACGAAACCGCGTCAATGTGACAGGGTGCTGATGGTGAACTCGTTGCGATCCACGGGATAATAGCTTTCCACGTATTCAATGCAGCGGGCGTTGATATCCTGGATTTCGGAGGTAATGGAAATAAACAGATCGTTGTCCTGCGCGCCCAGCAGCCTTCGCTCACGCGCGGGCAGCTGCACGGCTGTCAGGCGCTTTTGCGTGCGCGCGCGAATAATGCCGTTCATCTGGCACAGGTGGCGCACAGAGTTTTTTTCCATATCATAGCGCATCATGATCTTGCCCACATCATAGGGAAAATAGGATGTGGTCAGCACAATCGGGCCTTTATCAAAGTTGCCCCCCGCATAGCGCAGGCGGCAGAGCTTGACCACCTGTTCGCCCGGCGCAACCTGCAGATGCGCGGCGACGGCGCCTTCCGCCGCGATGGGCCGGAACTCCAGCACCTCCGTCACCACGCTCAGCCCGCGCTCGCGCAGTTCCTCGGCAAAGCTTTCAATAAAGATCGACGTATTGTCAATGATTTTGGGCTGGGTAACAAAGGTGCCCGTGCCCTTGACGCGCTGCAGGTGTCCGTCGGCCACCAGCACGGACAAAGCACGGCGAATGGTGGTGCGGCTGACGTCAAACTCCGCGCACAGATCCACCTCGCGCGGCAGCTTATAGCCCACAGGCCAGGCGGCGGAATCGATCTTCTCTTTTATATAATCCACAATTTCCTGATATCGTTTAGCCAAGGGAGCCTCTCCTTTTGCTGTTTGGAATATAATAATTATATCAGACTTTCATACGACTGTCAATATTTAGCATGCAATTTTCAATACATACAATTCTATTCAAAACTATTTTAGATACATGCATTATTTATGTTGCTTTTCTATTGACATACATGCAAAACAATTGTATCTTATATCCCGTAATCAACATCGCAATTGATATCTTATGAGGTGTAAGTTATGTCGATACGTTCCAAAAATCAATCGGCGGACTTTGACGTAGTGGTTATCGGAGGCGGCATGACGGGCGTATGCGCGGCCAAGGCCTGCGCGCGCCTGGGCGTAAAAACTGCGCTGGTGCACGCCCGTCCCGTGCTTGGCGGCAACGCCAGCAGCGAGATCCGCGTGGGTGCATGCGGCGCGACGGCCAATCATATCAAGCCTGATCTGGAAGAAACCGGTATTTTTCAGGAAATCCTGCTGGAAAACAAGCGCGTAAACCCGGACTATAACTTTTCTGTTTGGGATGCGGTGCTGTACAACAGCGTGCGCCAGGAAAAGAACCTGACCGTCTATCTGAACACCGATATGTACGACTGCGACGTGCAGGATGGGCGTATCACCGGCATTGCCTGCTATCAGGGAACCACCGAAATTCACTGGCACATCACCGGCCGCATCTTCATCGACTGCACCGGCAATCTGACGCTGGGCTTCATGGCCGGGGCCGATTATACCACAGGCCGCGAGGATAAGGCCTCCTACAATGAGCCGCACGCCCAGGATCAGGCCGATAACCAGCGCATGGGCAACACGCTGTTTTTCAAGGCTGTGCGCCGCGATCATCCCGTGCCCTTCACCCCGCCCATCGAGGTATATCACTTCACCGAGGAGCAGCTGCGCTTCCGCCACCACGGCAACGCAGGCTCGCTGTACAGCGTAGATCAGCACGAAACAGGCAGCGCTCTGCTGAATGAAACGCACCAGGTGGCAGGCGACAAGGCCATTGAGAAATACTGCCTGGAATACGGCTACTGGTGGATCGAGGTACCCGGCCACCAGGATGATATCATCTCGGAATACGAGGACATCCGCGACGAGGTGCTCAAGTGCGTATACGGCGTCTGGAACCATATCAAAAACGAGGGCGATCACGGCGCGGACAATTATGAGCTGGCCTGGGTAGGCATGCTGCCCGGCATGCGCGAAAGCCGCCGCATGCAGGCGCTGTACATGCTCAATGAAAACGATGTGCTCAGCAACCGCGTGTTTGACGACGCCGTTGCCTATGGCGGCTGGCCGATGGATGTACACGTGGGCGGACTGTTCAATTTTGATAATCCGCCCAGCTTCATGTACGCCTTCCCCGGCTGCTACACCATCCCCCTGCGTTCCTTCATTTCGCGTAATGTGCCCAATCTGCTGGCCGGCGGCCGCGCGCTGGGCGCAAGCAAGCTGGCCATGTCGTCGGCGCGCGTTATCGCCACCTGCGCCGTGGGCGGACAGGCCATGGGCACGGCAGCAGCCATCGTCCTGCGGCATGGATGCAAGCTGAGCGATCTGCCCACACAGTATATCCGCGAGGTGCAGCAGCAGCTTTTGCGGGACGATTGCTACCTGCCCGGCTTTGGCAATGAGGATCCCCGCGACCTGGCCCGCGGCGCGCAGGTATCCGCCAGCAGCGAAACGCCCGGCTGCGAGGCAAGCAACCTGCTCAGCGGCGTTACCCGCATGGTGGATGGCCGCTCCAACGTGTGGCAGTCGGCTCCGCTTTCCGAGGGGCTGCCCAGCATAACGCTCACGCTGCCGCAGGCGCAGGCCGTTGCCCAGGTGCAATTGACGCTGGATCCAAACCTTTCCCGGCCGCTGAAAATCACCATGTCCCCCAAACGCCAGGCGGAGCAGCTGCCCTGCGTACCGCCTGAGCTGCTGCGGGATTACGACGTTGTGCTGCTGCATAACGGGCAGGAGGCTGCCCGCAGCGCAGTGCGTGAAAACTGCCAGCGTCTTAATCGCATTGATTTTGACAACGTCGTCTGCGACGCCGTGCGCATCGAAATCCAAGCCACCAATGGACTTCCCGCCGCACGCATCTATGAGGTGCGCATTTACGGCGATGGCAATGGGATATGATGCACGCAGGCCGTTCGCCGCGCGCTTGACCGGCAGCGAAAAATCAGAAAAAGCCCCGATGAACCAAAGGTGAAAGGAACGATGCAGGATGAAAGCAAGCAATGCTATGGGCGCAATCGCGCGTCCGCGAAACCGAAGCGCACAATGGCAGTTTTTATATCTGCTGCCGGCGCTTGTCTTTTTCATCGCCTTTAAGTACTGGCCCATCTTCTACAATATCATTCTCAGCTTTGCAAAGTGGAACTTCGTCAAGGATATCAGGTGGATCGGGCTGAAAAACTATCAGACCATGTTCTCAAAGCCCATGTTCATCACGGGGCTGAAAAATACGGGGCTGTATGTGCTGGCGCTGTTTCCATTTTTCGTCATGCTGCCCCTTGCGTTGTCCGCGCTGCTGGCAGAGGTAAAAAGCAAAAAAGCCTCGTCGTTTTATCAGGCCGTATTCTTCATGCCCACCATGCTGGCATTTTCCATCATCTGCATCGTGTGGATGTGGATTTACAACCCGACAAGCGGCGTGCTTAACCAGGCAATCGCCGCGCTGGGCCTGGGCGAGGGCTATTCCTGGCTGAGCGATCCGAGCACTGCGTTTTTCAGCATCGTCCTTGTATGCGGCTGGAAATACATCGGCACGCACATGATTCTCTTCCTGGCCGGGTTAAAAAACGTCGATCAGGAAATCCAGGAGGCCGCGTCCGTGGACGGCGCAAACGCATGGCAGGTATTCTGGCGCATCAAGTTTCCGCTGCTGAAAAACACAACCGTTTATATTGTGATTACATCGGTTATTTTCGCTGCGGAACGCGCCTTTATCGCTATCAACCTGCTTACCCAGGGCGGCCCCAGCTATACCACAACCAACCTGAGCTATGTGATCTATGAGTTCGCCTTCAGATCGTACAACGTCGGCATGGCCAGCGCCATTTCCACCTTCACGGCGGCGATATTCCTGATTGTCGCAATTGTAATGATGAGAACAATGGGAGGCGTTGAGGACAAATGACGACCGCGCTGAAAAACAGGAAAGGGCAGGCGCTGCTGCACATTTTTCTTTCGCTCCTGCTGCTGATCAACATCTTTCCCGTCGTATGGATGATCTCCTGCTCGTTCAAGGATTCCTTCGAGCTGTTTGACAAATCGATTCACATCATCCCGCGCCGCTTTACCCTGGAGAACTTTCAAACCGTATTCAGGGAATACGCAATCTGGAATTGGATGTGGAACTCGCTTGGCACCACCATCGGCATGACAATCCTGACCGTGCTGGTATCCTTCCTGGCTGCGTTTGCGCTGACGTATTACAAAACAAAGCTCAATCGCTTTTGGTTCTATCTGCTTTATCTGACAATGGTTATTCCCTTCCAGGTGACGATGATCCCCAATTATGTGCTCATCAGCAAAATGGGGCTGATGAACACATGGGCCGGCGTGATCCTGCCAAATATCTGCAGCGCCGCCGTGTTCTTTTTCCTGTATCAGAACCTCAGAAGCGTCCACCCCGCCTATTACGAGGCAGCGCGGATTGAGGGCGGCAGCTCCTTCTGGATCATGCGCCATGTAACCCTGGGCATCTGCGGCGGCGCGGTGGCAGCCCGAACCATCCTGACCTTTATTGAAAGCTGGAACATCTATTTCTGGCCCATGCTGGTGCTGACAAAGCCGGAAACCCGAACCCTGACGGTTGGACTGAAGCAGTTCCTCGATTTTGAAATGGGCACGCGCTGGGGCGCCTTCCTGGCCACTGCCACCCTGGCCACCATGCCCATTGTGCTGGTTTATCTTTTCCTGCAGCGCAGAATTATCGGCGCATTTTCAAGCGCCGGCATCAAGGGATAACGGTTCGAACCTCATCCGGCTGACAGCCGGAAGGAAAATAGAAAGGGGTACCAAGATGAAAAAGATCCTCTCGTTCGTGCTCGTGCTCATGCTGGGGATATCCTGCCTGTCCCTGGCGGCGGCGGAAGAACCCACCACCATCACCCTCTGGCATCGCTGGGGCGGCGCCAACGAAAAAACGCTCAGCCAGTGCGTGGAAGCGTTTATGGCCGACAACCCGGATATCAAGGTGGATATCATCGCAAAGCCCGGCGTGTACTTTGATCTGCTGCAGAGCATGATTGCCGACGCTGCGGCAGGCAACGAAAAGCCCGACGTATTTGTGGGCAGCTACAACCTGCTCAACTACATCGCCGAGGAGCTCCTCCCCACCACTGTGGACGAGCTGGCCCCCTCCAAGGAAGCCGCTGCGGAGCTGTACAGCCGCTTCACGCCTGAAATGCTGGCGCTGGCAAACTACGACGGCGCACAGATTGGCCTGCCGCTGGCGGTGTCCAACATGGTAATGTACTGCAACATGGATATCTTTGAGGCAGCCGGCCTGACCAAGGACGATATCCCCGCCACCTATGAGCAGGCGATGAAGACGGCCCAGATTATCAAGGAAAAGACCGGCAAGTACGCCTTCTTCATGCAGCTGGGCGATAACTGGGGCGATCAGGGGCTGATCTTCTCTGCCGGCGGCGAGCTGCTCAGCGCGGATAAGACCCACGTTGATTTCACCAACGAAGGCATCATCCATGCGATACAGACCTGGCAGGATATGTACAACAAGGGCTATACGCCTGTTTGTACGCATAACGAGGGCGTTGCCATGTTCAACTCCGGCGATGTTGCCATGCTGCAAACCACGATCATGTCCATCCGCACCTTCAGGGATTACGTGCCCAACATGGAAGTGGCGCAGTGCCTGGGCTTTGAAGGCAAAGCCAAGCAGCTTCCCGCCGGCGGCGCAGCGATGATCAGTTTTTCTGAAAAAGCGGAGAAAAAGGCCGCCGCTTATCGCTTTTTTGATTTCATGACCAGCCAGAAGGGCATGGAAATGTTCACCACCACGGGTTATCTGTGCGTAACCAAGGACGAAGTACCCGTCAATCCCGGCCAGGAAGCAGCCTATGCCCAGACGCAGTACGCCCGCCCCTGGGAGTGCTGGCCCGGCGGCTCCGCAGGCCTTGAGATCGAATCGCGGTGGCTCAGCGTCCGCTCCTCCATCATCATGGAAAACAAGGACGTCGCCGCCACCCTGCAGGCGCTCGAAGACGAATGCAACGCACTGCTGGATAATCAATAAGCGATCGCGCTTTCCGAGGGCTGTCTCCACGCTGGGGCAGCCCTTTTTTTCATATTTCCGGCTTTTTTCCTGCCCCGTCCGGTCGGTATTTTGCCGCCCTGCGCATTGACGCGCGGGCGTATTCCTGATAGGATAGGGCAGCCTGTCATGCAGGCAAAAACGAAGAAAGAAACTGTATCTATGCCGTGCAAAAGTGAAACGCGCGCGCTGGCCCTGCGCGGGCTGCGCGACGCGGCGCCCGTGGGGCTGGGATATCTGGCGGTCAGCTTTTCGCTGGGGATCGTATGCAAAAGCGCCGGAATGAACGTGTGGGAAAGCGCGCTGCTGAGCCTGCTCAACAATGCCTCCGCTGGCGAATACGCCGCGCTGACGGTGATTGCTGCGCGCGCGTCCCTGTGGGAAATAGCGCTGCTGACGCTGATTGCCAACGCCCGGTATCTGCTGATGAGCTGCGCGCTGAGCCAGCGTCTGCGCCCCGAGCTGTCCATTTATCACAGGCTGATCATCGGCTTTGATATCACCGACGAGCTGTTCGGCCTAGCCGTCAGCCGCCCCGGCATGCTGGAGCCGCCCTATTATTACGGCGCGATGATCATGGCCATGCCCATGTGGGCGCTGGGCACGGCGCTGGGCGTGCTGGCCGGCAGCGTGCTGCCCGCTATGCTTGTCAGCGCACTGAGCGTGGCGCTGTACGCCATGTTCCTGGCCATCATCATCCCCCAGGCGCGCAGGGACCGCGCGGTGCGGGTGCTGGTGCCCGTCTGCTTTATGCTCAGCTTTGTCTTTTCGCGCCTGCCGGGGCTGAAAACGCTGTCCGAGGGCACGCGCACCATCGTGCTGACGATCGCCGTTTCGGCCGCCGCAGCGCTGCTTTGCCCCAGAAAGGAGGCGCGCAATGCCTGATATGCTGCTTTATATTCTGGTGGCGGCGGGCGTTACCTACGCCGTGCGCGTTCTGCCGCTGACGCTGCTGCGCCGCCCCATCACCAGCCCGTTTCTGCAATCCTTTTTGTATTATGTGCCCTATGTTACGCTGTCGGTCATGACCTTTCCCGCCATGGTGGACGCCACGCAGTCGCCCATCGCAGGCGTGGCTGCGCTGGCCATGGGCATGTTTTTCGCCTATCGCGGGGCCAGCCTGCCCAAGGTGGCCGCGCTGTGCTGCGGCACGGTGCTGCTGCTGGAGCTGGTGCTGTAATATCCCGTTCTCATCCCCGTATGTAAGCAAGGCGCAGCACTTTTTGCTTTTCTTTTGGCGCGCGCGGTGGTATGATAATAATGTATAGTTGTACTCTTGAAGAAACGGAGGAAACGCATTTGCCCAAAGCCGCTTCTTTTTTATATATCGAAGTCAATCTGCTTTGCGTGCTGATCTGCGGCGTTATACTGATCCGCTGCCTGGGAAACATCGATAAGCGCCGCAAAGCCCGCTATTTCTGCAGCATGACGGTCTGCTTTGAAATCAACTTTCTGTGCGATCTGGCCTGGCGCATCATCGATAATCATGCCGCCGTCATCCCGCTGTGGGCCAATTATCTGGTCAACTGCCTGTATTTTTCCGCCGGCACGCTGGGGTGCTATTTCTGGTTTATGTACGCCGAAATCAGCCAGGGCGGCTGGGCCAGCCGCCGCCAGCACAGCGCCTGGCTTGCCCTGCTGCCCGCGCTGGGGCTGATTGCCCTTACCGTCGCCTCCTGCCGCACAGGCTGGGTATTCAGTATCGACGAAAACAACCGTTATGTGCGCGGCCCGCTGCACCTGTGGCAGCTGGGGCTGTCCTTTGCCTATGTGCTGCTTACCTCCGCCAAGGCGTTGGGCAAGGCCTTTCAGAAAAAATATTATGAGCGGCGCAGGGAGCTGCTTTCCCTGGCGGCTTTTATGCTGCTGCCGCTGGGCTTTGTGCTGCTGCAGGTGGCCTATCTTGGGCAGGTGCCTACCCTGTGCGTGGGCTACACCGTTACGCTGCTGGTGGTATATCTGAACATCCTGGATCAGCGCATCACCATCGATCCGCTCACCCAGGTGTACAACCGCGAGCAGATGGTGCAGCACCTGTCGCACAAGCTGCGCAGCGCCGGGGAGGATTCCACGCTGTTTCTGCTGATGATCGACGCGGATAATTTCAAGCACATCAACGACCATTACGGCCACATGGAGGGCGATGCGGCGCTGATCCGCATTGCCGATACGCTGCGCAAGGTTGCGCCGAGGGATGCGTTCGTCTGCCGCTATGGCGGGGACGAGTTTGTGCTGATCGGCAGCGCCTCCTCCTCCGCAGATATCCGCTCCCTGTGCCAGCTGATTCACAGCGCGCTTGCACAGGCCAACGGCGAGGCAAACGCCCCCTACCTGCTGGACGTAAGCATCGGCTGCGCCGTGCAGCGCTCCGGCTATGTTACCGTTCCGGATATCATCCGCGCCGCCGACGCGGAGCTGTACAAAACCAAGCGTGAAAAGGCGCAGCAGGCGGCGCTGTGAAATAGCCTGCCAGCAATTGAACAACTGAACACATAACAAACGCGCTGAATCACCATCGTGACGCAGCGCGCTTGTTGTTTATTCTGCGCGTTTTTTCAATCGCGGCAGCTCGGTCATGCGCAGCTTGGCGCAGCCGTAGGGAATCAGCCCCATCTCCCGGCTTTCTCCGCAGGGAAGGCTGCTTTCCGGCTTCACCGCCGGAACCGTATCAAACCCATCCTCCCAGGGCCATGCCGCCGGCGCAAGGCTGGCATGAACGGCCAGCGCCGGGCGCTTGGAGGAAAAGGGCACGTCGTCCAACGGGCGCTCCTCCACCGACAGGCAATCATCGGCAAAGCCAAAATTCCAGGCGGATTCAGGATACAGCTCATAATCGCAATACGGGTATTTCCGCTCCACGCCGTCGCGGGTATACTCCCGCATGCGGTATTCCGCGTCAATCGGCAGCGAAAACACCAGCGGGCCGTACTCCACCGTTTTCAGCCCCGTAGGACGGCGGACAAAGCGCGGCGCATCCGCCATCTCAAGCGTAAGGACCTGCGTCCCCTGCCAGCGTTTGTTCAGACTGATATGCCCCTGGCGGACGCGAGCCCTGCGGCCGTTGACGCGCACATCCTTCGCCCAGGCAGGAATGCGGATTTTCAGCGCAAAGGACGCGCCCTCCGGACAAGTCACCGTGATCCTGCCCGCCAGACGGAAGGGATAATCCGTTTCCACGCGGATGCTCGCCGCCTTGCCGGCCAGCTCCGTATCAACGCTTACCGGCAGCAGATGTGCAATGCAGAAGCCGTCCTCCTGCCTCTGCACGGCGTGAAGCGTCAGCTTGGGCCAACCCTGGTGCATATTGGCGGTGCAGCAGCCATAGTTGGGCTCCAGGCCAAAGAGATGGCTTTCGCCGCCGTTTGTGTGGAAGTGCGGCCGCCCCGGAAAGGCAATGCAGGCCGCCTGGTTGACCATCTGGTCGTACTGATGCGCCCACATATCATCCGTAAAGGCTGCAGGCAGCGCATTGAAGGCTGCCTTTTCCAGCCGTTCGGCCCAGACGCCGTCGCCGGTGACGGCATAGCACCACTCGCAGGCATACATCAATTCCACAACAGCGCACAGCTCGGTACCCTGGGTATTGCTGAGGCCGGAGAGGCATTCATCCCCGGTAAAGGTACCCACCGCCGTGCCGTGATGCGCCTCCAGTTCGCGCCAAAGGCGCTCGCACACGCCCGACGGCGCTTCCCCAAAGAAGGCGCAGCACAGCGCCTCGTGCTTGAGCATCATGCACAGATTGACAATGTGCGTTTCCTGCCGCCATTGATTCATGGGGCGCTGCCACAGGGGCGTAAGGGCCGCATAATCCGCGCCCTGCTCGCGCAGCATCCGGCCCAGGTCAAGCATCCACCCTTCCGGCCGGCGGGCATACAGATGCAGCAGCGGAACAAGCCCCTCAAACCAGCGGAATTTACCCCAATCAAACAGCTGCACCGCGCCTGCCGCCATCAGCTTGTGCAGGTTTTTCATGGCGCGGTAAAGGGCTTCCTCCACCCGCGCGTCCTTTGTAAACTCGCAGTGCAGCGCCAGCACCTTGCCAATCAGCAGCACGGCCCACAGATTATAGGCGGCGCGCTGCTCCGGCGCGCAGGGGCAGATCCAGCCATCCTGCTGCTGACGATCGACAATGCCCTGCACATATCGGTTTGCCCGGTCCATCAGCTCCGGATTTTTCAGCAGATGCGCCAGCGGGATAAAGCCGTCCAGCCAGTAGGGCACGCGCTCCCAGCCCTCTCGGCTGCCGCCGATCCACGCGCTGTCCCTTACATCGGGCCAGATCTTATCCAGATTGCCCGAAAGCCCCGCCGCCTGGATTTCCAGCTGGCGGCGCAGCCAGCCCTCGGGCCTGATTTCACGATATAAAAGCTGATTCATGCCGTTTACGCCTCACGTACCTCCACATATTCAAAGCCCAGGCCGTCGGTGCTGGCGCTGAGGCCCACGCGCCCGGCCGTCAGGGGCATCGGGTCCGTATATGCCAGCAGCAGGCCGTTTTCGCCCTCCACGGTGATGCGGCTGCCCTGAACGCGCAGGGTCAGCTTCATCCGGCTGCCCCATTCCATGCTGATTGGCGTTTCCGCCAGGACGGTCTCGCCGTATGCCTGCCTGCACAGGCAGACGCTCCGCTCCGTCACATGCACGGCATAGGCAAACCGCGCCGCCGCCACCTGATGCGGGTGCCAGGTTTCCCGGCTGGAGCGCACATAGGCGCTGACGCGCGCCTCCGGGGCGCAGGGCTTGCAGTTGATGATCATGCGCAGCGCCATATCCCGCCAGCTTTCGCCGTTCCAGCCGCTCCCGCCGTACCATGCCTCGCCGTAGCCCTCTGCCGCCGTAAAGCCGCAGAACTTGCGGTGCATGCTGTTCTGCTGCTTATGACCGATGATATGCAGGCGGCTGCCGACCGCGTTTTCGCCGTTTTCAATGATGACGGCGGGCGTCAGTTCATCCGCCTCGGTGCAGTAGATGCGGTCGATGGCCATGGGCGTGATTGCAGCAATGCGCAGCTCGCCGCACCCCTTGGGCAGATCGATTCTGCCGAAATAACGCTTTTCCAGGCCGTCCTCTGCCTGCGCGCCGTTGGGCTCAGCCGCCATTTCAACGCCGTTGACGGACAGCCTCGCCGTCCCTTCCGCCCGCAGCGTCATCGCCAGATGGTACTGTCCATCCTTCCAGACATTGACGGCATACGCAGCCGTATCGCCGGCCTGCAGCGCCATCGCGCCGCAGCCGCGCTCGCCCTCCGCCGTGCCCATCGGCGCGCCCGGATGATGCACCGCGTCAAACGCGCCGGGCACAGCCTTGGGCGTCTGACCGTCGGCGCTGCCCTGGGCCACATCGGAAAAGCCGATAAACGAGGGCGTGCAGCCCTGCCCTGCGCCGATCCTGCCGCCGCCAAGCCCCGTGCGCTTTTTCAGAAACTCCATGCCGCTGACGTACAGCGCCAGCATCCCCCCGCACAGGCTGACCTTGATGGTAACCAGCGCGTCCATGGCCACGTTCTGCGGGAAAACGCCCTGCTCGCCGGTAGACAGCACCCAGCTGCGATCCTTGCGCAGCGTCAGCGCTGCACCGGAGAAGAACACGCTGCCCGCATCCTGCGTCAGGCGAACGTTGATCTCCGCCGTATAGGTGTCGCCCGCTTCTATCGGAAGCGCGCCGTCCATCAGACCCTCGCCATTGCGGCTGACGCACACGGGCTGGCGCGGCGCAGGCTGACGCCACCAGGTGGCGTTTGTATACATGCGGTCGCCGTTGAAGAACAGCCGGTCCATGCACAGGGAACGATACAGCGGGTTGTTGTATTCGCCGATCACGTTCTTGTGATAGACGATATACATGCTGTCCATATCAGGGCCGACGCAGGTAGAGGAATGGCCCAGGCCGTGGTACTCATCGCGGGTTTCCAGCAGCAGCACCCCGTCGCGCAGCCTGCGGTAGCCGCGATCGGGCCCTTCGTGGGATACGGTGTAATCCACATGATAGCCCCGGCAGCAGACATGATTGCCCGTATCGGTCAGAAAATAGCGGCCGTCCCGCTTGATCACCTGCGGGCCCTCCGTCCAGTGCCCCAGAAAGCTGGCCGGAATGACCTGGCTGCGCACGTCGATCTGGCCGGGATCAGGCATTTCATGCACGCGGATGCCCTGCATGCTTGCCCGATAGAACCAGCTTCGGCCGTCGTCATCCACAAACAGGCTGCCGTCAATGCCGACGCCCAGATTGTCGCTGACCACCCTGAAGGGGCCCAGCGGGCTGTCCGCCGTCAGCAGATAGTGCCCGCTGCCCCTGGGCGATGTGACCATCCAGAACCTGCCCGCATTGTAGGCCACCTCCGGAGCATACGCGCCGGCGGTGCAGGGCTCCACGCACACGAAGCCGTAATAATCAAAATGCAGCATATCCTCGCTGACCCAGCACTTGATGCCCGGCTGCTGGCTATGGCTGGAGCAGTAAAGATAAAACCTGCCGTCATGGCGCATCAGGAAGGGATCGCCGATCTCCCGGCCTTCCCACAGATCGGTGAGCGCATAGGGATTGCGCACAGTGTCGGTGCTCACAGGCATCCTCCTTTTTTACAGAAAAAGCGCGGGCAGGCCTCGCGGATACGAAGTCTGTCCGCGCATCAGAAGCATCAGCGCTGCAGATTGATGCGGCGAATCTCATCCAGATTCACCTTGGGGTTGCGGTCCATATCCAGCAGGCCGTTGACCTCCTGGAATACGTCGGTCAGCTGGGTATAGCAATAGCCCACAAAGCCCGGCATGTGCTTGAACGCCTGGGTGATGGCCTCAAAGCGCTTGAGGAAGCCGGCCTCATCCTGAGCCGCGCCGTTATAGCCCCAGTTGCCGTCGCCGGAATCCTTGGCCATGGCGATGCCGCCGTACTCGGTCAGCAGCATGGGCTTGCCGCGATGATCGTACCCGCAGGCCGTCACGATGCGTCCGGCCCCCGGATTGCCGCTGCAGATGGTATCCACGCTGCCGTATTCGGGGCTGAGCTGCTCGGGCCAGGCGGTGTAATCGTGCACAGTAAGCAGATCGGTCGCGGCCTGCTCCCAGCCGTCGTTGCCCGATACAATGCGCGTGCCGTCCAGGCTGTGGGCCAGGTGATAGAGCGCGTCGGCCAGCTCCTGGGCCTCCTTCTGGGTCTGGATATAGGGCACGCCCCAGCTTTCATTGAGAACTGCCCAGGCGATCAGGCAGGGATGGTTATAATCGCGCCTGATGGCCTCGGAAAGGTCGCGCATCATATTGCGCTTTTCGCTGTCGCGCAGCCAGTAGGCGCTGGGCAGCTCGCCCCACACCAGCAGGCCCAGCTTGTCGGCCCAGTACAGATACCGGGGATCCTCAAACTTCTGGTGCTTGCGCGCGCCGTTATAGCCCATGGCGCGGGTAAGCTCCACGTCCCGGCGCAGCGCATCGTCGCTGGGGGCGGTCAGCAGGCCGTCGGGCCAGTAGCCCTGATCCAGGATCAGCCGCTGATACAGCACATGGTTGTTCAGCAGCACCTTGCCGTTGACAACCTCCACCTTGCGCATGCCAAAGTAGGTATCCACTTTGTCCTGCACCCTGCCGTCCACAATGGTCTCGATGGTCAGGTCGTACAGCTTGGGATCGTGGGGCCACCACATGTAGAAGCCCTCCAGGCGTTCGTTGTGGCACAGGAACAATTCGGTCTGCACGCAGCGATCCGAAAGCACCCTGACCTCGCTGGCGGCCACCGGGCTGCCGTTAAAGGCGGCGGTCAGCCGGATGCTCGCATTCCTGGGCAGCTCGTTAAGGTAAACCTCCACCTTCACGCTGGCGCGCTCCAGGCAGGGGGTCAGGCGGAAATCCACGGGATAGTACTCCCCCACGCCCTCCAGCCAAACGCTTTGCCAGATGCCCGTCACAGGGGTATACCAGCACTCAAAGGGCTCGGGACGGAAGCTCTGCTTGCCGCGGGGCTGATCAGGCTCCAGGCGGTCCTCCGCGCGGACGGTCAGCGTGTACTCGCCGCCGGGCACGGTCAGGTCGGTCACATCAAAGGTAAAGGGGGTGTAGCCGCCCTCATGACCGCCCAGATACTGGCCGTCCAGCCATACATCGGCAATATAATCCACCGCGCCGAAGTGCAGCAGCCGGCGGGCCGTCATGGCTTCGGGCACGTTTACCTTGCGGCTGTACCACACCACGTCGCAGTGCTCCAGGCTGTGAATGCCGGAAAGCTTGCTCTGATAGCAGAAGGGCACCTCGATTCTATGGGTTGCGGGCAGCTTGCGATACCACTTGTCCTTACGTCCCACCTTATCGTGATCAAAGGCGAAATCCCACTGGCCGTTCAGGGGGCACCATACTCCGCGCACCCGGTCCGGGCGGGGATAATCCAGGCGAAGGGCTTCATTCATGGCTTGCGTTCCTCCAATGCTTTTTGAATCATGTATTCTTTTCCGTGCAGTCCAGCCGCATCACGACGGACTGCTTATGATCGCCAAATTGTTCTCCAAACAGGTTGATGCCGCCCTGGTGCACAGCATCTGGCTTTACTCCGATGCGCACCGCAATGTAGGGCTTTGCATCCAGCTTCAGATCCGCCAGCGTCACATCCGACAGCCGCTGCTCATCCAGCCAGCAGCCGTCCTCCTCTACCCGCCAGCATTTGAGCATGCCGTACTGGGTGGAGGAGGGCAGCCACCATTCCGGGGTAAGCCGCCCCTGCCTGCCGCCGAAATCCCCCGGACAGCACCATGTGCCCAGCTCCACGCCGTTGACGCTGACGGTAATATCGCTGGGCCAGTCCTTGCGGTAGTTGGGGGCCTCCGAGCAGGCCTCAAAGGAAATGGCCAGGCACTTCACGCGATATTCCCTGAGGGCATCGGCGGAAAAGCGGTATTCCACAAAGCCGTGCTGGAACCACAGCAGCTGGGCTTCAAACCGGGCCGGATCGCAGAAGGTGGCCGGGTTGTCGTTTTCGCCCAGGTTTCTCTCGCTGCTGAGCAGCCCGCAGGTGGGGGCCACGTCAAAATCCGAATACGCGCCGATGGGCATATTGTAAAAGAAGGTTTCCATTTCGCGCTTGGCCAGGTGCGCCAGGTGGATGGAAATGTTGTCTTTCTTTCGGCTGCACAGCTTGGCCACGCCGCGCACGCCGTTCTGGCGCTCCGTGCGGATCAGATCGGCCTCCTCCAGCACCACAATGCTGTTGGACACGGTGGAAATGGGCATATCCAGCCGCTGGGACAGCTCCAGCACGTTCATGCTGCGCTCATCCAGCAGCTGCAGGATTTTCAGCCGCAGCTCGCTGGACAGGGCGTGGGCTACCTGCTGCAGCTTCTGCGGATCCGCCAGGCTCAGATCCATATGCTTCATCGCTTGTTCTCTCCATTCAAAGGCTTCGCATTGCGTGTTACTCCAAGGGCGCAGCGCTGCAGCTCAGCACGGTCAGCTCCTTCCCCGTGGAGAAGAAGCCGTACATGCCATGGGTCAGCGGCTTTGCATCCGTCATGGATACCAGCGGCTTTTCCTCGCCCGGCAGATAAACATCCACCTGGCTGCCCCGCACCTCGATGTGCAGGCTGCCCGTTTCTGCCTCCGTCCAGGCCTTAACGCCTTCAAAATCGCTGCTCCCCACCTGACCGTAGCGCGAGCGCTTGAGCGTTACGCCGCGCTCGGACACCACAATGCCATAGCCAAAGTAGCTGTCCTCCACCTGCGCGTCATAGAACGACACATCCGTCGCGCGCAGCAGGATGCCGCTGGCGCCGTTTCCGGCCTTGGGAATCCGGAAGGTTACATCCAATGCGTAATCAGTATACCCTTCCTTGCCGAACAGCGCAAACCCTTTTTTGTTGGCCGGAATGCGCAGCACGCCCTCGGTGGGCTTCATGATAAAGTTACCGTAGGTGATAAAGCGCTCGCGCTGCGCCTTGGCGGTGAAGTCAAACGCCATGGCTTCCACCGGCTCATAGGCAAAGGCGCTGACGCGGTTGAGCAGCACGTCCTCCGCTGTGATGGTCAGGATGTGATCGCCGGCAGGCAGCGCCGCAGCGGCCGTTGTAAAAGTGAAGGTTTTTCCGCGCCCATTGAACTCCGGCACAGCGCCCGTCCAAATGTTTTCGCCATCCAGGGCGATAGACACGCGCTTGCCCGCGTCGCTCCTGCGCACCAGCAGATCAAAGCAGTATTGTCCCGCCCGGGCGATGCGCACGTTATAATCCGCCGTACCCAGCAAGGGGGCCTGCTCCTCCTGCGTGCCGAAATCCTGCAGGGTAAGCCCGGCAGCATTGACGGCATGGCGGGCGCTGAACCCGCCGGGCAGGAGCTTGAGCGCCGTATTGTCCGAAGAACCCAGCGCCTCGGCCGTGCAGGCCATGTAGGAGTAGGTTACCTTATCCGCCTTCAACGCGCCGATGCGGGCTGCGCTGTACCACGCCCCCTTGCGGGTGAGCACGCGCATGTCGTCAATATAGAGATAGAGAAGCTCCGGCGTGTTTTCCACGCGCAGCGTATGCAGGCAGTCCATCGGGCCAATCTCGGGCAGCTTTTGAGAATCAACCTTTTTGCCGTCTGCCAGCAGGGTAATCCTGTTCTGCTCCACTGTGACGGTCACATCTATGCCGTTCTTCTGGCCAATCAGCAGCGCCGCCGTGCCGCCGTTCAGGGTGAAGCTCCACTCCTGGGTAAACAGGGGCGCTTGGACAAGCTCGGCAAAGTACCCCGTTTCCGACTCGGCAAAGCTGTGCAGGTCTGCCGCCGCATCGCCGTAAACATCCGGCATGGCAGGCACGGGCATGGGCGAATTGCTGGGGCCGGAGGTATACAGCAGCCCGTTGTTGGTGAACAGCCTGTCCAGGTTATACAGCCGCGCCGGGCCGGTCAGGCTTACCAGGGAATGATAGGCCGTGTACATGCTGTCCAGGTCGGGGCCGATTACATTAGAGGAATGCCCCAGACCCTTAAAATCATCCCCGTAGACGGAGTTGATCAGCAGCGTGGCGTCCTCCCGCTGGGCAAAGCTGCCCCTGGGGCCGCCCTTGCGGGAGGCAAAGCTCACCTGATAGCCTGTGGAGCACACATGGTTGCCGGTGAAGGTCAGATAATACCAATCGCCCCGGCGGAGAAGCCCCGGCCCCTCCGTCCAGTGCCTGAGCGTCGCGCCCGTGGTGGATACCGTCCGGCCGGGCAGCAGGGTTTGCTCATCCAGCATAGCGGATTTGATCACCCAGTTGTCCGGGAAAAGCATCATCAGCTGCCCATCGTCGGTCTTGAAAAAGGAGCCGTCGATGCAATGGCCAAAGTTGCCCGTAATCAGTTCAAAGGGGCCCAGCGGCGAATCGCTTCTGAGGATATAGTGCCCCGCGCCGCGGGGAGATGTGATCATATAAAAGCTGCCGCGCCAATAAACAACCTCGGGCGCGTAGGCAAAATCCACATCCCGGCCCTGGGTGCAGTAGCCCGCATAGGTCCAGTGAACAAGATCACGGGAGGTATAGACGCGCACGCGCTCCTCGCAGGTGGAAGGGTACAGATAGTACATGCCGTTCCAGCGCAGCACAAAGGGATCGCCGATGCCGTAATCATCCGCAACCCGGTCGATGGGCGGATATTGCCCCTCGATGGTCATGGGGTTGGTATATTCCTCTGCGGCGGCAGCGCTGCTGCCAAGCAGAAGCATAAGGAGTGTCAGAATCAGCCATTTCATCGGCTCCGGCCTCCTGTCGAATTCATAATCAGGGCATCACTTGATGCCGGAATGCGCCATGGTGTTCATCACCTTGCTCTGGCAAAGGATGAACAATACCAGATTGGGCAGGAACATAATCAGCGATGCGGCCGCCGCCACGCCCTGACCGGCCACCGCATTGGTGTTGCTGGCAAGGGTGTTCATATAAAAGGTCAGCGTGCGCATGCTTTCTTTGCTTGTGTACATGGCGGAGGTTTCCGTGTTGCTCCACACGGACTGGAACGCAAGAATTGCCACCGTCGCCAGAGCGGGCCTGATCATGGGCAGGATGATGCGATAGTACACCTTGAAATAGCCCGCGCCATCCACAATGGCGGCTTCAATCAGGGAATCAGGCACCTGATCGGTAAACTGCTTGACCAGGAACATGCCCACTGGCATGGCCACAAGGGGCAGGATATGGGCAAAGTAGGTATTGATCATGCCCAGCTTATCCACCAGCAGATAGCGGGGAATAATCACCGCCACGGGCACAAACATCATAGCCAGGTTGTTGATTTCCATCAGCGCGGATTTGCCCCGGAAGCGCAGCTTGCTCAGCGCAAAGGCCGCCATGGAGGACATTGCCATGGAGAGGAGCACCACGGATACCGTAGCCACCAGGCTGTTGAAGATATAGCGGCTGATGGAAATGCCGCCCGCGCTGGCCTGGCGCGCCAACCGGGTAAAATTGTCCGTTACCGGGTTTTCCACCAGGAACCTGGGCGGGAAGGCAAACAGCTCGTCAATGGGCTTGAAGGCATGATTGATGATGAACACTATGGGGATGGCCATAAAGATCGCAAGCGGAACAAGCACCAGATACATGGGAATCTGGTTCGGATGGAAACGATCCGGGTTGAAATGCGTCCTGCGCATGTTTGCGGCCACCTTTCAGCGTATAGGTCTGGTTGCACGGAGGTTGGGAGCATGCTTCGTTTGGGTTTCTGGAATCCGCCGACCGCAGGAGAGCAGACAGTGCGTTGCCTGCCCTCCCTTTGTCATCCGGACGCTGCACAGCATAACCGGCGCTGCACAGCGGCTGGTTTTTTCTTTACTCGCCCAGCAGAGCCTTCAGGTGATCGGCAACCGCCTGGTCGGCAACGGCCTGCAGCTCGGCCGCTACGTCGGCAGCGTTCAGCTCGCCGCGCAGGATCTTGCCGTCGATATCATTGCCGTTGTAATAGGCTTCGATGGTGCCCCAGCCGGGAGCGGTCTGCCAGTTGGAGGGGACAAAGTTCACGCCGCGGGTCAGGATCGCCTCGAAGAAGGGCTTGAGATCCTCGGTGCAGTTATCATACAGATCCTGCCAGACCTCGGGGGTGGATACGACGGGCATGCGGGATACGGCATAGCCCAGGTCACGATAGGTCTTCTGGCGGCACAGGGCAGCCTGCGGGCCCCAGGACATCCACTTGGCCAGCTCCCACGCTTCGCGGGGATGCTCGGTAGAAGCGGAGATCACGCCGTTGTCAACGATGGTCAGTTCGCCCTTGCCTTCGCCCACGGGCAGCGCGTAGAACACCCACTCGCAGCCGGTTTCTTCCTTGCGGAAGGTCTGGAACTGGGACAGCGTCCAGGGCCAGTCAATGTGCATGGCAGTGCGGCCGGCGCCGGGCGGCCAGGCGCCGGGATCGCCCAGAACGGCGGTCTTTTCTTCTTCGCTCATCCACTCGCAGATCTTGTTGTTGATCACTTCCGCGCGGGTTTCGGTAGCCTGCACCCACACATCGTCAAAGTTGTACTTTTCGCCGTCCCAGCCGAACTTGCCCTGGTCGCCATGGATGGCAGCGGGGAACAGGTCCACATACAGGGGGTTGGACACGCCGAAGTTGTAATCCTCGGGATGGCTCAGCTCCTCCGCCAGCGCGAAGTAGTCGTCCCAGGTCCAATCCACAGCGGGCAGCTCCACATTGTAGCGCTCAAACAGCGTGGTGTTCATGTACATCATGTGCGGGAACTGCACGGCGGGGTAGGAGTAGTTCTTGCCGCCGATCTTGGAGCCGGACACCATCGTAGGATACAGCTCCTTCGCATCGGGATCGTTTTCCATGTAGTAGGTGATATCCAGCGCCCACTCGTTGGCCACGGCGTTGGGCACGTTGAACACCCAGAACACGTCGGGCAGCTTGCCCTCGGAGGCCAGGTTGGTCAGGCCCTGATCCCAGGTGCCCTGATCGATGGAAACGAACTCCACCTTGATGTTGGGATAGGCAGCCTCAAACTGGGCGATCAGCGCCTCGATGATCTCGGGCTCGCCGGCCTCGGCCTGGCCCCAATGGGCCACGCTCAGGGTGATGTTTTCGGTGGTCATCGCGGGCAGGCCGGCTTCTTCGGCCATCGCGGGAACCAGGGACAGCATCATCATGCATGCCAGGAGGAGAGAAAGCAGCTTCTTCATAAAAAGTTGTCTCCTTTCAGATTTTATACCGTTTACAGGCTTCACGACGCACCATAAGCCTGTATAGATACCATAAGTAAGATGTAAAGGGGTTATTCGCCGGTAATGCCGCTTCTGTCGATGGCCTCGGTGAAATACCGCTGCAGGCAGAAGTAAACGATCAGCAGGGGCGCGATGACCAGCATGGTGCCCGCCATGGTGACGGCCTCGTTCTGGATGTTCGCGCCGCCGCTCTGGTTGGCCCAGCCGCCGGCCTTCTGCAGGTAGACCATGTAGCTGTCCTCAAACTTGGCCAGCTCCATCACCAGCGTGGATACGGATTTTGCGCTGCCCAGGGCCGCATTGCCCATGAACAGGGAGGTGGAGTAGGTTTCGTTCCAGTACCACACAAAGGAGAAAAGAAAGCTGGTGATCATCGCCGGCAGGCCCAGCGGCACGCCGATGGTCAGGAACACACGGGTTTCGCTGGCGCCGTCCACACGGGCGGCCTCATCCAGCGAATAGGGAATCTGCTCATAGGTGGCGCGGTAAATCAGGATAAAGATCGCCGCGCGCAGCCCCTGGCCCGTGATTGCGGGCAGGATCATCGTCCAGATGGTGCGCAGGATGCCGTAATTGGAGTACATGGTGTAGGTCGGCACCATCAGCACCGGGAAGGGCACGATGAAGGTCAGCAGCACGCAGCCCAGCAGGATGCCCCGGCCCCTGAAGCGGAAGCGCGCGAACGCATAGCCTGCCAGCGCGCAGGAAACCGTCTGGCACAGGGCCGGAACCACCGTCACCAGCAGGGTATCCCCCAGGTGCTCGGAGAAGCCCATGATGTCCAGCGCCTCCGCATAGTTGCGCAGGGAAAGCTCATGGGGCAGCCACTTGACCGATGGATCCAGCAGGTCGGTCAGGGATTTCAGCGACGTTACTCCCATGTGCAGAATCGGATAGACATACACAAAGCACAGCGAAACCAGCATGACGTACAGCGCGATCCTGGGCAGCAGGCCCATCCTGCGGAAGCTGCCGATGGTAATTTTTTTGAGTCTTTGGAGGGTCGGCTTACTTGCCACGGCGCTTTCCCCCTTTCCGCCGGATGTTCTTGGCGCGCTCGGCGTGCATGCGCTCCAGGGCAATCTGCTCGCTGGTCTTCTGGATTTCAACCTGCTTGCCCTTGCGCTCGCGGGTGATCAGAAGCATCACGATCAGCGCCAGGCCGAGGCTTACGGCGTACACCCAGGCCATCGCGCTGGCAATGCCGTAGCCGCCGCCCTGCTCGCCGGTTTTGAACATCCGGTCGTTGATGGTAGCCATCACCTCGTTCAGGCCCGTCGTGGCCAGGAACACCAGCGTGTACACGCCGTTGATCAGGATCATCGGCCGCAGGGCAGGCAGGGTGATCTTCCAGAAGGAAATCCAGCCGTTCGCGCCGTCGATCATGGAGGCCTCATAGAGCGACCTGTCGATCTTCTGCAGGCCGGTCATGTAGATGAGAATCGGCACGCCGGAGTACCACAGCACCAGAATCAGCTGGCTGAACAGCCCCGACAGCGGCCGCGCCAGCATGGGCGGCAGCAGCGCCTCGACAATGCCGTTCACCCCGTAGGATTCAATCAGGGGGACGGTCGTCGCGCCCTCGTTGACCAGGCGCTGCAGCACGGGGCCTGAAACCACAATGATGGGCAGGAAGAACAGCGTGCGGAAAACGCCCTTTCCCTTGATGGGCTGATTGAGCATCATGGCGATGACCAGCGAGAACACCAGGATCACCGCCAGGCGCAGGATGGAATCGGTAAAGAAGTTGATCAGCTGCTCGACAAACACCGTATCCGACTGGAAAATGTAACGGTAGTTCGCCCAGCCCACCCAGGTCATTTTCAGGCCGTTGGCCGTGACCTTGACGTCGTGCCAGGAGTACCACACAGACTGCACCAGCGGCAGCGCAAAGAACAGCACAAAGCCGGTCAGCCACGGCAGCAGGAACAGATAGCCCTTCATCTCGCGCCGGGCGACAAGGCCGATGCGAAGCCTTTTCATTGCGCATCGCCTCCTTCCACCAGGTAGCCAAGGGCCGGAATGGTCAGGCCGCCTGCGGTATAATCCGCGCGGCGGTAGTTCACATACACCCGCACGCCATTGGCATAGGCGACGCACGCCACGTTGTCGTCCAGGCGCTCATGGTTCACCATGGCAGCGCCGTCCAGGCGCGCGTGCAGGGCCGCAAGCTCCGCGCTGGTTTTTTGAATGGTGGGCAGCATCACGTTCCACTGTGCGGTGAATACATCGGAGGAATTGGTGTTGATCAGCGGCTGCACATCCTCGCCCGTCACCAACCAGGAGGGATACGCGCCGTATTCCACCAGCTTAAGCAGTGTCCGGCTTGTATTGCTTTCAAAGTTCAGCCAGGGCGAGTAATAGGGCTTCTGCCCGCTGAGCACCATGGGCAGGAAGGGCACCTCCGCCGACAGAAAGGAATAGCTGGTGGTGTCCAGCGGCAGATCAAGATACGCATCCATCTCGCCGTAGTAGCCCGCCAGCGGGTTTTCCAGCGCCAGGGGCACCTGTATATCCTGCAGCGCCGCAAGGTATTCCGCCATCGTCTCGCCGCGCGAGTGATTGCCGCCGCGCGAATAATAGGAGTAAAGCACATTGGGCAATGTGGCCAGCGCAAGGCCGTCCACAGCCTGCCCCCACTGCTTTTCCGCAGCCTGAAGGATTTCGGCCGAGCGGCTGGGCGTAAGATAATACAGCGTGGGATAAAGCTCCTTGCCCGTCTGGGTTTCGGCCACGGTCTGCCCCAGGGTGCGCACCACGTCCACGCGCATGTTGTACATACGGTCAGGATTGGCCTGTACAGGGTCGATTTCCAGCAGGAACCTGCCGCCGTTTTCTCTAACGTCCTTGGCCACGGCGGACAGTGCGGCCGCCTTGCCCAGCTTGCCCTCCAGCTGAACGCTGCCGCTGCCAAGCGCCCAGGTCAGGCCGCCCGGCTGCCAGCCGCGATACAGCACCAGCGGATTCTCAATGCCGCCTTCACGGTAGGCGCGCAGGATATCGCCCATCTGCTCCACAGTGGTCATCTTTTCCACGCTGTTCCACAAAAGGAACTGCGCGCTCTCCGCGCCCAGGAAATCAATGCGGGGGCGATAGGCCATATCGCCGGCCTGCAGCGCGCCCTGCTCCATCAGCTCTGCGCGGTAGCGCCGCGCCATGCCCGCGTAGCTGGCGTTGTCGCCGGTGAGGATGTAGAAGCGCACGGTCATATCCCGCAGGTAGGGCGCGCTTTCACGGCTGTTGAGGCCCAGGGTGCGGGTGGTCTGCGCAATATACTGCTCGCGCAGGGTAAAGTGCGCCGCCGCCCAGTTATAATTGGTGATCACGCCGGCAGGGTAGGCCATGATCTCCGCAGCCTCCTCGCCGTTTTCCACCACCGCCAGATAGCCCAATTGCTCATCGGTGTAGGCCATGCCGTACACCGGCAGGGTGATCTGCTTGGCGGGACGGTTCAGCTTGTAGATAACCGACTTATCGGCGCCGATGTTCGCGCCGTAAATACGCTTGGAATAGGGCGTATTGCCCGTATTTTCACCGTTTGAAAAGTCAATCAGCGCGCCCGCCGCCTCCGGCACCAGGATATAGCCGGCCTTTTCATCCAGCTCGGTCGCGCCGAAGCAGGGCAGCAGATACACCCCGCACACGCGGGTATCGGTAAAGCTTTCCACGCCTTCCTTGTCCACGCCCTTGGATACGGGATATTCCTGCAGACCGTCCCTGGGCAGGGTCACGGCGACGGAGTCCGCCTCCAGGCGGATCTGCAGCCTGATTTTTACCCCCAGGGCGGTAAAATCCACCAGCGCGTCCGCGCCGTTTTCCAGCAGGGTAAAATCAACAGCGTACTCGTTGGCCAGCAGCGCCTGCTGCTTGGTGACGACGGATTTGCCGTCCACCACATCCAGTACCAGCGGGGAGGCCACAAAGGCGTTCCAGCCCTTGAGCTTGTCGGCAGGCTCAACGCTGCCGGCGATGGTTTTTCCGCTTGCCTTGTCGGTCACGGTCAGATAGAGGGTGGCGTCGTCGATGGTCATGGACAGACGCTCGTTTTCCACCGTGTGCATATCCGCCAGCGCCGCAGCGGGCAGCAGCAGGATCAGCAGCAGAAGAAGCAGTCCTTTACACTTCATTATAGAACCGCGCCTCCTTCCATACGGCCGTGATGAACTCCCACAGCTGGGCCACCAGCGCCGCCGCGATGACCACCGCGATGACGATCATCAGCATGGTAAACAGCGTCAGCAGCAGGGCTGCAAAGGTTTCTCTGAAGCTGTAGTTCTGCAGGGATTTGACCATCATCACCACCAGCACCAGGCAAAGCGCGACGGCGGCAATGTTCAGCAGGGTGATGATGAACGCCTCATTGTAGGTAAGCACAAAGGACAGGGCGAAGGCAATGGGCTTGATCATCACATACGGCCCCAGCGCATAGGCAAAGGAGCAGTACATCTGCCTGAAGGTGCCCTCGCCGTCGCGGATGGAGCAGATGAGGTTGCAGGCGATCAGGAGCAGCGCGATGCCGCTGATGAGGAGCACCAGATCCATGCCGATTTCATAGTAGCCGTCGGGGATCTGCTTAAAGAGGAAGCCGCAGGCATACTTGTTGACGATATAAATCAGGATAACCGCAATATAGAGGATGGTTGCGGACAGGACGCTCACCTTGCCCTCATGCTTTACGCCATAGAAAGCGTCCGCCGGGTTGCGTGGAAAGTATGTGACAAATTTCAGCTCCCGCAGCAGCCTGACGTCAAAGAAATCATGCGCCCGATCGCAGAAGCGCCGCACAGGCTGCACGCGCTTTTTGAGCGTTTTCCACACCCTGCCAAGCAGCCACAGCACGAACAGGCCGCCGATCAGCCCCATGATGCTGCTCTGCAGGAATTGATTGCGCACCTCCCAGTAAGCGTCGGAATAGCCCGCCTTATCGCCGCCCTTGCGCGAGGCGGCCAGGGCTTCATCGTACATTTCCAGCTTGTAATACGCCCGGCCAAGGCCCATATGAGCGTAATCAAACATGCTGTTCAGCTGCAGCACCTGCTCCCAGGGGGCGCGGCTCTGGGCGTAGCGGCCCTCCTGATACAGGGCCAGGGCCTGATGCACCAGGGCGGCATAGTCCGTCATGGCCAGGCGCTGCACCAGCGCCTTGTCGCGATCCAGCACGTAGAGATTGCCCCGGCCGTCCACATCGATGGCCACGGTGTTGACAAACAGGCCCGTGCGGGTACGATCCTGATCCTGCCCGCCAAAGTAGAACAGACACCGCCCGTCGCGAGTGAGCTCCATGATATAGCCGTTATCGGCAATCACGAAAATATTCTCCTGCGCGCCGACAGCCACGTCTGTGTAGTTGATAAATCTCCATCTGATGGGCTTCATGATGTCCAGGCCCGCAAGGTTGAGGCGTTTCACTTTGTACGAGCCGGTGGTGACGGTATAGATCAGCCCGCGCGCATCCATATCCAGCGCCGTGGGCGTGGCCGGCACGACGCGCTTGAGCTGCGCCAGCTGCTCCTCGGTGTAAGTCAGGCGCTTGAGCATTTCCCCCAGGCTCAGGCTGGTATCGTTCGC
The DNA here is from genome assembly GCA_934647235.1 of uncultured Clostridia bacterium. Lineage (GTDB taxonomy): Bacteria > Bacillota > Clostridia > Christensenellales > Aristaeellaceae > SFMI01. Next base: position 43,159 of record CAKUFG010000005.1, read on the forward strand.
GCCAAAGTACCCCAGGAAGGTACCGTCCGCCGAAAACTGGGCGATGCCGTTGGTGTTGCCCTTGGAGATCACATACATGCCGCCCGCCGCATCCACGGCAACCTTGAGCGGCTCAAACCTGGCGTTTACGCCGTACAGCGGCGTGCCGGGATGCTCCAGAGCAAAGAGCATTTCACCGTTCTCAGTATCGTACACCAGCACCTGCCTGAGCTTGATATCGGCGACGTAGAGGCGATCGTTTCTGGCATAGATGCCGCCGGGCTGCTTGAGCTCCTTTTCGCCGAAGGTACGCAGCCACTCGCCCTCCAGCGTGCTCATCACAACGCGCTTGTTGCCCTCGTCGGAAATGAACAGGCGATCCCGCTCATCCACAAACACATCGGCCGGGCGCTTGAGCGTTTTATCGTCGAACTCAGTATACGTACCCTCCGGCAGGTATCCGGCGGGTGAATAGGCCTCCGCGCCGCTGTAGCTCTCCGTTTCGGTATAGTAGGGCGCCTCATCGGCCCAGGCCGTCAGGGGCAGGAGCAGCACGGCAAGCAGCAGAACCAGGGTGCGTTTGATGCGCATGAAGCAGCTCCCTCCCTTTTAATCTTCCTTGAATATCCTGCCGCTCCAGCGGGTGATGGCGTAAATCAGCACCAGCAGCACCACGGAGGCCGCCGATGCATAGCCCATCTCATACCGGATAAAGCCGTAATCCTCGATCAGGTTGACAATCAATTGTCCTGCATACTGCGGGGTGGGGTTTGCGCCGGACAGGCTTACGCCGATGTGCCCCACCTGGAAGGTATTGACCACCGCCATCACCAGACCGAAAAGCATCTGCGGCTTCATCATGGGGATGGTGATATAGAATACCTCCTGAAAGCGGTTGCGCAGGCCGTCGATCTCCCCCGCCTCGTACACGCTTTCGTCAATGTTCATCATGCCGGCCAGCATGGCCAGGAAGCCCACGCCCATGGAAGACCACAGGGCCACGATGATCATCACCGGCATCAGATAGGCGGAGGACTGCAGAAACTTGATCGGCTCGGAGATCCAGCCCAGGTTCAGCAGCAGCGCGTTGAGATAGCCGCGCTCATCGCCCGAAAAGATGATGCGCCAGACGACGTTCATCGCCACGCCCGAGGTCATCGAAGGGCTGTAAATCAGCAGCGCCAGCACCGTGCGCGGCCGCTTGGTGATCTGGCTGAGGCACCAGGCCAGGAAGAAGCTGAGCAGATAGCCGCCGGGGCCCACGATCACCGCGAACAGGATGGTATTTGGCAGCACATACTGCATGAAGATGGCGTCGCGGGTAAGGAGGTTGACGTAGTTCATGAAGCCCACGAAATCGGGCCGCTGGATGGTGTTGAAGTTGGTAAAGGAAAGCCCGATGGCGATCACCACCGGCACGATGATGAACATCGTAAACAGGATGATGTAGGGAGCAAGGAACGCCCAGGCGACCTTCTGATCCTTGGGGCCGCGCGCCCTGATAGCCCTGGTCATTCCAACCACCCCTTTACTGTATTGATATCCGGCACGATAAAGGGCTGCGTCAGCCTGCCGTCCTTCAGGCGGCCGAATTCCTCCAGCTTGCGCTCCAGCTCCCGGTCAATGCGCTTGATGGCCTCATCCAGCGCGGCGCGCAGGTTCTGCCCCTCCAGGCACACGGCGTTCACCGCGTTGGACAGCTCGCGCTCCACCATGTAGGAGCCGGGATTGCGGGGCGTTTCATAAATCCAGTTCATCTGCCCGGCAATGATTTTTTTATGCTCCGTCGGCCAGGGCGAGTTCATGAAGGCCGAAACGTTGGCGCTGTTCCACATGTACTCGTTGCCCAGGGTGGACTGCAGCGTATAGGCAAACTCTGTCTGGGTTTCCTCGCTCATCCACCAGGAAAGGAACTGCCAGGCTTCCTCGGGCATGCTGGTGTTATCAAAGATAAAGCAGCTTTGCTCCGCGCCCGAGGTCCAGCGCTGCACCTGGCCGTTTTCATCCGTCATGCCGGGATAAAGGGCGATGCCCCACTTGTCCGCCAGCTCGGGCGCGGCGTTCATCAGCAGATTGTACATGGCATAGTTGGAGGTGCCGATGGGCAGCGTGCCGTCGCGGAAGCTCTGATAAAAGCTGTTCACCTCAAAATCCATATCGTAGATCACAAAGGAGTCCGTCAACACCTTCAGGCCCTCGATGGCCGCCTCTGTATCCAGCTGCACATGCAGATCGCCGTCCCGATACAGCACCGCGCCAGCCTGATAGAGATACGGGGTGGTAAGGGCAAAGGCCTTGTAGCCAATGACATTGGACACGTAATTGTTGTAATTCAGGCCGTAGCGATGCAGCGTGGGCAGCATCTGCAGCACCTCTTCGTAGGAGTCAGGTACCCGCAGGCCGATGGAATCCAGAATATCCTTGCGATAGAACAGCACGTAAAAGTTGAAGGTCTCGGGCAGGGCGTACATGCCCTCGTCGCACACGGCGGGCATCAGCAGGCCCGTGGGGAACCATTTGCCCACGGCGCTGAAATCCTCATACTCCCGCAGGTTCTTCAGCGCGCCGCGCACGGCCAGATCGTACACGCGGGTGGTGGATACGCCCAGCGCCACATCGGGCGCGGAGCCGGAGGCGTTGGCCAGGATCAGCTTGCTTTCATCAGGCATGATGGAAAAATCAACCGCCACGCCCGTGGCCGGGGTGAAGACGGTATCCGCCATGCGCTGCATGATTTCAAGATACTGCCGGGGACGATTGACCCACACCTGCAGGCGGGTGCCGTTGCCCGTGTTGGCCACATAATCCTCCTGCGTAAAGGAGGTGACAAAGCGGCTTGCGGTATCCGCCGCCTGCTGAAGGACGCCTGGATTGCCCGGCAGCAGGCTTTCATCCGTGTAAAAATAAACTGCGTCCAGGCCCATGGGGCTGGTGGACAGGCTTTCCACCAGACTGACCAGGAAGCCGCGCGCCGAGGACGCGCCCTGGGAAAACAGCGTCAGCTTCTTGGGCAGGTCGTTGGGAGCCTTGGCCAGCTGCTCCAGCGCCTTGACAGCCATATCCAGGCTGGACAGCGCGCCGACCCGGCCGTCCGTATGGGCAAGCGTGCCCAGCGCCTGCCGGATATCCGTCAGCTCCGCCGTCCAGCGGGCCAGATCATCGGCAACATGAAAATCAAAATCCTCCAGCGCAAAATCGCGGAAGAAATCCGTGTTGCCGCCGGTGATCTTGGTAATTTCCAGCGCCAGCGCCGCAATCTGATCGGACACAGCCTCCAGGCGCGTCAGCTCGTTCTGCAGAGGATCCGCGCTGGTCAGCAGCGTCAGGGTATGCTCGCCCGCATCCAGCCGCATCAGCGCGGGCTTGCCGTCCGCGTCCGTAATGGTCTGGTTTTCAAAGCTCAGGCAGTAGGCAAACTCAGCGTTTTCAAAGGCCGGGCCAGGAATCGCGCCGTCCACCAGCACCGTGCGGTACACCGGGAAGTTGGCCAGCTCGGCCTGCCGCAGGCGCAGCGCCATGGCGTAACAGCCCGCCTGCTCCACCGTGAAGGTGTAGGTCAGCGTATCGCCAGGATATTTGTAGGAAATATCCTCAATATGATTGATGACCTTTCTGTCGCTGGAATAGGGGCTCAGCCGCAGATCGTAATCGGCCAGCGGGCGGATGTTGGGGTTGTTGCGCACCGGCACCTGCTCGGCCTGTAAGGTGATCAGATAGCTGCCGGTCAATTCGCCGCGCGCCGCCTCCAGCACAGGGATTTCCCCCGCCAGCGCCATGCCGTACAGGATGAAGGGCCCCTCGCGGCACAGGATCGTGATTTCATGCGCGCCCGCCGTCAGATACAGCCCCATGCCCTGGGAATACAGGCCGGACTTGCCCATCAGGCGGCAGCTTGTTATCTCATAGGATTTGACCGGCATGGACACCACTTCATTGCCGTAGCGGTCCTTTTCAAAGGCGCCGTTCTGCGTCCACAGGCTGTCCAGCGTAAGGGTGGTGCACTCCGCATAGGGCGCCTGGCCATCCACCAGCAGGGTATAGCCATTGTCCAGGATGTTGCTGCCGGTCATCGCATAGGTCAGCACAGGATAGCCGAAAACGTCCTGCGGCACATTCACCGTCAGCGTGACGCTTTCGCCCTCCGCCAGGGGAAGGCCCTCCGCCTGTTCAAACAGGGAAATCACGTTCTCCGCTGCTTCCGGCCGCCCGATGGCGTTCAGGTACGCCGCGTAGCCGATTTCGTTTTCAGCGGCCGCAGGCAGCTGCTCGCCGCAGGCCGCCCAGGGAAAGAGCAGCAGCAGCACGCACAGCAGGCCAATCCCTCTCAACAGATTTTTCAAATTGCTTCCTCCCTGTGTGTCAAGCCGCGTGGTCAGGCAGTGTTTCGGTTTGTCTGAATTATAGCATATGGAGAGCCTGCTTTCAATAGTTTAAGAAAAATAAATATGCAAATTGGGCAATATTTGTCCCTTTATTACAATTTATATGTCTTTGAAACACAGATATGTCCGTCCTGCATTGCAAATAATCTGAAACAGTCAGGCCGTCATCATGCAGCATCCCTTCTTTTTCCATTTTTTCGGAACATTCAGCTCCGTCGCGCAGCACAAAAAAGCAGCCATGGCATGAAGTGCTTCTTCATGTCATGGCTGCCAGTACGCCTGCATAAGGGCAGGCTTCTGCTTGGTGTTACTTGCTGAAAATCTCGCCCAGGCCGTCGATCGCTTCGGTGATGGGCTTGAGGAAGCTCTGCCACAGCGAATCATCGGAGATGGTCTGCTTGAGGGTATCAAAGGCCTCGATCATGGGCTGCAGCTTTTCCTGAAGCGCGGACAGCTTGCTCTCGGCGGCTTCCTTCAGGGCGGTCACGTTGACGATTTCCTCGTTCCTGGCGGTCAGCTCTTCGCTGAGCTTATTCACCTTTTCGGTCATGCCGGCAGCTTCCGCCTTAACGGTCTTCAGCTCCTCGCTCAGCTTGGCGGCTTCCTCCGCATGCGCGGCGGCTTCGGCGGCCTTGGCCTCAGCATCGTTCTGCGCGGCGGTCAGCTGCTCAGTCAGCTCGGCGACCTTGGCCTCGGCGTCGTTCTGCGCAGCGGTCAGCTGTTCGGTCAAAGCGGCAATCTCGGCAGCCTTGGCTTCCGCATCGCCCTGGGCGGCGGTCAGCTGCTCGTTCAGCGCGGTGATTTCAGCGGTCATGGATTCTACCGACGCCTTGGCGGAGGTCAGCTCGGCCGTCTTGGCTTCCATATCGGCCTTCACGGCGGTCAGATCGTTGTTCAGGCTGCCGGTGCGCACATAAAACACGCCGGCCAGCACGGCTGCGACCAGCACAACCACGCTCAGGATAACGCATAGCTTTTTCATTGCGGAATTTCCTCCTTCAATATTCCGGGTTCCCGGAATGATCTGCAAATGGATTCGACAAAATATTTCCTTTTCCTGCCTGCGCGCATGAAAATTTCTTCCCGGCGCAGAATAAGGCGGGAGGTGCATACCATGAAACCTAAAAAGAAGAAAACGCCCAATGTGCTGGCCCATCAGAGCGCGCAAAGCAACTCGGACGTGCTGGGCAGCTACACCGGCACGCCCAAGGACGGCGGGCAGCCCACGCAGGACGCGGACGACCTGTAATTATTCAGCCTGTCGAAAAGGAGTTTTCGACAGGCGAAGCCTGCGCCGCTGCTGCGGAATTAGTAGCGCCGCCAAAGGCGGCTGAGGGCGGGCGATTTTGCAAATCGCCGCCCAGGAGCTTTAACAAGTCTTTCTTGTTATCCCGAATTACTTCTGCCCGTCCAGCAGCCGCTGCCAGCCGGCGGGATCCTCGCCGATGACCACGCGCTGACCGTCGCGCACAATGGGCGTGCGAAGGAACTCGGGCTTTTCAAGCAGATAGCCCAGGATGATTTCTTCCTGATCCGTGTGCGCGACGGGGTGCGACATCGCAGCCGTGCTGGTACGATCCACCAGCTGACAGGCCCCGCCCGCTGCGCGGGCAAACAATTGCAGCTCGCGCAGGCCCAGCTTGTGCTTTTTCAGATCCACTGCCTGCACCTGGGCGCGGCGCTCCTTGAAGAAGCGCTCGGCCTTCTGCACGGCAAAGTTCTTTTTCAGGCTGTACAGCTGCAGGCTCATGGCATAAAAGCCTTCGTTTCTTCAGCCTGGGCAAAGGGCAGCTCCACGCGGTTGGTGCCCTCGTCCCACAGGCGCTCCAGCTTATAATACTGGCGCTGCTCCGGATGGAAGATATGCACCAGCACCGTGCCGTAGTCCAATATCGCCCAGCGGCCGTCGTTCTGGCCTTCCTTTTTGCGCGGGGCCACGCCGTCCTCCAGCAGCTTATCCTCCACGTCGTCGCACAGGGAGTGCACCTGCTGCGCCGTGCGGCCCGTGCAGATGACCATATAATCGGTAATCACGGTCAGGTGGCTCACATCCAGCACCATCAGATCGACCGCCTTTTTGTCATACAGCGCCTGCGCTGCGTGCAGGGCAAGGGTGCGTTCATCCATCATTTGGTTTCCTCCTTTGCGGCCAGGCTTTGCATGGCCAATTCGGTCTGCGGGCAAAAAGCGTGCCCCTGGGAAAGTACGTATTCGCGCGTGCGCTGCATGGACAGCAGCACGGCGGCGGAAAGATCAGTCTGCGCCAGGGCGCGGATCTGCGCAAGGCCGGGATAATCGCGGCGGGTCGGCTCGATCGCGTCGGCCAGATAGATCACCTGCTCCAGCACCGTCATATCAGGCTTGCCGATGGTATGGCAGGCGATGGCGGAAAGGATCTCCCTGTCCAGGATGCCCAGCTCGTGCTCCGCAATGGCTGCGGCCACGGGGCCGTGCAGCAGGTTCTCGTCGGCATATATATCTTTCGGCAGACGCAGGCCATATTCCTGCGCCTTTTTTTGCATTTCAGGCAGCGGCAGGGGCTTGGCAATATCATGCAGCATGGCCGCCACGCCCGCCGCCTGCATGCGCGCGCCGTGCAGCCCGGCCAGCGCCGCCGCCGTCCTGCGCACGCCCAGGGTATGCAGCAGACGCTTTTCAGGCATGCCGCGCGCCTTCAGCAGCGCTTCGTAATCGGGCTGATACAGCCCGTTCTCGGCGATGTACTGAGCTTCCGCGCGCGAAATCAGGCCCGCCGCGTCGTCATAGGCGCGCAGGCGCTGCACCACCTCGGCGCTGGACGCGGCGACAGGCGGCACATCCAGCACGCGCAGCCGCGCACCGGGCACCGGCAGATGCGCGTCATAGCCCGGACGCGGGCACACCCAGAAATCGCAGGCGGCAAGCAGCCGCTCCGCCCCATACCACTTGTTCAGGGCGGGCAGCTTATCCGCGCCGATGATCCAGCAGATGCGCGCGCCGGGATAGCGCGCCTGCAGGATATCCACCGTATCCACCGTATAGCACGGGCCCTCGCGCAGGTCGGCCCCGCAGGCCTCCATGCCGGGATGCTCCCGCGCCGCCATCTCACACAGCTGCAGGCGATCCCCCGCCGGGGCGATGGCCTGCGCCCGGTGCGCGGGCATCTGGCAGGGGCACAGCAGCACCCGCTCCGCGCCTGCCTTCAGCGCCGCCTGCGCCGCGCGGATATGCCCCGCATGAATGGGATCGAACATCCCGCCCAGCACGCCGATTTCCCGCATCGCGCATCCTCCGTTTCTTTTCATAATGATATTATAATGCATTTCGGTGCAAATTACAAACGGAAAGGCAGGCATCAATATGCAGGATTATTTGCAGCGCACGCGCCTGGCCGGGCGCATGGACGAGGCGGGCGGCACGCTGGCGCTGCTGGCAGGCAGCGTGGTATTCTTTTTGCTGCTGTGGGGCGTGCGCATCACGGCGCTGCTGGCAGGGCTTGCCGCCTTTGCACTGCTGATGCTGCTGCGCGCGCGCACGCGGGAGCGCAGGCTGCAAAGCCGCGAGGATCGGCTGCGGCGGCAGATCGGCGGTGAAATGAAGCTGGAAGCCTGGGTGCTTATGCCGCCCCGCCGCGCGCACTTTGAGGCCGCGCTGCTGGTCACGCAGACGCTGAACGGACAAATGCTGCGCGCGCTGGATACGGGCGTATTGTGCGCCGTTCAGGGCAAGCAGGCGCTGCTGGCCTGCGCGCAGCTGCCCGCCGGGGAAAAGCTGACCGCACGCGATATCGCCGCTTTTCAGCGCGCCTGCCTGGCTGAAGGGGCGGAGACGGGCGTTCTTTGCGGCGCAGAGGGCTTGACCGATACCGCCAAGCAGCAGTCCACCCTATATCCCAGGGTGCACACGCTCAGCCGGGCGCGCATGATCGCCCTGGCCGGAGCAGCCTTTCCCGCCACGGACGCGCAGCTGGTGGCGCTGGGCAAGCGCAAGCGCGCGCCGGGGCATGCCAGGGTCGCTCTGCGCCGCATGCTGGCGCCGCACCGCGCCAGGCAGTATTTGCTGTATGGGCTGATGCTGTGCGGGCTGTATATCATCACAGGGCAGCGCTTCTATCCCCTGCCCGGCTGCGCATGCCTGCTTCTGATGGCGCTGTGCCGCGCCCTGCCCGCACAGGAGCGCGAGCCGCTTGCGCTTTGACAGGCTTTGGCAGCCTTCCATCGCTTGACTGCCGTCCGCGGCTGGGGTATAATGACTGATGCGGTAATCCTGCAAATTTATTTTATTTTTTCAAAAATACATGCAAGAAAACAAAGGGGTATTACGTTAGTATGGGTGACGAGGTACGAAAGGAGCGGTCAACGATGTCCGACGAAGCGTTTTCGGCATGGTTTGACGCGCTCTATACCCGTTATGCCTCCGATATTATCCGCGTGAGCTACTTCTATCTGGGCGATCGCGGAAAGGCGGAGGACGTCTGCCACGATGCGTTTGTCAGCCTGTTTGTCAATCGCCCGGCGCTGGAGCCCGGGCATGAAAAAACCTGGCTTCTCAAGGTGGCTATGAACCGCTGCCGCGATATCTGGCGCTCCGCCTGGGTGCGGCGCGTGATATCGGGCAGTCCGGCGTTTGAGATGATTCCCGCGCCCGACACCCTTGGCAAGCACATGGAAAAGGCCGAGGTGCTGCAGGCGGTTCACAGCCTGCCGGCGGATTTTCGCGAGATCTTTATCCTGTATTATTATCAGGGCTACGGCATCAGCGAAATCTCAGGCATCCTAAGCCTGCCGGAGGGCACGATATCCAGCCGCCTGTCGCGTGGCAGAAAAAAACTGGAAGCCATATTGGGAGAAGAAAGGGGCGAATCCGCGTGAAGCAATTGGAACAACTGCCCGAAATGACTGCCGAAATGCTTGGAGGGCTTCACGCCGCTCAAGACCTGAAGGACGAAATCCTGCGCGATGGCGCGCTTGCCCGCAAGGACGGCAAAAAGCACTACCGCAATTCCCCCTGGGCCGCCGTCGCGCCCGAAAAGCGCCGCGCCACCCATGCGGGCCGTGTACTGGCCACGGTATGTACCTTTGCCTTTGTCATCGGATTGCTGGTGGGCATTCCGCTGATGATCGCCAACCCCAATCAAAACAACGGCGCACTGATCTCCACCCAGATCGGCGGCGACCCCAGCGCGCAGCCCGCGCTCGGCTCGCTGGCGCTGGATCTGCCCAAGGGCAGCATCTCCATCTCCCAGCGTGAAAAGCCCGGCTATCGCGGCATCTGGGCCCCGGCCAGCGGGGCAAACTTCCCGCTGCTGTGCGTGGACGGCCGCTACTATCGTCTGCTTACCAACCCCACCTCGCTGGGCAGCGACCTGACCGGCAGCGCCCTGGGCACGGTGGATACCTATACCAGCGAGCCTGCGCTGGCCAGCGGCGGCATCGTCAGCAACGTTGTGCCGCAGGGTGAAACAGTCTATTCCGTCAATGGCATGAGCGGTGCGATGGTCGCCGCAAATGTGGATGGCAGCATGCGCGTGTTCCAGCGCGTATCCTTTGGCAATACCGCCCTGAAGGGCGGCGAAGACTTGGCCGATACCCTGCGCGCGGGCAGCGCCGTCGCCATGGAGCTGACGGGCGTCGGCACGGTGACGGATGCAGCCACGGCGCAAAGCCTGTATAACACCCTGATCAGCAACGCCACCCTGGCGCGCTCCGGCGCCAGCGAAACGGGCGCATCCCTGCTGATTCAGCTTTCCAACGGCCTGACGCTGCAGATGGCCGTCCGCGACGAAAGCGTGATGGCCTGCGGCACCTGGAACTGCCCCGAGTTCTTTGAAGCCTTTGCGGCCGCCGTGCAGTAACAATCAAAGCAAACGATCCCCCGGCTGTTTCATCAGCCGGGGGATTTGATTATTCAAGGCTCAAAAAATGCCGCAGGCAAGCATCATTTTTCCGTTATGATCTGCAGCATGGAACGAATGCAAAGCTGCTCCTTGGGCTTCATCATACGATATTGGCTGATCACCGTTGTTTCATCCTGGTTCAGATGAAAGGCTTCCACGCGCTCGATCGGGCGGCGGACCGTGGTGCGCCCGACGATATAATCGATGGAGGTGTTGAAATAATCGGCCATTTGCGTCAGCAGCGCGACGTCCGGCTCGATGCTGTGATTTTCATATTGATTGATCGATTGCTGGCTGACGCCCATCAGGTCGGCCAGCACCTGCTGGCTGATACCATACTCCTTGCGCAGCAGCTTCAGATTGGGAAGCATCGGCTTCACCTCCTATCACTGAAGCTTAGTTTAACAAGAAAGTGATGTTATGTCAAAAGAAACATTGGTTATTGCATAATTCTGTTGGAGCCGAATCAGCCAGCTTTCCCATATGCCCGACAAGCCCGCAGCAACGCGCCCCCAGCCTTCTTTGACGAAGGCTGGGGGCGCACTTTTATTTATTCATCAGAACAACGAACTGCCGAGAGTCTCCGCGCGCAAGCCTCATTCCTGCCGCTGCGGGGCAATCAGATAGCCCAGCAGCGCGGCCAGGCACAGCGCGCCGCACAGGATAGGATAGGCAGCCGTCAGGCGGTTGGTGGTGCCGTAAATTTCCAGCGCGCCCCGCATCAGGCTGCCGACCATGGCGGTCATGATGCCCGCGCGCCAGGCATACAGCGTCCAGGGGGCGGGCGCACAGCGCAGGCGGGAAAACGCAAAGCATGGCAGCGCGCCGCCCAGCAGCGGATACAAAAAGGCCAGAAGCATGCTGCGCGCGTACACCTGATGGCTGAAGCACTCATAAACCAGTGAAAACGCTGCGCAGGCAAGGCTGATCCATAGGAAGCGCCGCCCCAGCCTTTTCAGCTGCACGCGGCTTGCATCAGTAGCCGATGCAGACAATGTCGCTCACGCTCCTTTCCTGAATGCTCCTGCCGTTAGTGGTAGGATTGTTGATGACCGCACCGTTGAAATACAGGGTGGACGAGCCGCCGCCATCCAGATTATAGGCCGTCTGCGCGCCCAGCGACTGCATCAGCTGCGCCAGCTCGTACAGCGACAGGCCCGCGCTTTGACTGGTGCGGCCATCTGACACAACAAACACATAGTGCAGCGGCGCGATCACGCCGATGGCCGTGCGCGGATTGCTGACCATGGCCTTGCCCACCTCGTCCCGCTGCGATACGGCGATTTCGCCGTCCGCCACCAGCGCCGGGCCAAAGGAGAGCACCTGCATCGCGCCCTGCTGCAGCAGCGAATCCGCCGAGATGCTGCCCTCGTCAATGACAGCGAAGGAACCATCGGAAAAAATCACCAAGTCCTCCTGATCCGCTGCGGCGGCGCTGCGGTACAGCGTGCCGTTGCGCAGCACATAGCCGCGCTCGCGGGAACCATAATAATCGCCGTTAATGGCCAGGATGGCGTTTTGCCGCGCGGCGATGGCGGAGGTCGTCTCCGTCACGTTTTTGCCATAAGCATTCTGCGCCAGCGCAGTCTTCAGATACTCCGGGGAGTCCAGCGTCACATCGGCGATATAGACGGTTGTATCGTCCAGCCGCCGGGTATCAATTTGAATGGCAATATGCTCATCCTGATAGCTGTTCTCAGTAACGGTCGGCGCTGCGCTGGCGGCACTTGGCGTTTGGGTCGGCTGAGGCGCTTCCAGCGTGGTTTCCACCCGTTCAATCACAAACGTATCCAGCGCCGTAAAGCCGGTAAAGCCCATCAGCAGCGCAAGATAAACGCAATACAGCACCTTCGCTCCCTTGCTCATGGCCGCCATCTTCCTCCCCCGCCGAAGCCGCCGAACCCGCTGCCATAGATCAGCCCGTTCATCGTGATGCTCTGGGTGGAGGAGCCGATTCTGAGCGTATAGGTCTGGCCGCTCTGGATTTCAGGCAGGCTGACGACCACCGAGGAGAAGCTTTTCTTCGCCGTACAGGAGATCAGCTCACTGCCGTTCGCATCCAGCAGCGTCACCACGGTGCCCGCCGCCTGGGTGGAGCAGGACGCCAGTATGGAGCCCTGCGTGGAGGAATCGCCGAAGTTCTGCGCCATGCCCGACGCGCCCAGGGCGACCACCGCGCCGCCCGTAACCGTGCCCGTACCGTCAAAATCAAGAGCCCCATTATTGCTGCTTTCAGGGCCATAAACATACACAGTCCCTCCTGTCACAGTCAGATTGCCGTTGGAATCCAGGCCGTCGCCCGCCGCATCGATCATAATGTACCCGCCGGAAATAATCAGCTCGTTATTGCCGCTGCTTTGCATAAAGCCGCGCCGCGCATCGCCGCCGCTGTCGCTGCCTGCGGCGTTCAGGCCGTCGTCCGAGGCGGTCACGTCGATCTCGCCGCCTGAGATTTCGATGCGCTGGCCCTCGATCCCCTCGTAGCTGGCGCTGATGACAATCGTTCCGCCTGATATCACAGCGTTTTCATCCGCATGCACGCCGTCGTCGCCCGTGGCGATCTGATACGTCCCGCCTGCGATGGTCACATCGGCGTTGCTGTGAATCGCGTCGTCCTGGCAATCCAGCGTGAAATTGCCGCCGCTCAGCGTCACGCTGCCGCCGGCCTTCAGGCCCTTGGCGCTGACGCTGTCCTGCGCAGAGCTGCCCGCGCTGTCCTGCCATCCGAACCAGCCGCGGCCCCCGCGCTCCTCCTGATGGGCGGACGCATTCTGGCTGCCGCCGCCCGTGACGATATCAAAATCGCCGTCCGTTATTTCCAGCGTGCTGCCCGCGTCAATGCCGTCTCCGTCCGCCGCAATGCGCACGCTGCCGCCGCTGATAAACACCATTCCACGTGTGGTATCCTCATTGTTTTCGGCGTGCAGGCCATCCTGCCCCGCCGTGATATCCAGCGTTCCGCCGCAGATATACACACCGTTTTTGCCCGCCGCGCCATGGCGGGAGGCAGTAATGTGCACGCTGCCGCCGGTTATTTTCAGCTTGCCCTTGACCGCAATGCCGTGCCCCGCCGGGGACTCAACCGTCAGCGCACCCGCGCCGTTGATCGTCAGGGTATCCTTGGAGAACACCGCTGCATCGATGTTGTTATCGTCAATCGCCTCATACGCATCGCCGCTGGAGAGGCTGTTTTCCGTGCCCGCCGCCAGCGTCAGAAACACCTTGTCGGCCTGGCGCACATAGATCGCAGCGGAGGTTTCGCTGTGGATGTTCACGCCATCAAGCACCAGCTGCACCTTGGCGTCCTTGGGCGCGTCCACGATGATCTGCCCGTTCTGAAGCACGCCCGTCAGCACGTAAACGCCCTCTGCCATAATCGTCGCGGTCGTACCGCTGACGGTCACGCCCGCCGTATCGGCGGCAATTCCGTTTTCCAGCAGCTGAATCGCCGCCGCCTTGTCCGCATCGTAATCCTGCTTCAGGTCACGCGCGGTAAAATAGCTTTCTTCCTCTGCCAACGCGGCGCTGAGGGGCAAAAGCGCCAGCAGCAGGCATACGAGCTTTTTCAGCTTCATCATTTCTTTCTCCTGTTCTGAAGGTCGTTTTCAGCATACCCCCAGAAAATGACATAGCAATGAATGAAGCGTGAACAAAAGCATTTCTTTTCGCTGCTGCAAATTCTACCGGGCCTATTGAAAACAGCATGCCTGATACGCTATAGTGTGTATATGCGCCGCGCGAACGGAGTCAAATCCGGCAACCTGTAAAGCAAGCCCTTTGATGAAGCTTAGAGGAGGCAATGGTGAAGATTGAATTTGAAGACATCCTTCTGCGGGATATGACAGCGTCCGATATCGAGGACTATGTGCGTTGGTTTACGCTGCAGCGGGAATGGGAAAGCTGGGACGCTCCGTGGGAGCAAGAGGATACCGACGAGGCAGGCGAACGCAAAAGCTGGACGGAATACTATGAATCCATAAAGAATCTCCCCGATGACGCGCGCCGGTGGCGGTTTGAAATCGAATGGAACGGCAGGCACATCGGATGGATAAGCTCCTATCTTATAGACGAAAACTGCGAATGGATAGGAAAAGTCAAGGACGGCCAGACCGTCCGCCGCGCTATCGGTATTGATATATGCGAGCCCGGTTTGTGGGGAAACGGCATCGGCACAAAAGCCCTCCGCGCCTTTATGAATTACTATTTTGAAAACGGCGTAGATGCGCTTTACACCCTAACCTGGTCCGGCAACATCCGCATGATCCGCTGCGCCGAAAGGCTGGGCTTTGCAGAATGCAGCCGCATCGCAGACATACGAGAAGTGAACGGGCAGAAGTATGACGCCTTAACCTTCAGACTTTCTAAAGAAGCCGCGATATAAAGCGATGTGTTGGCGCAATTTCAGCTGCCTTTTCTTGACAAAGCATGACAATGTGATAAAATATGAGTCGGCAGGTCAGCCCCCTTGTCGGGGCTGCATCGCCGATAGTTAGTTTATTCTAACTATGCTTTTCAGGGAGGGATTTTGATGAACGGCATCTGGTGGTTGGCGCTGGCTGCGGGCGCTGCGGCGGCGCTGCCCAAAAAGCAGCAGCACAATCTGATGAAGCTCCCCTCTTTTCGCGGCGTGGCGGAGGTGCGCGCCAGCCTGCCTGGGCGCATGCGCCTGTATATGCCCGCCGTTTCGCATCAGCCCGAGCTGGCCGCGCAGATGAAGGCGCAGCTGGAGGGCACGGGCGCGGTGCATCAGGTAACGGTGCAGCCGCTGACGGGCAGCGTGCTGATCCTCTATGATGAATCGCAGGTACAGGCGCCCGTGGTGCTGGGCGCGGCCATGAAGCTGATGGGGCTGGACGACAAGGTCAACGCCCCCGCCTCCGGCAAGGTGCAGCAGGGCGTGCAGCTTCTGCTGCGCGCCGTCAATCAGGGCGTGCTGGATGCGACCGGCGGCCTGCTGGATGCAAAGACGCTGGCTGCCGGCGCGCTGACCATCGCCGCGCTGCGCAGCAAGGCGCAGAAGGGCTGGGCCGTGCCCGGCGCAATGACGCTGCTTTGGTGGGCAGCCCGGCTGTTTGGAGCGCAGAGCCATGAATAAACTGGAAGAGAGCTTTCTGCGCCTGTGCCTGAAGCCCCGCGTGGAGTGCGACCTGCCGGGGCGGCTGCGGCTGAGCTTTAACAAATACCGCCTGCTGCCCAAGGAGGCGCTGCCCTATCTGCACTATATCCGCGATGTGCTGGAGCTGCTTCCCGGCGTGACGGGCGCGGAAATCAACCCGCGCATCGGCACGGTGCTGATCCGCTACGACGCCAATATCACCGCCGCGCGCGCCATCCTGCGCTGGGTGGATATCGTGGTGGATGAGGGCATCCGCATTTCCAACGAGGATATCTGGCAGGGCGCTGATGAAAAGGAGCTGGAGGACATCGTGCGCAAGCGGCTGATCCTGCGGCTCCCGCAGCAAAAAGAAGGTTGAACCATGCTTATCAAAAAAGAACATACCGATGATTTTATGAAATCCCGCATAATGCACAGCCTGCCCGGGCGGCTGCGTCTGGCTGCGGAGGGGCTGCATTATCTGAAGGAGGAAAGCTCCGATATCGCCGCCGAGCTTGCCCGCATTCCGGGCGTGCGCCTGGCGCGGGTAACGCCCTGCACGGGCGGCCTGCTGCTGCAGTATGACCGCGATACGCTGGATTCCGCCGAGCTGTCCGAGCAGGTGGATCTGGTGCTGGCGCGGCACAGCATGGCCGCGCTGCGCGCGCGCCACGCCGAAAGCGGCGAGGAAGCCGCCGAAGCGCCCATGACGACCTCTCGTCTGGTCAAGCGCCTGGCCGTAAACGCCGGCGCGCTGGCGCTGGGCAACACGCTGTTTACCGCCCCCATCCTGGGCGGCGCGCTAGCCAACTTCACATCGCTGGAGGCGCTGGCCAGCCTGGGCCTTTCGGCTCCCATGGCCAAGAGCGCGTGGGAGGGGCTGCGCCGCGATATGCGCCCCAACGCAGACTTTCTGACTGTCACCTCCATCGTGGCCAGCCTGATGCTGGGCAACGCGCACTCGGCGCTGATGATCCTGGCGCTGTCCGACCTGGCAGAGCTGATGACCTCCTACACCATCGAGCGCACGCGCTCCTCCATCAAAAAGATGCTCTCGGCCGACGAGGGCGAAGCCTGGAAGGTCATGCCCGACGGCAAGCTGGAGCGCAGGCCCATCAACCAGATCAGTGCGGGCGACGTCGTGGCCGTGCACACGGGCGAAAAGATCTCGGTGGACGGCAAGGTCGTCTACGGCGCTGCGGTGGTGGATCAAAGCCCCATCACGGGCGAATTTGTGCCTGTTGAAAAGCGCGAGGGCGACGAGGTGTTTGCCGGCACCGTGGTCAAGAGCGGCAGCATCCATGTGCAGGCCGCCAAGGTGGGCGACCAGACGGTCATATCCCGCATCGTGGGCATGGTGGAAGCCAGCGAGCTGAAAAAGGCCCCCATCCAGCGCTATGCGGATAAATTTTCCAACTATCTGGTGCCGCTCAACTTCCTGCTGTGCCTGTCGGTCTGGCTGGTGACAAGGAATCCCCAGAAGGCCCTCAAAATGCTGGTAATCGACTACTCCTGCGGCATCAAGCTGTCCACGGCCACAGCCTTCTCGGCAGCCATCAACACCGCCGTCAAGCAGGGCGTGCTGATCAAGGGCGGCACGTTCATCGAGCAGATGAGCAGCGCCAACACCGTGCTGCTGGATAAAACCGGCACCATCACCGAGGGCAAGCCGCGCATCGTATCCATGGCGATGCTCAGGCACGATATGACCCAGGCGGATGTGCTCGCCTACGCCATGGCGGCGGAGGAAACCAGCACGCATCCGCTGGCCGGAGCCATCATGCGCTACGGCCGCCAGCTGGGCGCGCAGGCGCTGCCGCACGGCGATATCGTAACCGAGGTATCCCGCGGCAGCCGCACGGTGGTAAACGGTAAAACCGTGCGTGTAGGCAATATCGATTACATGCACGAAAACGGCGTAGCCGCCGCCTCTCCCCTGCCGGCCGATACCGGCGCAATCCCCAACTATGTGGGCGTAGATAATGAAATCGTAGCTGTGCTGTACGCCATGGACAGCCCGCGCGAAAATGTGCGCCGTGCCATCAACAGCCTGCGCTATGACGGCGTGGGCGATATCGAGCTGCTGACGGGCGATCTGGAATCCCAGGCCCGCACGGTGGCCGAGCAGGTGGGCGCGGACGGCTACCGCGCGCAGCTGCTGCCCGAGCAAAAGGCCGAGGCCGTGCTGAAGCTGCAGGTGCAGGGCAACGGCGTGGTCATGGTGGGCGACGGCATCAACGACGCGCCCGCGCTGGCCTACGCAGACGTGGGCATTTCCATGGGCAGCAAATCCACGGATATCGCCATGGAGACCAGCGACGTGATCATCAACCGCGACGATCCGATGATGATTCCGGAGCTGCGCCGTCTGGCGCGCGCCACCATGCGCATCGTGCATCAGAACTTCGCGCTGGTCATCGCCATCAACTCGGTGGGTCTGATCCTGGGCGCGGCCAGCGGCATCTCGGTGATGATGAGCGCGCTGCTGCATAACTCGTCCACCATCCTGGTGGTGGCCAACTCCCTGCGGCTGATGTTCATGAAGCCCGGGGACGGGAGGATATAATGCATAACGAACAGGGCGCAATACATCTGGAGGTGCTCTCCGCCATCCGCGGCCGCATCCGCCTGCAATTGGAAAAGCCGCTGCAGTCGGACGCGCCGATCCGCCGCATTCCCGGCGTGCTTTCCTGCCGCTATAACGCGCGCATCCGCACCCTGCTGTGCGAGTATGATCCGGATACGCTGAGCGAAAGCCAGCTGCTTGTCCGCGTCGGCGCGGCCTATGCGGCGCAGACGGACGCAGGCCTTCTGCACATCAAGCACTGCGAGGAGGAAGGCTTCTCCATGGCTCCCAGCGGCTATCTGGCGCTGCTGTGCATCGGCCTGGATGGGGCGCTGTCCATCGCAGGCTCGCCGCTGACGGCCTTTACCCGCTGGCTGTCTACCGGCGCTGCCCTGGCCGCCGTGGTGGAACACGGCTATCAGGAGCTGCATGTGCGCGGCAGCTTTGATCCCGAGGTCATGTCCGTCGTTTATCTTATCAATTCCGTCGGCAAGCCCGGCGCGGTTCGCGCCAGCCTGCTGGCGTGGATTATCACCTTCGGCCGTCATCTGATCCCCCGCGCTCCGCGCGAGCAGCCCTATCTGATCAAGCGCGCAGGCGGCAGGCTTACGCTTACGCCCATGGCGGGCGGCGAAAGCCAGCTTTCGTTTGCGGGCAGCATGTTCCGGCAGGGCATGGAAATGATGGCGCACAAGGCGTAAACCCCTATACATCAGCAAGGAGGAAGAACTATGTTTGGCAGCAATCCGTTGGTCAAGGGCATCCTGATCGGTGTGGGCGTAAGCGTCGTGGGCTTCTGCGCCTATAAGCACAATGAGGACAAGGTGGATGATTTTCTGCGCCGCCACGGCGTAAAGGTCAAGTCCCCCGCCGCCGGCTTTGAAACCATGTCGGTGGAAGACCTGATGCGCACCAAGGAAACCATCGAGGATCTGATCGCCGAAAAGGAAATGCAGGATCAGAGCGTCACAGTGGAAGCCGCGCCCGTGGAAGGCTAAGGCCCGCCCCATCCACGCCAAAAGGCCCGTCGCCAAGACGGGTCTTTTGCTGTATATCCGCACAAACGGCATGAACGCTCCCCTTTGCAGGATTGCCGGTCTCGTGATATAATCAGCCTGAAACCATGCAAAAAGGAGCGTTGAAGCATGATCAGATCCGCAAACCGCAGCATCCTGCGCAGCGCCGTTCTGCTTCTGTGCGCAGGCATACTGACCCTCTCGGGCAGCGCTGGGGCGGAGTCCGCCGTCCCGACCGCTCCAGGTCCTTACGCCGCCTCCCTTGCCGATGCGGATGTGTTCATCGACCTGCCCACCCTGCGGCAATACGGCGGCTATACCTGCGGCGCAGCCTGCGTGCAGATGCTGATGAACTGGCTTTATCCCTATGAAGGCGACCTGAACCTGACGCAGTACGAGGAGCTGCTGGGCACCACGCCCGAAAACGGCACGCCGCCCAGCGCCATTACGGCGTATCTGGCGGAAAACGGCGTTGCTTTCACCGCGTCCCAGCAGCTGTCGCTGGATGATCTCATGCGGAAGCTCGACGCGGGCCATCCCGTTTTGATGCCGCTGCAGGCCTGGTCCTCCGCAGAGGACGGCAGCTATAATCTGGACGACCCCTCTGATCCGGAATCCTACCTGGCTGAAGGGCATTGGGTAATCTGCGTCGGCTATTGCCAAAATACCGAAACGCCCTATTTCATCTTCAGTGATCCCGCCTGCGTGGGCCATACCATGATCTATGCGGACGAATTGAACCGGCGCTGGATCGATATGGACGGAGCCGGCGCGATTTACGATCACTTCGGCATTGAAATCACGCAGGCTACGCAATACAGCAAAAGCGGCTTATTCTATATGGATTAAAAAACGCTTCAGAGAATTGCATATCATCAAACGCCGAAACGGAACGAACAGTCTCCGTTTCGGTGTTTCTATTCTTTTCGGCAGGCATTAATTTTCTAGCGAAGCAACCGCCGAAGCTGCATAATTCAAAGCAAGCACGTCAGAATAAAAGCGTCGCAAATTATCCGATTCTGCGACGCTGACTAAAAATGATGAACGGCGAGGAATGCCACTGACTATCTTCTATAATATTATAAGTGGGAATCGTTTCCATGTCAAGATAATCGGCCCCTGCGATGGCAATTTCATGTCAGATTCCGGCAGGCCTGCCGGACGCGGGCGGCGCTTGAGCCGCCGCCATGCAAGCGCGCCGCCGGCGGAGCGCGGCAAAGGCGCGGAAATGGGTAAGCCGTCAGCAGAGCCGTCAAAAATGGCAATTGCGTCAGTCGTTCAGCATCAGCAGCAAAATTCATGGAGCGAGGAGAATGAAGCATGCCAAGACATGGGGAAAACATTTATAAGCGCCGGGACGGCCGATACGAGGGACGCTACGTGATCGGCAAGAATGCGTCCGGCAAAACCAGATTCGGATATGTTTATGGGAGGCAGTACGCGCAGGTGCGCGCACGGCTGCTGCAGAAGAAAGCGGAGCTCCTGCCTGCCGCTGCAAGCGCCGCGTCGGCCCGCGATGTTACCCTGCGGGAATGGCTTTGCTATTGGCGCGAAAACGAGCTGATGGGCACGGTGAAGCCCTCGTCCTATCAGGCCTATTGCAGGCAGATCAACCTGCATCTGATTCCGGCGCTGGGCGATGTGCCGCTTTCGCAGCTAACGCCGGCCTGTGTGCACGCCTTTGCCGGCCGGCTGGAGGTCTGCGGCCTGGCCTATAACACAAGAAAGGGGATTTTCCGCCTTTTATCTGCCGCCTTGCGCTGCGCCCAGGAGGAGGGGCTGGCCGCAAAGAATCCTTGCCGCAAAATCAGAATCCAGCTTTCCGAAAAGGCTGAACAGCGCGTGCTCAGCCGCCCGGAGCAGGAAATGCTGCGCAAGGAAGCGCTGAAGCAGAATAACCTGTCCGTCCTGCTCAGCCTCTATACAGGCATGCGCCTGGGCGAGGTATGCGCGCTGAAATGGCAGGATATCGACTGGAAAAAACGCACCGTCGCCGTCAGACGCACGGTGCAGCGGATTGCGCATACCCTGCCCTCCGCACATGAAAGCACGTTTCTGATGGTCGGCACGCCCAAATCCAGGCGCTCGCACCGCGTGCTGCCCATTCCTGATTTTTTGATTTCAAAGCTGCGCGAGGCTTTCTTCGCCGCCGGCAGCCTGTCGCCCGAGACTTTTATCTTTGGAAAGGGCGCGCGCGCCGCCGAGCCGCGCACGCTGCAACGGCGCTTCAGCCGTCTGCTGCCCAGCGTCGGTCTGACCGGCGTTCATTTTCATACGCTTCGTCACAGCTTCGCCACACGCCTGCTGGAACTGGGCGTGGATATTCAAACCATCAGCGCGCTGCTGGGGCATGAATCGGCCAGGACGACGCTGAACTTTTATGGGCACAGCCTGACGGAGCAGCAAATCCGCGCCGCATCGCTGCTTGCCTCCTGCTGAACGCCGGCAATAAGCCGTCAAAAGCCGTATACTCTGCTGATTACCCGTACCTTCTTTGCCGGCATCGACCAATCGCTGCACGAAAGCGCGCGCATTGACGGCGCGCGGGAGTTCCGCATCCTGCTCAGCATCGTGCTGCCGGTATCGCTGCCCATCATGGCCACCATCGGGCTGATGTACGGCGTAAACCACTGGAACACCTACTTCAGCAGCATCATCTACATTTCCACCTCCAGCCGCCGCACGCTGCAGGTGGTGCTGCGCGAGATGCTCAACCGCGCCAACAAAATGGATGCCGACGTGACCGTACCCACGCGCTCGCTGCAGATGGCCGGCGTGGTCATCTCGGCCGTTCCCATCATCGCCGTCTATCCCTTCCTGCAAAAGTACTTCACGCAGGGCCTGATGCTCGGCTCCATCAAAGGATAACTGCAAGGCGTTGACCTTGTTAAAAAAGGAGGACTCTTTTCATGAAGAAACGTTTGCTCTCTCTGCTGCTGTGCGCGGCGCTGCTGTGCCTGTCTGCCGGCGCGATGGCCGAGCCCGTCAAGATCAACATTTTCGGCCTGTCCGTCACGGTGCCGGAATCCGATCCCGTGCTGCCCGAGCTGGAAAAGCGCCTGGGCATTGAAATCAGCGTAGAATCCACCGGCGGCGACGAATCCAGCCTGGCTGCCCGCCTCTTCGGCGGCAATGTGTGTGTTCCGCGTCAGCAACATCAACAACCTCAAGAGCTATTACGAATCCGACGTGCTGCTCAACCTGGCCCCCTACATGGACAAAATGCCCAACCTCAAGGCCACCTTTACCGATCTGGAATGGGGCCGCGTAAGCTTTGACGGCGGCATCTACGCCATCCCCCGCAAGGGCGAGGGCAATTACAACTGCTGGTACATCCGTCAGGACTGGCTGGACAAGCTGCAGATGGACGCGCCCGAAACCTTCGACGATCTGCTGAAGGTGGCCATCGCTATGAACAACGCGGACTTTGACGGCAACGGCAAGAACGATACCTACGCTCTGTCCGGCACCTATGATTCCAAGTACAACCGCTCCGCCTTCGACGGCTTCTACACCGCCTACGGCGTTACCGCGCCCGCAGGCATCCTGATCCGCGACGGCAAGGCCGTTATGAGCTGCACGCTGCCCGAGTTCAGGATGGCGCTGGAAACCATCCGCACCTTCGTGGAGGCCGGCGTGGTCGATCCCGAAATCCTGTCCAACACCAACAGCACCATGATCGAAAAAATGGCTACCGGCAAGGTAGGCATCGCCTACGGCGGCTGGGCCAACTACTCCAAGCCCGCGTTTGTCAAGCAGCTCAGCGCTGTGGATGAAAACGCCTCGTGGGGCCCCATGAGCAAGAACATCAAGACCGAATACGGCGAGTCCGGCGCTTCCCAGTCCGCCTCCGGCTACGATGCAGTGTTCGCCATCAACGCCGATCTGGCCCAGGAGCCCGAAAAGCTGGACGCCGTGCTCAAGCTGTTTGACTATCTGGCCACGGAAGAAGGCATGCGCCTGATGTCCTTTGGCATCGAGGGCGTGCATTATGAAATGAACGGCGACACGGTGGTCAAGCTGCCCGCCATGGACGAATTGACCTATGCCTACGGCATTCAGTTCATCGGCCGCGACGATATGACCTACTGCATGACCAAGTTTGCCAACTGCGCCGATATCATCCAGTACTGCGCCACCGAGGTACCCATGGTGTACCACTACGGCTCCATGATCGAGCAGCCCGAGGGCGTAAACGTGGCCGATATCAAATCCTACGTGCTGGAGCAGACCGCGCAGTTCATCTACGGCTCCCGCCCCATGAGCGAGTATGACAGCTTCCTGTCCTCGCTGTACAGCACGTACAATCTCCAGGCCTACCTGGACGACGCTACGGCTCAGCTGACCCAGATCGGCTATATCAAGTAATCCCTGTTCTTTATGGCAGCGCTGCGTGCCGCGCCCGCTCTCATGGCGGCTGCGCAGACGCGGCGCTGCCCTTCTTTGTTTTGTAAAACGGAGGTTTTTCACATGCGTGTGCTGGTATTAGGCGGATCCACGGCGGGCGTGCAGGCAGCTGAACGGGCCGCGCAGGCAGGGCATCAGGTTACGCTCTGCACGCCGTATTATGCGCTGGGTGAGGATGCGGCAGGCAGCTGGGCCGTTCATTCCAAGACGGGATGGGAAGCCTGGCGGCAGCGGCTGGACTGGCTTGCCATGGATGAAAAGCCCTGTCCCCTGACGCTCAAGCGCGCGCTGGACGTCTGTCTGCCTGCGCGCGCAGGGCGTGCGCGTTCTGTATGTCAGCCGCCCGGCGGCCATTGTGCAGTGCGGAGGCGCGGCGGCGGGCGCGCTGATTGAAGACGATCATGGGCTCGGCTTTTATCCAGCCGATCTGGTGCTGGACGCCGGCACGTATGGCGAGTACACCGCCGCGCTGACCCAGGATGGGCTGCGCTTCCCCGCGCACGCCATGCTGTCGGTCTGCGCCGCCTACAAGGGCGCAATCCTGCCTGCGGCAGCCTGCGATTTTCAGCTTTTGCCCGGCGCCATGGAGGATGGGCATGTGCTGGTACGGCAGGATATCCCCCTGCCGCAGCCCATGACGCTGGGCCAAATGCGCAGGCTGCACCTGCGGGAAACGGCCCGCCTGTGCCATGCCGTGGCGCAAAGCACGCTGCTGGGTGAGCAGGCCGCGCTGTATCCCGTCTTCCCCTCCCAGCCCGAAATCACAGGCTATGTCAAAACGCCCTCTTCCCTGCGCGGGCTGATGTACGCCGAGGATTGGCTTATGGCGGGCGGCGCGTTCCAGGCGCACAGCGGCGCGCTTTCCATCTGGACGCGCGGGCTTGAAATCCCGTGCGCCGTCGATCACGGCGCGGCGCGGCTGGATATCGACCGTCTTCCCTGTCAGGATGCGCCGGTCGCCATTCTGGGCGGCGGCACGGCCGGCTGCTGTGCCGCCATCGGCGCGGCGGAGGAGGGCGCTTCGCCCCTGATCATCGAGCGCGGCACGCTGCTGGGCGGCACGCGCACAGCAGACGGCATGCGCGGATTGTATTTTGGCAACAGAAGCCAGGTTTTCCTGCGCTTCTTTGAGCGCTGGAATCGGGACGCGGCGCAGCTTCATCAGCAGCGTACCAGCGCAACCGAGGCGCTGAGCATCGCCGCCATGATGGAGGAACACGGCGTTGCGCAAAAGCTGTGCGCCAGCGTGTGCGGGGCCAGGATCGACGATCGCCGCGCCCGGCGCGTGCTGCTGGCCACGGAAGAAGGGCTGCAAGCCGTCTCCGCCGCGCACTGGATCGACGCGACGGGCACGGGCGAAACGGCGGCGCTGATGGGCTGCGCCATGACGTTTGGCGACCGCGAAACGGGCCGCACGCAAAATTACAGTCAGTGGCGCATATGCGACAGCACGCACGCGGGCTATCAGCGGCTGGATCAGGGCACGCTGGACGATCCCGGCAAGGATAGCCTGTCCAAGGAGCTTCAGCGCTGCCTGCACGATCCGCTGGCCTACGACCTGGTGGATATGCTGACGCCCCGCGAGGGCCGGCGGCTATGCGGGCGCGTATGCGTTGCGTTAGAGGACGTGATGCGCGGAACCGCCTTTGCGGACACGCTGTGCCATACCTTTTCCACCTACGATCCGCACGGCCGCAGCTTCCACCCGGCCGGACGGCTGGGGCTTCTGCCCGCGCAGTATACGCCGCGCTATGCGCCCGTGCCGCTGCGCGCCCTGCTGCCCAGGGAAATCGATAACCTGCTGGTATGCGGCAAGGCGCTGTCCATGGATCAGGATGCGCTCAACTACGCGCGGATGGCCCCGGACGTGATGTGCGTGGGCTACCTTGCCGGGCGCGTCGCCGGGATGTGCGTAAAGCAGCAATGCGCCGCGCAGGCGCTTTCGCTTGCCCCCCTGCAGGAGGAAATGCGCCGCGCGGGCGCGATTGTGCCCGTCGCCCCCGTACCCGTGCAGGATACGGCGCTGCGCATTGCCTGCGGCGACGAGCGCGGCTTTGCCCATGCGGTGCTGACCAACGACGCCGCTCTCCTTACCGCCCTGCCGCCTTTTGAACAGGCGGGCGCGCTGAGCAATCGGCTGCTGGCGGATAAAACGCGCCTGTGGTTTGGCGATATCAGCGGCGCGCAGCGCTGCACGGAAACGCTTGAACAGCTGTGCGCACGCCTGCGGGGATATGCGTATATTGACCGCCAGGGCAAAGACGGCGTGGTGCGCGCCGGGCTGGTCGGCCCGCTGGATGATTACTGGCTTGCCATTCAGCTTTGCGTACTGCTGTCCAAGGCTCATTACGCGCCCGCGCAGCCTGCCATCCTCGCCTTCCTGCGGAATACGAGCATTGAGGACGCATGGACAAATCAGGAATCCGCCTACGCCTCCATTCGGCTGGACTGCCATACCCCGCCCTCCTATGACCGCGCGCTTTCGCTGGCCTATGCCTGCCGCCTGATGCCCTTTGCGGATGCGGCGGCCGAGCTTGCCCGATTGCTCCGCCAGACGGAACGCGGCCATGCCTGCTCGCGCAATCCCTGGCAGGATTATCTGTCGCTGTGCCTTCGCCGCGCGCTTGAAGCATGTCAAAAAAACGGCTGACGGTTTGCGCCCGCCCCTTGAATGCTGTACAATGCAGTAAGAACACCCTTGGAGGAGCGAAAATGTATCGTGTATTGATCGTTGACGACGAGCTGCCGCTGCTGGAGCGCATGCGCACGTTCGATTGGGCCGCGCAGGACTGCCTGTGCGTAGGCGAAGCCTCCAGCGCCGAAGAAGCGCTGCGCTTCTGCCGCCTGTGGACGCCGCATATCGTGGTCACGGATATCAACATGCCAGTCATGGACGGGCTGACGCTGCTGGCCCGTCTGCGCGAAGCCTTTCCCTCCATGCAGGTGATTCTGCTGACGGTTTATCAGGAGTTTTCCTATGTGCAAAACGCGCTGCGAAACGGCGCGGTGGACTACCTGATCAAGGATATGAACCTGTTTGAGCGCCTGCCTGAAGCCCTTGCCCGCGCCAAGGCCGCGCTGGAGCGCGGCGCGGAGGGAAGCTCTCGGGTGGAGCTTTTGCAGCAGGGCGGGCAGCTATTGCTATGCGCCCCCGGAGAAGCGCTGTCCACCCCGGAAGCCGGCGCGTTCTTTTCCCAGTTTCAGGGCACCCTGGCCACCGCCCGCGCGCAGCTGAGCGATCATGCGCTGGGCGCGCTGCTGGACGACTGGGCCACGCATGAAAAAGGGCTGGGGATGCTTCGCTTTGACGGCGGCTTCGAGCTGCTTCTGCGCCGTCCGCTGCGGGAAAGCCAGGGACGGCTCCTTTCGCTGATGCATGCGGGCCGCATCCCGAATTCGCTCCGCTTTGCCCTCGGCGGCCCGGTAACGGATGAAGCCGCCTACCGCACGCAGCACGAAAAAAACCTGCGCGCGCTGGAAAACGGCTTTTACGAGCCGCTGCCGCCCGTATTTCCCACGCAGGAAACCACTTTTTCCGTTCTGCCGCCCGCGCAGAGCAGCGCATGGCTGCGGGATATCCTGGCGCTGGGCCTGAGCAGCGCGCCGATTCAAGCCTATATTCAAAAGCAGGTCGCGCCCTGTTTGAGCACCTGCTGCAGCGGCAGGAGTCAGAATACGCCTCCCGCGCGGATGCGGATGTGTACGTGCGCATGCGCTGCGCCGCATCGCTCGAATCCCTGCTGAACGTATACCTGGAGCGCCTGGAAGCGCTGGCCGTCACCCAATCGGGCTACGGCTATCTGGTTGACGAGGCCATCCGCTGCATGGAGGAGCGCCTGCACGAAAGCTCCCTATCGCTGCAGGAGGTTTCCGACTATGTGCATATCAGCCCCGGCTACCTGTCCAAAAAGCTCAAGGAAAGCACCGGGCTTTCGTTCCAGGAGCTGCTGATCAAAATGCGCATGGAGCGCGCTGCGGCCCTGCTGCGGGACGAGCACATGCTGGTATACGAGGCGGCGGAGCGCCTGGGCTATCAGAACTACCGCTCCTTTTCCGCCGCGTTTGAAAAATACTATCACTGCAATCCGAAAAAGTTTAAGGGATGAAGCCGATGCGTATCCGCCGTTCTCTGCTGGTTCGTGCGCTGGCGCTGATGCTGGCGGTTTTTATGCTGCTGTTCGCCTGCCTGTTTGCGCTTTTATACCGCTCGGCGCGCGATACGGTGCGCACGCAGGAATTGCAGAACGTCTCCACACGGCTGGAAATGTTCCAGGCCTATCTGGACCTGGCGCTGGATAACGGGCGCAACACCGTCTATCAGTTTATGCAAAGCGGCCTGATGAGCAGCAGCGAGCAGGATAAAATACAGGCATATTTTCAGCATTATTCTGAAACAAACAGCGTCATCAGCGTAAAATTTCTGCTGGAGGGCGACCGCGTGCTGGCCATCGATCAGCCGCTGCTGTTCAGCAGCATGACTGCGGACAGCGCCTTCTTTTATTCCCAGGCGCAGCATAACCGGCTGGTTATCTCCGCGCCCTACTATTCCCCCCTTGCCGCCGGGCGCGTCGTGGCGCTGATTCGCTCCATTCCCGGAAGCGGCGATCGCCCGGAGCGGCTGCTGGTGATGGAGATCCGCACCTCCACCTGATCGGTACGATGTCCGAAAAGCTCTCCCGGCAGGAGGCCGTGGTGCTGTTGACAGCCCAGGGCGATACCGTATACATCAATTTTTATGCCGGCGTGCTGGGACATCTGGTATCCAGAAACGGGCAATTGGAGCTGGGCGACGCCCTGCGCCAGAGCCTGCGCGGCATGGGCCAGGGCGTAAAGGAAATCGAGCTGGACAACCGCTCCATCCTGGTGCAGTGCAGCCGTTACAGCAGCCAGTGGAGCATTTATTATCTGATCGGCGCGGAGGAGTTTTACGCGCGCATCAACGCCGCCATCCGCCAGTACATCATGCTTTTCGCCGCCGGGACGCTGCTGCTGCTGGGCGAGACGCTGGTTATCCTAAGCCTGCTGCGGCCCGTCAATCAGCTGGCGCGCCAGGTGGACGCGCTTCCGGTGGACAAGCCAGGCGCGCTGCTGCCTGTGCGCCGAAGCGACGAAATCGGCCGCCTGGCCGCCAGCTTCAACAGCCTGCTTACCCGGCTGCGCCTGGCGGATACCAAAAAGGCCGAGGCCGAGCGTAACTATTTTCAGATGGAGTATAAGGCGCTGCAAAGCCAGATTCAGCCGCGCTTTTTATTCAATACGCTGCTGTGCGTTTCCGCCTGCCTGCAGCAGGGCAAAACCGATGAGGCGCAGCGGCTGCTCAGCGATCTGGATGCGCTGCTGCGCGCCAGCACGGATAAGTACGGCGAGGCCTGGACGCTGCGTGACGAGATGGCGCTGCTTTCGCGCTATGTTGGCATTCAGCAAACGCGCTACGGCAACTGCTTTGATGTAATCACCGGCGATTTCGCGCCGTATGCCGATTATCTGTTGCCCAAGCTGCTGCTTCAGCCCATCGTAGAAAACGCCATTTATCACGGCATGGCGGCGCTTGGCCGCCGGGGCGAGATCCACATCCGCTTTGAGCCGCTGGAGGACGGCATGCTGGATATCCTGATTGAGGACAGCGGCAGAGGCATGACCCGCGAACAGGTTGAAAGAATATTCTCAGATGCAGAAAAAAACGCCGTCAAAAACGACGGGCGCGGCATGGTTTCCATCGGGCTTCAAAATGTCCGCCAGCGCATCAAGCAGTTTTACGGCCCCGGCTGCAGCCTGTATGTCCGCTCCCGCGAGGGCATCGGCACCACGGTTGAAGTAATTATCCGAGACAAGCAAAAAATAAACGGCGCATCCGCGCAGGAGGAATAACGCATCATGGATCAGCAAACAGCCCGCAGAAAAGCCCAGGATTTACTAAACCAAATGACAATCGAGGAGAAAATCGCCCAGATGACGCAGATTTCCTATGCGCACTGCACGCGCGAGGAGGCGCTTGCCTGGGCCGAGCGCGGCGTCGGCTCCTTTCTGCATGTACTGGGCGACGATGCGCGCACGCTGCAGCAGGCCGCGCTGCGCTCGCGGCTGCACATTCCGCTTCTCTTTGGCATCGACGCGGTGCACGGTCACTGCCTCAATGAGCACGCGACCATCTTCCCCTCCCAGCTGTCCATGGCCTGCGGCTTCCGCCCGGAAACGGTGGAGCAGGTTGGCCGCGCCGCCGCAGAGGAAGTAGCCGAGGACGGCCTGCACTGGACCTTCTCCCCCGTGCTGTGCCTGGCGCGCGATCCGCGCTGGGGGCGCGTGGATGAAACCTTCGGCGAGGATCCCTTCCTGGCGGGCGAGCTGGGCGCAGCCATCGTGCGCGGTTATCAGGGCAATGATCTGTCCGACAGCGAAAGCATCCTTGCCTGCGCCAAGCACTATATCGCCTATGGCGAGGCCATGGGCGCGCGCGACGCCTGCGACACGGAAATCACCCTGCGCAAACTGCACGAGGTTTTCCTGCCGCCGTTCAAAAAAGCTGTGGAGGCGGGCTGCGCCACCGTCATGACCGCCTACGGCTCGCTGGACGGCACCCCGCTGACCATCCATTCCCAGGCGCTGAAAACCGTGCTGCGCGGCGAGCTTGGCTTCGACGGTTTTGTCGTTACGGACTGGGATAACGTAAAGAGCCTGATCGACAAGCAGCATGTTTGCGAAACGCTGGATGAAGCCTCGATCAAGGCCGTCAGCGCAGGCAACGATATGATCATGAAGACCGACGCCTTCTATCAGGCCGCCATAGCTGCCTGCAGGGCGGGCCGGCTGCCGCTGGCGGATGTTGACGCGGCCGTGCTGCGCATTCTGACGGTCAAGTTCCGCTTCGGCCTGTTTGAGCATCCGGAAAAGCCGTGCCGCAAGGGCCGCATCGGCTGCGCCGAGCATCAGGCGCTGGCGCTTCAGGCTGCGCGCGAGGGCGTGGTGCTTTTGAAAAACAAGGGCATGCTGCCCCTGAAGAACGCAAAAAGGATTGCGGTCATCGGCCCCTCGGCGGACGACATCCGCACCCAATACGGCGATTGGACCTACTTTACCCATCCCCAGCATGAACCCGACCAGATCACGCCGGTGCGCCCGTACACAACGCTGCTGGAGGGCATGCGCGAGGCCTTCCCGGATGCTGAAATTGTGTATGCCAAGGGCTGCGGCTTCTATCCGGACGACGAAGCCGACATCGACGGCGCAGCAGCCCTTGCCCGCGGCTGCGATGCAATCATTCTGGCGCTGGGCGATACCGTTCGTCAAACCGGCGAGCACCGCGACCGCGCCGACCTTGCGCTTTCAGGCCGCCAGAGCGAGCTGTTTGCCGCCCTGCGCGCGCTGCATATTCCCCTGACGCTGACGCTGATCTTGTCTAAGCCCCTGTGCGCCGCCAAAGAGGCCGCGCAGGCGGATGCGGTGCTGGTCGCCTTCAACGGCGGCATGGCGGGCGGACGCGCGCTGGCCGAGGTGCTTTCCGGCGCCTATGCCCCCACCGGCCGCCTGCCCATCAGCTTTCCCGTCCACACGGGCCAGATTCCCGTATATTACAACGCGCTGCCCGGCTGGCACGGCGGCAAGTATGTGGATATGCCCCAGGAGCCGCTGTTTGCCTTTGGCGAGGGCCTGGGCTATACCACCTTTGCCTATGATAGCCTCGCGTTCGATCCGGAGGAATTGTGCCTGTCCGTTACCGTGCGCAACACCGGCGCAGCCGCCGGCACTGAAACAGTGCAGGTTTACCTGCGCGATTTGGTCAGCTCCGTCATGACGCCAGTCAAGCGCCTGATCGCCTTCCAGAAGGTTTCCCTGGCCCCCGGCGAGTCCAGGCGCGTGTGCTTCCGCCTGCGCCGGGAGGACTTTATGCTGGTTGCCGCAGATGGACGCAGCATCGCAGAGCCCGGCCTTTTCCGCCTGATGGCCGGGCACAGCGCCAAGGATGCAGACCTGCTGAGCCTTGAATGGCGCTTGAACGAGGAATAGCGCTGAAGCTCTTCCTGCATGAATAAAAGCCGCTGATAATGAATCTGAAGCAAAGCACCGCCGCCGGCAAGCCGGCGGCGGTGTTTGCTATGCAAATATTGACTGGGCATTCAAGCGCTTTCGGACAGCCTCCATGCATGCGCTGAACGCTCACTTTTTATGGAACACAATCGCACGATCATACACGATTTCATAATATGAGGGGCCGACGCCCGTTTCAGGCTCCACATAGGCGCGATAGGCGATGAACAGCTGCGTGCCGTTATCCGCGCCATAGAATTGCCCGTTGGGGTTGTCGGTGCTGTAGGGAATGACGGCGGTATGGCTATCCAGCGCGGTTCGCGCCATCTTGAGCACATAGTATTTGCTGCTGTCTGCGCCGGGCAGGTATTCGGCCGCAGAATCCCCGTACATGGAATCATACAGACTGACAATGCCGTTGAGCCT
Organism: uncultured Clostridia bacterium; assembly: GCA_934647235.1. Taxonomy (GTDB): domain Bacteria; phylum Bacillota; class Clostridia; order Christensenellales; family Aristaeellaceae; genus SFMI01. The sequence continues at coordinate 74,927 of CAKUFG010000005.1, forward strand.
GGGACGGGCATAGAGCACGGTGTTCGCGTAGGTCGCCTTGCCGGCGGCAACGTGATTTACGCCGTAAACCACCACAAAGTCCTCGTCGGAGTTCAGAGTAAAATCGTTGGTCATCAGATAGCTGGTATCGCGGTTATCGCCCTGCGCGTTTTCATCGTTCAGATAGCCCGTCATGCCCTCGGGGACGGCGATGCGGGCGGTAAACTCCTCATAGTCGTACTCGCCGCCATACTGCGCAATCAGGCTCTGGCGGATCTGATCCAGCGCCTTGTCGGCCTCGGGCAGGCTCTGCACCTCGTGCACGCCCGTGCCGCGCGGCGTAAGCGCAGGATAGGCATAGGCGTTCGCAGGCGTTTCGGCCTTGGGCGTAACGCGATACACGCGCATCGATTCGGAAAGCGTCGTGCGCCACTGCTCAAAGGCCGCCGCATCCTCCGGCTGGGAAGTACGCATCAGGATAGTAAACACATCCGCGCCCTTTTCCAGGCCCATGCGCAGCGTATCGGCATAGAAGGGAGCGATATTGATCATGCCCGCGTCAAAGCCCGATTCAATCAGCGCAGCGCGGATGGCTTCCGCCGTATCCTGATTGCCCGATGCAATGTAGGCAAATTGACCGCCGAAGCAGGTTTCGCCGCCCGCATAGCGGATGTTGTTCATGTTCACCGGCTCGCCCAGGCTGGCAAAAACCGGGTGATACACGCCCGCTTCAGCGCTGCCATACTTGAAAAAGCTGCGCTCGGTGTATTCCTTGCCCGGCTTCACCGCGGAGGCAAACACATAGTTGATCAGGGAAAAGTACTTGCACGCGGGCGGCAGCGTGCCCACAAGCACCACCGCCTCATCCTGGCGCAGCTTGTACGTCCAGCCCACAGGGCTGAAATAAGGATTGGCGGGCGCGTTCTCGGCGGCAGGATCATAAAGCGCAGAGGGCTCCTCCGCAGGCCAGGTCATCTGCCCCATCTCGGTGGCCGGGGCAGGCTCCTGATTGGGCGCGGGCGGGATCATGGGCACCAGATAGCCCGAGCCAGCATTATTGCCAAAGCAGGAGATCAGCTTGCCCTGGCTGGCCAGCGCGATGGTGTCCATATACTCAAAATGGCCTTCCTGAACATGGCAGGTTTCAGACAGGGCCTCCGCAAACAGATCGGCGTTTTCCTTTTCCGCCAGGGCGCAGGCCGGCCAGGCAGCCAGCAGCGCCAGCATCAGTGCGATCAATTTCTTCATTTTTTCTCCTTTATGGTTCCACGATATGGAAGTACAGCTCCGGCACGGCCATGCTGCCGCAAAGGGCCGCAAACAGCACCTGGTCGCCGCTTTCAAGGGTGACGAGCTTTTCGATATTTTCCTGATCGCCGTTCGCCATTGCCAGAATGCCCGCGCGGACGGTGGATAGGGTCAGGTCGGCCTGCGCGTCGGAGACGCCCTTGTAGTACAGCAGCACGCCGTGATGCAGCTTAAGCAGATAGTCGTCGTCGCCCGCCAGCTTCAGATTAACGGTAAAGGACTGACCGGCCAGCTTTTCCGCATCCAGCATGATGCCCATATAGTCCAGCATTGTCTGCGCATCCATGCCCTGCGCGGTGGTACCCACACCGATGCGGCCGGTCTGCGGATACGCGCCCGTGCCGCTGCGCAGCTCAAAGGCCGCAACCAGATAGGCGTTTCGCCACGCGCCGGACTCCGCCTGATAGCCCAGCTGCTCCAGCGCGTCGGCACAAAGATAACGCGCATCCATATTGGCGGGATCGGCAAATACCAGGGTGTTGGCGATCTGCGCCACCCACTGATACTCGCCCTTTTCATAATCGGCGCGCGCCATTTCCAGCACCCTGGCCGGATCGCCCAGGTATTCCACCAGCTTCTCAGCGTATTCGGTGGGCGCCAGTTCATCCAGATTCACCGGATTGGCGTCGTACCAGCCCATGTACTTCTGATAGACCGCCTTGACGTTATGCTTGAGCGTGCCATAATACTGCCGGGTATACCACACCCTGGCCAGCGCTTCGGGCAGCTCTATCATGGCGGCGATTTCATCGGCAGTATAGCCCTCGTTGATGTACAGCAGCGTCTGATCGTGCATGAACTTATACACGGCGGCGGTATTGGTCAGGTATTCGGCCACCACGTCCTTGCCCCAATGCGGCCAGTTGTGGGATTGGAACACCACCTCCGCATCCGGGAACAGCGTCTGCGCCTGGGTGATATAGCGCGCCCAGTCGTTGGCGTCGCGCACCTCCGCGCCGCGCAGGGTGTAGAGGTTATGCATGGTGCCGGTGCAGTTTTCCGCCATCCACAACGCCTGCATCTGCGGGAAATAGGTATTCATCTCGGCGGGCGACTCGGTGCCCGGCGTCAGCTGAAAGACCGCCTGCACCCCGTCGATCTCCATTTCGCATAGCGGCTGGGTGATTACATAGGTAGGCGCGATATAGCCTGTGCCGCCCTGCACGGCGGTCAGACCGATGCCCACAGACAGGCGTCCCTGCGCACCATAGGGCAGAAAGCTGCCGTACTGATAGGTTGCGCGCCGCTTCATGGCCGTGCCCGCAAACACGTTTTCGCGCATCACCGAATCGACAAAGCCCTGCGGCACGATGATCGCGGTCTTGCCGGAGGCAATCTGCTCCGCCAGCGGCAGCGACGGATCGGCCGCGTCTCCAGCGGAAATCAGCCCCTCGATGCCGCCGTAATGATCGATGTGCGCATGGCTGATGACAATGGCCACGATGCGCGCCTCTCCCATATGCTCACGGAACAGCTTCAGCGCCTCTGCGGCGGTGTAGCGGCTGCTGGCGCAGTCCATGATGATCCATCCATGCTGGCTGCGGACAAAGGTGATATTGGAAATATCATAGCCGCGCACCTGATAGATATCGTCCGTCACCTTGAACAGGCCGTACAGCGCGTTGTGCTGCGTATTGCGCCACAGGCTGGGATTGGCCGATGAAGGCGCGTCGTCGGCTTCGCGGACAAAATCATACGCATCCTGCGACCAGATCGTCACGCCGTTTTCGGCCTTGATGATCAGGCTTTCCGGGGCGGCAATCAGCCCCCGGCGGGCGAACTCCGCCTCCTGTGTATCAGAAAAATCAAGCTGCTGATAAACTGCGGCGTTCAGGCCTTCCGTGATCGCCGTGGCCGGCTTTTTTTCGGCGTTCAGCGCGTCTTCGGCAAGCCCAGGGGCAAACGTGCACGCCAGCAAAAGGGAAACTGCGGCGGCGATGATACGCTTCATAGGGCGCTCCTCCTGTTTTCTGAAAACGGTCTGGCGCAGGGTAACGCCAGACCGAATGCTGTGCTTTTACTTTCCGATCACAACGGAAACCTTGATTTCCTTGGCGGTCTCGCTCAGATCCAGGTTGCCGCCGTCGGCCACGGTCACACGCAGCTCGTACAGCGTGCCGTCCGCCAGTTCGGATACGGCCTGCCCGTCCTCAGCGGTGATCTTCCACAGCTCGGTCGGAACCTGCTGCAGCTTGCCATCCGCGCCGTAGGCGTACAGCTTGAGCTCGGCAGCGCTGCCGGACAGATTGTTCATGCGGAAGGCCACCGTGGTGTTGGGGTGCACGCTGCGCACAGTCACGGTATTGAGCCAGCTGGCGACGCTGCCTTCGCCGCCGTCCTGGGCAAACTGCTGCTGCGAAAGCACATTGCGCGCAGTCTGATCCAGATCCACCTTGCGATAGGGCATCTCAGGCAGGTAAACGAAGCGATCCTGCAGGCGCAGCAGCTCCAGATAGCCGGTGGGGCAATAGAGGGCGTTGCCGCTGTTGCCGGCGTACATACCGATAGCCATGTTGTTGTAGCCGTACTTATTGGATACGTCCATGGTGAACACGGTTTCGCCGGTTTCAAAATCCAGGATGATGTACTGCCACATGCCGGTGGTCAGATCCTGCACATAGCCGTAGATATAGCCGGTTGCGGTGGAGAGCTTCATAATCGACGTGTCGCTCAGATCGTTTCGGCTCCAGACGCTCTTCATCTCGTAGCCGTTTTCGGTCCTGATCGTATCCACGCGCTCCACGCCGGGGGCGATCATGCTGTTGCCCTTGGTCAGCCAGTTCATATCGTAGATGTTGGCGTAGCTCTGGATGGAGGAGTCGCTGTCGGGATTGGCCAGGCCCGCGCTGCCCGCGCCGAACCAGTTGCACACGATGGTGCTGACCGTGCCCTCGCCGTCGTCATAGACGATCGCGGAGTTCTCGACCGCCACCTGATAGCCCTCGGGCAGGTCGTTCAGCACCGGCATGCTGGCCACCTTTTCGCCGGTCTTCATGTCCAGCGCGATGAGGTTGACGATCTCCTGATTGTCGGTGAACAGCACCAGCTCGGGCGTCAGCGTGGGCGAGCAGCCGCCGCCCCAGGCCAGACCGCCGCCGGTGGTCTTGTCGCCTTCCCGGCTCACCTTCGCGCCGGCGCTTTCATAGGGCGTTTTCCATACGACCTCCACGCCCTCGTTGGCGCGCAGCAGGTAGCAGTTCTGGTTGGTCAGGATGACCGCGCCCTCGCGGGAGGCGGCGATGCCGTTTTCCGCGCCCTCGCCGGCAGGCAGATCGCACACATAAACGGCCTTGGCCAGATCAACGGCTTCGCCGTTCAGGATCGCGTCGATGGCGCTGCGGGCGATATAGCCCATCACGCCCTGCTGCGCGCGCTGCGGATAGATGCGGAAGCCGCCGGTGGCGAACCACAGGTTGCCCTCGTAGTCAAACACCACGGACAGAAGATTCTGCCCCAGCGCCTTGCCCAGCGCGGTTTCGGCCGCAGCCTTGATATCGATGTCCAGCACCTTCTCAAACTCCGGCAGCACGCTGCCCGCCTCGTCGGTGGCGCGCAGCATCAGCACATGGTTGTTGCTGGTGGGGCATACGATACGGTTTTCATTGTCCAGAAAGGTATAGGAGCTCTGGATCATGTAGCCGCCGCCGTCATGCTGCTTGGGGGAGAAATAGCCCAACGTCCTGGTTTCCTCGGCGTTCAGATCGCGGATGGCGATACCGCCCAGCAGCGGCACCACCGCGTGGCCGTAGCTGTCAAAGTAAATCGCGGGGGAGGCGTTGGCGTTGGTGGTTTCATAGGACACGTTGATTTCGGGATAAATGCCCACGGGCAGCACTTCGTCCGTGCTGTCGGTGTTATAGCCGTCGTGATGGATGTTGGCGTCGCTCTTGGCCATATAGGGGTTTACATCCACCTGCTTGGGGCTGAGCGCCTTGACGGGCAGCGCGGCGGCGGAAGCCGCGGACACAGCCAGGCACAGGATCGCTGCCAGCGCCAGGGCAAAACGGAAAAGCCTTTTCATTTTCATGTCCTCCTTCTGTCGTTGAGCGTTAATCTGTTTCATTTGGTCGGGTCGCTTGCGTAAAATTCTTTGTTTGCAAACCAGACGTTCAGGCCCTGCTGAAAGCTCTCCGCGCTTACGGGCTCCAGGATAAAGTATTCTACCCGAAGCCGGAACGCCTGCAGCGAAAAGTCCAGATCGCTGCACCAGATGACTGCGCACGCAGGGCAGACGGAGCGAAGATGCTCCACGGCGTTCAAGCCCGCCACCCCCGGCAGCGCGATCACCGCGTTGGTCGGCGCGGTCTTCTGCACGCTTGCAAAGAACTGCTCCTGGTTTGAACAGCCTTCGATCTGCGGAAACAGCCCTTTTGTCTGGCAGAATCGGGCGATCTGCTCCGCATAGCCTTTTCTCGCCTCGTCCTGATCTGCCAGCACGGCGATTCGATACACAGCTTTCCCCCTTTCAGAAGCGGCCTTTTTTCGCTTGCCGCATTCAGTATACAGGAGGCTGCGGCTTTTTCAAGCGCTTTGGCACGAAAGGGGCGATAATGGCACGAAATCTCATTTCAGGATAGATATCCGCCGGGCGGATTTTGTAGTATAATGAACGCAAGGACAGCACACGGGAGGCGCGGAGCATGCGGATTGCGATTGTGGACGATCTGGCCAACGAACGGGCGCTATTGCGGAATCGCCTGGAGCAGGCGCTGAACGGCCGCAGCGTACAGGCGGATATCTGCGAATATGCAAATGGCGAAGCCTTTATCCAGGCAGCCGAAAAGCAGCGTTTTTCCGCCGCCCTTCTGGATATCTACATGCCGGGCGCAAACGGCATTGATACCGCCCGGGCGCTGCGCGCGTTTGACCCCGACTGCCTGCTGATCTTCACCACCACATCCACCGATCACGCGCTGGAGGGCTTTCAGGTACGCGCAATGCACTATCTTGTCAAGCCCTTCACACAAAAGGACATAGACAGCCTGACGGATGAAATGCTGACCCGTATTCCCCGGCCCGATAAATATATGGATATCAAGGTCAGCGGCAGCGATATCCGCTTAAACTATCAAAGTATCGTCTACGCCGAGCATTTTTCGCACATGATTCACATCCACACCCCATCCCAGAAGACGCTGATCACCCGCCTGCCCTTCAAAAGCTTCATTGCACCGCTGTGCCAGGACGCGCGCTTCTTTGTGTGCGGGCGCGGCGTGATTGTCAATCTGGAGCACGCGGCGGACTTTGAGGATACCGCCTTTATGATGGATGAGGGCAGCCGGGTGTTCTTCAGCCGGGAGCTGATGAAAAGCGCCCGGCAGGCGTTTATGGAATTTCTGCTGCAAAGGGGGCATTGAGCATGCTGGACGCGCTGCGGCCGGTTTTATCGCTGACGATCGTTATTCCCGCCTTATTTTTGGCCTATGTGCCCGTGCAGTCCTATCTGCGGCAGCCTGTAGCGCGCCTGCTGCGCTGGCTGCTTCCCCTGATGCTGGCGCTTACCATCGGCAGCGGGCTGCTTTGCTATCGGCTGCGTCTGCCTACCGCACCGGCGCTGGCGCTGATTACGCTCATTGCGTCGGCGATTTATATCCGGACGCTGCATATCTCCCTGTGGAAGTCCGGAACGATCGCCCTGTCGGTCTGCGCGGTATTCGCCTGCCTGGGCAGCCTGGCCCGCGCGTTTGACGCGGCCGTCGCCCTGCATAAGGCCCCGGCGGACGAACTGTGGTTCTGCCTGAAAACGGGCATATGCTATAACGCCGTGTGCTGGCTGGCGCTGGCCATCTCCTGCTATCCGGCCAGCCATGTCGCGCGCAAGATGATCGAGGATGAAAACTTCGCCCAGACCTGGTATGTATTCTGGATTCTGCCCATTGTTTTCATCGGGCTCAACCTATTCATGATTCCCAATAGCCGGCAGACGCTGTATACCGGCCGGGTGCTGCAGGGCTATATCATCATCAGCCTGGCCCTTTTGCTTCTGCTGGCCTGGTTTATCGCCATCTTTCTGGTGATGGCCAACAGCCTGAACCGCAACGCCCGCCTGCAGCAGGAAAACCACTTTCTTTCCATGCAGCGGGAACGCTATGAAAATCTGAAAGCCGCCATTGAGGATGCGCGCCAGGCTCGCCACGACATGCGGCATCACTTCCATCAGATTTCCGCGCTGGCCGAATGCGGCCAGTGGGAGCAGCTGAAGGAATACGTATCAGGGGCCGCCGAGCGGATCCCCAATCTGGATATGAATTTTTGCGAAAACCGCGCCGCAGACAGCGTCATCGGCTATTACTGCGCCCTGGCCCGGCGCGAGGGGATTCCCTTCCAGGCGCAGGCCGACCTGCCCGCGCAGCTTCCCGTAAACGAAATCGACATGAGCGTCGCGCTGGCCAACCTGCTGGAAAACGCGCTGGAGGCCAGCCTGCGCGCCGCCCCCGCCCGGCGGCAGATCCGGGCGCAGGTCTATCTGCACGCCAACCGCCTGCTGCTCCTCCAGGTTGAAAACGCCTACGACGGCAGCATTCAGGAAAAGAACGGCGTTTTCCAATCCACCAAGCATAGGGGAAACGGCGTCGGCATCCAGTCCGTCCGCCGCATTGCGGAAAAGACAAACGGCGCATGCACCTTTTCCTATCAGAACGGTCTTTTCTCCGCCAAGGTGATGATGCGGGGAGACGAGTAAAGCGCCGCCCCCCGCGCCCTGCTTACGGCAGCTCCTTGGTATATTTTTGAAGCATCGCCGCCGCGCAGGCCATCACAATCAGCTCCGTAACCGGCATGGCAAACCACAGCGACGCGGCGCCCAGAAACGCCGGCAGCAGCAGAATCAGCGCCCCGCTGACCACCAGTCCCCGCCCCACCGAAACGACAAACGCCGCAGCCGGCTTCATGATCGCCTGAAAATAATAGGTAGAAAAGATATTGAACGGCAGCAGCAGGAAGGACAGCGCATACGCCCGTATAATGGCCGGGGCCATGGCCAGGATTTCCGGCGTAGGGCTCATGAAAATGCGGATATACAGGTTGGGGCAGGCCAGGCTCAGCGCCGTCCAGAGCACCCCGAAGGCCGCCGTCGTAAGCAGCGCCAGCCGCAGCGTCTCCCGGATCCGCTTTCCGCTGCCCGCCCCGTAATTGGCGGAAATCAGCGGCTGCGCGGCCTGGCCCACGCTGTAGGCGCAGCACTGCACAAAGGTGCTTACGTTGATGATCGGCCCATAGATCGCCAGTGCGTTCGCGCCCAGATATTTCATGATCTGCCGGTTGAACAGCACCGTCAGGATGCCCATGGCCACATCGATAAAGAAAGTAGAAAAGCCCGTAACGGTAATCTGCCGCAGCTTTCCGGGCAAGTGCGAAACGCGCACAAAGCGCAGGGTGTTCTTTTTGCCCAGGAAATGCGTCAGCATCACGGCAAACGAAATGGCCGAGCCGGCAGCCGTTGCAAGGCCCGCGCCGTATACGCCCATATTGCAGGGAAAAACAAAAACGTAATCGCCAAAGATGTTGAAAATGCCGCCGGACAGCACGCCCAGCGTGGCCAGGCCGGGGTTTCCGTCGTTGCGCAGAAACGCCGCCAGCATCTGATTGAACAGGAACAGCGGAAACACAACCTTGATTGGCCGCATATATGCAAGCGCCAGCTCCAGCAGCCGCGCATCCGCGCCGAAGAAAACCAGAATCGGCCGTTCAAAGCACCAGATGCCAATCCACGCAAGCCCGGCCAGCACAAGCGAGCCGATCACGGCCGCGCTGAAATACTGGTTCTCATCGCCCTTTCCCCCGCCGCCGCGCTTGGTGCTGAAGATCACGCTGCCGCCGATGCCCATCAGCAGGCCCAGGCTGTAAATCACATTCCATACCGGCGCGACGACGGCCAGCGCAGCCGTTCCGTCCGGCCCCTGATACTGCCCCACCATCGCCATATCCACCACGCCGTAAATGCATGAAATCAGCGCGCTGCCAAAGGCGGCGGACAGATACCTGAAATAGAGCGTTTTGATCTTGCCGTTGAGCAATTCCATTTTTCAGTCCTCCATGTCATCAAAAAAGCCGGATAAGAAGCAGACGTTTCAGTCTGCGCCTTATCCGGCTGTTGTTTCTTCGAACAACGCGCCCTCCGAGCGAGCAGATAGTATTCTAACAGATTTATTCTGAATGTCAATGCCTTTTTTCAAAAAGTCTGTTACTTTGCCTGGCGCTTATCTGCCATAGGGAGATGCAATGGAACCGCTTCATTCATCCTTGAAAACGCCCGATAAGCGATACCCGCTTCCAACCACGGTCTGGATGCAATTGACGCCCAGCTTTTTGCGCAGGCGAAGCATATAAACGTCAACAATGCGGCTGTCCATGCCTGACGGCGCGTCTTCAGCCTGCGCAATCAGCTTCTCCCTGGCGGCCACCTCATTCACGCGCTCCGCAAGGGCAGCCAGGAAACGATACTCCTTGGGAGAGAGTTTTTTCTGCTTGTCATCGATGCAGACGCATAGCTGCGCATCGTCCATTTTCAGCGTATGCCCCGCTTCATTCTCATCATAGACGAGAAATTCCCTTATCATCGTAATCTCTCCCTGTTCTTTCGCAAATCACAGCTGCGGCGGCGCGTATCCGTTATTTCTCCGTCACGTACTTCTCCATCACATACCCATGCATGCCGTTGGCTTCGATCTCATACCAGCCGTTAGCATGAGACAAAATGGTCACCTCCGTACCGGTGCGCCACTCGGCTACCTTGGCGCTGTCGCCTTTGGGGGTATTGCGCACGTTGACGGTAGTTCCGCCGCCCGTGTTGCCCTTATAGCTGAGCACGCCCTGGGCGGTGCTCTCGCTGTCACCGTAGAATTTCAGGCACGCAGTTTTGATGTACCCCACCGTGCCTTTATAATTGATGCGGGTATAGCCATTGCCGATGGCCAGCACAGATACAATGGTACCCGCCTTGCAGTTTTTCAGCAGCGTGCCCTTGGACGAGGCTGTCTGGCGCAGCGAGGCTTTGCCGGTACGCGGAGCGTAGATGGTGGCCAGCTTCTTGTTTTCAGGCACGTTTTCGCTGAACGTCAGGTCGGAGGTTGATACACTGACCGTTTTGCCCTGATACTGAATCTTAGAGGAAGTGCGCCCCAGTTCCACAATACCAACGGACGTACCGCCCTCACTCGCCTGCGTGTCAGTCTGAGAAGTGGTCTGCGATTTCGCTGCATTACTGCCGTCTTTGCGCTCAGGTTCGGGACCAGCGCCAGCACGGTAGAGATAATATGCACTTGAATCACTATATTTCGTTACGTCAAATTCAAGAACGCCTTCTTTAATCTTGGCGGCATAATTCGGGTCTTTTTCATGAATGTCATAAGCAAGGCCATCCGATTTGCGGATAGTAGAGGTACAGTCTATTAATTTAACTTTTATTGTTCCTTGTTTTTTTACACCATTTTTCATGTAGACCACAGTTGTTCTGCCATCTCTCGTGGAACTCTTACATTGCACATACGTACCAGCCGGAATGTAATCAATCACTTCTCCTTCAGAGGAATTAAGATAGCTGTAAACAGTCGCTGCAACTGCTGTCTTTTTAAAGCAGCGCAATTCAAATTCTTCCTGTGTCTCAGCAGTGGCAAATACAGGCAACATCAGTAGACAAACCAAGATGAGAAGAACCAAAAGCTTACAACGCTTCATAACGTGAACCTCCTATCACAATACAAATTACCGCAAAAGTCCGTAACACTTTTGTAATAATATGATATCACGCATTGACTGTTTTTACAACGTTCATATGTGTAAATCTTTGGTATCCAGATATCATAATTCGTCTAACCAGGAATAGTCATAGTATTCCCGGTGTGCATCAATAAAAGCCGCAATGGTCTCAAAGGCTTGAGCTTGATAGGTTTTCATGGTTCGGATGTTCTTGGCGTTCATTTTGCCCCATTTCTTTTCGTACTCGATTTCCATGGCTTCCCAGGTAAGCTTTCCGACAAAGTGCAGGCGGATAATTTCAGCCTGCTCCCTGGACAGGAGCAGATAAAAGGACTGCAAGGCCATATACATATTTTCAACCTGGGCATAATGAGACAGGCATTCCGGCGAAAGCTGGTGGCCGGACGCCTTCATGCGTTTGATCTCGCTCATTTCTGCTGCGAGGGTTGGCTGCATCAGAAACAGCTTTTTCACTTTTGCAACCGTGTCCTTGGCCACTTTGCCTGCCTTCTTTCCAGATGGATTTCACTGTAAGATACACATTTTTGAAGACAAGGTAACAAAGCAGTTTATACGAAATGCGACAAGCGTCAGGAGCTTTCCCTAAAGCCCCGGTTTCGCAGGAAAATGCTGACATATAGGGTAGACAATTACAATACCAATTAGAATTCAAGGAAAAATTTCAATATATAACACTCTTTCCGTATTCCACCTTTGCAATAATTACCAATTATTTTGCCTTTTTATCTCTGCATGGCATCGTAATAGTAATAACCGCGCCGTTTTCGTTGTGAATGGAAACGTGCATTTTTCCATGGCTGTAATAATGCAGGCGCAGGCAGGTATTGACCAGGCCGATATGCCCGCCCGAGGCTTCGATGGCGGTCTGGCCTTTTTCAATTTCCTGTATGCGCGCGCGCAGGCTTTGCAGCATCTCATCGGAAAAGCCGGTGCCGTTATCGCGGATGGTCAGGATCAGCTGATCATTCTGGATGCGCCCCGTCACGGCCAGGCGGCGCAGCTCGTTTTGTCCGTTAAAGCCGTGGGTCAGCGCGTTTTCAACCAGCGGCTGCAGCGTCAGCTTGGGCACGGTAATTACGTTCAGGTTTTCTGGCACGTCGATGGTGAATTCCAGGTTGTTTTCATACCGCGCCTTGGCCAGCATCAGATAGCTGCGCACGTTTTCAATCTCCTCGGCCATGGTGGCGGTGCGCGAGCGGGTATCGGTGGAATAGCGCAGCATCTGAGCAAACTGATCGCAGATTTCGATCACCTCGTAATTGCCGCTTTCCATGGATTTTGCGCTGATGATATTGAGCGTATTATAGATAAAATGCGGGTTGATCTGCGTCTGCAGGGCGCTGAGCTGGGCATGCAGCGCGCCCTCGCGCAGCGCCAGCTCGTTGGTCATGCTGTCACGCAGGCGAAGCATCAGATGATTGAATACCTGCTCCAGCTCATAGGTTTCGCGATCCCGCTGCGAGGTGACGGTGGAAAGCAGCTTCTCATCCGGCAGCGCGCTGGGGCTGAGCACGCTGTCGGCGGGCACCTGACGCACCTTCCTGGTCAGCTTGCGAATCGATCGGGTCAGGCCGATGGACACCAGCACAATCATCAGCATGGCGGGCAGCATCACAAACAAGGCCCGGCGGAACATCTCCTTGCGCTGCCGGGTATCGGCCAGCTGGTTAAACACACCGTCCTGGCTGATATACAGGCGCAGCCCCAGCCGGGGCAGGCGGGTATACAGCACCGCGCGGCTGGTATTTTCTTCCAGTTCAACAATGGTAAAGGTATTCTCCGGCACATCCGCAGGCCAGCTCCAGGAGGCTGCCTGGCTTTCAAACAGCCGCTGGCCGTCGCCAAAGATCGCCTCCACGCTGACCATGGGATTATCCACAAATTCCATGATGCGCTCCAGATCCTCGTACTGGTTGCTTACCTCGATATAGCCGATTGCGTTGCCGCGATAGCGGATCTGCTGCACAAGGCCGTATACCCGCGTCTGGGAATTGGACGAGAAGATATCCTGATGCGGGGCCAGCAGAATGGGCTCATAGGTATCGTCGGCGCGGTCCAGCCAGGACAGGGTGGAGATCTCGCGTTTGGCCTCCTCCGAGCCGGAAATCAGCCGCTGCTCCCGCTCGGCATGGGTGGTGATAAAAACCCCGTCCCGCGTATAGAAGGTCACGCGATAAAACGTATCCACCAGCGGAGACTGAAGCAGCTGCTGAATGGCCGCGCGGCCTGCGGCAAGAGCCATTTTCTGGTCCGCGCTGTCATCGCGCACCAGCTGGTTCAGCGCGGCCATGAAGGTGGTGTTTTCGCTCAATTCGCGCAGGGTCATCTCCATCATGGCGACATCCTGCTCCAGATCGCGCTGGATGCTGGTGCTCATGTTGGAAAAGCGCGCCTGGGTAAAAGCGTTCGCGCCGTTTATTGAAATCTGCCCTGCAGAAAAGGATAGGATAAACAGGGCGGTCAACATCATAGCTGAAAAAATCAGCGTGATTTTTACGCTTAATTTCATGGGCGGCCCCTCCTGTATGAAGATGTAAAATTATAGCATAAAATCGAGCCTGTTGGAAAGGGCGGATCAGGTTTGACGGCGCTTTGTGCCGGATATTCATAGCGACTGTGTCGGATTTTTCCATCACGCCGTCTTATGCTGTTTTTTTGCAATCCCGCGTGCCAAATCTCAACGTGTACGGCGGCGCTTGACTTGCTACAATGCAGGTGAAATAAGCGGGGAACCCCCGCCTCTGCACAATCAAGGAGGAAACGACAATGAAAAAAGCAATTGCCCTTGTATTGGCGCTGTGCCTGGCGCTGGGTCTTTCCGCTTCCGCGCTGGCGTATGCCGATCAGAACCTGCAGGCCCCCAGGGCGCAGAATGTGGTGATCGACGGCGACCTGAGCGAATGGGATACCGGCAAGTGCCTGCGTATCGACAGCCAGGGCCAGATCATCGATCAGATCGAGCATTGGGACGGCGCGGCCGACTGCTCCATGGAAGCCTACGCCATGTGGGATGAAGAAAACCTGTACCTGGCCATGAAAATCTGGGACGACACGCCGCTGGTGTATCGTGAGGGCTTCCCGCTGGACGAGCTGGACGCGGTCATTTTCTTCCTGTCCACCGATCCGCAGGCCGATCCTGACCGCACCGCCTATACCGCCACCGACTGGCGCATCGTGCAGAGCGCCTACGGCTATAAGGGCGAGTATGAGTTTTTCAATTATATTGACCGCGAGATGATCGCCGACAAGCAGGGCTGGGAAACCCAGGGCGAATACGGCGACGAGCTTGTATTTGACGATTACGAGGCAGCCATCGCCGCCATCGACGGCGGCATCGTGTGGGAGAGCAAAATCCCCCTGCATAACCTGAGCAACGAAAGCATCGCCCAGCTGGTTCCCGCCGCAGGCATGACCATCGGCTTTGATTTTTCCATTCTGGATGTTGATCTGCCCTGCCCCGGCATTCACAGCCTGCGCATGCAGTATTCCGCCAATCTGGACGGCCGCGACCGCAAGCCGGAAATGCACAACGCAGACGCCAACCCCAGCCTGTGGGCGACGCTGACCTTTGTGGACTGACGAAAGGGTGAGCGATAATGAAGCTGAAAAGAATCGCGGCGCTGCTGACGGCGGGCCTGCTGACCCTGAGCTGCACAGCCGCCCTGGCCGCAAAAAAGAATGAAAAGAAGGATGCGGACGCCATGGACGTTCCCGCCATCCTGCAGGCCACGGATGAAAAGGGTACCGTCAACGTATATCACTGGTGGACGGCGGGCGGCGAAAAGGACGCCATTGAAAGCGTGGTAAAGGGCTTTTCCGATACCTATACCAAGGTCAAGGCCAAATCCAACGCCATCCCCGGCGGCGCAGGCGGCGCTATGGTCATGAAGGTCAAGGTGCTGCAGCAGGCAGGCAAAAGCCCCGAGGCCTTCCAGGCCCACCCCGGCCAGGAAATTGAACCGTACCTGAACAGCAATATGCTGCTGAACCTGGACAAGGTGTGGGAATACGGCCAGCTCAGCCAGCGCGCGCTGCCCGGCCTGGAAACGCTGTGCACCGCTTCGGACGGCAGCAAGTATATCGTGCCCATCGGCATTCACAAAACCAACGTGATCTTCTACAACATCCACGTGTTTGAAAAGTACGGCGTGGCCATCCCCGATCATCAGAATATTACGTGGGACGAGTTCTGGGCCATCTGCGAGGAGCTGGCCGCCAAAATGCCCGACGGCGAATACCCGCTGGATCTGGGCGACCGCAAGGGCTGGCCCGCCTGCCAGGTATTTGAAAACATCCTGATGGGCACCGATCCCAAGCTCTATCAGGATTTCATCAACGGCTCCTATGATCTGGAGGCCATCACCGGCGTACTGTCCACCTATGCCCGCCTGATGGAGTATGTAGCCCCCGACCACAGCAGCCGCGACTGGTACGAGGCCTCCGGCCAGGTGGTCGCAGGCGCCTACGCCATGCAGATCATGGGCGCATGGATGCAGCCGCTGATGACCAGCATGGGTCAGGAATACAGCAAGGATTACGGCGTGTTCACCTTCCCCGGCACGGACGGCTGGTTCGGCATGTGCGTTGACGGCTTTGTGGTCAGCAACGACAGCGCCGATGTGGAGGCGGGCCTCAAATGGGCCTACAACGTAACCACCAGCGGCGTGCAGACGGCCTTCTCCGCGCTCAAGGAAAGCATTTCGCCCTACAGCGATACCCCCGATGAAACCTACTGTCCCCTGACGCTGGCCTTCAAAAACGAGCTGACCAGCGAAAGCACCCGCGTTTATCCCAGCTTTACGCACGGCACGGCGCTGCCTTGGGCGGCTTCCACCAGCCTGCAGACCCAGATTCAGGAGTTCGCTACCTCCAGCGATCATAACCCCGAATTCTTTGCCAAAAAGATTGTGGATATCATGAAAGAATCCAGTGTGAAAGGAGCATGGAACCTTGTTGACTAAAGATTTGCTCAGGCGCGGCGCATCCCTGCTGGCGGCGCTTGCCATGGCGGGCACCCTGTCCCCCCGCGCCCTGGCCGAAAGCGCAAAGCTGGAACAGCCGGCGCTGAACCCCAGGGTAAAAACGCTGATCGAAGCCGACGGCTATCAGTTTATCGATCTGAACGGCAACGGCGCACTGGACGCCTACGAGGACTGGCGGCTGGACGCGGATACCCGCGCGGCCGACCTGGTATCGCAGATGACCGTGCGCGAGAAGATCGCCCAGATGCAGCACCCCACCTATCTGCCCCGTTCGGACGGCAAAATTGCGCCGTATCTGAAAAAATACTGCTCCGATTACGGCATCGGCATGCTGCTGATCCGCGAGCTGAGCAGCGTGCAGACCGCCGCTGAAACCATGAACACCGTGCAGGAATATGCCGAGGCCAGCCGTCTGGGCGTGCCTGTGCTGGTATCCATGGACTCCGTACACGGCCTGTCCTATGTTTCGGGCGCAACCGTTACGGGCCACAACCTGGCGCTGGCAGCCACGCGCGATGAAGACCTGGTCACGCGCCTGGCTGAAATCGCCCGGGACGAGCACATCGCCATCGGCGTGCGCATGACGCTGTCCCCTGAATCCGATATCGCCTCCGAGCCGCGCTGGGGCCGTGTGATGGAAACCTTCGGCGAGGATCCCGACCTGGTAACGCAGATGGTCCGCGCGCAGATCGTCGCCTTCCAGAACGGCGAGGACGGTTTGAATTCTGAGGGCATCGTGGCCTGCATCAAGCATTTTCCCGGCGCGGGCCCGCAGATGGACGGCAAGGACACCTCGCCCATCGTATCGGATGAAGAAACGCTGCAGATTCACCTGAAGCCCTACTACGCGGCCATCGAGGCGAATGTGGGCAGCGTAATGCCCTATTACTCCGTGCCCCTGGCGCTGGATATGGAAAACAGCGCCATCGGCTCCAAGGCCGCGCTGCAGGATCTGCTGCGCGAGCAGATGGGCTTTGAGGGCATCATCCAGACCGACTGGGGCATGATCTGGGCCATCCAGGAGGGCCTGGGCACCATGACCGGCGAGGAGGTATCCGATGAGGAAGCCATCATCATCGGCGTTACCCAGAGCCGCGTGGACGGCATTGGCGGCGAGTCCATCCGTCTGATCGACCAGATGGAGGAAATGACCGCGGAGGGCAAGATTGACGAAGCGATCCTGACCGCCGCCGCCACCCGCATCATAAAGGCCAAGTTCCAGCTGGGCGTATTTGAAAACCCCTACTGCGACGTGGATTACGCCGTATCCTTCGTGGGCAACGAGGAGCACACCCAGGTAAACCTGGAGGCCGCCAGAAAGGCCATGACCCTGCTCAAGAACGACGGCGCGCTGCCCCTGACCGCCAACGCCGGCCAGAAAATTCTGGTTTGCGGCCCCCGCGCGGGCGATATGATGAGCCTGGTGGGCGGCTGGTCCTCCGAGCAGGAGGGTCTGACCATCGCCGCCGCCATCGCGCAGTATGCCGGTGAAAACGATACCGTCACCTACATTGCCGACGACGTGGCGGCCATTACCGAGGCCGCCAAGGACGCCGACGTGGTGATCGTATCCGTAGGCGAGCCCAGCTATCAGCACGATCCGCCGTGGGGCTACGATACGCTGGAGATCACCGCCTCCCAGCAGGAAATCCTGGAGGCCGTGAAGGCCAGCACCAGCGGGCAGATCATCACCGTCGTAACCGGCGGCCGCCCCTACATCCTGACCTGGTGCGATGAAAACACCAACGCTGTATTGGAAGCCTATTATCCCGGCCAGCAGGGCGGCGTCGCCATTGCTGAAACGCTGTTTGGCCTCAACAATCCCACTGGCAAAACCCCCATGCAGTTCCCCAGGGATATGGACTCCGTAAACGATCAAGCTGGCGACGTCTCCTTCGATCTGGAGAACCCGCTGTACGACTATGGCTGGGGCCTGAGCTACGGCCAATAATAGGCAGGAGACGGGACGGGCAAAATCCTGCCCGCCCCGTTTTCTCCAAATAACAGAATGAGGGTACTGCCTATGTTTCAGGATTTCTTGGATAACCTTGTCTACATGACCTTTGAGGATCGCGGCGGCTTCTGGCTGACCTGCGCCATCGTGCTGGCCGTGATCCTGATCTATCAGCTGCTGCTGCGCTTTGCGCCCAGGGCCGTCGCCCCGGTGCACAAGTTTCTGAGCCGGCACCCGCTGATCTGGATCTGCATCCCCGCCGCGCTGCTGATCTACTTTGTATACGTATCCCTGGGCTGGAACCTGTGGGTATCCGTATCCGACTGGCAGGCGGGCGAGCTGGAAGCCAGCTACGGCTGGGGCGGCTTTGGCAACTATGCCAAGATGTTTGGCAGCGCCAATTTCTGGCCCGCGCTGAAAAACACGCTGCTGCTGTTCTGCCTGATTCCCCTTTGCCTGCTGCTGGGCCTGGGGCTCGCGCTGATTATGGATCAGGGGCTGCGGGGCACGGCGGTGTTCCGCACGCTGATCCTGCTGCCCTTCGCGCTTTCCTTTGTGGTAACGGGCACGGTATGGGCCTATATGTATCGTCCCACCGGCGGCGTGCTCAACAGCTTTCTGAGCATGCTGGGCGTAAACGTGTCGGCGGCCATGAAGGACGGCCATCTCATGTGGGCCTCCAGCAGCCGCACCATCATGCTCTCCATCATCATCGCAATGGTATGGCAGTTTTCCGGCTATGTGGCCGTGATCTTTCTGGCGGCCATCAAAAACGTGCCGGTCAACGTCATCAACGCCGCCAAGCTGGACGGCGCGTACATGCCGCGCATTTACTGGCGGCTGATCATCCCCCAGCTCAAGGGCGCCGCAGGCAGCTGCATCACCATCCTGGCCATGTACGCGCTGCGCTCCTTCGATTTTATCGTATCGCTGGTTGGCTACACCACCTCCTCCGCCTGGACGCTGCCCATCTGGATGTACAACGAGGCCTTCCAGAGCAATAACTTTGCCTACTCTGCGGCGATCAGCTGCTTCCTGCTGGCGCTGGTGCTGGCGCTGATTCTGCCGCTGACCTATTGGACCAACAGGAGGAAAGCATGATGCAAACCAACGCAGGCATCCAACGCAGCAAGGCGGGCCAGCAGGCGCAGACCATCCGCATCAAGCCCCGCTGGCATATGACGGCGCTGCATATTGCGTATTATCTGATCATGGCCGCCTTTCTGATCTTTTACATGCTGCCCTTCTGGGGCACGGTAATGACCAGCTTCAAAACCAACAGCGAGGTCATGACCTCCACCCCCATCACCCCGCCCACCCGCTGGACGCTGGAGGGCTATGCCAGCGCCATGGAGGAGCTGGGCATGCCGCTGATGACCTCGCTGGTGGTTACGCTCTTCGGCGCGGCAGGCTCGGTATTTCTGGGCTCCATCTGCGCCTACGCGCTGAGCAAATGGAAATTCCGCCTGAACAACGTGTTCTTTATCGCCCTGGTAGCAGCCACCTACCTGCCCTTCCAGGCGATCCTGATCCCCCTGCTTCAAACCATCAACCGCCTGAACCTGTACGATAACGTATGGGGTCTGGTACTGGTGCACGCAGTGTTCGGCATGCCCATGTGCACGGTAATGATGCGCGGCTATTACGCCGACGTGCCCGACGCGCTGATCCGCCAGGCCATGATCGACGGCAACGGCATGTGGCAGATCTACCGCAAGATCGTCGTGCCCAACACCATGATCGCCACCATTACCACCTTCGTGTTTCAGTGCACCTCCATCTGGAACGAAATGCTCTTCGCCCTGGTACTGGGCGGATATGATTCCAAGCCCGCCACCATCGCCCTCAACGAGCTGGCCGGCACCATGGCTGCGGAGTTCAACGTGCAGATGGCCGGCTCGCTGATTCTGGCGCTGCCGGTGCTGGTGCTGTATATCTTCATGGGTAAATACTTGATCAGCGGCCAGATGAGCGGCGCTGTGACCGCCTCGTAAGGCTGAAAGGAGAAAACGCAAATGAAGGCATTCAAACGCATCGCTTCTCTGGCGCTGGCAGCCATGCTGGGGTTGAGCGCCCTGCCCGTGCGCGCGGAGAGCGCGCTGACCCAGCCTGTGCTGGCCGCCCGCGTAAAGGATATTATCGAGGCGGACGGCTATCAGTTCAAGGATCTCAACGACAACGGCCAGCTGGATCCCTATGAGGACTGGCGGTTCAGCCCGCAGGAGCGCGCCGAAAACCTGCTTTCCCTGATGACCGCCAGCCAGAAGGCCGCCCAGATGGTGCATCTGACGCTGGTAACAAAAAAGGACAGCTGGTTCGCCAAGGATAACGTGGGCTTCGCGCTGGTATACGAGTATATCTTCGATACCGCCGAAGCGGACGCCGAGGAGGATGAGGACGAGGAAGCGGAAGACGGCGAAGCGCAGGCCGTCGGCAGCGCCCGCAACGCCGCCCGGCTGACCAACGAGATCCAGGAGCTGTCCGAAAGCGCCGAGCTGGGCATTCCCATCATTTTCTCCATGGATACGGAAGCAGGCGCCGCCTTTGTAAAGGACGCGACCTTCCTGCCCGATGAAATCAACCTGGGCGCGGCCAACGATCCGGAGCTGACCGAAAAATACTATCAGGTGCTCAAGGAAGAGCTAGCAGCCATGGGCGTGCGCATGGCGCTGTCCCCGGACGCGGACCTGATCACCGATCCCCGCTGGGGCCGCAACCAGGAGTGCTACTCCGAGGATACCCAGGTGGTGCAGAAGCTGATTGCCGTCGCCGTGCGCACGCTGCAGGGCGGCAGCACACTGACGCAGGATTCCATCATGGCCACCGTAAAGCACTTCCCCGGCGCGGGCGCGCAGACCAACGGCGTGGACGGCACCCCGCTGACTATCGGCGAGGATTCCCTCGCGCTGCATCTGGCGGGCTTTCAGGCCGCTATCGACGCGGGCGCGGCGGCGGTCATGCCCTACGGCTACTCTACCGTGCCCTATCTGGGCGGCGACGCCGTGGATAATTCCGCCGATCAAAGCGCGGCGGTCATGACCGATCTGCTGCGCGGGACGATGGGCTATACCGGCATCATCCAGACCGACTGGGGCCTGAACTTTTCCGGCGCCGCCAACGCGGGCGCGGACGTTCTGGGCGGCGCGGGCGTGCGCTCTACCCGGCAGCTGGTGGACGAGGTGGATGAGGAGCGGCTGACCGACGCCTGCCGCCGCATCCTGATTGCCAAGTTTGAGCTGGGGCTGTTTGAAAACCCCTATGTAGACGAAGAAAAGGCGGAGGAGACCATCGGCAGCGCCGCGCATCTGGAAATCGCCAGGGAAGCAGCCGCCAGGTCCTTTACGCTGGTCAAGTATGAAAACGCCGCGTCTCTGTCCGGGCAAAGCTTCATCGTAGCCGGCTCGCTGGCCAATGATGTGCGCTGTCTCAATAGCGGCTGGACGGCCAAGGAGCCGGTGGAAATCAAGGGCACGACGATCCTGGAGGCCCTGCAGTCCAAGGCGGGCGCGGACAACGTAACCTATATTGAAAGCGCTGCGGACGTTCCCGCCGATCTGACGGGCGTAACCGCCGTGGTGGTCGTGGGCGAAAAGAGCGGCACGCACGAGCCTGCCTGGGGCTCGGCGACGCTGGAATTTCCCGAGGAGCAGCTTGCGCTCCTCAACGCGCTGGACAGCGCGGGCGCAAACGTGGTCGCCGTGGTGATCATGAACCGCGCCTACGTGCTTACCCCTGTGGCGCAGGCGGCGGACAGCGTGCTGATTGCCTATCGTCCCGGCGTAACCAACGGCGCGCAGGCGCTGGCTGATACGCTGTTTGGCGAAAACCCCGTCACGGGCAAACTGCCCTTCCAGATTCCGGCCAGCATGGAGCAGGTGCTCGCGCAGCGGGAGGATATGCCCAAGGATATCGAAAACCCGCTGTATGAATATGGCTTCGGCATCGAAACGGAAGGCTTCGGGAGGTAAGAGCATGGCTGCTATTTCAATCAAGGATCTGAGCGTAAGCTATAACAAGGGCAAATCCTTTGTGCTGGATAAGCTGAGCCTGGAAATCAAGGACGGCGAATTCTGCGTGTTTCTGGGCCCCTCCGGCTGCGGCAAATCCACAGCCATGCACTGCATCGCGGGCCTTCTGCACCCCGTCGGCGGCGAAATCCGCTTCGGTGAGGATGTGATGACCAGCGCGGCCGGCAAGGGTAAGGATAAAACCTTTGTGCCGCCGCAGGAGCGCAATATCGCCATGGTGTTTCAGGAATACGCCCTGTACCCCAACATGACGGTACGGGAGAACATGTCCTTCGCCCTGAAAACCAAAAAGGCCCCCAAGGAGGAAATTGACAAGCGCGTCAGCTACATGGCCAGGATGCTGTCCATTGAAAGCCTGCTGGAGCGCCGCCCGGCCGAGCTTTCCGGCGGCCAGCGGCAGCGCGTGGCGCTGGGCCGCGCCCTGGTGCGCGATCCGCAGGTATTTCTGCTGGACGAGCCGCTGGGCAACCTGGACGCCAAGCTGCGCGATCAGGTGCGCTATGAATTAAAAAAGATTCAGGAGCAGCTGGGCATCACCACCATTTACGTCACCCATGATCAGACGGAGGCCATGACCATGGCCGACCACATCGTGCTGATGAAGGACGGCCATATCATGCAGCAGGGCACGCCAAACGATCTGTACGATCACCCGGCCAACGAGTTTGTGGCGGGCTTTCTGGGCACACCGCAGATCAACCTGTTTTCCTGCGGCGTCAAGCAGGAAAACGGCAGCCTGATCCTGGACGCGGGGGCCTTCCGCCTGCACGCGCCCGAAAGCGTGCGCGAGGCGCTGACCCCCTATGCCGGCAGGAAGGTCGATCTGGGCGTTCGCCCCTCGGACTTTGAACTGGCCAGGGAGGGCGTAAACGGCATTGCCGCGCATGTGGATTCCATCGAGCCGCTGGGCGACGCCTACCTGATTTATGTGCACATCGGCGAAAAAGTGGTGGTGTTCAAGTATACCGGCGAAACCGCTCCCACCGAAAAAGAGCTGCTGCTTACCCCCAACCGCGCCAAGCTGCACCTGTTTGACCCTGAAACGCAAAACCGCATCAACCTGTAAAAAGCCCTCCGGGGGAGAAGCGCGCGCTTCTCCTCCGGGATGCCTTTTCCAGAGGGACGGGGCCTTCGCCCCTGCGGAAAGGACATGCCGCAATACAGAGGACAACGAAAGGAGCAACCGCGATGAACGATATGGAAAGGCTGCTCGACGAGCTTGCTCAGATACGGGACGATGTGGACTTCGCCCATGAGGAACGCCTGGTAGAGGACGGCCTGATCGACTCGCTGGATCTGACCCAGATCATCGCCGCGCTGGACGATGCGTTTGATATCCGCATCTCCGCCGGAGAAATCGAGCCGGAGAACTTTAACAGCGCGGCGGCCATGCTGGCGCTGGTGCGCAGGTGCCAGTCAAAATGAGCGTGCGCAATGTGCTGGGCTGGCTGGAGGACGCGGCGCGGCTGTCGCCGGACGCGCCTGCCTTTGCGCAGCCGGAGGGCGGCCTTACCTGGGCGCAGGTGCAAAGCCGGGCGCAGTGCATCGGCAGCCGCCTGGCTCAGCTGATCGCCGGTCAGTCTCCCGTGCTGATCCTGATGGAAAAAAGCCCCGAATGCCTGTGCGCCATGCTGGGCGCGGTGTATGCGGGCTGCTTTTACACGCCGCTGGATTCCACCATGCCCGAGGCGCGCATGGCGCTGATTGCCGGCACGCTGCGCCCGGCCGCCGTTCTATATGAGGAACGCTTTGCCGCCCTCGCCAACCGCATCGCAAACGGCGTGCCGGCGCTCTGCACCACTGATATTCAGGGGGTTCCGGACGAAGCGCTGCTGCGCTGCCGCAGGCAGGCGCACATTGACGGCGATCTGCTGTATGTGCTCTTCACCAGCGGCTCCACCGGCACGCCCAAGGGCGTGGCCGTCACCCACCGCAGCGTAATCGATCTGATCGAATGGGCCTGCGATGCGCTGCGCCTGCCCGCAGGCGTGCGCTTTGGCAGCCAGGCGCCGTTTTACTTTGACAATTCCGTGCTGGATATATACTGCGCCATGCGCATGCGCGGCAGCCTGTACCTGATCCCGCGGGGCGATTTCCTGTTTCCCAACCGGCTGCTCAGCCGCCTGCGGGAGGCCCGGATCGATACGATCTTCTGGGTGCCCTCCGCTCTGGCGGCGCTGCCGCGGGCGATGGACTGGCAGGCGGGGTGCCTTCCCCAGCTTCGGCGGGTATTCTTCTGCGGCGAGGTCATGCCCTGCGCCGTGCTGAACCAATGGCGGCGCGCGCTGCCGCAGGCAGACTATGTAAACATGTACGGCCCTACCGAGATTACCGATGTATGCGCGTGGTATCGGGTGGATCGGGATTTTGCCGATACCGACGCGCTGCCCATCGGCTTTGCCTGCGCCAACACGCGCATTGTATTGATCGACGGGGAAATCTGCGTCGCAGGCTCCTGCCTGTCCCCCGGCTATTACAACGCGCCGGACAAGACCGCCGCAGCCTTTGTTCAGAACCCGCTGCGCCCGCAGCTGCCGGAAATCATCTACAAAACGGGCGATCTGGGCGCGTATAACGAGCGCGGGGAGCTGATGTTTCTGGGCCGGCGGGACAATCAGATCAAGCGCAGCGGCTACCGCATCGAGCTGGGCGAAATTGAGTGCGCCCTGCAAAGCGCGGCGGGCGTTGTCCTGGCCTGCTGCTATTACGATGCTGAAAGGGGCAAAATCATCGCCGCCTATACGGGGGACGCGCAGGAGAAGGCGCTCCGGCAGTCCCTGAAGGCCGCCCTGCCCAAATATATGCTGCCCGACGCTTTGCTCAGGCGCGAAGCCCTGCCCCGCACGGGCAGCGGCAAGCTGGATCGCATCGCCCTGAAACAGGAGGCGGAACGTGAGCATCTTATCGTTTGAATTCTTTCTGCTGGCCGCAGGGGTAACGGTTGTTTATTACCTGCTGCCGCTCCGCATCCGCTGGACCGCGCTGCTGCTGGGCAGCGCAGCCTTTCTGCTGCTTTCAGGGTGGCAAAGCATCGCCCACCTGAGCGCCGCCGCGCTTGTCATGTGGGGCGGCGCGCTGCTGCTGGAAAAGCACAGAAGCCGCTGGGTGCTCGCGCCCCTGCTTGTGCTGGATCTGGGCGCGATGGCCTTTCTGAAGTATTATCCCGCCCTGTCCGGAGCGGCGCTGGTTTTGCCGCTGGGGCTCAGCTACTATACCTTTCAGGCCGCAGGATACCTGATCGACGTATATCGCGGCAAGGCGCAGGCACAGAAAAATCCCCTGAAGGCGTGGCTGTTTCTGGGGTATTTTCCGCAGCTGACGCAGGGACCCATTTCAAGCTGGAAGGAGCTGAGCGGGCAGCTGTTCCAGGGCGAGCGTTTTTCGCCCGAGGGCTTTACGGCCGGCTTTGAGCTGCTTTTGTGGGGATATTTCAAAAAGCTGGTCATCGCCGATCGCCTGGCCCCTGCAACGGACGCGCTGCTGCAGGGCGGCGAAATGCCGGGATGGTTTATCCTGGGCGGCGCGGCGCTGTACACGGTGCGGCTCTATATGGATTTTTCGGGCGGCATGGATGCGGTGCGCGGCCTGTCGCGCATGCTGGGCGTTTCCCTGCCGGAAAATTTCCGCCGTCCGTTCTTTGCGCAAAGCCTGGCGGATTACTGGCGGCGCTGGCACATCACGCTGGGCGCGTGGTTCCGCGCGTATCTGCTGTATCCGCTGATCACCTCCCGCGCGGGTACCGCGCTGGGCAGGGCGAGCGTGCGGCGACTGGGCAGGCAGGCGGGGCGCGCCGTTCCCAGCGCGCTGGCAACCTGCTGCGTTTTTCTGCTGATCGGCGTATGGCACATGGCCAGCTGGAACGCGGTGGTCTACGGCGCGTATTTCGGCCTGGCCATGGCGGCGTCGCTGCTGCTGGAGCCTGTATGGAAATCCATGCGGAGCGCCCTGAACCTGCCCAGGCACGGCTGGATGACGGCGCTCCGGCTGGCGCGCACCTGGCTGCTGATCCTGCCGGCGCAGTATTTTGCCTTTACCCTGTCGCCCGCGCAGGGATTATCGCTGCTGCTGGGCAGCCTTCAGAATTGGCAGTTCTCCGGCTTCAGCGCGCTGACAGGCGGCGTAATGGCTCCGCTGGAATGGCTGATTGCGGGCGCAGGCTGCGCGGTTGTGCTGACGATCGAAATTCTGTGCGAGCGCGGAATCGACGTATGCGGCAGGCTGGCCAGGGCGCGCTGCATCGTCCGCTGGCCGGCGCTGCTTGCGCTGCTGCTGTGCATTGCGGTGTTTGGCATGTACGGCGCGGGCTATGACGGCGCGGCGTTTCTCTACACGCAGTTTTAAGCAAGGGGGCAAGCACTATGGCAAAGCAAATCGCATCCCGCAGGCGCAGGCTCGCCGCGTTCTGGCTGCGGCTGCTCTGCTTTGTCCTGCTGGCCGTGCTGACGCTGGGCTACGCCAATTACGTGCTCACGCCCAAGCATGATTACGGCATCTGCGCCATGGCCAACCTGTATCGCCAGCCGGACGATTCCATCGACGTGCTGGCCGTTGGCACATCGCTGCTCTACGCGGGCGTAAACACCAATATTCTGTGGGATGAATACGGCATCGCCGCCTATGATCTCTGCAGCGCCGAGCAGCCGTTCTGGATCAGCTACTATGTTATCCGCGAGGCGCTGAAAACCCAGCATCCGCAGGTGATCCTGCTGGACGCAAAGCCCGCCATCTACACGCAGGATTACTCCCGGCACGGCCGCACCATCCTGTCCACCTTCGGCATCCGGGGGCTGGACAACCGCATCGGCGCAATCCTGGCCTGCGTGGAAAAGCCGCGCGACGCGCTGAGCTATATGCTGGGGCTTCCCGAGGTGCACAATAACTATGCCGCCGTGACGGGGGAAGATTTCCGCCTGCCGCCCGATAACGGCGGGCGCGGCGCAAGCTGGAAGGGCTATATCGAATCCGACGGCGTCGAGCGCCATCAGCGGCCCTCCCTGACCTGGAACAATATGTGCCGGAACATGAACGAGCGCGAGGAGGAATACGCCCGCAAAATCTTTGAGCTGGCCCAGCAGGAGGGCATCGCCCTCTGGCTGATCGGCATGCCCAATCCCGATTACGCGCACGATCATATGTATTACAACACGCTGTGGAGCATCGCGGCGGAATACGGCATACAGGGCGTCAACTACAATGATCCCAGCCTGCGCTTCGGGCTGCGCTACTCCTCTGATTTCGCCGACTGGCAGCACCTGAACGTCAAGGGCAGCGTCACCTTTTCAAAAAAGCTGGGGGCGGATCTGCGCACAGGGCTGAACATTCCCGATCGGCGGGGAGACGCGCGCTATGCATCGTATGACGCATGCGCACAGACATGGTTTGAAAAATACCCGTTCTTTGAATCATCCGGAGTGGAGGGAAACGAATGAAAACGAGCATACTGGCTTACCTGGAAGAAACCGCGCGGCGTGCGCCTCAGAAAACGGCTTTCTTTGACGATCATGAAAGCCTGAGCTTTGCCGCGCTGCTGGAGCAGGCGCAGCGCATCGGCTCGTACCTGGCGCAGCGCATCGCCCCGCGTCAGCCCGTGGCGCTGCTGCTGGACGCCCGCAGCATCCGCAACCTGCCGGCGCTGTTTGGCATCCTGTATGCGGGCTGCGCCTACGCGCCGCTGGACATTGCCATGCCGCCCGAACGGCTGCGGCTGCTGCTGAAGCTGCTTTCGCCTGCCGCCGCGCTGGTGGATGAGCGCGGGGAAAAGGCGATCCGCGCCTGCGAAATGGCGGATATCCCCGTCTGCCGCGAGCAGGACGCTGCCGCCGCGCCCATCGACCAGGCGCTCCTGGACGCCGTGCGCGCGCAGAGCAGCGTGTTTGATCCCCTGTCCATCCTCTACACCTCCGGCTCGACGGGCATCCCCAAGGGCTCCGTGCAGACGCATTTCAGCTATCTGCACTGGACGGAGGCCACCATTGCCATGTATGGGCTGACGGAGCAAACCGTCCTTGCCAATCAGTCGCCCTTCTTCTATGCAAATTCCATTCTGGAGATCTTCCCGCCCGTGGCGCTGGGCGCGTCGGTTTACATGCTGCCCGCGGGGGCGCTGACCTTCCCGGCGCGGCTGATTGACAGCCTGAACGCCCATTGCGTCACCGAGCTGTGCATGACGCCTTCCAGCTTCATCAGCATCGTCCATGCGGGCGCGCTGCGCCCCGGCTGCCTTCCGCACCTGAAATGGGGCATCATGAGCGGCGAATCCATGCCCTGGGGGCCGCTGGAGCGCTGGATGGACGCTGCCCCCAATGCCAACTGGTGGCATTTTTACGGCAGCACGGAGATGTTCTCGGTGGCGGTGGGCAAGGTGGCGCGCACGCATCAGCTGGGCGATCGCCTGCCCGTGGGCAGGCCCTTCCCGCTGGTGCATATCTGCTTTGTGGATGAAAACGGCGACGCCCTGCCGCCCGGCGAGCCGGGCGAAATGCTGGTATCCAGCCCATGGATCGCCAGCGGATACTACCGGGATCCCGAGAGAACCGCATCCTCCTGGGTGGTCGACCCGCTGGGACAGGGCTGGCAGGAGCGCTTCTTCCGCGGCGGCGATATCGGGTATATCCGGCCGGACGGCCAGCTGATGGTGCTGGGGCGGCGCGATACGCAGATCAAGCATCTGGGCTACCGCATGGAAATCGGCGAGGTCGAGGCCGCGCTGCAGCATGCGCCCGGCTGGCAGGAGGGCTGCGTGCTCTTTGACGGAGAACGGCTGTGGTGCTTCTATACGGGCGATATCGATGAAAAAACGCTGAAAAACAGCCTGCGCGAGCGGCTGGCACGCTATATGCTGCCAGACGTGTTTGTACGCCTGGACGAGCTTCCGCGCACCGCGACCATGAAGCTGGATCGAAACGCGCTGAAGCAGCGGATGAAATAAAAATAAGACCGATGAATGACGGCCTGCATGGCGGCATTCATCGGTCTTTTCAGGCGCCGGAGGTAAACTGCGAGGGCGTTTTGCCGGTATACTGATGAAACACCTTGGTAAAATAGCTGGAATCATCATACCCCACGCAGGCGGCTACATCGCGCAGCAGCAGATCGGGCTTTTCCCGCAGCAGCTTCATGGCGGCCTCCATGCGGCAGCGGGTCAGGAAGGCGTTGAAGGTGGTATCGCTGTATTTGCGGAACAGCCTGCTCAGGTAGGTTTGCGAAATGCCGATCTCATCGCACACGCTTTGCATGCCCAGCGGCTGGGCATAGTTTTCTTCAATGTATTTTACCGCGTAGTCGTACAGCTCCTGCGTGGACAGCTTGCGGTCGCGGATGCTGCCGTTTTCAAACAGCAGCGTATACACGCTGGACATCAGATCACCGTAGGAGCCTGCGCAGCGGATGGTATCGCTGAACTCCGTCAGCGTCTCCTCCAGCTGATTGCTCAGGGGCGGATAGACCGCGACCGCCTGATAAATGATCTGCCGGATCATCTGCCAGGCCTGCAGCTGCGGCGTTTGCTCCCGCTCCCAGGCGACGGCCAGGGATACAAAGTAATCCTTGATCATGCGGTATTTGCCCATGCTGATAAAGTACGCCAGCTGCTTGAGATCGGCAGCGGGCAGGCGCGCGCTTTCCTGCACAGCGGAGCCGCCCGCGTAGCGGATGATCTGGTGCTTGCCGATGACCGTTCTATTCTGCAGCATCTGGATGGCCCATTCGATAAAGCTGGGCAGGGTTTCAATTTCGCGGGCCTGCGGCGTATAAATCGCCGTCCAGGTAGGCAGGCTGCCCGGCTTGGTCATATAAACGCTCAGGCCGCTCAAGAACTCCTCCATGGGCATGCTGGGGGCGATGAGAATGCGCTCGTCGTCGTCCCGCCCGCGCAGCACGTCAAAATGCTCGTCCCTGGGAAACACCATGGATGCGGCGCTCAGCGCGCACGGCAGGCGCATATCCAGATTTCCCCAGCGGATCAGCGCAAAATAGAAGGTTTTCTGGCGATAAAGCTGCAGGGCTTTATTCTTGGAATAGGGCTGTCCGCAGGCGATGGCGGGCAGCAGCGTTGCGGCCAGATCGTTGGAGCTGTCGTCCATTTTCTTTTCCAGCGCCTGCAGGATGGCGGTCATTTTGCTGATGCTGACGGGCTTGAGCAGATACTCGTCCACGCCGGCCTGGATAGCGCCCTGGGCGTATTCAAACTCGCCGTAGCCGCTGATGATGACGATATGGATATTGGGCTGCATGGCGCGTGCGGACTGCGCCAGCTCGATGCCGTTCATGCCGCGCATGCCGATATCGGTAATCAGCAGGTCCACCGGATGCTGCTCCAGAAACTGGAAGCCCTGCTCGCCGCTGGCCGCCGTGCCGACCACCTGAAAATTCTGGGCAAACTGCTCGATAATGCTTTGCACAAAGCGCAGCGCGGGCATTTCATCATCCACGATCAGAACGCGATACATCGCGGCACCTCCAGAATCGTTTCATCTGGTAATATTATAACATATAATGGAGGAAAATCCAGCACATAACCGGATTTTCCAGTCCCTCGTGCCGGATATTCACAATGCATGCCGGACGGCCGCCTTTTTGCATCCGTCAGGATTGCATTTTCCTGTTTATTACAGGGCGCAGTCTGAGATAATTGCAGCAGAATGAAGGGTAAAAAAGGAGAAAACGCATGAAAAAAGCACTTCTTTGGGCCGCGTTCCTTCTGCTTTTTCCGCTGGCCGCCTGCGGGGAGGTGTATTCCGTTTCCCCACAGGGCATGAGCGTGACGCAGGCGCTTGCGCTGTGCCGGGACGGCGATGTGCTCGAGCTGGGCGGCGGCATATACGACGAGGCTCTGGAAAGCTTTCCCATTGTAATTGACAAAGCCGTGGTGCTGCGGGCCGCCGATGGGCAATCGCCCGTGATCGACGCGCCTGCCTTCAAGGCGGCGCTTCGCGTGGAAGCGGACGGCGTCGCCCTGGAGGGGCTGGATATCTGCTTCCGTCGCACAGGCGTTTACGCCATAGGCAGCGATCTGCGTATGGAAGGCTGCCGCGTGTCGCTGGCCGATCCGGCCTGGCGCACCTCCTCCTGCGGCATATGGTGCGGCGGCATTTACCGCATGACGCTGCGGAACTGCGCCTTTGCCGGCTGCAGCATTGCGCTGGCGGGGCCGCCGCTGTCCGAAAACAGCAAGGGAAAGCCCGTGCTGACCGGCCTGTTCGAGGTGGGCGAGGATCCCGCATATTTTACCAGCCATACCATTGAAGGCTGTACGGTAAACGGTAAGCCTCTGTTCTATGCCGCCTGCCAGGCCAGGGTGGAAGCGCCCGAGAACGCCGGGCAGATCATCTGCTGCGGCTGCGACGAGGTGATCATCCGCAGCGCCGATGTTTCGGACGCCTCCATGGGCATGGTGCTGACCTATAACCGCTCTGTTCTCATCGAAAACAGCCGCGCGGATCGCTGCGGGGTGTTCGGCATTTATGCGGCCAAGTGCGAGGGCGGGCTGCTGAACGGCTGCTCCGCCGCGCAGACCAACCATGGGCTGGATATCCGCGCCAGCAGGCATATGATCCTGCAAAGCTGCACGGCGGCAGACTGCGATCAGGGGCTGTTCTTTTCCTTTATCGAGGACAGCGCCATGATCGACTGCTCCGTGACCGGCACGGGGCAGGGCTATTTTCTGGCGGCGGGCAGCGGCAATACGCTGAAAAACTGCGCCGCAATCAACTGTGAAAACGGCTTCAACCTGCAAAAAGAAGGGCATGTGCTGATGCACGGCTGCACGGCGCAGGGCTGCACCGTGTGCGGCGTGCGGCTGGACGCAACGCCTGCAGCCTTTGCAGGCAACACCCTGCGGGATAACTGGGTGGCCGTGATGGCCTACGGCGGCGCGCAGCTTGACCTGGCGGATAACTTATTTGAAGGCAGTCGTTGCTGCGGGCTGTACCTGCGGGATATCGCATACAGCCGCTTCAGCGGCAACACCTTTGCCGGCAGCGGGCAGGCCAGCGTGCAGGTCATCGGGACGCTGGATGGCAGCGTATGGCTGAATAACGCGCTGGACAAGCCCATGGAGGCTGCGCAGGCGGACGAGGGCTTCGGCCTGCTCCATTGAGCGCCGGTTTTGGATTTTCCCGTTTTCTGTGTATGAATATCCTGCTTACGCTTGACCGCATTCTGCTATGATAGCAGTGTTGAAAAAAGGCATGCAGAAGGATACCTTCCGCTGACGAAAGGAGCACTCT
The DNA here is from genome assembly GCA_934647235.1 of uncultured Clostridia bacterium. Classification (GTDB taxonomy): domain Bacteria; phylum Bacillota; class Clostridia; order Christensenellales; family Aristaeellaceae; genus SFMI01. The sequence goes on from CAKUFG010000005.1 coordinate 107,121, forward strand.
TATGAAAAAGCTGATGAAATTTGCGGCCGGCATGCTGGCCGCCCTGACGCTGGCCGTTCCCGCCCTGGCGGAGAACGCCGCCCGCCCCAACATTACCGCCCACAAAGCCAACGGCATTGAAATCGACGGCAAGCTGGACGAATGGAACCTGGATTCTCCCGC